>NZ_JAKIKR010000003.1 GCF_023284025.1 Shewanella abyssi | reverse complement strand
TCTGTAATCGTTAAGCCGCTGCCAGGCTGTTGCTGGATCAAGTTCGTCCAATCCGCATGAGAACGTTTAGCCATATTAACTCCTGATGTAATAGTCAGTTGTTAAGATAGAACTTCAAAGCGGTAAGCTGAAGATGTACTTGGCCGGACGGTTACGGTGTATTCACTTATTCATAAATAAAAAAGTGTTATAAATAATAGTGTTATTTGAATTTTTTGATATGAGTCGACTCACCTAAGCGGAGAAGAGCCGAAAAAGTATCTGAATTTACCTGAAAAGCTCTAATTCGCTCCGACCCCTTTATCTTGATGTTAATCAAGAGTATCTCTTCGATTTGACGTTTAAATAGGTGTCATTTGTTTTTGCTTTTCTCCGTAAACTCTGAGGTTGCAGACTCTATTTGCTTGTTTCAATTAGGGTCTAAGTGAGCAAATGAACATATTCGTTTAGACCCTGTAATCACTTCTGGTTAAATAGCTAACGATTGGTAACAGACTCATAGGCAACTCGTTTAGCGTAATTAAGCGCATCCACAGCTGAAACGTTTATATCTGGTTTAATTCCGGTCTTTTCCCAATTCTGTTTGTTTATACTAATAACCGGTTTTGAAAGCGATATTCTGAAAATAAGTTCAGGGGTGACGGGCTGTACACCAACATAATATCCAGCACCTGCAGTCGTCTCACCAACAATTTCTGCTCTATTATTGGCCTGCATGACCCCCGCAAAAAACTCCGTTGCACTGGCTGATTGACCACTTGTTAGAATCCATATTGGGTAATCTTGTTGAAAGCGTTCATGTTTGGGATTGTTGCTATTTATTACGGAATATAATTGCTGGCCCTTTTGGTCTAACACTTCCCACAATGGCGTTTTATTTGGTAAAAAATAACCGAGTAAATACTGCACTAAATCTGGTGAGCCACCAATGGTATCGCGCAGATCGATAATCATGCCGTCACTTTGCTTTAAAAAGTTAAACGCTGCATCTGCGGTTTCTTTGGCTTTTTCATCAGAATGAAATTTATTGAATTTTAGATAACCAATATTGCCATCTAGGTAGCTAACTTGCTCAAACGCAAAGTTGTAGGTGAGCTTTCCTGTTTTGTGTTTAAGAATGTGAGTCACTTTTTTATTGGGCTTAATAGTGAACATGCTTAAGTGAGCGTCACCAGTAATATTCCGAATTTCTTTGCCAATAATTTCAGCAAAATCTTCGAGAGAATATATTGAGGCATATTGTCCTTGCTCGAACCTTGAAACCACAAATTGTTTGGTACTTGCCACAACTTCTGGTTCGATATAGTGCTGTTGCATAACAGAGAAGGTGTCATCAATTAACGTCCTTATTGCACTTTCAGAGAGGTGAGCTTGTGCAACGCTATGAGCTGGCAGCAGTAAACATAAACAGAGAAGACAGATGAAAGTGAGTGACATAATGAGTTTTGTTTTTAATCGATATCGCATAATAGACCTAAAATAATATTTGTGAGTTTGCGGGCTATCGAGATAGATCCCGCCAATTGAATAAGTCACAAGGAATTAAATTAAGGCGTTAATAAACTTATAGAGTAGGCTGCTTTCCTTCCAGCCGGACAATCTCAACTTGTCGCAAGCAACCTTTAAAAACCAGTCAATGTTGATCGGTACCGTTATTAAATAATCATCAGCATTTAAGAATCGAGCAAAGTGTTGTTCAATTTCGCCCCAGCGGGCAAATTGGCTGCTGTTTTGAAACTGACTTGCAGATGAAGTCGGTTGAGATAATGGACTTGCGTTAAGCGCGGATTCTTCACTGTCGGAAATCAAACTATATGTGTTGTGTTGAAGGCTTTGAGAGGAAACAGAAGTGAAAGAAAAAAGATTAATGGTTAGGCAATACAGCAGGCAACACGTCAGTATTGATGCAGAAAAGATGCTGAGCTTAGTCGTTGCTTTACTGTTGTCGCGATCCATCAGTCCGAAGTAATATCCTTATTATTAGGTGCTTCATTGTGTCAATTAATCCGACGAAATGCCAATTTTATTTAGATTTCTGGGTTTCAATTTCCTACTAGGTTAAATCATAAACCATAAACTGGGTCAGAGTAAAATTTAGCTGCGTTTATAATTCTGTGTCATTTCAAATAATATCAAAAGGCAGGAATGACACATGACTTAACCTTTTGGTTAAGCCTTTCAACCATATTTAGATTAGTTTTTATATGGAAATGGCTATTAACCTGAAGTTGACGAAATTATCTGCCAACTCACTTTGGTCGGATAAGCGGCACCTGTTACCAGGTGCCGCTCTCCTAAGAACCGTACGTGCAACTTTCACTGCATACGGCTCAAGCCTCCACTAAGGCGTACTACGTTACCCGGTAACCACTGGGGTTACCTTTGCAATACTAACTTGAAGCTTTGATACTTTCTGCTCTATGACTTTCCAATCGATGGATTGTCATTGAGGAAAGCAAGGAGAGGCACTAACTTCAGTTGAAGTCATCATTTGCGTTTCTCCATTAACAAAGTTCTTCTAATTTTCTTGCAACGGGAGACCAGCTGGAAGTGGGCTCACTTTCGTGACAGACACAAGTCTGTATCTGCATCATTACAATGCAGCTTTGGCTTTCTCCAGCCTCCTTTACCTGCACCACTATCGGCTATCTTCACAGATAACTTTCCCAACGGGAGCGATTCAGGCTTACCGTGTTCCGTATGAAGCGTAATGTCAGTTTAGATGCCCACTCTAGTGCGGAGAGCTTTATGACCACGAAAGAGCATTGCCCAATCTCTTTCCAGCTCTCGTTGCCTTTTTTGGCCACAGCGTATAAACCACTTCCGCTGCTTCTCATATAACGCACCTTACGTGGATTCACATATGTTCATCATACTGACTCCCTAGCACTTACCCGACTTGTGGTTATCAGGAAGAACGTCCTCTCACGATTCTGTTCCCGTCCAATGGACTTCGTTACATTGTCAGACTCGCTACTTTATTCAGAGTCTTAGGGTCATCTGATGATACAGATGGTTCACTCTTATCGTGGTGAACAACGCTTCATACGACTTCACGTCGCACGGGCATAAATGAGTTTGACGCTTCGATGAACTTGCTAGCAGCTTGTGCGCTGAGTGGCGTGTAAGCTTCTAAATCAGGGATGATTTAGCAGAGCCATCAGGGAAGATTTTACGGCGGCTTGCAAAGACACTAGCGCATTGGCTGCAGATCGTTGACCCTTACTCCAAATACAAAGCAAAGGTCGCTAGACTCCAGTCCAGAAGCGTTACTGGTGTGACGAATTGAATTAGCTATAAGTTGTTTCGGGGCATAAATGCTTTAGCATCTGACCTAAGTGGTTCCAATGACCTGCGGTGGTGCTGCATAAGAATGGGGGAGCGCCATAAGCTTTGTTTTATTAAAAAAATTAAGGCGCTACTTGATAGATCTAGCGTACTCGCTATTCTTTGCTGGAGAACGGGTCACTATCCTGAAAACACCGAGAATATTGAACATAGGTAATCCATTGAAAATAGATAAACTACCCATGAAGATAAAGCGTTCAGCCAGCAGAACCGTTGTCATTTTGCTCTGCTTTTTCACACTTGCTTGTAGTGATGTTCAACAGCAGAGTCAATCCACCGAGTCTGAGCCATCTAAGAAGCAATGCAATAACGCGTGGTTTGAAAAGGTTGAGCAACAAGTTATTACTGGCGATGGCCAAGGTCACGGCCCAGATTTAGGCTCGATAGAGTGGCGCTCAGTGGTGGAGTTTAAGTTAGGCGTTAGAGGCGATGAGTCATTACCTGCTGTCGATTCAGATCCTTGGTGCGCTTATATAGACCAGCATTTTATTAGGTAGCCTAAATTTTGGCAGCCGGGATAGCAGATTAGCGAGATAGTTTGCTGCTTTGCATAAGCTACAATTTCTCCGGCGTTTTGGCCCGTTATTAAATGTATTGTGATCGAGCGGGGGGATTTTGACTTAATACCTGTCACTCCAGCCGTGACATTGACCTTAGATCCCGATTAGAATCTCCAGCAACTTGCGTTATAGAGCAGCCCTTATGATCCAAAAAATAATTCCGACTAATATCATTACTGGCTTTCTTGGTGTCGGTAAGACCTCATTTATTAAAAGTTTGCTGAGTCAAAAACCGGTTGATGAAGTGTGGGCGGTGTTGGTCAATGAATTTGGTGAGATTGGTATTGATGCCGGCCTTTTAGGTAGCGAAACGCAGCAGATACAGATTAAAGAGGTGGCGGGGGGTTGTATGTGCTGCGCTGCTGGGTTACCTATGCAGGTAGCGATTAACCAGTTAATCGCTAAAGCCAAACCCGATAGGTTACTTATCGAACCAACGGGGCTCGGTCATCCTCAAGAGGTGCTTAAGGTGCTCACTCAAACGCATTATCAGCAAGTGTTAGCGATGAAAACATGCATCACCTTAGTGGATGCTAGAAAGCTCAACGACAGTCGCTATACCGAGCATGAGATTTTTAATCAGCAGTTACAAGTGGCAGATCTGGTATTGGCGAGCAAAGCGGATTGTTATGATGAGCCACTTATCGACACATTATCGGACTATATAGCTGCAGTCGATAATGGTGCTTTTGATCATACTCCAGCGAGCAACACAAACCATGACTCAATTAAAAAGAGTCTACGCAAGCATGTCGCTATTGAGCCATGGAGTACTCGACAGGTTAAGCAGTTAATGCCATCAATATTGGCACTGCTTAATCAGCCTCATGTACCGGTAGCAGAGCCGCGGCGACCGCAAAGTGTAAGCATATCTCCCGTCACCATAAAACAGCCAACACGGCTTTTAGATGCTAATTATAGCCCGCTGTTTTCCAAAGAGGTTAAGCCACAGCAAATAGAATTTGATGAACACGGCATTATGTGCAAAACCAAACATGCGGATGGATTTTACAGTTGTGGCTGGGTGTTTGATTTAAGTTATGAGTTCGACTTTGATAAGTTGTTGCACTTAATAAAAGGTTTAGAGGTTATGCGCCTAAAAGCGGTGATGATCACCGAAGAGGGCATTGCTGGGTTTAATGCTGTGGAGTCAGAATTGTCAATCGTTGAACTAGACGATGCGCTGGATTCAAGAATTGAATTGCTATCAATGTCAAAAATTGACCGTGAGGTTATCGAACAGGCACTCGTATCCACTTGTTCACGTCTTGGGTAACAAGGACCTCTGGATATTGCTTTTACTGGCAATGGCTATATCTGCTCAAGTGAAGTGCGTAAATGCTCTTATCAGCGAGGGTAAATGGGTATTAACTTGTTAATTTATTGTTTTATGAGAATTAGCTGTAAAAATAACCATCAAAAATGTAGAGTGCGAAAAGGAATCGTTATCGATGAATAGCATTGCCATTTTTTTGGGTGATGGCAAGTTTACGATATGAAGTTTTATAAAACAGGATGTTAAAAATGAAATTATTTCCCAAAGCAATATTGATAACGGCATTGTCTGTTTCAATGTTTACGCTAAGTCCGTTATCAGCCTCTGAATTTGGCGATACTTACAAAGCCTACACCGCCGCGGTCGCTGCAGATAACAGTGCTGATATTGAGTTATATGCAGTTAAAGCTTATGAGTTAGGAAAAGCTAAGTTTGGAGCCGATAGCCTTGATACCGCTGTGCTAGCGCTAAATGCGGGAAGTGCATTACTTGATAATACTCCTAAAAATACTTATGCCGAAGAAAGTGCAGCAAAGGCGAAGAAGCTCAAGTTGCAGGCATTTGAGTTGTATCAAGCCGCGCTAGTGATTTATAGCAAAAGTTATGCTGATGATGCGGTTGAGCTGATTGACCCTTTGATGGGGTTAGCTGATTCCAGCAGTAAACAGGACGCCAGAGAGTACTTGGATGATGCGTTAGATATTGCAGAAAAGTCAGACAATGCAATGCTTGTGGCTGATACACAGATGGCCTATTTTAAAATGCTATCAGCTAGCCGCTATTACACCCGCACCGTACGTAATCATGGGCTAGATGCCTATGAAACTTACCAGACGTTACTGCCCGAAAACTCAATGAAACGGGTATTGGCTGCGTTTACCGTGGGTTCGATTGAGTATGCGGAGAAACATTTCGATAAAGCGGAAACAGCATTACTCTATGTGATAAAACAGTTTGAAGCTTTGGAGTTTGATCACCCTTACTTGCTCGCGGCACATGCCAAATTGGTTGAGATTTATGAAATTCAAGGCGAAAGTGACAAGTCAACTCAGCACTGTATGGCTATTGGTAGTATGACGCCTTGGTCTGACGCACAAGAGCAAACGCCACTATTTAGAGTTCATCCTGTGTATCCGATGTCATACTTGCAGAGAAGAAAGGAGGGCTGGAGTCAAGTTAGCTTTACTGTTAATGAAATGGGCTTTGTGGTTAATCCGGTCATTCTCGCTTCAAAAGGTGGCTCAGGTTTTAACAAGGCGTCACTTGAAGCGTTAAAGAAGTGGCGTTACGCGCCTAAGTTTGTCGATGGAAAAGCTGTTTCTGCGGACTCGACGGTGCAGTTAGATTACACGATGCAGTAATTACAAATCGTGTAAAAAAATGAGGTGACTCAAAAAGAGCACCTCATTTTTTACAGATAACTATTTAACTAGATAACTAGGTTAGATACACGTTCAAACTACAGGCACCATGTGCACCAACCACCAGTGCTTGTTCAATATCCGCCGTCTTTGAAGGCCCTGCGATATAGGTTCCAAACTCGCCAGGTGCTAATGTGATTAAATTAGCCGCTTGATGCATATTGGCGACAATGCTTTTAGCCTCGATGACCAGCAATAGATTCTCACAAATGAAGGGGGTCACTCGGTGGCCAAGGTTTTTGTTATTCACCCAGATAGCACCATTTTCTGCCACTCCTACATCGCCAGGGATCACGGCATAGTCGATGTCTCTTAGCTCGTGAGCTGTCGCAGTGACTTCTCGGTTACCTTTAATGCCGTCAACCATAGAGATAACTTGCATACCTTGCGCGATATGCTTATCGATGGTGGCTTGCAAGTTAGCGAGCCCACCATCACGGTGCAGCGTACCTGCAACCGTAGTTAGATTCGCCTCGAACTGACCGACTAAATCATCTATGCGTGGTGCAATATCAAAACATGGCATAGGTTGTGGTTCAATCGCTACACTTTTTAGCGCATTAAAAATTTCTTGTTTGCTAGACATGCTATTAACCTCTGTTTTTCTTAAACCAAGCTTCAAAACTGGAGTTTGGTGCTACGGGTAGCTCGCGATATTTACCCCATGCGCCAGAGAAAGGCTTCAATAAACTGCCGGGGAGCATTCTTAACGCGGTTCTGGCTATTGCCATTGAGCAGTTGAGTGCCGTTTCGCTGGCCATAAACTTACCGACTAATGGCATGTAATTGGATTTACCGTAGGGCAATTTACCTGCTTCAGCTTTGAGTCTTCTATGGTGGTGGATAATCTTGTCTAACGGCACTTTTGTTGGGCAAACGTAAGAACAACTACCACACAAGGTACATGCCCAGGCGATAGAGTTGGTGTCATCATGTTGAGCCCCAACCGCGATACCGATAGGGCCTGGGATGGTGTAGTTGTAGCTATAGCCACCTGAACGGCGGTAAACCGGGCAAGTATTTAAACAACCACCACAGCGAATACATTTTAGTGATTCAGCAAGGATCTTATCTTTTAGCATGTCGGTACGGCCATTATCGACAATAATCACATGCATCTCACCACCGTCCTGCGGACCGCGGTAGAAAGAGCTGTAGGTAGTGATAGGTTGGCCGGTGGCGTTTCTTGCTAAGGTGCGTAGCAATACCGCAGCACTATCAAGATCGGGCACGACTTTATCAATTCCCATTGAGTGCAACTGCAACTTAGGTAAGTTTGCGCCCATATCGGCATTGCCTTCGTTGGTGCACACCACGACGGCGCCTTTGTCAGCAATCGCCATATTCACACCGGTCATTGCCGCATCGGCAGACAGAAACTGTTCACGCAGATGGCGACGAGCGGCACGGGTTAAGTAGAGTGGATCAGAGGCGCCAGCATCAGTGCCAAGCTTTTCATGGAATAAGTCACCCACTTCCTCTTTCTTCATATGGATAGCCGGTACCACAATGTGCGATGGTGGCATCTTGGCAAGCTGAATAATGCGCTCGCCTAAGTCGGTATCAATAACTTCTATACCACGCTCTTCCAAATAGGGATTCATGTGGCACTCTTCGGTGAGCATCGACTTAGATTTTACTATCTTCTTTACCTGATGCTTTGCCAAGATCTCATGCACAATGCGGTTATGCTCTGCGCCATCTTTAGCCCAGTGCACGCTAATATTATTCTTAATACAGTTTTGTTCAAACTTTTCTAAATAATCGGCCAAATGGCTTAGCGTATGCAGTTTCATCTCTGAGCCAATTTGGCGTAACTGTTCCCATTCTGGAATGCTTCCAGCGGCACGGTCGCGTTTTTCGCGCAGTGCCCATAGTGCTTTCGAGTGCCAATCAACGCGAGATTCATCTCTACAGAATATCTCCGCTTTATGGGCATGAACGTTGGATGTTGAAGTCGACATATCTGCTCCTAAAGTGCTGCGTTAATGATTTGCGCTATGTGGCGAGTTTCTATCGGTAATTTTTGGCGTCTGACCATACCGTCGATATGCAGTAAGCAAGAGGGATCGAATCCAACGGCATATTTGGCACCCGTTGCGGCGTGGGCTTGTGCTTTGTCTTTACCCATTTTGGCCGATACTGCACCTTCATCAACGGCAAAGGTGCCCCCAAATCCACAGCATTCGTCCGGTTTATCGGGATAGACAATATCGATTTCAGGAATAGCAGCAAGCACAGCTTCAAACTTGTTCATCCGTGGTCCCATCTGCTCGCTTGGCGTGGCCAAATCTAGCATGCGAATACCATGACAACTCATCTGTAGGCTGATTTTGTGCGGGAATGGCTTACTAAAAGCTGGGATCGGTGCAACGTCGTGTAAAAACTCAGTCAACTCATATAATTTTTCAATTACGGCTTGCGCTTCTGGGCTATCGTCGAACTCGTGAAAATTCTCTTTAGCGGCCACTAAGCATGATGCAGCAGGGCAGACGATGGCATCGCATTCAACACCCTTAAAGGCATTGAGCAGTTTTAATGTGGTTTTCTTGGCTTCGTTAAAACAGCCTGAGTTAGTCATTGGTTGGCCACAGCAGGTTTGACCTGCAGGCAAGATGACTTGGTGACCGAGCTTCTCTAGTAGTTCAAGTGTAGCGATCCCGACTTCTGGGACCATTTGATTGACTAGACACGGAATGAAAAGCGCTATCTTCATTGTGCATTCTCTTCTATTTGCTGACATTATTAGTGATTTAAGAGCCGTAAAAAGTCTGCAAGAAGCGGACGTTAATATAGACTCAATATTCGCTTTATATTTTTCTCACCGGCACAATATAGGCTTATAACCTTGTAAAAAGTAGTGCTAATTTAGCAAATAAGATTAACTATTTTTGCAAAAATGAAAATAGTGTAGGTACCTGTATAATAAGGCTATATTGAGTTAAAGCTCTAATCTTGAATAGGTAATGGATTAAAAGTGAATAGGGGGTAGGGGGCTTATATGTTGATGAAAAAGAAAACAATTCGGGGTAAAGGTTACCCCGAATTTTATAGGGTGTGCTTAACTATTTGCGAGCTGAGTGAGTCTGTATTAAACGCTCTCGAGCTGAAAGTATCCAAATTAGCATTGCTGGTGCTGACTCATTTACACATTCTAGCGACTACACTCCTCCAGCAGATAAGCAAGGTGACGATACGACACACCGCTATGCTGAGTTAAACCCACTTCGCACATACGGTTAGCGTAATAGCCCTCTTGCACATCAACTGGAATAAGTTTTTTGATGTTACGCAGTGCGCTGGCGTTAATTTCAGGTTTATAAAGCCCTTTCTCACCGGCATAGCCACAACAATCGACTCCCGCAGGTCGAATGACTTGGCTACTACATGCCTCGGCAATCGCTTCCATCTTAGCTTCAATCTTCATCTTACGAGCGCTGCAACCTAAATGAAGCGCAACTGCTGGTTTTTTACGGGTAATTGTTAGCTTATCGAGCAATTTATCATGGATGAAATCGACCATATCGACAATTTCAACCTTGTCAGCTAACGATGTGTCATCTGCAAGTGTACGGTAGGTACAAGACAAGGCATCGATAATGACTGGCAGCTTGCCGTCTTGGGACATGGCTGCAACCGCTGCTATGAGCTCTTTGCGTTTAGCGTCGGCATTGTTAAAGTCACCTTTTGATTCCCACATTTGGCCGCAACATAAGTCGCGGGTTTTCTCTGGGGTAATGACGTTATAGCCAGAACGCTCAAGTAAGGTGACCACGACCTCTGGCAGGGTTCTATTGTCAGGGTCTTTCGGGGTCGGACCAAAGGTACGTCCGCCACAGGCTGGGAAGTAGACCACGGTTTCCTGCCCAGGTATGGGTGCCGATAATTTAGGTAACTTGCCGCCTTTAGGGAAGTCAGGGTTCCAGTAAGGCACTTCTTTGCTCACCACTCTACCCGCTTTCATAATGGCGCCTGTGATACCACTGCCGGTGATTTTATGAAGGGTGCTGAGAGCATCGAACCCGGTGCTGATGACTTGGTTCACGACGCCAAAATGGTTAGCTTGGAAGTCGAGTACCTTTTGCTCCGTGGTACTGATGTATGGCGTTCTAAGCTTACGCACTAGCTGGCCCATACTGGTGTCTACTGGGCAAGCTATGGTACACAGCTGACAAGCGACGCAAGTATCGACCACATCGTATTTTGCTGCTGCACGCATCTCGCTCGGAGCTTGTTTGTCGCCAGATTGCTCAAGGCGTTCAATTTCACGCAGGGTCGCAATACGTTGGCGTGGTGACATGCTTAAGGCTGATGTTGGGCAGGTCTTCTCGCAGAAACCACACTCAATACACTTATCGATAAAGTCATCAACGACAGGGCATGGCTTAATGTTCTTAACGTGAACTTGGCTGTCGTCGTTGAGAATAACGCCCGGATTTAACAGGCCTTCTGGGTCAAATATGTGTTTAATGCGCTTCATTAAGGTGTAGGCATCGCTGCCCCATTCCATCTCAACAAACGGTGCCACAGCACGTCCGGTGCCGTGTTCAGCCTTCATTGAACCATCGTACTTGTTGATCACCATCTCGGCGACATCTTGCATAAAGGCATGGAAGCGCTCGATATCTGCCTGAGTGTTGAATGTTGGCGTGATAATGAAGTGGAAGTTACCCGCTAACGCATGGCCATAGATAACGCCTTCTGGGTAGTTATGCTTAGTAAATAGTTCAGTCAGGTCGTTGGCCGCTTCAGCAAGATGTTTAAGCTCAAAGGCGACATCTTCAATAATAACCGTGGTACCTTTAGGGCGCTCACCACCAATAATCGGGAATAGTCCCGAACGCATTGCCCAGTATTGACTAAATACTGCAGGGTCATCACTGAAGGCAATAGGACGCTCCGTTTCAATGTGAGCTAACTTGGCAATAACATCCTGAGTATAGCCTTCAAGAGTGTCTTTATCGTTAGCACGAGACTCAATCAACAGTATCGATGCGCCTTCAGGAAGCTCGGATAGCCACAGTGGCATCCCCGCTTTACCTGTTACCGCTTTGATTGATGCCCAGTCGAGTAACTCGGCTGCAGCAACACTGTTACCGACCAAAGGCGGGATCGACTTTGCAGCATCTTCCATATTGAAAAATACTGCCATGGCTGAGGCCTTAAAGCGTGCTTCATCAACAGTGTTGTAGGTGACCTCTTCAACAAAGGCTAATGTGCCTTCAGCGCCCACAATGAGGTGGTTGATAAGCTCAAACGGATCGTTAAAGTCAACCAATGCATTAAGGCTATAACCGGTGGTGTTCTTGATGGAAAACTTCTTGCGAATGCGATCGGCGAGGGTTTGATTACTCAGGGTCATCTCCGCCAGGTCGAGCAATGACTTGATAAGCTCAGGATGTGATTGAGTAAACGCGGCTTTTGAAGTTTCACAACCGGTATCGAGCTCAGTGCCATCGGCAAATAATAGCTTTGCCGAGGCGATGGTTTGATAGCTGTTTTGCGCTGTACCGCAGCACATACCAGAGGCGTTGTTGGATACGATGCCGCCAATCATTGCAGCGGCAAGTGTGGCCGGATCTGGACCGATTTTTTTATTGAACGGTTTTAAGGCAGCGTTGGCATCAGCGCCAATGACAGCAGTGCCTAAGGTAATTTGGCTGGCATCATCGCTGACGATTAAGGTTCTAAAACCATCGTGGCCTAAGATAAGCAGAATACCTTCTCCAATTGCTTGCCCTGACAGGCTAGTGCCTGCCGCTCTAAATGTGACTGGCGCGCCATAGGTACGGGCGATAGCAAGCGTGCGTTTTGCTTGCTCTAAGGTATCGGCATGAACGACTATTTCTGGCACGATACGGAAATAACTTGCGTCAGTGGACCAAGCAAAGCGGCGCACAGGATCGTTAGTGGCGGCATCTTCACCAATTTGCTTACGTAAATCTCTTAATAAAGCTTCATAATTGACCGACATTGATTTATCTCTAAACACTTGCTTGAGCGAATAAAGCCGCAGCAGACGCGGCTTTTCGATATTATTATTCTATTTTCTCTTGCGAACCGTTAACTTTAGCTGAGATTAAAAGCCATCCCAAATTGCGGCGATGGTGCCTGCGACTAAAGCATAGCCCAGCGCAGCCGGCATAGAGGCCAAGCTTGACCTGTTATCTGCAGAGTTTAGGACGGAATCACCATAGGTGCAGAGATCCACTGTCAAGGGTATTGCTGTTAAATCACAGGGAATGGGGAATGAGTCAAGGTCAGCAGCAATACCGTTGACCTTGGCTTTAGCGACCGCGAGCGTTAAAAGAGTTTGCTACCCCAACCTAATTTAGACCGCAATACGTGGAAGTAGTTGTGTCCCTTAGGGTGGATAAGTCTTAGGGTATCTGGGCTGCGTTTAATGATAATCTCATCGCCAGGCAGGACTGACAGATTGACGTGGCCGTCACAACTGACCTCTAAATTATCGCCATTGTGAGGCGATACAACCAGCTTAATGATGCTACAGGAATCGACCACAATCGGTCTGCAAGAAAGCGTGTGTGGGAACATAGGGACTAAGATAATAGCTTCCAGATTGGGGGTGAGAATAGCCCCTCCCGCAGATAACGAGTATGCTGTAGAGCCAGTAGGTGTTGATACGATCATCCCATCGGCGCGTTGGCTATACATAAATTGTTCGTCGATATAGACTTCAAACTCAATCATGTGAGCGATTTTACCGGGGTGGAGAACCGCCTCATTAACCGCAGTGTTGCACGACTTTAACTCGCCATGACGATGAACTTCTGCTTCGAGTAAAAAACGCTGTTCAGTATTAAACTCCCCCTCCAGTACTTTCGAGAGCGCTTCTTCAAAAGAATCAGGGGGTAAATCAGTCAGGAACCCCAAGTTACCGCGGTTGACGCCGATGACTGCGATATCAAATCTCGCCAGTACTCGGGCAGCACCCAGCATATTACCGTCACCGCCGACCACAATGGCTAAATCACATTGGGCACCAATTTCTAATAGATCGACCGAACGCGTATGTGAGCCAATGTCGGCGGCAACACGCTCCTCAACCAAGACGCTATAGTCTTGCATTGTTAACCAGTGGTGCAATCTCTTTAGGGTGAGATTGGTTCCATCATGGTTAGGTTTACCAATAAGTCCGATAGTGTGAAAGCTATTGCTCATATTTGTGTCAGATCCGGCATTAGGCCTTGAAACCTTAAAATTGATCCCCATAATATGCCCAGAGCATGCAGAAACAAAGCATTTTTAGCTGGAGCAAAAATGAGCAACGAAACAAATAAAGCACAAGATAACCAAATTGACGAGCAAGTTGAAACAATTGTTGAGGGCGAGTTACTAAGCGAAGCTAGTGACGAAGTCTCTTTAATGGATGAACTGACTCAAGCAAACTTTCGCGTTGAAGAGTTAGAGAAAGCGTTGCAAGAAGCACAATCAACAGTGGCCTCACAAAAAGACTCAGTGATCCGAGCTGCAGCCGAAGTCGACAATATTCGCCGCCGCGCCGCCATTGATGTTGAAAAAGCACGTAAGTTTGCACTTGAAAAATTTGCTAACGAGCTACTTCCTGTATTAGACAATATGGAGCGTGCGCTTCAAGGTTCTGACGCAGAAGCTGAAGCGACCAAAGCGATTTATCAAGGTGTTGAACTCACTGCAAAGAGCTTTGTGAGTGCGGTTGAGAAATTTGGACTGACGCAAGTTGATCCACAAGGTGAAACCTTTAATCCTGAACTTCATCAGGCTATCGGTATGCAGCCAAGCACAGATTTCCCTGCCAATACGGTAATGATGGTAATGCAGAAAGGTTATACCCTTAACGAGCGTCTACTACGCCCGGCAATGGTGATGGTTTCTCAGGGTTAATTCTGATAGTTATACTTTGAAACAAGCTTTTAAACTAAAAAGGACTGCCAATGCAGTCCTTTTTTATATGGGTAAGATAATTGTTTTAGCTAGATTTACCTTAGGCTAGATAGTCTTCAATCTGCCTTTGAATACCCGCGGCATCAAGTCCAAGCTCACTGATGATCTCATCTGGTGCGCCGTGCTTAATAAATTCATCGGGCAGGCCAATCTGCAATACCGGTTTTGGCAGCTTGAGTGTTTGCAGTAACTCAAGTACGCCAGAGCCAGCACCGCCCATAATGGCGTTCTCTTCAACTGTGACTAATACGTCATGGCTTTGAGCCAACTCTTTGACCAAATCCACATCCAGCGGTTTAACAAAACGCATGTCAGCAACGGTGGCATCGAGTGCTTCAGCGGCGACCAAGCTATTGGCGAGTGTGGTACCAAAGTTGAGGATGGCAACCTTTTGGCCACGGCGCTTTATTAAGCCTTTACCAATGGGCACAGCCGTCATGGTTTCAACTTGTTTTGCGCCAGTGGCGCTGCCACGAGGGTAGCGCACTGCTGTCGGCCCCGCTTTATAGCAATAACCGGTGTAGAGCATCTGTCGACATTCATTCTCATCAGACGGCGTCATAATCACCATATTGGGCACTGCTCGCATAAAGCTCAAGTCGAATGCACCTTGGTGAGTAGGGCCATCGGCGCCAACGATACCGCCGCGATCGATTGCAAACACAACCGGCAGCTTTTGCAGCGCCACATCATGAATGAGTTGATCGTAACCACGTTGTAAGAACGTTGAATAGATAGCAACAACAGGCGCGAAACCTTCACAGGCAAAGCCTGCGGCCAATGTCACTGCATGTTGCTCGGCGATGGCTGCATCAAAATACTGATTCGGGAAACGCTGTGAAAACTCAACCATACCCGAGCCTTCGCGCATGGCAGGGGTGATAGCAAGTAGCTTTTCATCTTTGTCAGCGATATCACAAAGCCATTTACCGAACACCTGTGAAAAGGTTGGGTCACTGGGTTTGCTTTTTGGTTTTTCAAAGGTCGATGGATCAAACTTTGGCACCGCATGCCAGCCGATAGGATCTTTCTCTGCCGGCTCATAACCACGACCTTTTTTAGTCATGATATGTAAAATCTGTGGCCCTCTGAGATTACGCATATTACGCAGGGTCTCAACCAATGCATCAACATCATGGCCATCAATAGGACCAATATAGTTAAAGCCTAGCTCTTCAAACATGGTGCCGGGAACAACCATGCCTTTAAGATGTTCTTCGGTGCGTTTAGCCATCTCTTTAATAACAGGCATGCCTTCGAGCACTTTTTTACTGCTTTCACGAATGGTGGTGTAGAACCGACCCGACATAAGCTGCGCAAGGTGGTTGTTGAGTGCGCCAACGTTTTCAGAGATAGACATCTCATTATCATTGAGGATCACCAACATATCCTTGTGCAGATCACCTGCATGGTTCATGGCTTCAAACACCATGCCACCGGTCATGGCGCCATCTCCAATAACAGAAACCACTTTACGACCCGCTTGCTCTTTATCAGCAGCAACTGCCATCGCGAGTGCTGCACTGACAGAGGTACCTGAATGGCCTACGCTGAAGGTGTCATATTCACTCTCTTCACGCCAAGGGAAGGGGTGGATGCCCCCTTTTTGGCGGATGGTGTGCATTCTTTCACGGCGACCCGTCAAAATTTTATGGGGGTAAGCCTGGTGGCCAACATCCCAAATTAATCGGTCAAATGGCGTGTTATAGACATAGTGAATCGCCACCGTCAGCTCGACGGTGCCTAGTCCTGAGGCGAAATGGCCACTTGATTTACCCACTGACTTCAAAAGGAAACCTCTAAGTTCATTTGCCAGTTGTGGCAAAACGGCTTGAGGGAGCTGTCTTAGCTCATCAGGGGTGTTTGCCTGTGCAAGCACAGGAAATTGAGAAATATCAAAACTCATATCGAGATTCTTTGTCTCTTTATTAAACTCTTCGCTCAATGATATAACGGGCGAATTCGGCAATTAACTGGCTATTGTATGGTAATTTAGCCAGCGCTGATAGTGCGTCCTCAATCAAACTGCTAGCAGTTTTTTGGGCGCCCTCTAAACCAAGCAACTTGGGATAAGTGCTCTTATTTGAATCTGTGTCAGAACCTTGAGGCTTTCCAAGCTCTTCGGTACTGGCAATAATATCTAATACATCGTCTTGCACTTGAAATGCGAGGCCTATAGCATCGGCAAAATCAAGCAATGCCTGTCGCTCTTCATCATTAATTTTTGCGGCGATAATGGCAAATTCAACGGCGCAACGGATCAATGCGCCTGTTTTAAGCTTATGCAGCTGAATAAGCGTTGCCAGCTCAATCTGTTTATCAGTGGCAGTTAAATCCATCGCTTGGCCACCACACATGCCACTATACCCAGAGGCGTTCGCTAAGGCTTTAACCATGGCTAAATTCTGTGATGGGGTAATGTTTTCAATAGGTTCACTGATGATTTCAAACGCAAGAGCTTGCAGCGCATCACCCGCTAAAATAGCCGTTGCTTCATCATAGGCAATATGTACCGTTGGCTGACCACGACGCAGTGCGTCATCATCCATCGCGGGTAGATCGTCATGAATGAGAGAGTAAGCATGAACACATTCGATTGCCGCTGCACAGGAATCTAGGGTTTCAAGCTTAACCTTTAGCATATCGCCGATAGCGTAAACGAGGAATGGCCTAATACGCTTGCCACCAATTAACGCGCCATGTTTCATTGCCGCTTTTAATTGGGGATCGATATCCGCTAGTGCATCTATGTGAGATGAAAGTTGAAGATTAATGCGCTCTTGGTATAGGGCAAGTGACTCTGCTAACAATTACTCACCCTCTATGTCATAAGGCTTCAAGGTGTCGACACCCTCATCTGTCATTAGCACAGCCACTTTCTGCTGTGCGTTTTCAAGTTTACTTTGGCTATTTCTGACCAGCTTAATTCCACGTTCGAACTGTTTTAACGCATCATCGAGGGACACGTCGCCGTGCTCTAGGTCTGCAACGATTTTTTCTAACTCGGAAAGTGATTCTTCAAAAGAGAGGTTTTCAGGTTTTTTTGCCACGATGATCATTCCTAGAATTAAGCGATACACAAAGTATATCAGCAGGGCACAAGGGTCAAATTAAGCCGTTGAGTATTTGCACAAAAGCACGCTTTCGAGCATAAATTATCCACTCGACTCGTTATAGCGACAGGTTATTTATGCTGTTGGGCTCTATTTTAACGGAAATAGCATAACAATTGCGGGAAATATCACTCAAGAGATCTTAACTTTGGTCGCTATATTAGGTGTAATTATGAAAATGTGTGTGCTATTTAGCCGTTTGCTTAGTAGATGCTTGCTGTCACGAAGACGGCGTAATATTGTCGCTAGGTTTCTAGTAGACTAGCGTTTGAGTATTTAACCTAAATTCAGGTTAAATAATGTGGGCAGCATGCGATTGCCGTTGTTTAGCGATATAGATGGGTATTTGAGGAGCGGTTTTGGATTTAGCAACCCTAATAGGACTGATTGGCGCATTTGCGTTTGTTATCATGGCGATGGCAAGTGGCGGCGGGATCGGTATTTTCATCAATGTTCCTTCAATCTTAATTGTCATGATAGGTTCATTATTTGTGGTGATGATGAAATATAACCTTAAGCAATTTCTTGGCTCTGCCAAAATTGCCGCCAAAGCGTTTATTTTCAAAATTGATAAACCTGAAGAGCTTATTGAACAGTCGATCACTATGGCCGATGCGGCACGTAAAGGTGGTTTCTTGGCGTTGGAAGAGGCCGAAATTAACAACAGCTTTATGCAAAAAGCCATTGATATGTTGGTTGATGGCCACGACGGTGATGTGGTGAGAAGCGCATTAGAAAAAGATATCGCATTGACCGAACAGCGCCACAAAACCGGTATCGGTATTTTTAAATCGATAGGTGATGTTGCACCAGCAATGGGCATGATAGGTACGCTGATTGGACTTGTGGGCATGTTGTCAAATATGGATGATCCAAAATCTATCGGTCCAGCAATGGCGGTCGCCTTACTTACGACGCTTTATGGCGCCGTGGTGGCTAACATGGTAGCGATACCGATTGCTGATAAGCTATCGCTTCGAATGAATGAAGAGATGCTTAACCGTAACTTGATTATGGACGCCGTATTAGCCATTCAAGACGGTCAAAATCCCCGTGTTATCGAAGGCTTCCTTAAGAATTATCTCTCTGAAAAATCTCGTAGCATAAATACCATGGACGGGGCTTAGTTCCATGGCCAAAAAAGTCAAATGTGACTGTCCGCCAGCCGGAGCCCCGCTTTGGCTAGCAACTTTTGCTGACTTAATGTCCTTGCTTATGTGTTTCTTCGTCTTGCTGTTGGCTTTTTCTGAAATGGATGTGATGAAATTTAAGCAGATTGCGGGTTCGATGAAGTATGCATTTGGTGTACAAAATAAAGTTGAAGTGAAAGATATTCCCAAAGGGACCTCGGTCATAGCATTAGAATTTAGACCGGGTCGGCCTGAATCGACGCCAATCGAAATTATCAATCAGCAAACCAACGAGATGACCGAGCCCATGCTAGAGTTTCAAGCGGGCGAAGATGATAGTGCCGGTGGTGTGCAGCAGCAGCGTGGCGAGCAACGTGGAGGCGAATCATCGTCTACGGCACAAGAGCAAGAAGATGCCAAGGCGCAAGCAAAGTCAGCCGCCGACGCACAAAGCGAAGCGACAAAAGCAGCAGCTGCAGCGCAAGATAAAATTAATCAGCAAGTTAAAAAGATGGCTCAAGAACTCAATAAAGAGATCGTTGATGGCGCCATTGAAATTGAGTCGCTAGGGCAACAGATCATTATTCGAATTCGTGAAAAAGGCGCTTTTGCTTCAGGTTCAGGCTTTTTGCAGCCGCGCTTTAAGCCAATCGTTAGGCGTGTGGGTGAGCTGCTAAAAGATGTGCCCGGTATTGTGACGGTGTCGGGGCATACGGATGATTGGAATATCTCTAATGAGTTGTATAGCTCAAACTGGGATCTTTCGAGTAAACGTGCGGTCGCGGTCGCCCACGAGATGATAAAAGTGAACGGCTTTGACCAGCTAAGGCTAAAAGTGGTGGGCATGGCTTCATCTGCGCCGTTAGTTAAAAATAACTCTCAGGCTAATAGAGCGCGTAATCGCCGGGTTGAAATTGCCATCGAGCAAGGTAAGCCTAAAGAGTCTGATGAGATCCAAGTTTCGCAGTAAACTTAGGATATTAGCTAATTTAGTCGTTAAATGGGTAAGCAGCTTAAGGTGCTTACCCGTTTTTCTTTACCTTGTCCTTAATGAAAATTTTGCCCCCAACTCCTCTTATGACAGCGTCTTATCAAGTGTGTACTCACTATTTTTACTTTTTGTCATGACAATGCGTATATGGCTATACGCAATTGTGGCTAGATATTGTTATAATCGACAAATTGCTGTTTAAACTTGTCCCCGCGGAAGATCAATGAAATTTATCGTAAAACTGTTTCCTGAAATCATGATGAAAAGCAAGCCGGTAAGAGTTCGTTTTACCAAAATGCTTGAAACCAACATTCGTAATGTACTTAAAAAAGTAGATGAGTCAGCCAAAGTACAACGCCAATGGGACAAGATCATGGTTATGGTGCCAGATGATAGACCCGATCTGGTTGAAGCCTTTGCTGAACGTTTAGGCTGCATCCCTGGTATTGCACATGTGTTGCAAGTGAAAGTGAGCACCTTTGAATCTGTTGATGATATCTATCAGCAAACATTGGCCGTCTATAAAGACGAGCTTGCTGGCAAGACATTCTGCGTGCGGGTAAAGCGTGTCGGTAAGCATGACTTTAACTCAATTGAAGTCGAACGTTATGTCGGCGGTGGACTCAACCAGTTTACCGAAGCCGCTGGCGTACGCTTGAAAAACCCTGATATGACGGTAAATCTCGAGATTGATAACGAGCAACTTTACCTTGTTGATAAGCGTATCCCTGGCCTTGGTGGTTATCCAATGGCAACGCAAGAAGATGTGTTGTCACTAATCTCTGGTGGCTTTGACTCCGGTGTTTCTAGTTATCAATTCATCAAGCGTGGTTCTCGTACTCATTATTGCTTCTTTAACTTAGGTGGCGATCAACACGAAATTGGCGTTAAGCAAGTGGCTTACCATTTGTGGCAAAAATATGGTGAATCACATAAGGTTAAGTTTATCTCGGTGCCGTTTGATCCTGTCGTACAGGAGATTTTGGAGCGAGTCGACAACGGACAAATGGGCGTTGTACTTAAACGCATGATGATGAGAGCAGCCGCTCGAGTCGCTGCGAAAATGGGGATCCAGGCATTAGTCACGGGCGAAGCGATGGGGCAGGTGTCTAGCCAAACGCTAACCAACCTGAATGTTATTGACCGTTGCACTGAGCAATTAATTTTACGACCACTTATTGCCATGGATAAACAAGATATCATTGATATCAGCCGTAGAATTGGTACCGAAGATTTCGCTAAAACGATCCCTGAGTATTGCGGCGTGATTTCGAATAAGCCAACAGTGAAAGCGGTATTGGCAAAAATTGAAGCTGAAGAAGCTAAGTTCTCAGAAGACTTGCTAGATAGAGTGATTGCAGATGCTGTTGTGATGGACATTAGAGAGATAGCGGCTCAAATGAATACCAAAATAACCGAAGCTGAAACGGTTGCTGCCATCAATGCCGATGAAATTATTATTGATGTGCGCGCACCAGAAGAGGAAGAGAAAGATCCGCTGGCAATTGAGGGTATCGAAATCCAAACCATACCTTTTTATAAGTTAGCGACACAATTTGCCGATCTTAATAAAGAGAAGACCTATTTATTGTATTGCGACCGTGGCGTGATGAGTAAGCTTCAGGCGCTATATCTACAAGAGCAAGGCTACAGTAATGTTAAGGTTTATCGTCCTTAACCATAGCGGCTAGATTGTTCCACGAAAAAAAGCGACTTAAATAGTCGCTTTTTTTGTGGTGATAAATTGAAAGTTTTTCAATAGACGTAAAAAAACCACCTTTGAGCGGTGGTTTTTTATATATTAACAGCAAGACTGAGGCTAGGCTCCGTCTATGGCATGTACTTTAAAGTGCGATTAAAGCGCCAGAGAGCCGCATGCTGCGCTTATTACGGTGTAACCGCTAACTATATCAAGTCAGACGTTAAGGCGTAATAAAGGTATTAGTCAGCTAGCTGAACAGAAGCCGTTTCTTTATCTTGTTGCTTTTGCTCATCGGCAACCAGCATAGTGCTTAACTCTGTCGTTAGCTGTAGCTGCATTAACTCCATGCTTTCTGCAAGGTTAGCCGTTAATGTTGCTTCAAGGTCAGTGGTATCGAGCGTGACTTCATCTGCGCTAACAGTGGCAGAAGCTGATAGAAGAGCGAGAACAAAGACAGATTTTAGGTTTAACATGTTCGATAGCCTCCAGGCTAAAAATTTGGGTTGTTAGACACTCCCCAATTACGTCGTAGAGGTTGTCCAACGAGTATCATTTCGTTGGTGCAAAATTTAACCAAAATCGCTGGCCTTTACAAACGATAAAATGTAACAATACTCATTAGAAAAACTAATCAAAAAGCGGGATCTTGATCACTATGGCTAGACGACTACCCCCCCTTAATGCTGTCAAAGCATTTGAGGCAGCAGCAAGGCATTTGAGCTTTACCCGGGCGGCGGAGGAACTGTTTGTTACTCAGGCGGCAGTAAGTCATCAAATTAAGGCATTAGAAGAGTATTTAGGGTTAAAGTTATTTAGACGTAAAAATCGTTCTTTGTTGTTAACAGAAGAGGGACAAGGATACTTTCTTGATATCAAAGATATCTTTACACAACTCGCCGACGCGACCGAACGTTTACTTGCCAGAAGTGCCATCGGCTCCTTGACTGTAGCCACTTCGCCGAGTTTTGCGATTCAATGGTTAGTGCCTCGGCTCGCAAAGTTTACCGAGAAGAATCCCGATATTGATGTGCGAATTAAGGCCGTTGATAATGAGGATGGCTCGCTAACCGATGACGTTGATGTTGCCATCTATTATGGGCTTGGACACTGGAGTGGAGTGCGGGCAGATAAACTGCGTAATGAGGTGTTAATTCCGGTGTGTTCACCGATGTTACTTAACGGCCCTAAGCCATTAGAAAAGCCCAGTGATTTGAAAAATCATACTCTGTTACATGATTCTAACCGCCAATATTGGCAAGCTTGGTTTAGACAATGTGGAATTACTGATATTAATGTGAATCAAGGCCCCATATTTAGTCACTCTTCACTGGTATTGCAAGCAGCCGCTCATGGGCAAGGTGTGGCGCTAGGCTACAGTGTATTGGCAAGGCCAGACATAAAAGCAGGGCGTTTGGTGTGTCCTTTCCCTGAGGTTCTAGTCAGTAAAAATGCATATTATCTAGTTTGCCAACAAAACCATGCAGAAATCGGTAAAGTCGCAGCCTTCAGAGAGTGGATGTTGGATATGTTTGAAGAGGAGACTCGCAGTGAGCTCCTTAGCGGATAGTTTGAAACAAGCTTATTTAGCGGGCACTCTTACTGAAACGGTGGCTGACATCGCTATTGAGGCTCTCGCATTTGATGCCAGCCAATATCTGCTTGAGCCTTTTAGTATAGAAAGTGACAGTCATTGCGATACCCTCATCGTATTTGCTCACGGTGCTGGCGCTAACATGCATCATGAATTTATGACCACCATGGCAAACGGCCTAGCGCTCGGTAATGCACAAGATCTACGTATTGTACGCTTCAATTTTCCCTACATGCGCGCCAATGCCATTGATGGTAAACGGCGTCCGCCAGACAGAGCGCCCAAACTGATCGCTGATTATGCGTTGCAACTGAGTATTTTAAAGCGCCAGTTTACGCCTCGCAAAATCTATTTGGTGGGTAAGTCGATGGGAGGGCGTATGTCGGCCATTCTGGCTGAAAGCCTCGCTGTTGATGGTGTCGTCTGTTTAGGTTACCCATTTATTCCGTTAAAGGGGGGGGAGCCGCGTTTAGAGCCTATCGAAAAATGCAGCGCACCTTTATTGGTCATCCAAGGTGAAAGAGATAAATTTGGTCACAAAGGCTTGGTTGAGACTTGGCCAGTGATGGACAAGGTACAATTGCATTGGTTAACAGATGGCGATCATAGTTTTAAACCAAGGAAGTCGTCAGGCACCACACTTGGCGCTAACCTAGCGCAAGCTATCTCAGTTATCCAAGCGTTTATTAAACAATAATGCTTTGAGGTGGCAGTAAACTTAATTTTTTTCTCGGCTTTGATGCCGATGAGAATTTGGAGGCTAAATGCGTAATGGTTTTTTATTATTGGCAGCGTTGAGTGGTTTTATGTCGGTTGCGCTGGGCGCTTTTGCTGCCCACGGTCTTAAGAGTGTGACGACCACAGAGATGATCGCTATTTTTAATCTTGGTGTGGAGTATCAGTTCTACCATACGTTTGCGTTAATCGCAGTGGCTTTTGCGGGTCATTGGCTTAAATCGCGTCTGCTTGATTGGGCGGGTTACCTATTTATTGTTGGTACTATGCTATTTTCTGGCTCTTTGTACCTCTATGCATTATTGGGCACAAAGTGGACCGGCCCTATTACGCCATTAGGCGGCGTTTGTTTACTACTCGGGTGGCTACTGATTGCCGTTGCAGTGTGGCGCAATAGAGTTAAAGAGCTCGACTAAACTAGGCATTAACTGCACAGGTAGTACACTAGTGAGCAGTAAAAGTGTAAAATGGCGGGCAGCAATTTTGTTGGCCGCTATTTTTATTTGTTATCTTCAGGAAATTCAATGATAAACCTATTTTTATTTTGCCGTGCTGGTTATGAGAAAGATTGCGCGGCAGAGATCCAAGAGCACGCAGCAGCGCATGATATTGGTGGTTTTGTGAAAACAAACACCAACGACGCTTATGTTATATTTCAGTGCTTCCAAGCTGGCGATGCTGAAATACTGGCGAAGAAGATCAGTTTGGATTCATTAATTTTTGCTAGACAGATGTTTGCTGCAAAAGCACTGTTGAAGGGATTACCTGAGCAAGACCGTATTTCACCGATTGTAGAGGCCCTAGCTGGCATCCAATACGCGGGTGAGTTACGGGTTGAAACACCTGATACTAACGAAGCAAAAGAGCTGTCTAACTTCTGCCGTAAGTTTACCGTGCCATTAAGACAGGCCTTAAGAAAGTCGGGTACCTTACTGGATAAAGAAAACCCTAAGCGGCCAATTATTCATGTCTGTTTTGTAGGGCCAGGACAAGCTTATGTGGGTCTGTCACTTAGTAATAATAGCTCTCCTTACTTTATGGGGATCCCGCGTCTTAGAGTTCCTGCCGATGCGCCAAGCCGTTCTACTTTAAAGCTGGATGAAGCTTTTATTCACTTTATCCCTAAAGAAGAGCACGAGACACGTCTTAGCAGTGGTATGAGAGCGGTTGATCTCGGGGCTTGCCCTGGTGGTTGGACTTATCAGCTTGTAAGGCGTGGTATGTTCGTTGCTGCTGTTGATAATGGCGCAATGGATGAAAAGTTAATGGAAACAGGCCAGGTAAAGCATTACCAAGCTGATGGTTTCCGTTTTGAACCACCAAGAAAAAATATCACTTGGTTGGTCTGCGATATGATTGAGAAACCAGCGAGAGTGGCTGAGCTTATTGAAGCTTGGGCGATTAACGGTTGGTTTAAGGAAGCAATATTTAACTTAAAGCTACCAATGAAGACACGTTATAAAGAGGTGTCGACGATATTGGCCACTATGGAAGAGATTTTGAAAGAGAATGGTATTAAAGACTTTAGCATTGCGGCTAAACACCTTTATCATGACCGTGACGAAGTCACCGTGCATTTGTGCTTAAAGCCGACTTAATCTTGCTAACTCAATCTTAGTTAAGTCAGCTTAATAAAAAAGGCCTCAGGTGTTAAACACTTGGGGCCTTTTTAGTGCGCGATGCGCATGAAAAGTCTATTTATGAAAGACGTTCGATAACCGCTTGTGTGAAGTCAGTAGTACCGTGAGTACCACCCAAATCGCGAGTCGTACGATCGCCTTCTGCAATCACTGCAGTGATTGCGCTACGGATAAGCTCAGCTTTGTCGCTCATGCCTAAGTACTCAAGCATTTGGATAGACGCCAGCACAACCGATGTTGGGTTAGCAAGGTTTTTACCAGCAATATCTGGCGCACTGCCGTGTACTGCTTCGAAGATTGCTGCGTCTTTACCAATGTTGGCACCGGGTGCCATACCAAGACCACCGACAAGACCGGCACAAAGATCTGACAAGATATCACCAAACAAGTTGGTGGTAACAATAACGTCAAAAATTTCAGGGTTCATGACCAGCTTCATGCAAGTTGCGTCAACAATCATCTCTTCAGTGATGATGTCTGGGTAGCGCAGGCTAACTTCGCGCGCCACTTTCAAAAACAGACCTGAAGTTGACTTCATGATGTTAGCTTTATGAACGATAGTAACCTTTTTACGGTTCTCTTTACGCGCTAACTCATAAGCAAAAGTGGCAATTTGTTCTGCACCTTGGCGAGTAATAATACTGGTGGCTGCAGCAGTTTCACCGTCATCAGAAACCGTTTGTCCTAAACCTGAATACATACCTTCGGTGTTTTCACGAACAGTAATGATATCGATGTTGTCATAACGTGCTTGAGTCCCCTTAAAAGACAGCACCGGGCGAACGTTAGCGTATAGGCCAAATTGCTTACGCAGGCTGACGTTAATAGAGGTAAAACCTTCACCAACGGGAGTCGTTAGTGGGCCTTTTAGGGTAATTCGGTTTTTTTCAATCAAATCGAGTGTGCGTTGAGGTACTAGTTCACCGTGCTTTTCGAGCGCAACGAGACCGGCATCTGCAAATTCATACTCAAAATCACAACCCGCTTTATCGAGGATTTTTATTGCTGAGTCGATAATGCTTGGGCCAATCCCATCACCAGGGATCACGGTTATAGTTCTTTTTGTCATTGATAGTCCTACCACGGTTAGGCGTTACTGCAATTGTCCGACCATGTCTTGGGACACGGAAAGTGACTTGGAATTCTTTTCTTTTTGTTCGACGTATTTTAAACACTTTTACACAACTTTCACAGGAAATAGTGAGCAATCTCACGTTTTTTTATGTAGGGTAACTTGCATAAATCAATGCTAATCACGATGATTGATCATCAAAGGTTAAAAAAGTCTACTTTAGTCTAATAACGATATAATAATGAGGAAGACATTGAAGTCATTACCGAGTAAATCATTGCTGTTATTTACAGCGAGTTTATTGCCTGCTAGTTTATTTGCTGCAACCTCACCCATTACCACCGATGATATTATGGGATTTGAATCGCTCAGCAAGCCCGTTATCTCTGATAGCGGTAAAGTGCTGGCAGTGTCAGTCTCACCAGATAGAGGCGATAGCCACGGCCTTGTTAAAAACCTCACTACAAAAAAAGAGTTTAGTGTAAAAGGCGGAACTAAGCCAAAAGTGAGTCACGATGGTCGTTACGTCGCCTTTGCTGATAAAGTCCCTTTATTGGCGTCTGAGATGGCATCTGCTAAGGAAAAGAAGCAGTTAAAACCGGGCATGGTGTTAGTTGACACCAGCACTGGCAGTGAACTTCGTTATGAACGGGTTAAATCATTTGAATTTAACGACACTGGTTCGCATATCGCCATTCGCTATGAAGCGGAAGATAAGAAAAAAGAGACTAAAGCCAAAGATAAGGCTGAAACGAGTAAAAAAGACAGTAAGGTCGATGATTACGATAAAGGCACTACGCTTGAACTGGTATCACTCAACAATCTGAAATCAACAACGTTTAGAGACGTAACAGGGTTTACTTTTGATAAGTCAGGTAAACACTTCGCGTTAGCTATAAATAATATAGCAACAGATAAGCACGAATTAAGGCTGGTTACATTGGCTGACAATACAGCCAAAATTGTACACAGTTTGCAACAACAGCTTGGCTCGTTAGCATTGAGCGATGATGGAAAGTATTTGGGCTTCACCTATGGTGATGCTCAGCAAGCGCCTTTTGGGCGTGAATATTTATTGTCTCTTTTCAATATTGAATCTGGAACAATAACGTTAACAGCAAAATCGAACGATTGGACGTTGAATCGATACGCAAAATTGCGTTTCTCTGATGACAGTCAGCGCTTGTTCTTTGGACGTGTGCCACAAGTTAGCCAACAAATTGAATTGGCAAAAGTAGAGAAAGAAGCCGATCTCTATAATCAAAATATTATCATTGCTGCAAGGGCGTTACGCGTTTGGCACGGTGATGATCCACGTATTAAGCCTCATGAAGTTAAGCAGTATAAGAAAGAACTGAAACGTACATACCTTGCTGTGCTACACGTGGCTGGAAATAACTTGGTTCAGCTTGCAGATCTTCAAGTACCTGACATGAAAGTGGCACAACAAACACGTTATGCACTGGCAAGCTCAGATCTTCCTTATCGAAAGATGATCACTTGGGCTGGCTTTTATCGCGATTTTTACCTAGTTGATCTGAATACCGGCCGCAAAACGCCGCTATTAACCCAGCAAAGTAGCGGTGCGGAACCGGTATTGTCGCCAAAGGAAAAGTTTGTCGCTTACTACTTACACGGAAACGTTTTCTTGTATGAAGTCGCAAAAGGTAGACGGACCAATATCACGAAAAACTTAAGTGTTTCCTTTGCCGATGAAGATCACGATTATCCTTCCAACGCTCCTGGATACGGATTTGGTCCTTGGGTAGCTGATGATTCTGGGCTGTTGTTTTATGATAAATACGATATCTGGCAATTGAACACACTCTCTTTTGACACCTTTAATTTAACCGCGGGTAAAGGGCGTAAAGAGGGGATTCAATATCGTATAGAAGGCTTAGTTAACGATAAAGATTATCCAAGTGTTTTAGCCAATAATGAAAAGGTTCTACTGCAAGGTTATAGTGATATCACCAAAGGTGATGGCTTTTATCAAGCACAGGTCGGTACTGCGGGTGTGACTAAGATTATTGCTGGCGATTACAAATTAAAGGTATTGGCACGTAGTAAAGATGCTGAGACGATGGTGTTTTCTAAAGAGCAATATGATCTATTTCCTGACCTTTATACTGCTGATTATCTATCACCACAAAAGGCGAACCGTCAAACCGATCTTGATGAGCAAAGGCGTGGGTTTAACTGGGGTAAGTCTGAGTTAGTCCATTGGACCAATGGTGATGGAAAGCCGCTTGATGGGGTGTTGATTAAGCCGACTAATTACGTTGAAGGTCAGCGTTACCCTGTGCTGGTTTATTATTATCGCTTTATGAGTGATAGATTGCACGCTTTCCCGCAAATGAAGCTTAATCATCGTCCGAACTTTGCTTGGTTCGCTGATAATGGTTACGTCGTATTTCTGCCTGATATTCGTTTTGAAGTGGGATATCCAGGGGACAGCTCTGTACAAGCATTAACCTCAGGTGTGCAGCACCTGATTGATATCGGTGTTGCTGATCCACAGGGTGTTGGGATCCAAGGCCATTCATGGGCTGGTTACCAAACTGCTTTTGCAGTGACTAAAACTAATATCTTTAAAGCTGCAGTTTCAGGCGCTCCCGTCTCGAATATGACAAGTGCTTATAGTGGTATACGTCATGGCAGTGGTTTAGCAAGACAGTTCCAGTATGAAACAGGTCAAAGTCGCATTGGTGAAAGCTTATTTAAGTCACCTCAGAAGTACATTGAGAATTCGCCTGTGTTTTACGTTGAGCGAATTCAAACGCCAATGATGATCATGTTTGGCGATAAAGATGATGCGGTACCTTGGGAGCAAGGTGTTGAGATGTATTTGGCGATGCGCCGCGCCGGAAAAGATGTGGTGTTCCTCCAGTATCAAGATGAACCACATCATCTTAAAAAATACCCAAATAAACTAGATTACAGTATTCGGATGATGGAATATTTCGATCATTATCTAAAAGGCAAGCCTGCGCCAGAATGGCTAACGCAAGGCGAAGCTTACACTGAGTATAAAAAAGCTGATTAGTGAATAAGCGTGAATAATAATGCCGAGGTAGTTAACTATCTCGGCATTTTTTATGGATATTCATCATCGTTATCTCGTAATGACTTAATGGTGGTCGATTGATCTTGAATATATGTCCTGTTTAAAAATGAATCAACTACTTGTGGGTTAAGTAAAGCCTGATATATTGATTGGGCAAATCTGCATAAGAGAGTGCCCAGATGTCACTCTAAACTACAGGGAAGTAACGATGAAAAATATCACATTGGTCGGTCTTATACTCTGCGCCTCAGGACTGTTAGCGCTGTCTTTTAATGCAAACTCAGGCTTAAAATATCTGGAAGGAGAGCCTGATTGGGAGAGTATCACAGCACAAAATGCGGAGTTGGAAAAACAGCAACTTGAGCTACTGATGAAGCAACTTGAGGAAGAGGAGAGAAGGAAAGAGGAAGAGCGAGAGAGAGACTCAAAAGGCTAACCCGCAGCTCTTCTTTATAACGGTTCTGCCGTGAAAAAAGCAGCTTATTAGCTGCTTTTTGCTTTTCGGTTAACGGCTAGCCATACTGGTTTTCAAAGTAACTTTCGATAATGAGCACTGCAGACATCGCATCGACCTGTCCCTTGGTTAACGCTTTATAACCGCCCATTTCAAACAGTCTTGCTTTGGCATCAGCCGTGGTTAATCGCTCGTCTTGATTTACAACTTTTATACCAAAACGACCATTTAGCCGATTGCCAAATTTCTTTGCTCTAAGGGTGATTTCTTGCTCTGTGCCATCCATATTGAGTGGCAAGCCTACGACAATAAGGTCGGGTTGCCATTCTGTGATGATGTTGCCAATCTCTTCCCACTTAGGAATACCGTCAATGGCTTTGATTGACATTAATGGACGTGCGCTTGCTGTTAGCTCTTGGCCAATCGCAATACCGATACTTTTGGTACCGTAATCAAACCCCAGTACTGTTCGAGAACTCATAGTTAAGCATGTCCTGCTAAATTAGATAGTTGCCAGATATCAAAGCCTAAAGACTCTGCCGCTTGTTGCCAACGCTGCTGGTGTTCTATATCAAACAACAGCGCTGGTGTGGCAGGGACAGATAACCAGGTATTATCAGCCAGTTCTTGCTCTAACTGCCCTCGGCTCCAACCAGCATAACCCAGTGCGATGAGAAACTTATCGGGTGCTTTATCTGAACCTAAACAGCTGAGTACATCTTGTGAGGTGGTTAACATCAGTGAATCGGTAATACTGTCACTGTTGCTCCAACAGTCTTGGTTGGTATGCAGTACAAAGCCGCGCTCAGGGTTTACCGGTCCGCCAACCAGCACCTCTTTTCCTAGCGATGTCACCGGTTGGGGCTCTTCTGCTAGCTCCATCTGCTGGAGTAACTCATCAACCACTATGCCGCTAGGTCTATTAATCATAATCCCCATAGCACCTTTTTCATCGTGCTCACATATATAGATAAGTGAGCGCTCGAAAAAAGTGTCTTTTAATGAAGGCATCGCAATGAGTAAATTGTTTTGTAAGCTATCCATAAAACGTCCTTTGTACTATAGCGTCTATCCGCCGGCGAGCTTGACCGTGTAACCGAGCTTTTCAATAATGGTTTTAAGCTGTTCTCTATTATCAGTCTGAACTTCAACACAAAAGTCTTTAACTGTGCCGCCACAACCGCATTGCTTCTTTAATTTTTGAGCAAGCGCTTTAAGCTCTTTCTCTGGCAGGCCTAGGCCTTTAATGACAGAAACACCTTTGCCTTTTCGGCCCTTACTGTCTTTATGGATCCTGACAATACCATCACCTAAGGGGGCGTTTTTAGGCGCTTTTTCTTCAGAGATTCTGCCACAATCGGTGCTATAAACTAATGAGACATTAGGATCGGATTTCATAAGTATGATTAGTGATTTGTTGATTGTGCTAGTTTAACAAAGATGACGTTGAAGCGGGAGTGGTAAAAGGAGTCTTAGCCAATAACGAGTTTAAAAAGCTCGTTATTGGTAGCGTACTTATTTACTCTTGCCTATAAATACAGTGCTAGTTCTATCAACAATGCGCCAAAGGTTAAACTCGCAATGACGGCTAAGTATCTGTGAAGCTGTGGTAAGGCGACAGCACATGACGTCAACACAAAGCCGATGGCAGTTCCTGCAAACGGCGTAACTGGAGCGCTTATTATGGCCATTACCATCCAAGTTAATATCGTTATGGGTAACATTAACATTGAATGCTGACGGAGCTTATCAAGGAAAGGGGCTGTACTTTCAGCTCGTTCAACAGCTTTTTCTGGGGTTAACAAAAACATAATACTCGCAATCGCGACAGCAGCAATAAACCAAAGCATAATAGAACTCGATAAAGTAATTGATAATCATTATCATTAACTTGATTACTTAAGTCAAGCTGAACAGGGGGAGTATTTTTAAAAATTGAGTTGTAGATTAATAGATTGCTATGTAAGCTTTGTTAAAACAGTGTCGAACGTCGTTAGACGTGGATGGAGATAACATGAATAAGATATTGGTCATTATCGCTGCATTAGCGCTTAGTGCTTGTAGCTCACTTAAAACCAGCTCTGACTATGATCCTAGCGTAAATTTTACAGATGTTAAAACCTATGCTTGGGTAGAGAAAAAGACGCCCAATGCTGCATATCATCTTGATGGCTTAATGGATCAACGCATACGTGCGGCGGTAGATGCTCAACTGCAGCTTAAAGGGCTGAGTATGGTTAGCGCAGATAAAGCGGATGTACTGGTGAACTACCTCACTAAAGTCGACAAGAAGATCAATGTCGATTCGTTCAATACTAACTATGGTTATAACCCCTATTATTATGGTGCCGGCTGGAGCAGAGGCGGAATGGGGATGGGGATGGGTCACACTCAAACGACTGTTCGCGAATATGAAGTTGGAACACTTATTGTGGACTTGGTTGATGCTAAGTCGGCTAAGTTGATGTGGCGCGGTTCAGTGGCAGATACTGTACGCGATAAAGATACTCCAGAAGAGAGAGTGGAAGTTGTTAATGCCGCCATTAGTGCATTATTGCAAAACTACCCCCCGAAACCTGAAAAATAAAAGACTCAGAAACAAACGGCCGCTAGGCCGTTTTTTTATGGCTATTTTTTATATTTACGTTAGAAACAAGTGTAATTGACTCCAGTCTACTAGCATTTCCAGTTATCAGCAGAGCGAACACTCTGAAAATCGCTATTGTTATCAAATTGAAACCTGTTAGGTTGAATATTAAGCGCCATTTTTTTTGTTGTCCTATGCTGAGACTTGTTATCGACTAAGTACGTTGATTTATCGAGATGCTGAATTTGGCATCTCTGTTTGGAGGGGATCTGTTTTATGGAAGCACAATTAGTTGAAATAAAAGATTTTGTGTCTTTTACATTGGCCATTATTGCCTTGTTTATTGGTAAGGCAATTATCTCTCGTTATGAGTTATTACGTAAATACAGTATTCCTGAGCCTGTTGTGGGAGGCTTTGCATGTGCGACAGCGGTTGGTGTTTTGTATTACGCGTTTGATATTCAAATTGAATTTAACCTAGCGGTTAGAGATACCTTATTGCTCTACTTTTTTGCCGGCATTGGCTTGAAAGCGGATTTAGCCACGCTGTTAAAGGGCGGTAAACCGCTACTCATCTTAATAGCACTCGCGAGTGTATTTATCTTTCTGCAGAACTTTACTGGCGTTACGGTCGCCACGCTGTTTGGTTTAGATCCCAAAGCGGGCTTGATGTCAGGTTCTATCGCGCTCATCGGTGGTGTCGGTACCGCAATGGCTTGGACGCCCACTTTTGTTGAAGAGCTAGGCATTGTTAACGCAAGTGAGCTAGGGATAGCATCAAATACTCTAGGGCTTATTTCAGCTTGTGTTATTGGTGGGCCAATTGCCGCTTATTTAATGAAGCGTCACCAAATTAAAGCCAACAATAACGAAGATCTCGATATTGGTGCGAGCCACCAAAGTAACACTGCACATATGAAGGTGGATTACTTTGGCGTATTGCGTGCTTGGCTCTGGCTTAACGTGACCCTGATTATCGGTTATTTCATCGATCTTGCGATGCAGGAAGCCGGACTTAAACTGCCGATGTTTGTCGCGTGTTTACTTGCCGGGATAATTATTGGCAATGTAGGTCGCGCAATATTGAATCGACGTAAGCAAAAAGACCGAACCTACATTGAAGATGCTTCACGTGGTTTATCTTTAATCCAAGATATTTGCCTTGGTATGTTTTTAACCATGGCGTTGATGAGTCTAAAAATCTGGGAGCTTGAAGGCAGTTTATTATACATATCGGTGATTATGGCGTTGCAAGTGTTCCTTTCTGTGGTATTTACCATATTTGTCGTATTTCGTTTTATGGGCAAAGACTATGAAGCGGCAGTGATCTGTTCCGGTTTTGGCGGGGTAACGCTGGGCTCTACAGCAACCGCCATTGTAAATATGACGGCGGTAAGCCAACAGTACGGTGCAGCCCACAGAGCATTTATTATTGTGCCGTTAGTCTGTGGTTTCTTTATCGACATAATCAACGCAATGATTATTAATCTGTTTGTCTATTTCTAACTTGGTGTTACGCGATAAGGGAGCTTTTGCTCCCTTTTTTGTTTTTAAATGAACCTTTTCTAAATACCTGTCGTCTTTATACTAAATGATAGATGGAGTGACACCGAACTTATGCAGCAAGCGCAAGTTGAGTTGTGGGTAATGGAAGCTCAAGCTGGGAGTAAGAAAGCGTTCTCGGCGTTATGTCAGCATTTTTATCCTCGTGCGATAGGGTTTGCTATCAAAATAGCGGGTGATATGAATTTGGCACAGGATGCAGTTCAAGATGCTTTGTTAAAGCTATCCAAAACCATTTATAAGCTTGAAGATCCTGCCACCATTAATGCATGGGTGTTTAAGCTGGTACGTTGGCAAGTGTTGGACCATTTAAAGACCCAAAACCGTTACCAAAGCTTAGATGATTTAAAGGCTAATGAGTGCGAGATTGTTGAGGCTGAACATGGCGATGAAACAAAGGATCTTCAACAGGTGTTAATTATGCTCCCCCCTATAGAAGGACAGGTGTTATATCTGTTCTATTTGGAGCAATTTAGTATAGCGAAAATTTCAAAAATTTTAGAGATCCCCGAAGGCACTGTTAAGTCGCGTTTATTTAGAGCAAGAAAGTTGTTTAAACAGTATTTAGAACAGGAGAAATAGTATGGATATTGATAAAAAAATCCGTGAAGAACTCGCGAGAGAGCAACAGGAACTTAGACAAAATCAAAGGCCTGATGCCTCTTTATTTAGCATGTTAGGCGACGCCTATAAGGGACGGCTAGGCGGTTGGATGGTACTGATGAGTATTATTGCGGTGCTATTAAGTGGCTTAATGCTGTGGTCAGGCTATCAATTCTTTTTTGTGGTTGAAAGCGTGCATGAGCTTATCCGTTGGGGAGTGACCTTGTTGCTAAGCAGTATGATGCAGATTGCGGTCAAGATGTGGACGTTTAACGAGGTTAATCGCAATGCTCTGCAACGGGAAATTAAAAGACTGGAGCTCGCTATTACAATTCAAGGGTCGCGTCAAGATGTGGACGTTTAACGAGGTTAATCGCAATGCTCTGCAACGGGAAATTAAAAGACTGGAGCTTGCTATTACAATTCAAGGGTCGCGATAAGATGTGGACGTTTAACGAGGTTAATCGCAATGCTCTGCAACGGGAAATTAAAAGACTGGAGCTCGCTATTACAATTCAAGGGTCGCGATAAAATGTGGACGTTTAACGAGGTTAATCGCAATGCACTGCAACGGGAAATTAAAAGACTGGAGCTTGCTATTACAATTAAAGGGTCGCAATAGCCTTGGCTAGGGTTCGCTCTGTTGAAACCCTAACGGCTATAAAAGCTCTTTAACGATAAGCTTAAGCAGGTATGTTTCACGCTCTATCGACATGCCTTTTTTAGGACTGTTAGCTATCGTATGCTCATTGTGAGCAATGGCTTGATGAATATTAATCCACAGAGGGCGCATGCCGTTTTGGATCTCATGTTCCTCAAGTCGAGTTTCGCCTAGTTCTGGATGAATGGTGCAAACATAGCAATAGGACTCCATATGCACTAAATCAAAGCCATCCTTGTACCAAGGCCTGAACTCTTCATAGCAGCCGAATTCAGTTAAGATATCGATATGCTGTGCACCCGTTTCCTCTTCGAGCTCTCTGACTAGCCCTTGGCGAAGATCTTCACCCTCATCAACGCCGCCGCCCGGTATGCTGTAATCATGATAACGCTCTGTGTATAGCATTAAGATATTGTCGCCATCAAGAATAATACCGCGCGCGGCTTGGCGATGAAATCGCTTACCCTCAAGAGATGAAAGTTCAGGGTGAATGGTGGATTTTAATAGCTGCATAGATCACTTTGAGTTAGGTTGCTAATACCAATCGTATTAATGTTCGGTAATCGGTAATTGTTAAAATGGACTGGTTACTGTGTTTTTGAATCTTATTTTTGCAAAAGAGTGCAGATGATACCCCGATAAACGATGACTGTAATCTTTAGTGTCATATCAAGTCGTTTCAGTTTTGAGACCGTAGCGCTTGATAGCTTTTTATTATCTGCGCCATCTCACTATTTAGGACTTCATCTTGATGCAGCTTTTTTAATAAACCTGCTTGAATACGTTGATAGTGAGCTAAGGTTTTTTGCAGGTAGCGTTGATCAATTCGGCGAGTTAAATCCCACATTTCATCACCAACTAACGTAACCACTCTTTGGGATTGAGTCGATACATGTAGCACTTCGTAAAAGCGCTGGTTCTCTTCAATAAGCTGTTCGGCGATTAAGCCTAGTTTAAGTGTTGCTAAGGCTTTACGCACCTCAAAGATGTGGTGCACAGGGCAAAGGATAAATTCAAGTGTATGCTGCGGATGCTTTGCCAGTATCGCTTGTACTAGTTCAATTAACAGCTCACCACCCACGCCAGCGATAATGACTAGCTGGATTTGCTCTTTCTCTGCTAAAGGCAACAGCGCCACATCAATGCAGTGAACTTGCCAACGCTTTCCACCATCGTTAACGGCAGGATAAAAGCGTTCAAGCTTGGCTGACACCTGTTGCATTAAATCGGGCACCACATCGACAAAGTGGACTGTGTCAGCGCTATTTTTATCTAATAATTTAGCACCTAGTAAGCCATGGTCGCAGCAGCAATCCCAAATATGGTCATAGCGACTGTGCACCATGGTGGCTATCTTGTTAAGTCGCAGGCTTATCTTCATCTGTTTGAATGGTGTTAGCTTTAAATAATGGGAAAGCATTCTAATCTATCTAGCAGTGATAAAGCTTATAAAGATAGACAATCACAACATGGTTTCATTTTGAACTCTTATCACCTGTTGTTTAGCCATTGAATTAACTGGATATAACTTTTCTGGATTGAGTGCCATATTTAGCATAGCGTTGGCTACACAGGTGCCTGAGATGGGTTGATAATGTTTTAACCGCCCGATAAACAGCGGCGAAACAAGATTGAACACAGATTGACCGAATGATTCAAGCGGGCGACGTTGAGAACGCTGTCCTAAAAGCAGACTCGGTTGGAATAAAATCAATTTAGCGATAGCTTCATCAGCTTGCTCGCTAGAGTCCAAAATAGACGCTAATGCTAATTCGGTTTCACCTTTGATTCGATTATAGAAAGTACTTGATTGAGGATCCGCACCAAGTGCTGTAACAACAAGGTTAGTTTTGGCTTGGCATAATTGAACAAAGTCGATAACTGCGGTTTTATCCACTGCAATAAACGCTTGTTGGCTGCCCGCTTGTTTGATGGTGGTGCCTAAGCAGCAAAAAGCGTGGTCTATCTTTTCGTCCAGCGTAATCGTGGGTAATTGCACTAATTGGCAGCTGACGAATATGACTTCAGTGGCGAGTGATGCTGCATAGGGAGCTTGGCGACGACCGAATACAAAAATCTTGTTGTAGGCCGCTGAATCGATCAGCTTTTGCAGTAGTTGCTGACCAATTAAACCGGTTGCGCCAATGATTGCAGTATTCATCAAGTATCGACTCTATCGTAAATCGTTAGCTTGCAGTGTAGCTGTGAACGGGCTGGATTTAAATCCTTTAATCTTATTTGCATGAGTGCGTCTTATGAGAGTGCATACTAAATGGAGACGAGATCAGCCCTTAAATGTGGATTAAACTGAGGTTAATCCACATCTGCTTTTGCTGGTGTAGAGTTAAATCACCTTAAAGATGTTTTAATTTAGCATTTGCTCTATTGCAGTCAGTCTGGCTATTTCAACAATAGTTCGGCTGGCTTTTTCCATTGATTCGAGACAGACATACTCATGCTTACCATGGAAATTATGTCCGCCAGTGAAGAGGTTTGGACAGGGCAATCCCATGTATGACAGGCGTGAACCATCAGTACCGCCACGGATAGGCTTGATGATGGGTTCAATATCGAGGTTCTTCATCGCTTGCTCAGCAATATCGATAATATGTGGGTGCGGTACTATTTGTTGCTTCATGTTGAGATAGGAGTCTTGTAGCTCTATTGAGAGCTGCCCTATTGGTAAGTCTAGGCTATATTTTTCGACTTTCTCGACCAACCAACGTTTTCTCTGTTCAAAAAGGGTTAAATCAAAGTCGCGGATGATATAGGTTAAGGTCGCTTTTTCGGTTACCCCTTCCATGCCGATAAGATGGAAAAATCCATCATAATCGCAACTAAACTCAGGCGTATCTTTTAATGGCATTTTGGCATGAAAGCGAGCGGCCATTGTTTGGGCATTGATCATCACCCCAAATGCGGTGCCAGGGTGACAATTATTACCCGTTGCGGTGATCACAGCGGTAGCGGCATTAAAGTTCTCATATTCAAGTTCACCAACCTGACCGCCATCGATGGTATAGGCCCATTTTGCGCCAAAGCCTTCGACATCAAAATGGTCAGCACCACGGCCAATCTCTTCATCAGGGGTAAAACAAAGTCTTATTCTACCGTGAGGGATCTCTGGGTGAGTGATGAGGTGATGTAACGCTGTGATTATTTCAGCGATGCCTGCTTTATCGTCACCGCCTAGCAATGTGGTGCCATCAGTGGTGATGAGCGTCTGGCCAATATACTGATTAAGGCTATCAAACTGGCTCGGAGAGAGGACTTCTTCTAGCCCCAGCGCAATATCTTTACCATTATAATTTTCGATGATTTGTGGTGAAACTGCATCACCACTGTAATCAGGTGCTGTATCTAAATGAGCGATAAACCCAATACAAGGTACGTTATCAATAGTTGCCGCTACCGTCGCGGTTAAGTAGCCCTTATCTGAAAGTTGCACTTCATCGAAGCCTAAGCTGACTAGCTCCTGGCGTAGATATTGGGCAAACACAAATTGGTTATGAGTACTTGGAACACTGTGGTGTTGGCCGTCAGACTGAGTGTTAAAACTGACATATTTGAGGAAACGCTCACGTAGATGTTGTTTCATATTCAAGTTTTCTAATAACGAAAAGTGGCCAGAGTCTAACAAGGCACAAAACGAATTCATTAGATATTGATCAAGTTTTGTTGAATTCAGAACTAATTTTACAGGCCGATGGTACTAATAAGGTTAATTTTCAGGTGATGACGTATGTTTAATTTTCCGCTAGATTATTGTTTTTGTTACTGAGTATAGCGTTGAAGCATAGCCATTATCTCATATTAAGCTTAATCATATTTTTTGCAGAATTTCATTGAACTAGTAACACATTACTGTCCATTGCTATTATATTGCCCTTTAGCTGTTTCAAAACTAAAGAAAAGGGCTGTGATGGATATTAGCTGGTGGCAGTTGGCAAGTTTTATGATTATTTTGGTGGTTCCCGTGGCTATCGAACGTTATTTCGAGCTTGGGCTAAGTAAAGACATGCTAAGTGCTGTGGCGCGTATGTTGGTTCAGCTGGTCCTCGTGGGTGTTTATCTGCAATACCTGTTTGAACTGAATAGTTTGTCGGTCAATCTATTATGGTTATCACTGATGTTACTTATTGGTGCCAGCGCCATTGTGAGCAAGGCGAAATTGTCGCGAAAGTTACTCTATTTTCCCGTTTTAGCGGGTTTGTCATTGGGCTTATTTCCGGTGCTTTGGTTGATGATTGTTTACCTGTTAGCGCCTGAACCCCTTTATAGCGCGCAATATTTAATTCCGGCAGCGGGTATGCTGTTAGGTAATTGCTTGAGCGGCAATATTGTTGCTTTGCAGCGTTTGTTTGGTGCTTTTGAAGATAGAAAAGCTGAATATGAGGGGGCATTGGCATTGGGGGCCACTTCTTACCAAGCTGCACGACCTTTTGTCCAATCAGCAATGCAGCAATCTTTCGCGCCAATACTAGCGTCAATGGCGACAACGGGGTTGGTGACGCTGCCAGGGATGATGACTGGGCAGATCCTTGGCGGCGTAGACCCGCTTATTGCTATTAAGTACCAAATCGTTATTTTGGTCGCTATTTTTGTCACCCTGACGGTATCTGTATCGAGTTCCCTGTTATTGACTATCAAAGCAGCCATAACTGCTACTGGACGAGTAAAACACCCTCACTAAGCTAAGCAAAGATGCTTAATATAGTGGCCGCTTACCGTTTTTCAAAGCAAGCTAATATGGAGTGGTCTGCTTTTGCTGGTGGCCGGGTTATCGCTATTAAAAACAAGTGGAGCTTTAGTGAAGGGTTTTAACTAGGCTGCTGAATATCTGAACACAAAAAGTGGTTTAAACAGCCTAACTACTTATCAATCAAGTATAAAATCTATCTTTTACAGCACTATTTCCATATCCAGTTCAATATCAGTGCAACCTTTTTTACAACGGATCCCTGCAACGGTTTCGTCCCGGCCTTTTACTGGTAACTTCATCTCTAATGCTTGCTTGCAAGTCTGACAAAGTACAGTATTTCCCTTGAACACGCGCTTAATCAGGTTCTTTTGCTCATGAAAGGATTTGGCTGTGGTGTCGTTTATTACTGAGAAATCCATCTTTGCCATCGGGTGTCACCTTAAGTGTTCTGTTGATAGTGCTTATTAATGATGAGTATATCTAGGCAATTAGTAATGTGAAAGCTAAAGATACTATTCCTGTCGCCTCTGCATAGCTATTTCTAGGAATGATTCCTATTTCATTATACTAATCTGATAGTTAACCACAAATCTTACGTTTTAGGCTGTAGTTTTTGTCTGTTATATAAAATGATGGCTAGTCATCTATTCTGAATTTTGGCTTTTAAACAATGCTTTACTTCATTGTATGCAATATGCCAAGTGTATTATCTGATTTTTCCGGATGACTCCCAATACGGATTGTAAGATGGTGCGTAATGAGTAATATAGGCGGTAATTTTTGATTGATCTGTAGAGCAAAAGAATAATAATGAACGCTCATAGTACCAAGAATGAATATCTTCCAAGCCTGATAAAAACCTCAGCAATCAGTGCAAAACGCTATGCGACTATTTTGACTATGTTGCTAAGTGAATCGTCGTTAAAGTCGGTTTTACATGCGATTGTACGTCTTATCGAAGAGAAAAATTTTGGTAGTAAAGGCTCCATCTTATTACTCAGTGCTGACGGAAAACGGCTACTAAAAGGGGCTGCACCGAGTATTGCAGATAGTTACAATAGCGCTATTCATGGTATTGAAATAGGCCCAAAAGTAGGCTCTTGTGGTGCGGCTGCTTTTTTGGGGCAAAGGGTCATTGTTGAAGATATAGCAACCCATGAAAACTGGACTCTCTTTAGAGAGCTATCACTGGCGGTGGGTTTAAAATCCTGTTGGTCTGAACCTATTTTCGGTGCAGAAGGTGACGTCTTGGGTACATTTGCGATGTACTACGATGAAGTGAAAAGCCCTCGGGCAGATGACTTAGCATTGATCTCAGAGGCGGCTTTATTAGCCGGTCTAGCGATTGAGCGAGATCGCTCATCAAGATTCCAACGTTTATGTGGTGGAATATTCAGTCAAATGCCTTTAGCGCTGTTGATCACCGATGCGAAGGGGACTGTGCTTGATGCGAATCCCTCTTTTTTCGATATTATGCGTTCTAGCAAATCCGAGCTTGCTGCGTTTGAACCTCATCATGTTTTTGGACAATCCCCATCAATTGACTTAGCGCGTTTATTTGAACAAATAAAAAGTGGTCATGGCTGGCAAGGGGAGTTAATTGGCCGCCGTGCAGATAACGAGTCATTTAATGCCGATGTTAATGTCACAGTATTTAAAGAAGCAGATGACTCTGAGTATTCATATGCGTGGATTTTTGCTGATATTACTGAGAGAAAAACAGCCGCTGACATTATCCATCATCAAGCTAAATTTGACCCTTTGACTGAACTGGCTAATCGACCGCATCTCTTTGAGAAGATAGAGCAACAAATTAATTTGTCCAAATTAGGCTCCAGCGCTGGTTTTAGTTTTATCTTGATGGATTTAGATAATTTTAAACAGATAAATGACAGCTTAGGTCATGAGTTGGGCGATCAAGTGCTCACTCAAGTGGCGGATCGAATCAAAAGCTGCCTTGGTGAGCAAGATATTTTGGGGCGTTTGGGTGGCGATGAGTTTGCCCTCATTATCCCTGACGAAGTGCGCCCTGAAGTGATTTCTAATATCGCTATGCAGTTAAATGAAGTCGTTTCAAAAGAGTACCAGTTGCACAGCCATCAACGAGTATTCACCCAATTGAGTGCCGGCATTGCTTGTTTCCCGCAAGATGCTGGTAACTTAGAGCAACTGTTGAACTGTGCCGATCAAGCGCTGTTTTCTGCTAAGAAGAGTGGCCGCAATCAGTTTCATTTCTTTACTGAGCAGATGCAATTAGATGCTGAGAGAACTGCCGAGCTTTATAATGCACTTAAACTTGCGCTTGACAACAATGCATTTGAACTACATTACCAACCAATAGTGTGTGCCAAGCAACATAAAATTCTGCATGTCGAAGCGCTTGTCCGTTGGCGACATGAAGGCAAGTTAGTTAGGCCTGATGAGTTTATTCCAGCTGCAGAAGCAAGTGGATTAATCATCGAACTTGGCCGTTGGGTACGCTTTGAGGCGATGAAAACTTTGCTTGAACTAGAAGCGCTAGGCTTGGATATAGGGATGTCAATTAACGTATCGACATTTGAGTTTTGCTCCCATGATCTACAAGGTAGTTTGATCAGTTCAATCGTTGATATGGGTAATGAAATATGCCCAAATGGTTTCCCATTCCACAAATTAACCTTGGAGATCACCGAGTCTTTGTTGATGAACGAGCAGGTGCACTTAATCAAATCCTTAAGCCAGTTGCAAGAACTTGGAATTCGAATTGCCATTGATGACTTCGGTACCGGCTATTCATCACTATCCTACTTAAGTGACTTTCCCGTCGAAATTATTAAGATCGATAAAAGCTTTATTCGTGACGTAAATGACAAGAAACAGGCAACTCTGGTGACGGCGATTGTTGCGTTGAGTAGGGCATTGAACTTAAAGGTTACGGTCGAAGGCGTTGAAAGCCATCTGCAACTGGCTTTTGTCAATGAGAAAGAGGTCGACTTTATCCAAGGATACTTCTTTCATAAACCACTAGAAAAACAAACGTTGTTTGAAGTATTGGCTCAGTCTCCTGACACAAACTAAGGGGCATGAGATCATGACTTCGTTGTGCAGCGAGGCAAGCTGTATTTAATCGCTATATATGGCAAGCCATTTTCCCATGTGAACGTTAACGATGACTTACCTCAAATGAAGCCCTGTAACTTTATTGTCTATCCTGCCACAGGGGGAGTTCAGGTTGATGTTAATACAAGCTGAATATTGATGAGCTGCTTCACTTTCATCAAAGCTGTTTTTTAATTCCAATCACGATAGAATAACTTATTAGCGGATAAGCGCGTGTCGCTTATTGATGAGATCTATCTAAAACTTCTTTAGGTAGGCGTTGAATCGAAGAGGCGAATGTGTGAGTGACGGTAATAATGAATTAGGCTTGGCAGCTGCGCCTGCGGAAGTTAAATTGGCGGTGGATCTTATCGTGCTCCTCGAATCAAATAATATTGCACCTGAAGTTGCCTTGGCAGCGTTAAAAATCGTGAGTTCAGATCTCGAAAATAAGCTAAAACCAAAAACTTGATGATATTTATTTTACCTCTTTATTTATAATCCGCGGCTTATGAGAACGTTATGACTATTTCTGTATTAGATATTATTGCCATTATGATCTTTGTTTTTAGTTGGGTAGGCTATGCTCGTTTTGCTAAAGGTAAAGCGAAAACCACCAATTGTATTGCCCGTTGTTTGCATCAGCATCGTATTCACTGGATGTATGAGCTCATCAGCCGCGAGATCAGAGTGGGTGAAGCTGCGTTACTAGCCAACCTTGAACGCAACATCTCATTTTTTGCTTCTACGACCATGTTAGTGCTTGCGGGTGTATTAACCCTCTTTGCTCAGGTGGAACGCTTAGAAGCGGTTATTGCAACCATCCCCTATGCTGCGGATCCCAATCATGCTCTGGTGCAAGTTAAATTGGGAGTGTTAACCTTTATCTTCATCATGGCTTTTTTCCAATTTACTTGGTCGATGCGCCAATATGGATTCCTTAATGTGATGATTGGTGCAGCGCCTTATGATGAAGAGGGGCGTAATGAAAACCTGCGTAGCTATGCAAAACAGATGGCTGTGGTGCAAGACCAAGCCGCTCACTCCTACAATTACGGCTTGCGCTGTTACTATTTTTCCATGGCAGCGCTTTGTTGGTTCTTTCATCCGTTACTGCTTATTGCTGCCAGTATATTTGTCGTCGTGACCTTGTATCGACGTGAATTCAAATCAAAAGCAGTTATTGCGATAACTGCAGGCCAAGAGATCCTGAAAGCGGAGCGTAAGATTAAGTATTCATCGTAATTGGTGTTGCCTGTAGCTGTGCTTCATCTAGCCGTTGCCCAAGTTGAACGTTACTCGGGAGGAGGTTAGACAGCTTGAGTAGTGCGGCAACATTGTCGATGCGTTATGTTTTTCATGGTAACTCGACCTAAATACGGTTCAGCCTGGGCGATGGTTATTTACCAGCTTGTTAATCGTCACTTTCTCATTTTTCTCGGATGTATTACCATTGCCGCCTTTTTGAGTATTCGATTATCAATATTAGGAAGGGCAGTAGATTTTGCAAACATTGGCACAGTTAACTTCAGGCGAACTAAAAGGCACTAAACGACTAACCCTGGCAGAGAACTTAAACGTATTTCCTGAGGCTATTTTTTCACTTGCAGAGACCTTAGAGGTGTTAGACCTTTCGGATAACCTGTTAACTGAACTTCCCAGTGATTTTGCACGTTTACAGCAACTAAAGCTGTTGTTCCTGACCAACAATCAGTTTGAACAGATCCCAGCAGCCATAGCGGCTTGTCCTCGTTTAGAGATGATAAGTTTTAAGTCCAACAAGCTTAAAGCTGTGGCGGCAGGTACATTGCCGCGACAAACTCGCTGGTTAATTTTGACAGATAATCAGATTGAATCGTTACCTGAGGATATGGGATCCTTACATCGATTACAAAAATTGGCACTCGCGGGCAATAAGCTTAGTGCTTTGCCTGTAAGCATGGCCAATTGCAGCAATTTAGAACTAGCACGACTATCCGCCAATAACTTTTCTCAGTTGCCTGATTGGCTATTTCAATTGCCAAAGCTTGCGTGGTTAGCACTTGATGGCAATCCGCTGAGTAGAGAGGGCGTGAGCACAGCGATAAGCTCTGAGCCACCAGTGCAGCAGATGCAATCCGTTGCATTAACAGCTATAGAGCTCGGTCAAGTGATTGGCCAAGGGGCGTCCGGCGTCATTTATAGCGGAAAATGGTTGAAGCAACCCGAGTCACTTTACGGTTCCAGTCGCAATATTGCCGTGAAGCTGTTTAAAGGTGAGGTGACCAGTGATGGTTACCCAGGTGATGAGCTGACGTGTTGTTTACAAGCCGGAAAACATCACAATTTGATTAAAGTGGTTGCTCAAATTAATCAAGCTGAGCAACTTGGGCTGGTGATGGAGCTCATTCCTAGTTCATTTTCTAACCTAGGCTTACCGCCATCGCTGGATACTTGCACTAGAGACACTTTTGTCAAAGGCGAAGAGCTTGGCTTACCACAAGTGTTATCTGTGCTGACTCAAATGGCTGATACCATGACTCATTTACACCGAAATGGCGTAAGTCATGGTGATGTGTATGCGCATAACACGATGATAAATCATCAAGGATCGATGCTCTTCGGTGATTTTGGTGCCTCGTCCAACTTAAATAAGTTGCCTGAGTTACAAAAAGAGGCGATGGAGAGTGTCGAAATTAGGGCGTTTGCTTGCCTTATTGAAGATCTGGTTGAAAACAGATTAGCGCAGCAAGATGACCAGTATCATTTGACTGCTGAATTGAAGCTGCTCAGCCAAGATTGTCTACAGACTGATTTGTCACTTCGGCCACGTTTTAGTGACATTTTCGCATCGCTTAATGCCCTCCAAAATAAGCTGACAGCTACAGTCGTTAGTGATTAGCTAGAGGAGCAAACTGTTTACTCCATAGACTGAATATCGTCTATGGAGTTGCGTCAGAATATATCCCACTATCTATCTCTATCTCTATCTTAATCTCTTCTTTGTTTGTGATGAGCCGTTTTTGAGCTGCTGCGGACCTGTTGTGGGCTCTTCACTTGCTGATGGCTCTTTACTGGTTGATGACTCTTAACCTGTTGATGACTCTTAGCGGGCTGACGGCTCTTCACCTGCTGGTGGCTCTTAGCCTGTTGATGACTCTTAGCGGGCTGAGGCTGACGGCTCTTCACCTGTTGATGGCTCTTTACCTGCTGATGACTCTTAGCGGGCTGACGGCTCTTTACCTGCTGATGGCTCTTAGCTGGCTGATGGCTCTTTACCGGTCTGCCGTTGGCATAGTGAGTATTACGCTGGGCGGGTTGTTGCTTCAGCTTATTGGTAAATTGCATTTCACGGCTTTTATTTACCTGAGCCGTTTTCTGACTTCTAACCACCTTACTGTGAGCTCGGCTCGGGCTATGACTGTTGTATTTGTGTCTCAAGGCAGTATTACTATAAGCCACACCGCGTCTGTGCTGTGGTTTGTGTGCCCAACGCTTGGCGCCGTGACTGGTGACAATCCGGCCATGATGGCGATAGTGGTGTGAATTCTTATGGTGCACCACCACTACACGGTGGTTGTGCCAGCTAAACGCGCTGAAATAGTAGTTAAAACTAATGTGAACGCCGCTATGCCAGTAAAAATGACCATAGCTGGGTCTGACATAACCAGGATACATTGCCCAGTAAACAGGAGGGTAGTTATACCAATACCAATTGCCATAGACGACCCTCGGGTCATAATAGGGCACGTACACCACCTCCTTTGTAACCGGTTCAATAACAATCTGGTTATTGATACGAGTTACCTGCATATTTTCCATATCATCAAGGTTACTAGCATTATCTGCTTGCAAACGCAGTGTTTGAATACTGGCTAGCACCTGAGCCTCATTTTGTAAAAATGCATCGCCGAGTCCTTGAGTCCATTGCAGATCTTCACTCAATTTTTGTAACACGTTAGGAAAAGCGACTAAGGCGGTCACACTCGGATCCCATTGCATCGCTTCAGCTTTGCTGACTTGATTTTCAGTACTCAGTTGCTGATGTTTTTGTTGCCAGCGCTGGGCTTCTACCACTTCTAGAGGGTAGGTCGAGGCAATCAAAATATGGGTGAGCAAACTGTCGGGATAGAGTGCAATTGGCGCTAGCATCTGTGCTAACTCGCCCTCACTCAGTTGAGTTTGTTCCGCACTATTAAAATCTTCTGCGTAGCTGCTCGTTGGCGTTAGCCATTGCAAAATGATAACCAGAGACAAGCAACAGCATTGTTTGAAAATATTCATCTGCTTTCCTATCGATAATTGACGATAGGGTCATTATAGGAAGGCGAAGATGAACAGAAGCTGAAAGCTGAAAAACACAGATTATGGGGTGACGCTTCTATAACCTAGTTGCTTGGGTATAGATTTTTAGTATTTAAAATTAATAGTAAAACAGGCACCACCCAATAGAGGGGATTGAGCAATCGATAGCTCTCCATGGTAGCTGTCGACCAAGTCACGCACTATGGCGAGTCCGATCCCGTGACCCACTTTGTAGGAGTCGGCCCTTATGCCGCGCTCGAATATTTGAGCTTTTAAAGTTTCATCGACGCCGTTACCGTCATCTTCCACTTGCAGCACTAATGTCTCAGCATTTTGAGTGACAGTTAGCAATACCTTGCTTGAGGCCGCTTTACAGGCGTTATCTAGCAGGTTGCCTAGGATCTCAGCAAGGTCTGACTCATCCCCTTTGAAAATGGCGTCACGGTCAACATTTTGCTCAATCGTTATCAGTGGTTGGCAGTATATTTTTGGCAAATTCCGAACCAGTTTATCTGAAATACTGACGACGGGAATACCCAGATGCCAAGCGCTACCAGCGGCTGATTGCGCACGTTTCAGTTGGTGACCAATAATACGGTTAATGTGGCTGACTTGTTCTAACGATTCAGGGCTTAAATCCGCCTGACTTTGGATCACCGCCAGCGGCGTTTTAAGGCTATGGGCCAGATCGGCTAATGCATTGCGATAACGCTTACGCTGGTTTTGTTCGGTGCTGAGCAAGGTGTTGAGTTGCTGGGCTACCGCTTGCAGCTCAGTTGGGTAGTCATCATTAAGTTGATTTGCTTTGCCATTTTCAATGGCGCTCAGTTCGGTCTCTAAGCTCGAAAGAGGCTTTAAGGTCCACCATAGCCACGTCATTTGTATCACTAGTAATAAGCCCATAAGGATCATTAACCAGCGCCAAAGTTGCTGAGTAAATTGGTCTACCTGTAATTGAAACTCCGTTTGATCTTTAATGATATGAATTGTGATCGGGAATTGACTATTGAGATGCTTATCATCATCTGTTGTCCCTGGCAGCTCAAAACTCACACTGAAACTGTATATTAGATTTGGTTGACCATTGAGGGTGATTTCACTGAATTGACCTTGACCTTTTTTCGGCGTTGGCAGCTGATTCGGCAGTTCGATACCCAGCAATGAGTCTGAGCGCCAAACAATTTTTTGTGTGTCCGTTGAGTTGCTATTGAGGTTATTAAGCTGTGTTTGTGGATTTACAACAAACTTAGCATCAAACTCGTTATTACTCTTACCCGTAAGGACGGCAGCATTTGGCGTTGTTATCGTAGCGTAGAGTCCAGATTGAATAACATTAAACTGGTTTTCGAGTAGAACCTCTGGCATTGCAATACCGCTAGCATTAACTTCCGTAACAGCCAAAACGGCATAAACATAGGCTTTGAGTTCATTCATTGATGCGCTTTTTACCTGTTGCTTAAAAGCATCATTGAGAGTGAAACCAATTAGCGGCATCAATATTAAGATAAGCAGCAGCGCACTCACAATAAGTCTAGCTTTGAGTGAGTGCAGGGCTTTTGGCAAAGACCTCATTGAGAGCTTCACTATGATGGTTTTTCTGGTTTTACCAGCGCTTCAAGCTTAGCAAGGCGATACCCTTGCCCCCGCAATGTTTCAATCAGGCCGAGTTTATTGTCTGAGTCGAGCTTTTTGCGTAACCGTCGAATGAAGACCTCAATAACATTGGAGTCGAGATCAAAATCTTGATCATAGATATGCTCAGTGAGTACTGTTTTTGATTTTACTTCGCCAATATGCAGCATTAAGTACTCAAAAAGCTTGTATTCCGAACCACTGAGGTTAATGGTTTCGCCATTTTTAGTCAGTTCTAAGCTGCTGGTGTTGAGTGAAAAAGGACCATTGCAAATGACAGGGCTGGCTTTTCCTGCGCTGCGACGAATGAGGGCTTTAAGCCGCGCAATCAACTCCTGTGGATGGAAAGGTTTAGTGAGGTAATCGTCTGCTCCCGCATCCAACCCCTCTACTTTATCTTGCCAGCTATCGCGAGCGGTTAAGATCAGAATAGGAAACTCAATGGCGAGTTCTCGAAGTTGAGTGATAAGGGCGATACCGTCTATTTTTGGCAAACCTACATCAATAATTGCCGCATCGTAGTTGTACTCTTTTCCTTGAAAAAGCCCAATCTCACCGTCATCAGCGGTATCAACCGTATAGTTTGCCGCGAGCAAATGTTGCTTTAGATTATTTTGCAGTGCGAGATCATCTTCAACCAGTAACAGTCTCATATTCGTTCCTTGTTTGTTGCAGTTAGTTACGGCGAACACTGCCGGTTTTTGCATCGACATTGACGTAAAAAACCACTCCATCTTTTGAAAGTAGTTTGATTCGATAACCAGGATTACCGTTAACACGAGCAGACTTAACGTTGAGGATTTTCCCTGGATATTTTCTTTTAACTAATTGGGCAGCTTGTTGTGGACTACTCACTTTAAGTGACTTGGCGCGATTATTTGTTGCCATCGCCATAGAGGCTATCGAGATACTGGCGTAATGCCCGCCAGCATAGGCGGGTAATGAGCCGAGCATCAGTAGCGGTATTAATATCAACAGTAAAATAGCTTTCATTAAGAGCACCAAAGGGTTGAAGTGTTACCAGTTTAAAAGATCCAGCTAGATTAGTCATCACTCCTGCATCGAGAGGGGATAGGAATAAGTTAGGTATAACGTTTTAAAGATGAACCCAAGCTGAATACAGACAATGGTTGTTGAGTCAGCTAAGTGGCAATTATGGATGTTCAGCTTGTGTTCATTTAGGTTAGACTTTAATGACCTCAACCAAATGAAACGCTTGAGGTGATGATGAGATTACTTACAACTACATCTAAAACTAGAACCCAGACCAAATCACTACAACTGTTATCTTTGCTTTGTGCATGTTTGCTGCCGCTAACTGCTTTAGCGCAGGACGCTAAGCAAATCCACAGCGTATCTGCGGGTTATATACAAGACAAGGTTCAAGCAGTTGATACCGGGCAAAATGCAACGCTATCAGCAGATCAAAGCGAGTTACTCTCTGCTCAACGTTTGCAGGTTAGTCCTAGTTCGCTAGGTCCTAAAACCAGAGACCAAGTCATCCAGTCTCATATCGATAAAGCCCAGAAGGCATTGGTGAAACAACAAATGTCAGCTTCGCCGGCATTATTCGCCAATGGCATCTATCGAGATTTTTATATTTACGATGCTTATAGTCGTTTGTTTGTTGATAATGACCTCGATGGTTTTTATCAAACCTTTAGTGTGACATTCGATGCGGATGTTAGCGGTATATACATTAATGAAAGGGCTGAGGTATTTGCAGAGCTTTACCTCAGTCGCAACGGCGGTCCTTGGGAGCACTATTACACCACCGATGTATTTAGTATTTTCGGTGATGCGACCGATGATGATTTTGAGGTGTTAACAAACTTGGATGTCGGCTTTGCTACCGATCATTACGATGTACTTATTGATCTCTATGAGTACGGCTACGGCGATATTGTGGCAACAGTCAGTTCAAACGAATTTGACAGCCTGTATGCCTTACCGTTAGAAAGTGCCAATTGGGACAGTGATTATATTGAATATGAGGACGATTATGCAGGAAGCTTCTCTTTGTGGGCATTGTTTGCGCTATCGATGGCAGCTTTGCTTCGAAGAAAACGATATAACCGTCTCACTATGACGATAGTGAGCTAATGAAACCTTGCCCAAACATAACCAGTTCAGCACAAAAATACATCAGTAACCCTCAAGGTATATCTGTACTCGCTAAAGGGTAATTTGCTGCGACGGCAGGTCACCCTACTAAAGACTTATCAGATTATGGTTGGTTTATTATCAGTGTAGCGGTTTTCAGTATCGAGGTATTTGTTTAGTTGTTGTTCATCTCTCATGTATCGAGTAAAAAACATCCACGTCGTTACATTTTTAATATGTGACAGAGCTCACCTATCCTATTGCTGCATATGAATTTTGTTATAATTTACTTTGTAAGCTTTTGATTTAAAACCTAACGAAAACAATCACAAACGAATCGGCTTTGTAGTAGTTGTTTAAATGCCTGTTGTAATGGTAATGGTTATCATCTCGCCGCATAATACTTAAGTGGGGTTACTGGATGAAACATTTTCGTTATTCAATGTTAGCAATTGCGTGCGCATCGACATACTTACCGACAATAATTTACGCGGCTGAAACCGCTGAAGCGAATAGTAACATTGAACGGATCACCGTCTATGGCAGACAAAATCAAGTGGTGATGAACTCGGGGTTAGCAACCAAGTCCGATATGTCACTAATGGAAACGCCAGCTGCGGTGGTTATTGTTGATGAAGAACTTATTCAGGCGCAAGGGGTGAGTAACCTCCAGGATTTAGTGCGCAACATCAGCGGCGTTACTCAAGCGGGTAATAACTATGGTATCGGTGACAACTTAGTGATCCGAGGCTTGGGCGCTAATTATACTTACGATGGTATGTATGGTGGTGCAGGACTTGGTAATACTTTTAATCCCACACGTTCGTTGACAAATGTTGAGTCTGTAGAGGTCTTAAAAGGTCCAGCAACAGGCCTTTATGGCATGGGGAGTGCGGGTGGCGTAATTAACCTTATTGAGAAAAAGCCGCAATTTGAGTCCTTAAATGAGTTCACCGCTGAAGTTGGTCAATGGGACACCTATTCATTCGCTGTTGATAGTAGCGGTGGGATCACCGATAACCTAGCCTACCGAGTTGTGGCTAAAAGTGGTCGCAGTGATGGCTACCGTGAGATTGGTACTGATAGAGATGAAATTTACACTTCATTGAAATATATCGTCAGCGATAGCCAAGAGTTAATGTTATCAGCAAGCTACATTAAAGATGCAATTGCAGTTGATTCAATTGGTCACCCGATCCGTATCTTTAACGCTGGATCTGTAGGCGGTAAGGGGGCGGGAGACGTTAGTTGGGAAGATCTGATTAATGACCCGAATAACGCAGGGCTTCAACTAACTGATGCACAACGGCAACAGCTAGCAGATTCGCTTTCAAGTAGTGATGGGCAAACACCCTACGCTTTTGGTAATGCCGGGATTATCTCGCCAATGGCGAAAGATAATGAAGGTGAAGAGTTACGTTTTAAGTTAACCCACAATATCTATTTCAACGATAATCTGTTTTTGAATCAGCAGCTGCAGTACCGTGATTACACCTCAGGTTTTGCTCGTCAAACGGGTGCATATAATTATGTTTATTGGGATCGACGCGACAAGATAAATGAAGAACCACGTGCTCCATTAGTTGAAGATGGTGTGTTATATCCATTTGCTGCGCGTCGACAGGAGTACCGTAAAGTCGCAGCGGAAGAAACATCTTGGCAGTACTTTGCCGATCTGCGCTATGACTTTCAAATAGGCAACATTGATAATGAGTTACTGGTTAATGCTAACTTTGAAGATAGAAATATAGCGTTTAAGCAATACTCTATTTACGATGCTGACAAAGTGATTAAGAACAAAGCGGGTGAGGTTATTTACCAAGGTGCTTTGCCTTATATTTACGATATCCGTAACCCTAATTGGGCTGAAGGTAGCTTTGAAGATCATGATCCATTGATGACCAGTAACTACAACAAAAAGGTCAATGCTTGGGGCGTAGGTCTGCAGCACGTTGGTTATTTAGGATATGGTTTCACCACTCGTATTGGTGTTGCATTTAATGAGATAAAGCAGTCTTATCAACATTTAGGTGTAGACCCACGCTATTCAGCCAGTAAGGCTGAGCCTAGAGCGGAAGCTGATACGACGGATAATGGCGTGACATACAATTTAGGGGTGACTTACATGCCTACAGAAGATCTGTCTTTCTTTGTCAATCACTCAAAGGGTCGTACCGCCTATAGCATCCTCGGCGGTATTGAAGGGACGGGTGAGGATAGAGCCGATTCTGAATCTGTAAGTGATGATTTGGGTATTAGATACAAAGCGTTTGAAGATCAAATGCTGGCGTCATTGGTATTCTTTAAAAGTGCACGAACGAACTTAGCATACTCAAACCCTGATTATGAAGAGGGGGTATCTGCACCAGGCGTCGCTAAAAGTTTCTATAATGGTAAAGAGGAAACCACCGGCGTAGAGCTTGATCTAAATGCACATATCAGTGAGCAATGGATGGTTAACGTTAACGGCGTTTACCAAGATGCACGTGATAAAAAAGATCCTAACAGAAGTCGCTATGATACCCGCCAAAAAGGGGTTCCTTATGTCACCGCAAGCGCATGGGTTACTTATGGTGCAGATTGGTTCTCATTAGAAAGCCCGCTAAATATCAGTTTGGGTGCTAAATACGTTGATGACCGCAGCACCAACTCTGATTCTTTCGGGATCCCAGATGGTTATGTGCCGAGCTACACCGTAGTTGATTCTGCAATTAGCTATGATGTAGAGCATTGGAAAGTGCAGCTTAATGTTAATAACCTCTTCAATGAGGACTATTACAGCAAAGCGATGTTCTTAGGCGGCATGCCAGGGGAGGAGCGTAACGCTAAGCTGTCGTTGACTTACCGCTTGTAGCGCTAAGATCATTATTGAAATGCAGCCTTTTGGCTGCATTTTTGTTTTATAGCTCTTCTCCTCAGTATCTTTATAACCCTTCGCAGAAGGCGTTGTGCAAGCCCACTTCGTTGTCGCGCTAACTTAAAAGGGAATAACCATTTCTATGTTATTGCGCCTAGAATGAACTCACACAATGTCTCTTAAACGAGCATTTTCAAGTAGGATGGGTATATGTTAGCTTAACCTTTCAATAACCACTTGAAATGGAAAGCATCGTGATGACAATATTTTCGAAAAGCCCAATCGCAGTTAGCTTATGCCTTTTGCTCGCAGGGCCATTGAGTGCCAATACTGTTGCTGCGACTTTGAGTGACTCGGTTGATAAAGCGATGCCAAAACTGGAGCAGCTATATCTGCATCTGCATCAAAATCCAGAGCTGTCTTACCAAGAAAAATCCACCAGTGCGCGTATGGCAACAGAACTCGCTGCATTGGGTTTTAAAGTGACTGAGCAGTTTGGTGGTTATGGCGTTGTGGGGATCTATAAAAATGGTGCCGGGCCGACTGTCATGATAAGAGCCGATACCGATGGGCTACCCATCATAGAAGAGACGGGAAAGTCCTACGCTTCGACAGTGACAACGACTGACGCCAGTAATAACACGGTCGGCATTATGCACGGCTGTGGGCATGATATTCATATGACCAGTTTGGTTGGCACTGCACAGCAGTTGGTGGCCAATAAAGCGGACTGGCAAGGCACCTTAATGATGGTTGCACAACCCGCAGAAGAGGTGGGCGGCGGTGCTAAAGCGATGCTGAAACAGGGGCTTTTTACCCAGTTTCCTACACCCGATTATATTATTGACTTACATGTTAGCGCAGGCATCCCTGCTGGAAAGGTTGGAATTGCGCCAGGTTATGCGTTAGCAAATGTCGACTCGGTGGATATTAAAGTCAAAGGTAAGGGCGGGCACGGCGCGTATCCCCATGCAACCAAAGATCCCGTTGTGCTGGCCTCTCGAATGGTACTGGCACTGCAAACTATATCGAGTCGCGAGATCTCACCGCTTGAGCCAAATGTCATTACGGTTGGGTCGATTCATGGTGGCTCAAAGCACAATATTATTTCAGATGAAGTGAAGCTACAGTTAACACTGCGCTCCTACAACCCCGATGTGCGTTTGCAACAAATCGAAGCGCTTAAGCGACTCACAAAAGGGATTGCGATTAGTGCGGGCTTGCCTGATGAGCTTATGCCTGAAGTCTACGTCCACGAAGAGGAAAGAATTCCTTCAACGTATAACGATCCCACTTTAGCGGCGAATGTACAGGCGAGCATTGAGCAGGAGATTGGTGCTGAAAATGTGCTCAAATCTGAGCCTGTGATGGCAGGAGAAGATTTTGGTTTATATGGTCTTACCGCTGAAAAACGTCCTATCACTATCTTTTGGCTTGGCGCTGTTGACCCTGACACGTATCAAGTCAGCTTGGATAAAGGAGAGACATTACCCTCATTGCACTCGAGTCAATTCGCCCCCGATTATCCACTGACTATTAGCACCGGTGTTCGCGCGATGAGCCGCAGTGCGATGAACCTGTTTAAGCAAAAATAAGCGTTAGCGAGTACCTTGTAGTTTATTCTCAACTTTAGTCAGTAACGCCATGGTTTCAGGCTTTAGATCTACAAGGTCTTTTTGAGTCACAATCGCCACTGAACGCTGAATGTTTTTATAAGCTTTCGAGTAGTTATGCTCTAGTATCGCCAGTTCTGCCAAGTTATTTAAGCCAAGGACTTGGCCTGGTTGATAACCGACCATTTGATGATAATCGACAGACAGCTGGTATTGCTGGTTGGCGGCTGCATAGCGGCCCAGCCGCTCGTTAACATTGCCAGCCCAGGCAGCAACATAAGCCAGGTAGAGCCAGTCTTGTGAATTTGCTGCATTGCTACGGCTTTGAGATAAAATGGGTAGCGCGCGGACTAATTCACCCTGCTCAATATAGCTTTTTGCTAATGTGAGTCCTAACCGAGCGGACTCGCGGCGGTTGCCTGCGAGTTCAGCTTGAGTTAGCGCAGTAGATAGTACTTTTTCTGCATCTACAAATTGTTGCTGTTTGAGTAGCATTTCAGCCCATTGTCTTTGGGCGAGAAAATTGTCAGCGTCAGATATTAATAACCGTTTCAGTGTTTCACTGGCAGCGGTAGCTTCACGGTATTGCAGCTGTTTTAAAGCCAAGATTAGCAATGGATTGTCAAAATAGCTGCGACTATTAATATTATTAACGTTGCCCTTAGATTGGGTTCTGTTATTAATAAGCTTAGCTAAATCAATATATAAGGATTCAATATCCTCGGCTTGCATGCTGCCACTTTGTTGCTGGCTCGGGCCGTAAAAATTGTATGCTAGTTGGTAGCGGTTATCATTTTTAGTAATAACGGATCCCACCACTAAAGATGCCCCAGAAAAGGTGAGTAACTTGCTAACCCGTAGTGGGCGCGTATCTTCAATATAACTGGAGTTTTGCAGTAAAAAGCTAATGACATCTTCAACTTGCAGAACAGGAAATGAATTGGAATTATACAGTTGAGCAATAATACTTTCTTGATGGGCGTATTGCTGCCAAAGAGGGGTTGCTGTATCTAATTCGATTTTTACAGGCAGTACAATTATGGCGCCTTTATCTAAAGCCACTTGCTTATTGCTGGGATAAAAAACGAAGCTTAAAACTGCAGCTATCACTAAAGTAGCCACCAAGAGTGGAATTCCTAGCTTACGCTTTTTTAGTGGTGCTTGATTTACAATCATAAATGCCTTTTATTGATTTTATCGCTGTGTCTAGATAGTAAGTTATTGAGTATATCGTTTTAATTAAACAGCTTTAATCTAATGTAATGCAATTTGATTTATATGTCTCTTAGCTTAAATCATTAAAAGCCACCGTATTAATGCCAAGTTTAATTCAAACTATCTAATTTGAGCGCAACTCATCCCGAGTGTAGTCAGTCATGTTCGGTGATATTCCTCAAGAGTCGTAAAAATCGTCACCGGTGTTTTATGTAAAGTAGAGCAGGATAGTTAAGCTGTTGGAAGTTAACTATCCAAAAGGAAATCTTAAGTATTCCAAGGGTTCAGCGGTAACTTATTAGCGTTATTACTGGTTTTGCTCTTTGAATCATGTTGGTCAGTGCGTTTTTTTGCTGGCGCTTTACTTGCGCTGCGTTTAGGTTCGCGCTTGATGCTATCTTTGTTGTTTTCCGTCATTGTTTTGAACTTAGGCTTGAAGTTCAATACTGACACTGGCACCTCTTTGCGAGGCGCAAAGCCGTCAATCTCTCTGCGCTCGATGAGCTGACCAAGTCGACTTTCAATCATGCATAAGTTTTTGAAGTCATCTTTTGAAACCAGAGATACCGCTTCGCCATTGGCACCCGCTCGGCCTGTACGTCCAATACGATGAATATAATCATCGGCTGGGTAGGGCAAGTCATAGTTAATCACCAAGGGTAATTCATCGATATCTAGGCCACGGGCTGCTACGCCAGTGGCGACCAATAAGCCAATTTTGCCGCTTTTAAAGTCAGCCAATATCTTCTCTCGAACCTCTTGGCTTCTGCCACCGTGGATACATTCGGCGGCAATGTCGCGTTTTTCGAGTTGGCTAACGAGCTTCGCAGCGCCTTGCTTGGTTTCGATAAAGATCAGTGCTTGCTGCCAACCGTTTTCTTTAATTAAGTGGCTTAACAGGGCGGACTTCTTATCTTTATCTACTGTGGTTAGCCATTGCTCAATTTTTGGTTTGGAATCTGTATTGGCGATAACCGAAATTTCAACGGGTCTATCGACCGTGGTTTTGGCCAGTGCTTTAACTTGATGTGACAAGGTCGCCGAAAACAGTAGGCTTTGTCTGTCTGTAGGCAACTTGTCCATGATCTTATCGATATCTTCGATAAAGCCCATATCGAGCATTCTATCGGCTTCATCGAGAACCAAAATTTCTAGCTCATCAAAATGAATTGCTCGCTGGGTATACATATCCAGTAATCGACCGGGAGTCGCAACGAGTATGTCTACGCCCTCTAGCAAGCCTTGACGCTGTGGCTCGGCGTCTACGCCGCCATACATCGCCATCGAAGTCAGGTTTAAGTGTTTTCCGTACTGAGTTATATTGGATTCAACCTGCACTGCTAGCTCACGGGTAGGGGTTAGAATTAACGCCCTAATACGTTTTTTACGCTGAGTTTCCGATTGACTGAGTAATTGCAAAATAGGCAGTACAAAGCTGGCTGTTTTACCAGTACCCGTTTGGGCTGCGGCCATTAGATTTCGGCCACTTAAGATCACCGGAATACTCTTAGCTTGGATTGGGGTTGGGGTGGTGTAACCTTGTTCAGTTACAGCGGTAACGATTGGATTGCTTAATCCAAGCTTTGAAAACGGCATGGTGAGTCTCAGTTATCAGTTGGTGATGTTGCTATTGCGGTTAAAGGCGGTGTGTTATCACGGTCGCCAGCTTAGATTATAACAGTATGTCGCTACTCTCGGGTGATATTGTTATCTCAAAAAGGTCACTATTTCATGGTGACCTTACCGCCAACGAATTTATAGGCAGGGGCGCCACGGACTAAGGTATCTCGGGCAAAAACTTGGCCGCATTTAGGGCATGTGCAGGGGACGTTTGTATAGTCGGCCACAATACGTTCTTTAAAGCATTTTATTAGTGCGCCTTTGCCACCCTTTCGGTATTTATAAAGTAACTCTCGACACTTAGCGCAGAATATTTCAACGGTTTGTGTTGGTCCTTTCTTATTTGGTTTTGCCATTCGCCATCTTTGCTGATTAACCTTGCAAGTGATTTTGCCACATAGAATGATAAACGCAGCTATTTATTCGTTTTTATAGGGGCTCAAACTAATTTCAAATGAGTGTTTAACAATTCTGCAACCCAGTTTATGATGGTGTATCGGAGCGTTATTACTACAGGATCGTAATGAAAAAAATAATAAAAATAACAACCGTTGCTTTGCTCTCTATCATATTCATCGCAGCCGTAGGCGTTTACCTATTGCTGTTTATGAGCTTGCCAAAGCTCGATGCTGCCATAGACAGTGATGCTGTCAGCGATAATGTCACTATTGAAAGAGACCGTTTAGGCACTGCGGTGGTGACTGCCAGTAATCGACAAGACGCGGCATACGGCTTAGGTTATGCCCATGGGCAAGACCGATTTTTTCAAATGGATCTGTTAAGGCGTAACTCTGCGGGAGAGCTAGCTGAAATCTTTGGTGAAAAAGCACTTGAGTTGGATAAGAGTCGCCGTTTTCATCAGTTAAGAAAGCGCGCCAATAATATTTTAACAACCCTGCCCAAGGCGCACCTAAAGAGCCTACAAACTTATGCGCGAGGGGTGAATGATGCCATTGCGGCTCAATCGGTTAATGCTTTTGAATATCTTGTGACTGGCGCAAAGCCACGTCCATGGGTGCCCGCTGATAGTTTACTGGTTATCTACAGTATGTATCTAGATCTGCAGGGTAACACCATTAAGCGAGACTTGACCCTCACTTACATACAGTCGATATTTGGCGATGAGATGGTCGCTTTCATCCTGCAACCTAGTCAATATCAGGCGCCATTAGATGGCAGTCTAATCAGCTTGACGCCGCCATCTATCCCTCAGCTGTCACCATTATATATCAGTCAGGCAGTACCAAAAGAGATAGCCGAACCACTGGATATCGGCAGTAACAACTGGGCCGTAACGGGTGAACTAACTAAGAATGGCAATGCCATGTTATCTGATGACATGCATCTGTCTTTTGCTGTGCCTATCATTTGGTACCGCGCTCAGCTTAATTATCAACATAATGGTGACGATGTCAGTATTACTGGAGTGTCACTGCCAGGTGCTCCGGCAATTGTGGTGGGCAGTAATGGCCATGTGGCATGGGGGTTTACTAATGCCTATATTGATACCGCTGATTGGATTGAAATTAGTGATAATACTGCGCTGACCGTTGAGAATGAAGAGATAATGTTGCCGAATTCATCAGTTGACTATAAAATTCTGATGTCTAAATTTGGGCCTGTAAAGGGTACTTTATCGAAGCGCTATGCACTCTCCTGGGTGGGACATCAGGATTACGCTGTTGATATGTCATTAGTCGAGCTTGATAGCATTAAAAATGTGCAACAAGGCATTGCCATTGCCAGCAATATCGGCATACCGGTGCAAAATATGATGTTAGTGGATACCGCCGGTAATGCAGCTTGGAAGCCTGCAGGAGCTTTCCCATCACGAACCAATCCAAGTGACGTAGCAATCGCAGAATCGGACTACCAAGCCGATAACTGGCTTATTGACCAAAATGATTTACCTGAAGTTATTAACCCTGACACCAATCGATTATGGTCAGGCAACTCGCGTGTGGTTTCAACCAAGCAACATAAAGCGTTAGGTGATGGCGGTTATGCTTTGGGTGCCCGTAGTACTCAAATTCGAGACCGACTCTTTGCCGGTAATGACTTTACGGTCGATGATTTTTATCAATTACAATTAGATAATGAAGCACGATTCTTGCTACCTTGGCAGCAACAGTTAATCACGCTGTTAAATACTCAGCCAAAGCGTTTTGCTAAAGATATTGCCTATTTAAATAGTTGGCAAGCCTGCGCTTGTAGTGACTCTGTTGGATACACTTTAGTAAGACAATATAGGCAGCAGCTTATTGATAACACCTTCGCTCCGCTTGAAACTCAGTTGGCGCTGTTGTCTCAGAGTTTATCGCCAGTGAAACGCTATCTAGAGCCTGCAATGTGGCAATTAATCGATGCTCAACCAACATCTTGGTTATCGACAGAATTCTCAAACTGGTCAGCATATATGATCAATATGTATCAACAGAGCAAGCTGCAACTGTTGGCTAAACATAGTAAAAACGGCAATATGGATGACTTAGCGTGGGGGCGTGTTAATCAGCTCAAGATCCAACATCCATTTTCCAAGCAAATCCCGATATTAAGTAGATTACTCGATATGCCTACGGTTACTGGTTTTGGCGATAGCTATATGCCCGCTGTCCAAGGAGCTTCATTTGGAGCCTCTCAGCGATTTATCGTTCAGCCCGGTGATGAAGCCAATGGAGTATTAGCGATTCCTGGTGGTCAATCAGGCCACCCATTATCAAACTTTTACCGTGTTGGCTTTACCGAGTACGCCACGCAGCAACATACACCTCTATTGCCAAGCAAACTACTACACCGAATAGAGATCAGTCCAAAGTGAGTTAAAGGTTAGTGACATTTCAATGATGGAACAAAAATAGGCACATCGGTGTATATACCCATCCTACCTGAAGATGCAGGATTCAGTGGGAGTTTAATGGGCTTGAATCAAGGTCAGTTATTGCTACTGCATAACTGACGTTCACACCATCGCTAGTGCTTGCATTGATTGCAACTAATGGTTGCTCTCTTGGTAAAATCAATAACACAGAGTAAAGCCCATTCTTAATATAAAAAGCATACCCATCAGCGAAGGCGTTGTGCAAGCCCACTTCGTTGTTGCACTCACTTAAAAGGGAATAACCATTTCTACGTTAACGCGCCTAGAATTGAACTCGCACAAAGCCTCTGAAACGAGCCTATTCGAGTAGAATGGGTATATCTTTTTTGTTTCTGCGGTCATCAATGGAGTCAGATAAATTTAATAGCATTAAAAAATCAAAATAAAATGCTGATTATTTGTGCGATAATGGCATATATGGTGCTACATAAAGCCTCAATTGCATAATTATGCTGAATTCGCTTATATTCCGTTATGTTATATCTTATTCTGTTTTTGTGCCCGTTATGTTTAGCACTAAACATAGCGCTTTTTATTTGTTAACATCTGATACAAATAATTACACTTGCGAATAATTACTCAATGATTACGGTTAAATATATTGCCGTGGCCTTAGGGCTACTCAGCTTAACTGCATGTCAAAAGGACCTGACTTTTGAAATAGCTCTCGCAGCTGAGTCAACCCGTTATAGTGAATATACACAACAAGAGTCAGTTGCCTGTGATATTGGTATCTATGCCATCAATGAGATGGATTTTGGTGTTAAAATTGCGCCTGAATTGACCATTTTTACCGAAAACGAACAGTACACCATGAGGATCAAATCATGGGGAGATGACTGGGACTACCTCATTGGTAAAGACGGAGAGAAAGTCAGTAAGCAAGGCTTGTGTTTTAAAGAGATAAACCAAAAATCATTCGCTTGCGACGAAGTACTTTCAGCATTGAGAAATGAACAGTACAGATTGACACTCAATCGCTGTGAAAAACTGGATCAGTCACAACTTGATTGTGAGATTGATGTTGAACTCGCTCATGAAGGTATTCGATTTAAGAAAGAGGACAAGTTGACTCGTATTTAAGCGGGGTAACTTGATGATGTTGTTGCGATGATATCAACTTTCAATCGTTTTTTGAGAGCAACAACATGGTATGCTGTTTATTCGTTTCTCTCTTCATAAATCGTCACCTATAATAGCTTTTATGTCTTTATCAAACTTATCAATAACGTGCTAAAAATTATTCGTCCATTATTTGTTCTCATACTCTCCTTTGTTACTTATGTCACTATCGCTGAAGAAGCTCCTCTGCGGCAAAATAGTTGGGGGCAGTTCATTTTTGAAAATGATGCTTTCGGTGTGCGTGAACCAACCGACGACGGCTACAGTAACGGTGTGGGTTATGCGTGGGGAAAGGCGCCAATCGCCAGTTTTGAAGATATTGATATGCCAGATTGGGTGCGATGGAGTAGCGATTGGACCTATATTAATCAGGGGGGTAAAGGCAACTACACTCTCAGTTATGCCATCGTTCAGGGAATGTTTACCCCATCTGATCTAGAAACGGACCAATTAATCCTTGATGATAGGCCGTACGCTGGCGTGTTACTTTGGCAGGTTAAATTACGCCAGTTCGATAATAACATTGCCACCAGCTTAATGCTTGATGTCGGTGTCGTTGGCCCGGCTTCTTTAGCTGAGCAAACACAAAGTCTCATTCATGGTGTTATTGATGCAAAAAATCCACAAGGCTGGGAGCATCAACTAGAAAACGAAGCTGTATTTCGCATTGAGTCCGAATATTTACGTCGTTTCGCTCAGCTAACGTTATCGGACCAAATTGCAGCTGATCTGAGTTTCTATAGTCAGGCGGGTATTGGTAACTTGCGCAGCGACGCAGGCTTTGGATTAACCTTTAGAGTCGGTAGCGGACTTGATGAAACCTACGCCAGCATCAACCCTACGGCATCCCATAGCGCCAATCCCTACGGCTATATGTCTGATAGAGGGTTTAATTGGATGTTCTATATGTCAGCTTACGGTAGCTACGTATTCAATGACATCTCTATTGATGGCAACACCTTTAAAGATAGTCACTCAGTCGAGCTTATTCATGAACAAGGCCAGCTGAGCATGGGGTTTGCGATGCGTTGGGGCAGTTGGGGCATTCTATTTTCAACACTTCGTGGCAGTCAGCAACATGAGGGGCAAATCTCAGACACTAACTATGGTGCTGCTAGTATTAGTTATCATTATTAGTCTTTCTTTTGAATTGCCAGAGGGATTATCTTTTTACTAAATTAAAGCATAACAGAGGCTGGGCATACTCATATTTATGCCGCTAACATTATTCAGTCTTCATTTGTGAGAGGGAGTTCATTGGCTGTAATCGTGACTTTATAATATTGATTTCTTCCATTTTCTTTTGCTTGGTAAAGCGCCTTATCAGCCATTTCAGTGATCTGTTTTCCTGTGATGCAGCTGTCAGCATTGTCGGAGGCTGTTGGTATAGGGAAAACTTGGCAGACACCAAAGCTCACGCTGACATGATCAGCCACATCAGAGCTAGGGTGAGGCAAGGCTAAGGTTTGCAGTGAATCTAATATTTCTAACAGCTTACGCTCAAGTGCTGCGAAGGGAATATCACTGTAGATCATAATAAACTCTTCACCGCCAAAGCGTGCGCACATATCCTCTGCACGTTTAAAATGTTGCTCCAATAAAGTCGCCACCGCTTTCAACGTTTCATCACCCTTTACGTGACCTAATGTATCGTTATATTGTTTAAAATAATCTATATCCGCCAAGATCAAAGTGAAGCCAATATTTTGCCGCCTTAATAACTGAACCTGACTTTCTAGATGCAATTCAAACGCACGGCGGTTAGCAATTTGGGTTAATTCATCAACATAGACTTGCTGGCTCAACAACGTGTTTTGTCTCTGCACTGTGAGCATAAGTGCATTGAAATGAAAAGATATATTTCTTAGCTCAGCGATAATGTAGTTTTTAGGAAGTTGCTTATATCGCTGCCTTTTATCCATCGCTTTGACATTTTTTGCCAGACGTTGCACTGGGCGAATAATAAACCCAGCGAGCAGAAGGTAAACGGTGACTAATAGGACAATCATCGCAAAAACAAGGCTCAGCAGACCCATTCCCCATATTGAAGGCGGTTTGCTATTGGAATGATACACGGTGACTTTGATCGACGGCTCCCCCTTGGTATTTCTTATGATTCTTTGGCTGAATGGCACTATCTTGGTTAGTTTTATTTCGGCATCTAAATCTTTAATTCCCTCTATTTCACTTTTGCTGTCAATAGGTTCCATAGTCACGGGCGTTGCAGTGAAGAGAGATATTTCGTCGATAAACTCTTGGTCAATAAGTCGAATAAATACTAAAAAGCCATTGGAGGGTAGACTCTTATCAGAAACGAGTATGGGGGTTGAGCTATAAAATGCGGCTCCAGATAGGGTAGAGATAACACCCGTTTTAGGCATCACCTTAGTGCCGTTATAGGGGGTAGCGGTTAATATTTTATTTTCAGGATACTTGTCGAAGCGATATAAATCGAATCGGAGTTCTTGTTGAGTTTTATGGTGATAGCCTTTTGAATATAAGAGAGTAGATTGAGAATCGAATATAAACACAGCGTCTATTTCTAATCGAACGAATGTGTCATTGAGAAAGTTTTCATGCAAGTATTGCTGACTATGGGCGGAGCTTGGTTGTAGTACAAACTCATAGGTTTCATTCCACACCGCATAATCATAGTTAAGCGTAATCATCGGTTTATTCATGCGTTCGAGACCAAAAATTAGGCTACTGGTCTCTCGTTCAGATAGCTTTATCATGGTGTGTTCAAGCTGCGGTATTTGAACCCAAACACGATAACTAAAAACAACCGAAGTGAACACCACCACTATGAGTGCAAATACCCGAACTTGAAGTTGATTGAAGCTTAGTGCTTTCAATTGTTATTAGATGCCTATGTTGCTAGTACTTTTAATGCACTGTACTGGCGATTGTTTTATTTAATTGTAGCAGTGGCTAGATAATTCGTTTGTCTTAAGTTACGGAGTCAAAGTAATTGTAGGGCGCGTTATCAGGCTGATGAACAGAGGTGTTAAGTGATGTTTATCAGTGGTGATGTTTATGTGATAGTGCAGAGTCTTTGGCGGATAAAAGCCGCCAGCAATGGTTAGGGGTTTAACAACATTATAATATTGATACTCAGCAATGACTGAGCGTGTTTAATCGTTAACCTGTTGGATTTTTAGTGAGGTTGTTAATTTTGCAGGCGTTTTTTGGTGGTTGTGCTAGCCTTGAGATGTCAGCGTTATGTTAATGGGTCTGGCCAGTTGTTTACTTTGCTTGGTTAGTCTTTTTTGTTTGTAGGATATTGCGATACATGGAGGTTTTTGTGGGATTTTTATATCAAAGGGATTTGAGATTTTGGCTGAAGGCTGTCTTGGTTTTATTATCATTTTTTGCCAGTCTATTTGTAAACTCTGCATATGCAGGTGCTGATTCACTGGTTTATATTGAAGAACTCAAAGAGGGTGTCGATGATATTCAGGGCTTAAATGGGATCAGTGATGTGACCGTCAGCCCAGATGGGAAATTTGTCTATACCGCATCTCATTCCTCTGCAGCTGTCTCTGTGTTTGCTCGTAATGCTAACACAGGAGAGTTGACCTATAGCAGCACCACCAACGACATTGAGTTTGCTTTTAGTGTTGATGTCAGTCCCGATAATAACAGTGTCTATGTTGCATCACCCGGTGGTGAAGTCCATGCTTTCTCTCGAGATCAAGTCGATGGCTCGTTGACTTTTGTTAATTCACTTGCAGGTACAACGACCGCAGGTTTTGTCTCGGTTAGTGTCAGCCCTAATGGGAAATATGTTTATGGTGTCGGTGGCGCCCCGAGTGGTCTAGTGGTTTTTTCACGTGATCCCGAGACCAGTGCGCTGACATTAATCGAGGATTATATCGATAATGTTGATGCTGATCATTTAGGGCAGTTTTTTAATCCCACCCAGAGCCCAATCAAAAATATCGCTACCAGTGCTGATGGCCAATATCTCTATGTGACCTCAACAAAAGACCACGCGGTATCCTTGTTCAAGCAAGATGAGCTCACTGGCGAACTCAGCATGCAAGCTGGCTATGTCGATGGCGTGGATGGTTTTGAGGGCCTAACAAATGCCTCTTCAGTAAAAATAACGCCAGATGGAAAACACCTGTATGTGAGTGGACAAGGTGCATCTTCAATTGTCATCTTGGATATAGACAGCGTGACGGGTGAGCTCACTTACATCGGTAAAGTGACCAACGGTCTTGATGGGGTAGACTCTATCTCAGGTGCTCGCAGCCTCGCGATTAGCCCCGATGGGCGCTACGTGATAGCGAGTGCAATATCTTCAGACTCCATCACATCATTCTCTCGTGATGCAATAACTGGACTGTTAACTGTTGATACCGTTATTACCAATAGCGATGAAATACCTTTAGTCGCTCCTTCAGGTATGGCCACGGACCCATTGAATCGCCACCTCTATGTTACCAGTCAGAATTCTCACAGTTTATTCGTTTTTTCTTTGCCTACCCCTGCAGTAAAACTTGTCACTAGCAGCGCTATAGCGCAAGTTTCTGGCCCAGCGATTCTCTTAGATAGTCAGCTGGAAGTTGTTGATTCTGATAGCTTAGAGCTAGCTTATGGGACAGTGTCCATTAGCGAAGGTTTTATTGATACCGATGTGCTAGCAGTGCAAGGCCTACCCAGTATTGCAACAAACTATGATGCAGCAACGGGCGTACTCAGCTTAACAGGCAGTGCGCCGCTAGCGGATTACCAGACAGTACTAAGAAGTCTGACGTATCAGGCGGGGGCTGATAGCTCGCTGGCACCGGGAAACTCTTCAACTAGACTGGTTGGGATTGAGGTCTCGGATGGCGAAAATATCAGTGCTAGCGTTATTATTGATATTACAGTACAAAAGCCTAATGGCTTCAATGTGACCTTCGTTGATTGGGATAGCGCTGTACTTAGTTCCCAGCTAATAGCCCTTAACGGTGCAGCGATAGCACCAAATGCCCCCGTGAGACTTGGCTACGGTTTTATAGGCTGGGATGTGGAGTTTGATGATGTTACAGCAAACAAAACCGTTACTGCTCAATACAGTATTAATAGCTATGTCCTCAGTTTTTATAGCGCCGGAGGTTCGTTGATTGCTGATATCAGTTACAGTTTTGCAGCGGTCGTTAGTGCTCCAGCGAGTCCGACTCGCAGTGGTTATGCCTTTACGGGTTGGAGCCCGGTTATCCCAGGCACTATGCCTGCGAGCGATAGCACATTAACCGCCCAGTGGTCAGTCAATAGTTACACCCTGAGCTTTGATAGCGGCGAAGGCTCGCCAGTAACGGCGATTACCGCGGAGTTTGGCACAGCCATTAATGCTCCAGTAGCTCCAACTTGGGAAGGTTACAGCTTTGCTGGTTGGAGCCCGGTTATCCCAGACTCTATGCCTGCGAGCGATAGCACATTAACCGCCCAGTGGTCAGTCAATAGTTACACCTTGAGTTTTGACAGCGGCGAAGGCTCGCCAGTAACGGCGATCACCACAGTGTTTGGGGAGGACATTAATGCTCCAGCGGATCCAACTCGAACAGGTTACAGCTTTGGCGGTTGGAGCCCGGTTATCCCAGGCACTATGCCTGCGGCCAATAGCACATTAACCGCCCAGTGGTCAGTCAATAGTTACACGCTGAGCTTTGATAGCGGCGAAGGCTCGCCAGTAACGGCGATCACCACAGTGTTTGGGGAGGACATTAATGCTCCAGCGGATCCAACTCGAACAGGTTACAGTTTTGCCGGTTGGAGCCCGGTTATCCCAGACTCTATGCCTGCGAGCGATAGCACATTAACCGCCCAGTGGTCAGTCAATAGTTACACCTTGAGTTTTGACAGCGGCGAAGGCTCGCCAGTAACGGCGATCAGCGCTGAGTTTGGGGAAGTCATTAATGCTCCAGCGGATCCAACTTGGGAAGGATACAGCTTTGGCGGTTGGAGCCCGGTTATCCCAGGCTCTATGCCTGCGAGCGATAGCACATTAACCGCCCAGTGGTCAGTCAATAGTTACACCTTGAGTTTTGACAGCGGCGAAGGCTCGCCAGTAACGGCGATCACCGCTGAGTTTGGCGCCGCCATTGATGCTCCCGCAGCTCCAACTTGGGAAGGTTACAGCTTTGCTGGTTGGAGCCCGGTTATCCCAGGCACTATGCCTGCGAGCGATAGCACATTAACCGCCCAGTGGTCAGTCAATAGTTACACCCTGAGTTTTGACAGCGGCGAAGGCTCGCCAGTAACGGCGATTACCGCGGAGTTTGGCACAGCCATTAACGCTCCCGCAGCTCCAACTTGGGAAGGTTACAGCTTTAGCGATTGGAGCCCTGAAATTCCGGCGACGATGCCAGCACAGAATTTACTTGTTAAAGCTGTCTATGAGCAAGTGATGTTGGCCGTCACTGCTACGGTTGAGGGTGAGGCGACAATTAGCCCATCGACTCAGCAAGTGAGTTATGGAAGTGCAGCTATATTTGAACTTAGCTTAGTCAATGTTGATGACATCGTCCTGTTCTCGGGATCCTGCGGCGCAGCTCGCTCTGGTAGCCAAGTTGTGACTGCTGTGGTGAAAGAAAACTGCGTAGTCGCTGTGAATGTTTACCCGACTACTGATGTCGATAAGGAGTCTGATGCTGCATTGGCTAGCAATGATGTAAGCCGTTTCAGCTTTATCAATGGAGCGGGTGACAAGAGTCTCGTCAGCGGCAGCATCCTACGCTCTGGGATCATGTCTGAGCTGACGATGTCCGACATCGATGAGCTGTTAACGGAACAAGGTGATGCAAGCTATCTGTTCAGCGCTCGCCGTACTGGCCGTTATACTTTTGAGTTTGTTGACTCGGTGTCTGGCGAACTGGTGTCTGTGACCTTTGATGTACTACCCTATCTGGCCTTTACATCTAGCCAGCAGCCGACACAGCAGGATACAGAGACGTCGATTCGAGTTTGGTTGAGCGATGAGCCTATTGAATATCCAGTGACTTCGACCGTAATAAAAGAGGGGGTCAGTTCAACGTTACAAAAAGTAGAGCTTACAGCGGATGATCAATTGCTACGTCGTTATACTGTAACGACTTTAGCCTCCGAGGCACAAATTAGCCTGCAGCAGAGCGATATTAGTAATGCCTTGCTTGGCAGCCCAGCAGTACATAAATTGATTGTGCAGCAACAAGCTCCAGCTTTGTCATTAACGGTTAAAGCGACTCAAAATAGTACTGAAACTAAAGTGGTCAGCCAAACTGGCGGCTCAGTCGTTCTCTCTGTCATGGAGCTCAATGGTACAGAGGCTAGTTACAGTTGGTCGTCTTCGAACATCATTTTGCAAGCAATGGGGGAAACTGCCAGCTTTGATCCTTCGCTGTTAGCATTGGGGCGTTACATTATCACCATTGACGCAGAAACCTCTACTGGCCAGGTTGGGCAGTATGAGCTGGCGTTACACGTCATTGAGGATTGCCCCGTTGAAAGTTGTGAAGGTGCTGGATTGAGTGGGATCCCTGATTCAGAAAATAGTTTTTCAGCCACTCCGAACCGCTTGCCCCTTTGTCCTGATGTTGATATCGATAATCGAGTCGGCCAATGTCAGGTGTCAGGCTCTCAGATGATATATGCAGAAGTTCCAAATCTGTATCAGTTAAGTCTGGGAGTTTTGAGCGAAGAGCAGTCTTGGCGCACGGGCCAGTTCGGCCTAGCACTTACAGAGCAGACATTGGCAGATACAGGTTTTAGTCAGCAGGGATTAGTTGTGAACTTTGATGTGTTAGGGCTAGAGCGCCCAGGGGAGTCGGTACCCATTGCGATTCCGCTACTTGACGGAGTCACTATCCCCGCTGATGCCGTATGGCGGAAATACATTCAGCAACAGTGGCAAGACTTTGTAGTGGACAATAAGAACAGTATTAGTAGCGCCCCACGTGATGCCCTTGGTCAATGTCCTGGTGTATCGTCAGACGACTGGACAACAGGGCTGACAGAAGGTCATGGTTGTGTACGTTTAACTATCGAGGATGGCGGACCAAACGATGATGATGGCTTGGCAAATAGCGCGATTCGTGATCCTGGAGTACTAGCAATAATGGTAAATCAAGCTCCTATTGCAAATGCTGATATTGCAGAAACAGATGATAGAACGAGTCTCGTTATCGATGTATTGCTCAATGATACGGATATTGACGGTGATCCCTTGTCTGTCATAGCTGCCAGTGCAGACCAAGGCCAAGTCGTTGTTAATGACGATAATACAATAACTTATTTGCCTAAGAGTGGTTTTGACGGTGTTGATGTTATTAGTTATACCATTAGTGATGGTGAAGGTTTTACTGCTAATGGCGTAGTGAATGTGACAGTCAAAGCTTATCAAAAGGTTGAGGTTATTAATAAAAGTAGTGGCGGTAGTTTGGGGATATATACCCTATTGTTATTAGCCTTACTACTATGCAAAAAAGTGGCTGCATTTCCGTCTGATGCTGGGCGTTATGGACGCAAAAAAATAAAGCAAACAACAATGAGCCTTAAGCTAGTCATCCTCACCTTACTGGGAGTTAGCTGTACCTTTACCACTCAGGCAGAGGACTTCCAAGTCAGTTTATTAGTTGGTCATAGCAAGGTTGATGTATCAACCAATGACTTACAAAAGGACGTTAGTAACGGTGAAGTGAGCTACATTGATAAAAGCAGTACCAGTTGGAGTGCTGAAATGGCTTACTTATTGAGTGCTGACTGGCAGTTGACACTAGGTTATGTCGACTTTGGTGAAGGAGGGGCTCATATAACGGGGGATACCCTAGATACAGAAGCCTATCATGAAGAAGTGGCTAATGTGACGCCGCTATTTCCAGAAGGAGCAATGGCAGGGGCTCGGTATCGATTGCTGTCAAAGGCTGACTGGGATATTCAAGCCGAAGCTGGGGTATTGTACTGGCGTAGCGATATTAGTAGTCGCTCTGGTGATGAGGTATTGCGCAGTCGCAATGACGGCACCGATTGGTATGCAAGTTTGCAAACCAGTTATCAGTTTAGCCCACAATGGGCTGCCACGGCTCGGGTGAGATATTACAATTTACCCTATGAGATCGCTGAGTTCAGCATTGGCGCAACGTTTCGTTTTTAGCTAGAGTATTCGCCTTTAACAAAGCCAATAAGCTGACAGCTATTGGCTTTTTACTTTCAGGTTAACTGGTTTAGAGTCTGTGAATTACGGTGTGGAGATCTCAGGGGTTAAAAATAAAGCATAATCATCGAAACGGATTTCAGCAGTCTGTAGATGCTTAGTGGTGAATTTTGGCGAGTGAATGAGAACTTCTTTGCCGCTGGATAAGTCATACAAGTTTATTGCGATATCGACGGTATCCTTACTCGCTACTTTTGAGGTGAGAACGATCTTTAGCTGGTTAGCAATAATAATTTCGCTTTCTGTTTGATCTTCGCTCAGTATTTTTACATTCGATAACTCGGTACTATTTTCTGCAAATATGAAGTCGATCATAACCGGTTGTGCAGATGCGGGTATGACGATAAACGCTGCTAATATCATTGAGGTAGCGGCTAACAATGCCGCTACTTTTGCCTTGATTGACGGTAGAGCTTTGTTTACCGGAGGCTGAAAATCCACTATTTTCATTTCAAAAACAGAGGCTATTGACTTTACGGACTCCAAAGATGCAGTGCCTGTTTTTTCAATTCGCTGGATTGTTCTTAGGCTAAGCCCTGAGACATTTTCCAAGTGAGATTGGCTCCACGCTCTATTCTGTCTTTGCTCTTTTATAAGGTTGTAATTTACTTGCATGTCCATTTTTCGATTCCTGGTAATTAACTTGAATTTCACAGTCAATATGCGGAGGAATCGCCTGTTTGTATACGTTATCAGTATGACAGTTGTGCGACAAGCCTATGACTTGTATACATAACTGCATTCGAGTGATTTTTTACTTACACTTACTTTGTAGCAGCGAGAGGATTTGTCTTCTTTGTGTAAGTGAAAATGTAAAATAACTAAACTTAGTTTTACCGTATTTCTTATTTTTAATAATGATGTCATAGGGGATCATTCTAGAGACCTTGTAGCCTTCAAAATCGTCCCAAGAAAATTGTTGAATATTTTTGTTATCTTGATAGATAAACTCATTTTCTGTGAGCTTTATAACCTTGTACCCTTGTCGATATATTGCTACCAAATAATGAATCCCCCCAGCGGCTGCTGACAGTATGAAGTAGGAGTCAAACCATTCGTATTCTGCTGGGAAGAGATAAATCATGATGGCGACGACAACCCAGTAGACAATAACACTAACGGTCATGCCATAAAAATGAGCAAAAAAATATTGAAAGCGAGATTGAGTGAATTCCATTTGGCCCTACCTTTATATTGTTTAGTTTAAAAGCGCATTACTTCTATCTACTACAAGTTGATACGATAAATATCGATGTTAAAGCCGCTAAATACGCTAAATACGTTGGGCTCAATAAACTTAAATCTAGCTATGCCTATGATTTTTATAGAGGCTTTGTTGTCACGTTCAACCAGCGCATGAACCGCCACTAGGTTTAATGTGGTTTTAGCAAAACTGAGCACAACAAGTGTCGACTCTATAGCATAACCTGTTCCTTGTTACTGCTGAGCCAGGAGGTAATTAATGTGGAAGAGTTCAGCCCATATACAGCGTGATCATAAAATCGACCATTTAGATTTTCAGCTTGGGTGCTCACGCCCTCTAAGTTAAAACCTAGGCGTTCAGCCACTCTTCGGCTGGCACTATTTTCTGTTGCAGCCATAATTTCAATTTTCTCTAATCCTAGGTCGGTAAAGGCAATATTGATTAGCTTGCTGACGGATTTACTGACGATGCCTTTACCTTGGTATTCAGCGCTGAGCCAGTAGCCTATCTCAGCCTTTTTAAGTGGCTGGTTGATCGCGTTAAGACTCACATTGCCGACGACTTTATCTTCATAAACCATGGCGCAAACTAATGACTTTCCCTCAGCGTAATCGAGCAGAGACTTGGAGATAAAATGACTAAAGAAATCCTCGCTGTCAGCATGGGGCGGCCAAGATAGCCACTGGCTCAAGAGCGCTTTCTCCTTGGATACAATTTCAAAATACCTTTGAGAAAATGATTGCTCAACAAGCGCAAGTACCAAGCCTTTTTCTACTTCCAATGTAAACATGACTCTCCAGACTAAAATAAGTACTAGCTATTAGTTACTAATTATTAATTAGGGCAACCAATACCGATTATCTTTTTATCGTGACGATGAATTCAACCCTAGGGGTCTTCCGCTAAATGGCGTTTTGCTACATCAACCAAACTGGCTTCGTTGTCGATTGTTGTGAGTGTTGAGGCTTTACACATTCCCAGCAACATCTATGAGGTGCACAGCCCAGTACCTGTCCCAAGTTCAAGAAAACTACCCTGTATCTTACTTGCACACAAAGCAGATAGCAGTGATCCAGTATATTCACCCTTAAAGTTACGTAAATACTCTTGTGCGGTATTGGTTTATATTACGGTCTAAACCTAAACTTAAATCGCAGTCTAAACATTCACTTTATATGCCAAGTTATTAGCTTCATCACCTGTTATGCCGCGGAACCCCCAACAATGTTTAGGTTGCTCTTTGATGGTGATTTCAATATCGATTGGCAGGATGTTGGCTTGCGCTTCTATTTGTTTGAACAGTGACTTTATCAGGGCTTTTTTAGTAGCAACCGTTCGGCCTGCCATCATATTGATTTCGATAACAATGTAAGCATCTGAACGTCCACTTGGATAATAGAAGTCAGATTTATCCAATGGTATAAACCTATGCGCTCTCTTATCTTCAGGCATACCTAAAATCGTCTGCATGGATTGGTGGATGGCATTCGACAGTTCAGCTTTTATAGGGGATAAATTTTCTTTAATGCCGTATATGACAATCATGTGGATTCTACCTTAAAGAAATGATGTGGACTCTGGCTAAGCACTACTTTTTGTAGCCTTCAATGAGGCTAATATACTGATTTAACTGATTGGTAAATCCTTGCTTGTTGTGCTTAATCAGCAGTTGGCTATCAGCGCTTAATCGTTCAGGATGTTCAATCCTATCGAGCCAATGCAGGTATAACGTTTTTCTGCCACGATAAAAACTCTGGAAATACGGGTTAGCTATTTTAAATTCACTACCTTGCTTTTGATATACATCAACCCATACAAAGGCACCGTAAAGCTCAACATTGAACAGGCCGATAGCTGCTTCTTCCATTTCATTTTTATAAAGTAACACCTCGCTCTGGCCATCGTTATTAAGATCTTCTAGCACGACAGTGCGCAGCGGCGAACCATCATGATGAGGTGAGCTATGTTGTAACTCATAGCTGAATTGGTGAATCATTGATTGATCCGCCTCTACTGATAGGGATAACAAAATGGAAATGATTATAAAAGCTCTAGCCACAATGACTAACCAGATGACGTTATGTTTGAGAGAGGATCTTGGCTTGCATTTAAACTTGCTTTTTTTACCATCTTTAAGAGCCCTTTGCTATTTATCTAGTATCACTAACCAAGTTAACATCAACAAAGAGCAAATGTTAAGTGATTAATATTAATGATTATTAAATACAGCGTGGCGGTTAAGGTACGCTGCGCCATACATCAGGTGTTTGGCCACATCAACCGCATTACGGTCTTGCTTGTTTTCACAATGAGTTATCTAAATAACTGCCTTTAGCCCATTGGTTGAAGGCGCCTAATGCTGGGGAAGCCCAGATTTGGTAATTCATATCTCGCATGATATGCAGTGGAAGCTAAGCTTAGTGTGTAGCTCAAGGACGAGTAATTGTTTGACGATTTGGTAGTCGATAATATCAAAATGTCTCATGATTATTGACTTATACCATTCACGTAAAAGGAATTTACAATGATTAGGATATTGGTTTTACTGCTCACTTTCCCTATTTTCGCTTTTGCTCTCGATTATGTTGAATATCCAAGATTTGATAGCACTCAGTCGTACCGCAGGGGGGATGTCGTTGCGTATCACAACCACTTATGGGTATCCAAACTCCCAAGTGTTAACCATGAACCGGCTAAAAATTCTTGGCGGTGGGGCCAAGTAGCTCTGACCAACATAGATGAGTGGCGTTATGGCCAGTTATACTTTCTAGGTAATGCGGTGAGCCATCAAGAGAAATTCTATTTCGTCAGAAAGTTTGGGTTTACTAAACCAGAAATGAATAGAGGTGGCTATCAATGGGAGGAGTTTTCTCATCCTGCAATTGGATATGAACTGCCAGATATCGATTATAAGAGTGCGAACTTGGCTGTTGATGGTGTTGACTCTAATTTCAACGGTATCAGGGATGATTATGAAATATTTGTGGTAATGGAGCACACTGATCCTGTCTTACGCCATTTAGGCTTGCAGGCTGCACAACTTTATCGAAAGTTATTTGCTATAGCACGGGTCGATATCGATGAAACCTCTATTCAAGAGTTGGCATTACTTACTGACCAGCTTGTTTCTTTACGTGTTTGCAACCGCCAGAATATTAGAAGTGGGAATTGTTTCAATGGGTATCAGCATAAATATGTAAATACACCAGAGCGCTTTGAGATATTTTTAATGGCTCAAAAGTTGTTATATGAGGTGCTTGGCGACGACTATGAACCCCAAATACCCAGTGAGCCCTGCAAATATATTACAAACATTGGAGGTGAGTAAATATGAAATTTCTAATCCCCCCTGTGTCAGGCTGAAATCACCTAATAAGAGCGGGTTGAAGTGGAATTGTACTCAGTGTGAAAACACCTATCGAGATTCAAACTATATCAAACCCGGTCCGCTAAAAGTAAAATCTATGTACTAACCATTACTCTACACACCTCTAGAAGCTTATCTGCCTTGTGGCGTGCAAGCTTCTAAATCAGGGATGATTTAGCAGAGCCTATAGGGACGTCTATTTTTTGAAGTCAAGAGCCGGCGGCTTGCAAAGGCACTGGCATATAAGCGGCATAACATGAGGGCAAGTTCATGCAAACTCACACAAAAAAGCCACCAGAACCACTTAGTTAAATAAGCAGTGTTCGGTGGCTTTTTCTTAGCTTTTACTTAAAGCTTATCTTTTTCTAAAAATCGCTCAAGGCTGACTCTCAGTTTTTCCTCGAAACTGCCCTTAAGCCATTCTTTGTGTTGGCTTCCAGCGTAGTAATTGAGTCGGTAACTTAACGCCCTGTGAAGTTAAGCTATTAACGCGGTTAAGATACGCTGCGCCATACATCAGGTGCTTGGCTACATCGACGGCATTACGGTCCTGGTAGTTATCTAAGTAACTGCCTTTAGCCCACTGGTTGAATGCGCCGAGTGCCGGACCAGCCCAAATTTGATAATCCATTTCACGGCCGACTTCGCCAGAGTTTGACCAGCGGCTAGAAAGCCCCAGGTACCAGCGGAAGATGAGTGCCATCTTACGCTTAGGGTTACCTGCTGCGCGCTCAATTTGTTTAGGGTCACGCTCGTTAAAGTGGGCGACTGTGCCAGCCCAGATCTCATCAAGAGATGAGCGGAACACTTGCTTCTCTAATTTCTCGCGCTCATCTTTGGGGATGGCTTCGATAGAGTCATAACGGGTGTAGAGTTCATACAGCTTGTTGGCTCGCATAGGGAAAAGCGTACCACGCTTAACTACCTGCAGCTTGACGCCCATCTCGAACATGTCGGCAGCGGGGGCCATGGTCACATCGGCCATCTCAGTGTTTGCCAGTAGCTTGCGGGTGTGCTCACTTGCCCCCGCTTCTACGCAAGCTTGGTTGACTGAACCCGTAACAATGTAAGCCGCGCCCATGTTAAAGGTCGCTAGTGCCGCATCGGGAGTACCAACGCCGCCGCCACAGCCAACACGGATAGGTGTTGGGTACTGATACTTCTCTTGGATCTCTTCTTTAAGCGCTAAAATAGTCGGTAACAAGGTCACTAATGGACGGTTATCGGTATGACCGCCTGAGTCCGCTTCAGCTGTGATGTCATCAGACATAGGCACTGTGAGTGCCAGTTCCATCTGTTCGCTAGTGATTGAACCATCATCGACCAATTTTTGCAGCATTTTGGCTGGCGCTGGCATCATGAATTTTTCAGCCACTTCAGTACGGCTGACTTTGGCAATCACCTTGTTAGCGATAACCACATTGCCATGGCTATCTCGGCTAAGACCTGCGGCACGGTAATAGACGATTTGTGGTGTCAGGCCTAAAAAGGCAGATGCTTCAACGGTGCGCACTTTATGCTTTAAAAATAGCTCAACGCTGCCACGCTCTAACGCTGGCTCACTTGGGCTATGAATAAGGTTAAACATGTAAGGGCCGTTCGGCAGTGCTTTCTGAATACGGTTGATTGCAGCTTCCACACGGCTAGGGATAAGACCTGCTGCGCCAAACGAGCATAGAATGCCTGCTTGTCCAAGTGCGATAACTAACTCTTCAGATGAGATACCGTTAGCCATTGCGCCAGCGTAGTAAGCATACTTTACGCCGTGTACGCGACGAAAATTGCTGTCACCTAGGCTCTCAGTACCAAGGGCAGGAGTGAATGCTGCGACAGGCAGTGCGTTGCTGTTGGCCGCGTGCTCGGAGACTAGATCGGCAGTTTGGGCAATGCCAAAGCCTTTATCACTATGATTGACCACATAGCAGCCACGGCTGAAATCTTTAAGCTGTTGTTCCATAACGGTGGCATCAAAGCTGATATTGGACTCATTTACTGCCCATGGCCACGGAGATAGCATTTCGTTTGTTGTGGTAGGATTCATTATATTTAAGACCCTTAATAATTTATTCTTTTAGTTCAGTGTGAGACTGTTTATGACCGTGCCTTTGCAAGACGTCATCAACTCATCCATGAGGACTTTGCTGAAACATCCATGTTTCAGAAACTTGCACGGCACCAGGTTATAAACAGCCTAAAGTAGCTCTAATCGCTACTCTCTTAATTAATACTCAATTCTTTTAATGACTAAAGCGCTCTCCTTTAGTCATTAACTAAGCAAAAAAGCGTAGCTTTTAGGCTTCTTCGATAGAGATAGCAATATCAAACACTTGGTATATACGCAGGCCATCTTTACTTAGGCTGGCATTACCGGTGATGACTTTCTTACCATCGACATCTTCGATGGAAGTGATGCTGACATCCATAGACATCTGCTTATTTAATGGGTTGATCTGACCACGGTACTTCCATTTGATGTTCGACAAAATTTGACCGAACTTTGGATTTTTAAAGCCGGCACCCAAATCTTTGCTAATCGCATAAGTTTGCATGGTTTCAATAATCGCTTCAACACCTAGTGAGCCAGGCATCACTGGATCTTGATGGAAGTGGAACTGGAAGAACCAATCGCTTGGGTCAATCGTACGCTCAGCGTATAGATAACCTAAACCATCAGTGCCGCCATTATCAACAATCTCGACAGTGTCGATAAAGTTAAGCTGGCCACCGGCCAAACGGTAATGCGGTTGGCTTGCAGGAGCATTGAAGTGACGAGCGCCCTTGTCCAGTAGATTGACCCTAGTGTCAGCGGCAATGCCTTTAGCAACGTGCCAAGGCTGAGTGACTTTACCCTTATCCAGACCGAGCTGATCTTTCAGAGCGTCACCTTTAAAGTAACCGAATACCGCGTTGCCGCGATAGAAGGGTTCACCATCGGTACTGAGCTCGAAGCTGAAGCTTTGGATGATGTTGGTGCCGGCCATTACAGTAGAGAGTAAGCGCGAGTCATTGCGAATGGTTTTACCACGAAGATCGACATCACGCAGTAGCTCGCCGCTGCCATCTAGGTTTCGGAAAAACAGCTCAAGACCTGGGAAACCTAATGTGGTGCCCATGTAACCTGAAATGAAACCGTTAGGTTGCAAGGATATCTCCATCAATATCGAGTATGGCATGGTCGAAGCGTGGTTATTCTTGTCGAAATACCATGCGTCGCTTGGCACTTCGTACTCAGCGATACACGATGAAGGCTTTTTAAATTCGCCGCGTTTACCGTTGACTTCAATGACGCGCGTGGTCACTTGTAGATCGCCGCAGGGAGTACGTGGTGGGATCATACCGCGGTAGATTGAAAACTCTGGGCCGAAGCAGTTTTCAATGTTACCAGTGGCAAACTCAAACATGTGATACGGCGTAAACGGCACTGTATCAGGCACACGGTTTGGATAATCCGGCGTGATAGGCGCTTCTACGTGTGAAATAGGGATAACGCCTTTGTTGGGCTCTTTGCTCAAATCAGGGATTTGTGCCATCAGAGGGGCGTTAATCGATGCCGGCTGGTAAGCTTTAGGAGACGTTGCAGTTGCTTGAGAACTCGTAGACTCATTACTGAGAGACGCCGCAGGCGCTAGCGGGTAGCGAACACACTCCTCTTCCTCTTTGATCATCACGCCTAAGTTTTGGAAATCAACCACGGCCTTGCCGTTTAGCAAAATATCGATATTGGCTTTGGCATAGGGGCGAGGACTAAAACCAATTTCAGTTATTTCCATGCGGTAAGTGAGCATGCCTGATTGTGGCAATACCTGTCCACGACATCGCACTTGTTGCGATGCATTTTCAAGGGGTTGGAAACGACCGTTTTGTGTTTGAGTGTGCATGCCTAAGTGCAGCATGTAGAACTGCAATAGTTGACCACAACCTTCGGCCATCAGTGAGCCAGCCATCACTTGGTCACCTTGGAAATGACAAGGGAAGTACCAATGGTTAGCCTCAAGTTGCTTTTGGCCTTCGATAAGACCTAGGCCCCATGTGCCGCCATTGCGATCAAGCTTACTCACTTGTTCGATCATCAAGAACTTCTCTGATGCGAAACAAAGTGATGGCTGCGGCGCCCCTTTGTGGCTTGGACCAAAACAGCCTTCGATATCGGCAGTTAGTAGCTTATGGATATCACCATAGCTAAAGCTGGTTTTAGGGCAATCTAGTAGCGGGTTGAAGGTCTTCTTCACCACTAAGTAGCGGGCTTTGATCTCATCTTCAGTGTGAATAACGCCTTTGCCGTCAGCCAGCTCTTCATCGGTGAAGAAGCCTGCACAACCACCGTCCATCTTAAGGATCATGGTATCGCCAACAAAACACTCGTAAGAGAAGAAGAACAACAGTGTTTCGCCGTTACGGGCATAGTTGTTGATTTTAATATCATAACGCAGGGTGTCGCCGCCACGTGGCAAGTCGCCAAGGAAGGTGAGGGTACAATCAAGTAGGCGATAAACACGCTCACCCTTGTTTTCAAAGTCGATGCCTAAATAGCTGATCAACATCAAGTCACATTGACCAGATTCTACCGCAACGGCCCATGGGATCTGACCATCGACTAAGTAAGGCGCATCCACGGGGATGTCATATTCAGTGGTCATTGAACAAGGCTTGTACTCGTTCATGGTGGCATTAAGTTTGGTTACGCGTGATACCAATAGGTAATCGGTGGTGGGTAGGCGAACGCGACGGGAATAGCTATCGATGATGGCGTAATCACTGCCAAATACATTGCCAATATCACCTTCAGCATATTCCACAAGATCGGCGTAGTTCCAAATACAAGGCTTAAGCGCAGGGGTCGGAGCAATATAAGGCGCTACGTTGCCATGATCCGGCGCAATAACCGCGACGTTAGCCACGCTTGCAGGCTCTGTAGCTATAACGGCTGGGGCGGTTAACACCGGCGCTGCCGCTTGGTCGGATGCTTGTGCGGTTGCTTGGCCGGTCACTTGTGCCAGTTGCTGCTTTAACAGTGCGTCGGCAACTTGCATTCCCGCAGAACGACTTTTCAGAAAGGCGTGATGCGCTTGATGCGTCAGTTGCTGATTCTGTTGGAATGCGGTTAAGTCAGCTGCAGATCCATCAATTGCGGTGACAGTATTGCTTGCTGCTGGGTTCACTAGAGTCGGTTTAACTTGAGTCGTCATAGATAAAGTGCCTAATGCTTGAGCCGAAACCGCAGCCGTTACTTGAACGGGGGCAGTTGCTGTACTCATAGGTAAGGTAGATTGCTGAGCTGTCTGTTGCGCTCTGGCAATAATAGGTTTGATTGGCAGCTGGCTTACGCTAGAAGCGCTGCCGCTGGCAAATTTGTGCTGAATCGAGGTTAATTCCGCTAACGGCGCATCATAAATATGCTGGTAAATGTCGCGACCACCCAAGGTCACTTGTTTTACCAGCTGATGTTTGGCGTCAGATTTAAGCTCACTAGCCAAACGTAAACCCAGCGCTTGCTGCTCGATATCGCTCTGGCTTAGCAGCAACTGAGAAACTTGATCCTCACTCACGTTGGTCACTAAGGCTTTGCTATTGGAGGCTTTCGTTCGCGATACATTTAATAATCCATGCAGCAAACTTGCCATACCGGCGGCGGCAAAGCAGTGGCCAACACGGCTATCGGCGCTGGTGGCAATTGCGTTAGGGAACGCTTCGCTAAGCAAGTGGCTTGCCGTCTCGGTGGTTAAGCTGCCTGGCGCAATGTTGGTTTCAAGCACATTAACACTGCTGCTATCGGTTGCGGCTTGGCTTAAAAGGGTATCGGTGACCTTAGATAATTGCTGCGCATGACCAAAAGCTAATGCATCAATTTGACCGTAGGCGCGACCGGAGGTGCTTTCATCTTTGACCAAGACAATCGCGCCAGCACCTTCACCCACATTCCAACTGTTCTGGCTTGGGGCTGGGCTATTGGGTGTCATCGCCACTGGGGCGATACTGTTCTTTAAGATCACTTGCTCAAAACTGCCAGACAAGTCCACAGCAGCAATGACCACGGCATCAAGGTTATCTTCAGCAATCAGGTTTTGCGCGACATCAATACAGCGGCTTACCGACTGCTCCGCTGCCGATATGGTAAAGGCTGGACCATTAAAGTCCCACAGCGATGACACGCGAGATGCCATGATGTTGCCAATAAAGCTGGTGTACTGATTCAGTTTTGCAGCATCAAGTACGCTATCCATCGCAATGGCTTCGAGTGCTTGATACTCATCTGCCGTTAAGTTCACGCCAATACCAGCAAGGCTTTGCTGCAGCTGAGTGTGTAAGTTAACGCGGCCACGGAACTGATGCAGTTCAAGCTCGGTTTCCATTGCCACTAATACAGCCACTTTTTGGCCAGGTTTTAGCTTGGCATCACGAATGGCTTCATCGGTGATCCGCATCAACATCAGTTGCTGTGAGATCAAGCGATCATCTTCATTAGGTGGCAGTTTAAAGCGTAAGAAATCCAGCTCGAAATTATCAATATAAGCGCCTTTGGGCGCTGCGTTGAGGCCAAACTGAGCCAATAGTTCTGGGTGTTTTTCCAAACCCTTCCAACGCTTGGTTGGCAGGGCAATAAAGGCATCGCTATTATTAGCAATCGCCGCATCCAGCTGATTAATATTGCTCAGTGGACCAAAGTGCGAGCTTAGACCCACAATTTTAAGCGGCGCTGGTGCTGCTAAACCTGCAAGAGCTGCTTTTAGCTTGGGAGCGTCAGCGGAGGTTGGCGTATACGATTCAAGTAACAGGTGGGCGTTGCAACCACCAAAACCAAATACAGACACACCGGCATGACGGGTTTTAACCCCTGCCGTGGTATTGCTGGCTTTGTCTGGCCAACCTTGGACCAAGCGAGGCAGCGTTGCTTTTCCAAATAGCTTATTAGGCGATGCAATAGCATCGCTAATGTTAATGCTTGGCGGCAATAAGCCCTCTTTCATGGCAAAGATCATCTTCATGATCCCGGGCATTCCCGCCGCGGTGAGCAAATGGCCTAGGTTGGATTTTGCTGAACCGATAAGCGGCGCGCTCGACCCTTGCAGCTTGTCTTCAAAAAAGGTCTCCATTGAGGTGAGCTCAATTTTGTCTCCTAGCGGCGTACCAGTGGCATGACATTCAATCACTTCAATGTCTTTTGGCTCTATATCACTGGCGGCATAGGCACGCTCGAACGCTTTTACCTGACCTTTAGGGTTCGGGCTCAGTACAAACTGGCCTTTACCGTCATTCGATAAACCCACACCACTGACAACGGCGTAGATTTTGTCGTTGTCACGCTCGGCATCCTCAAGACGCTTAAGCACTAATACGCCCGCACCTTCACCGGCGAACAAGCCTTTGCTATCACCATCAAATGGCACGGATACGCCGTGATCTGGGTAGGCATGGAAGATTGAAAACCCCATATTGATGAAGAAGGGATCTGCGCCCGATACTGCGCCCGCGAGCATCACATCCGCTTTGCCCGTGCTTAAGTAATCACAGGCAAGTTTGAGTGAGTAAACTGAACTGGCACAGGCGGCATCAAGGCTGAGCTGGGTGCTGCCAAGGCCTAATGCATCGGCAACCACTTTAGAGGCGTTGTGGGCAATCGCGCCGTTAGCACTCTCAAGCGTTGCTTCGTTATTGGCTCGCGCAGTGGCAGCATTGGTTGGGCTGAGCTTAAAGTTGTTGCTGGCCAATTTATCTTGCAGCGCTTTTTCTACTGCGCTGTGATAAATAGGCAAAAACAGGTCGTTTGAACGCTCTGTCGGAAAAGACAGTGCGCCCATGATAACGCCAGTGCGGCCGAGTAATTCATTGTTATCAAGTGAAATGCCAGCATCTTCGAGGGCTTTACGACTGGTGTCGAGTGCCCATAAAAAACTATGGTCTAAACCTTCTAAGCTATCGGCGGATAGTTTGTAGCCGGCTGAGTCAAAGCTGAAGTTTTCAATGTAGCCGCCTTTATCACAATAAAAACGGTCTGACTGACCTTGCACACCTTGGTAGTCAGCGCTGCTAGCGCCTAACTTTTTGTCGGTCAAGGTGCTGCGAGAATCTCGCTTGTCGAGTAGGTTCTGCCAAAACTGCTGCGGGCTGTTAGCATCTGGGTACAGAGTGGCTAAACCGACGATGGCAATCTTGCTTTGCTTACTCGACGTATTGGGCTTACTCGAAACGTGGTTAGAAGTGTTGTCTGTTACAGACATTAGACTTCCCCTTTGAGTGATGTAGTGTCATAGGACGAAGCGATAGCGTTGCTGCTATCTTGTTGGCCTTGGCCAGACTTGCTATTGGGTCGCTGTTTATTCAATAAGGTGGTGCGGGCTATCTCGCGCGCGAGTCCATCAATAAGCGGTGTGACTGACAGTGGCACGCCATGGCTAATGAGTTGCCCTAGTGCTTTTAGTAAGTTGACCGCATCGCTGCTGCCTTTTGCATTCATTGGCACTGTGCAGCAAGGTGCGTTTTCAAGTAGCGCTGCCGCGTTTTTATCCTGACTATCTTGCTTAGCAATTTTGTCGATTAAGGTGCAGTTTTGTCTGTCTGCCCCAAGCTCAACAAATAGCTTTGCACCTTGACGTTGGGCGCTATGGATAAGCGCGGTAAAGTCCAAGGTATGGCAAAAGGTGTCGGCAATCGATTGGGCGACAACTTGGCTATCGAGTTGATTGCCTAACTTATTAATCGCTTGATGGCGTGGTTCACCACAGAGGTTTGCAGCACTTAAGAATTTAATCCCATTTGGTAGCTCGTCTCGAAGCGGTTGCTGATAGAAGCTAACCACATTGCTATGCTCCTCCATTGCGGGTGGAGTATGCATGGCGGTGACTCGATTAGCAGCAATGCCACGTTTACCCAGTGCAGACAGTAGCGCTCTACACTGGCTTTCGCAGCCAGCGATGACGCAGGTATCACCTTGAATAATCGCAAGGTAAGCGCGCGGGTAATCGACTAGCAAGGCTTTGATAGGCGTTGCAGGGCTGCGGACTACAAAACTGTTCCAGACAATGTCGGGCTCATTATTGCTCAGTTGCCATGCTTGTCTAACGGCGGTCAATTTACCTGAAATCGCAGTGGTAAAGAGGGGATCCGTTTGGGTTTTACTGATCAAGTCATGGGAATTTTTCCACACCCCAAGACTGGCCCACATTGACGCTTCACCCATAGAGTAGCCCAGTGCAAAGTTTGGGCTAACCTTAAATTCTTCGGTTAATAGTTGCGTCAGAATATAACTGCTGCCAACACCTGCAATGGCTAAGTCTCCTAAGTCCATCGCGGCTGCACGCTTGGGATCTAAATGGTAGATCTGCTCAGCTTGCAGCATAGATTTTAGATCGCCTTCACGTTCAAGTTTGGCGTATAGCGCTGGAAAGTATTGATGCAGTTCACTTAACATGTCGGCGTAAACAGTACCGACACCGGGGTAGACAAAGGCGAGGCCCGCTTCGGCTTGATTGCCCAAAGCATGAGCGGTGAAGTAACTGCCGCTTGGGGTTTTATACTGGGTCTGCTCCGCAATGGTTTTAGCCACGGCCGCCTTTAATGCACTCAGTTCAAGCTGCATAGCCTCAACTGAGTTGGCATTGAGCACGGCACAAAGCTGAGCTTTAGTGCTCTTTGTTGTGCTCTTTGTTTTGTACTGCCTTAAATTGCTGACCATCGCTTGCAGCACGCTGATATCACTATTTTCAGAGTGCCCACAGCGTTCAGAGTGTCCAGCTTTCAGTGATTCAAGCTCTGCCGCTAACGCGCTGATCGCTTGGCTAAGCTCTGCTTGGTTGTCACCGCAAAGGATAAACTGCAAACGCTGATGATTAAGCAAAGATTTAGCCGCGATAAAGCCGGTGCCTTGGGCTATCACAAAGCTCACCGATTGCGGACCATTATTAAAGCTAATCGCCGCGACGCGGGCTTGATGATACTCGGTAAACCAATAATGGCTTCTGGCTTGTTTTGGGCTTAATGCCACGCCGTCATTGAGCTCGTCTCGATAGTGTGTGCGACTGGCAAGCTGGCTAATAAGTTGATGCATGGCAGCGAACTGCGCCTTGCTATCAAGGTCATTGTGTTGCTCAAGCTTGCTTAAATGTGCGCTTTCACGCTTTGCCTGGGCGAGTGCACGAGTCAAGCTGCTATCTGCACTGTTGTTGCTGTTGATGCTTGTTCGCTGCATGGCAGTGAGCTGTGCATGAGGATGTATTCTAAGCTGGGCAGCTTTCAACGCGGGCATCATTAACAGAGCATGATCGCGTGTGGTTAGCTGTACCAACTTACCCTCTTCAATAGCGCTAATCGTCCGGTCTAACTGCTTTTCAAAACTGGCATCTTTAAAGTCATCAACGGTTATTTTTACAATACTGTCGACTAACGATACATCTTGTGCTGAACCTAGCTCCTGACGGTTAAGTTCTGGCAACAATGCCGCCAGCTCGTCATTGTTTAACTCTATTGCTGGCAACACCAAAAGTGCGATGCGTAGTGGCATCGCAATTTTGTCTGCGGCAGCCTCAGTCGCTGGGCTTAGTGGTTGAGTTATCACTATTTAGCCTCGCCAAATGTGCTGTCACTAAGAAGCTCGCTGTCACTGGCAAGAGCTGAGTGGGCGATAAACGCATCATTCAGACTCTTACTAATGGTCACTTTTGCCGCGGTCATCTTAGCGCTTAGCTCACCATTTTCATGGTACAGAGCAACGTTAGCCGCTAGCGAACGTGAGCTGGTTTTAACGACATCTAACTTAATAAAGCCGCGCTCACCAAATGCCATTGGACTGTTGACCACAAACTCACCAATTGATGAGGGGAGGCTAGCAGCGCCATGTTTAAGCCTTGCCCAAACTAACATCGCTTGCAGTAACAAGTCTTCAGCAAAGGGCTGGCAGCCACCAACATGCGATTGTGCAACAAACTGACCGCAGTCATTAGCATCAACCGCAGCGATTTTCACTGTGGTGATTAAACTGTTGTCGTCAAATTGCGTTACCGTGTCAATGCCCTGCAAACGTGGTCCATGGAACAGTGTACCGTTTGCATACAGGGTTGCTGCCGATGTTACCGCTTGGCTTGCATCTAACGCATACATAGCTGGCGTTAGCGGCACCGCGCGGACCGATGCAGTGTCAAAGTCGCTGTCACTACTGGCCATTAATGTCGCTTTATATTGCGGGCGACCTTGGCTGCTGATGAGGGCGCTAAGCGTCTTGCCGTCATCTGCTGGCGTTAACGCTAGCGTCATCTCTTGCGGCTCTAAGTCGTCAAATACAATGCCTTTTAGTAATTTGTAATCAATCACTTTTACGCAAGTACCTAACATTTCACTTGCCGCTTCGCGCATCCATTGGATAGCACACACTGTCGGCAGCACAGGGTTACCGCCAATGCGGTGGTCTTGGATAAAGACCAATGCATTGGGGTTAAGGCGACGAGTCAATGTGACTGCGGTTAGCTGACCGTGTCCGATATTTTTTGCATCATGCTGCGAGCGCGATGCAGTTTGCACCTCACCCGCATTAAGCTTTTTTACAGATGCAGCTCCAGTCGCAGCGTCAGCGCCTTGCATAGAGGTACCAACTAACAACTGTGCCCCAGTCTCACTCAGTAGCTGAGTGGCAAACAGTTCTGCGCCGGCTTGCAAAGGAATGACATATACACCGCGGTCGGTGAACATCTTCTTCAATGCAGCGGTGACCATGCCGCCATCCCAAGGGCCCCAGTTAAAGCTCATGACTTTAGCTTGTGGGTTGCGCGCAGTGAACTGCAGTGCCGCCTTGTTAAGGATGTCGTTAGACATGGCGTAATCACTTTGGCCAGTGTTACCGTAAAAACCAGCAGCCGATGAGAACATCGCTAGCAGTTTGATGTTACTCGGCTCAAGTGCTGCAAGCAGTGCCTTAAGGCCATTAACCTTGGTGCCGTAAACGCGTGCTAGCTCTGCCAGTGTTTTGTCTTGAATGTGCTTATCAGCGAGTACACCTGCGCCGTGAATTAGACCGGTGATTTCGCTTGAACGGCCTTTTAGTGCTGTGTTAATTGCAGTGGTATCGGTCACATCCATGCTGACGTATTCAGCCGATGCGCCGACGCTAGCAAAGGCGTCCAATGCAGCGTTAATCTCAATGCTGCTCTGAACAGGCCACACTAGGGCATCAACTTGCTTTGGCGTTGGCTTTTGGCCCGTTGCGATAATATGCGCAATGGCGGCAGATTTAAGCTCGCTGGTTTGCTTACCCGCAGCCCAGCTTGGCAATGCTTGTAATTCACTACGACCGGCTAAGATAAAGTGAGACTGAGTACGACGGGCTAGGGCAAGTGCACATTCGAACGTGACGCCTTTAGCGCCCCCGGTCACCAGTATTTTATCTGAACTGTTTAGCTCTGCTTTAGCCGATTTATTGCTCGCCTCGCCTGCTATTAGAGTTACGCGGCTAATATCACCGTGCTTATCTGTTGCGATACCAACTTCAGGTAACTGGGTATTGGCATCAAAAAGCTCGCTGGTAATAGCATCTGCGAAGTGTGTTGCATCAACATCGGCGGCGATATCTAATGCGCGGCAAAAAACAGTAGGCCATTCGTGACCGAGTGTTTTAGTTAACCCCGCTAACGCGGCTTGGTTAAGCTCTGCTGTTTGTAACGCTTGAGTATTGAGGTAGCCAAAGCCGCCATCAATACGACTGACTGTCACGAAACAACGACGGGCATTGTTATCGACAGTGAGTTTTGGCTGTAACAGTTTTGCCCATAAGAACGCTTGGCTCAGGTGGTTAAAGCTTTGCTCATTTAGGTTAACAGCGTCACCTTGATTACTATCACTGGCTTCTGGCTGTAGGTGAATGAATCCACCGATTGCACCGAGTTGTTGCTCGATTTGTGCAATGACAGCGTTAATGCCGGCTTCGTCAGCCGATGTTGCTTGAAAGCTTGCTACATCGCTTGAAAGCGGTGAATGAGCATTGCCTTCGGCGAGTCGAACAACAGCCACTTTTAGCCCTTGTTTAACCAGTTTCTCTGCTAGTACACCTGCGTTGTGGCCATCATCTGTGATCACTACGTTTGTGTCTGCGGCGAAACAGTTTTCTAGTTTGTCCGCCGCACTAAGCTTTTTTAGCGCCACCTCGCTGTGAGGTGGTAGTTCAACACTTGGCTCAGCAGAGACTGCACTTGTTTGACTCGCTGCAGCTGCACTTGTTGAAAGCTTAGAGCCTTCAGCGGCAGTAGTAGAAAGTCCAGAGCCATCAGCTGCACTTGTAGAAAGCTTAGAGTTCATATAGCTAACGATTTCGCCTAAGGTGCGACACTCCGCTAGATCTTCAGGGTTAAGTTCAGGTAAGCCTGGAAGCTCATCTTGTACCGTGCCTAAAATTTCAACGCGCTTGATAGAGTCGATACCAAGGTCTGCTTCCATATCCATGCTCAGTTCAAGCATCTCAGTCGGGTAGCCAGTCTTGTCTGCAACTACTGACATCATGGTTGCTTGTACCTTCTCGGCACTAAGACCAGTAGAGAGTGAGCCCTCAGCGGCACTTGTAGAAAGTTTAGAGACATCAGCCAGTTTAGAGTTCATGTAAGCTACGATTTCGCCAAGAGTACGACACTCAGCTAGATCTTCAGGGTTGAGTTCAGGTAAGCCTGGAAGCTCATCTTGTACCGTCCCTAAAATTTCAACGCGCTTGATAGAGTCGATACCAAGGTCAGCTTCCATATCCATGCTCAGTTCAAGCATTTCAGTCGGGTAGCCGGTCTTGTCTGCGACCACTGACATCATGGTTGCTTGTACCTTCTCAGCAGAGAGTGAGCCCTCAGCGGCTTGTAAAGGTAAAGAGTCCGTGACGCTTGTGCTTGGTGCTGTAGAATTTCCAGCAGGTAACTTGCTGTTCATGTAAGCCACGATTTCGCCTAACGTGCGACACTCAGCTAGATCTTCAGGGTTGAGTTCAGGTAAGCCTGGAAGCTCATCTTGTACCGTGCCTAAAATTTCAACACGTTTGATAGAGTCGATACCAAGGTCAGCTTCCATATCCATGCTCAGTTCAAGCATCTCAGTTGGGTAACCGGTCTTCTCAGCGACAACAGACATCATGGTCGCCTGTACCTTCTCGGCACTAAGACCAGTAGAGAGTGAGCCCTCAGCGGCTTGTGAAGGTAAAGAGTCTTCAGCGGCACTTGTAGATAGTTGAGAGCCAGCAGCCAGCTTAGAGTTCATGTAAGCCACGATTTCGCCAAGTGTACGGCACTCTGCTAAATCTTCAGGGTTGAGTTCAGGCAAGCTTGGTAGCTCATCCTGCACAGTACCTAAGATCTCAACACGCTTGATAGAATCGATACCTAAATCGGCTTCCATATCCATTTCAAGCTCGAGCATCTCGGTAGGGTAGCCGGTTTTGTCTGCGACCACTGACATCATGGTTGCTTGTACCTTCTCTGCAGAAAGAGTCGCGCTCAAGGCTGTCTCAGCAGAGAGCGAGCCCTCAGCGGCACTTGTATTAGCAGAGCCATCAGCCAGTTTAGAGTTCATGTAAGCCACGATTTCACCAAGTGTACGACACTCAGCTAAATCTTCAGGGTTGAGTTCAGGCAAGCTTGGTAGCTCATCTTGCACTGTACCTAAGATCTCAACACGCTTGATAGAATCGATACCAAGATCGGCTTCCATATCCATTTCAAGCTCGAGCATCTCGGTTGGGTAACCGGTCTTTTCAGCGACAACAGACATCATGGTCGCTTGTACTTTTTCAGCAGAGAGTGAGCCCTCAGCGGCTTGTAAAGGGGCCGCAGCTGCACTATTAATAGTAGAGTCCGTGACGCTTGTGCTTGGTGCTGTAGAATTTCCATCAGCCAGTTTAGAGTTCATATAGCTAACGATTTCACCAAGTGTACGACACTCAGCTAAATCTTCTGGGTTGAGTTCAGGTAAGCTTGGTAGCTCATCCTGCACTGTACCCAAGATCTCAACACGTTTGATAGAATCGATACCTAAATCGGCTTCCATATCCATTTCAAGTTCAAGCATCTCGGTTGGGTAACCGGTCTTTTCTGCCACAACTTCAAGCATGGTCGCTTGTACCTTCTCTGCAGAAAGAGTCGCGCTCAAACCAATTGTTACTGTAGGAGCTACTGGTGTAGCAACAACTGGCGCTGCAACAGGTTCGATACGGGCAGCAGGTGCTGCTTGGCGATGAACTGGCGTGGCTGTAACGTGTGGCGCACTCACTACTGGAGCAAGTACCGGAGCGGCTATTGGCGCTACTCTTGACACAATAGTTGGCGCAACAACGGGTGCTGCTAGTGCTGGCGCAAGGTTATGAGCAACAGGAGTATGAACTGGACTCACAACTGCAGTGCCATTAAGCATGTTAAGCGCGGCATTATTATTGCCTGCTTGCATCTCTAAGAATTGAGTATGGCTTTGTACTGTTTGAGCTTGTAGTTGATGGAACTGCTCCATCGAACGTTGCAAGCTTTCAGGCAAGGCAACACCCGCACCTGCAAGTTTAGTTTGCTCAGTCATTAAGCTGGTAAACGTCTCACCATATTGCTGTGGAATACTGAGGAATTGCTGATGAAGCTGCGCAGTTTGTTGCTGCGCGGCAAAGAACTGCGACAATGCATCAGTGCTAACACTGACTGTTGTTGGCTGAACTTTGGCTGGTTGTGCGGCTGCACTCGGAACGATTTGGCCGTTAGGCACTACATGCTCATTAGACATTGGTACTGCAATCTCCACGATCTTCTCTACTTCTTTTTCAATAACGGTTTGCACTTCGACGATTTTTTCAACTTCAACCACTTTTTCTACAATCTTCTCGATGATTTTCTCTTCGATGATGGTGGTGCTTTTAACGGTGCCAGTCTCTAACGACTTGGCCATTTTTGCGCGAGTCGCAGGGCTAATATGGTTAGCGGCGTTCAGGGTGATATTCATCGGCGAGCGTTTTGCAGGCGCGGCGATATCAGCCTGATATGGGTCGATATTGTCAAGTTGTACACCGGCAACGGCGAGCTGCACAGCGGCTTGCTTAAGCTGTAGATCACTGTCGCCCTTAGGGCTTGGGTTGATTGAGATAATACAAAGTTCGTTTAACTTGTCGCTCAACGTACCCTGAACTAGCTTTTGCAAAATGTTCTTCGGACCAAATTCAACAAATACTCGAGCGCCAGCGTCAAACATCGCTTCTAACTGCGCAGTGAAACGCACTGATTGCAGCATATGTTTCTTGAACGAGGCCTTAACCTTGGCAGCAGTACTGTCGTATAGTGCGCCAGTTGCATTTGAATATAACGCTCGGCTTGGCTTGGTAAACTTGGCGCCATCAATTGCTTTAGCGAAAGGCGCTTGAGCGTGACCGACAAGTTCGGTGTGGAAAGCACCAGAGACTGGCAAGTTAATCGCTTTGTAACCCAATGCGCTTAACGCTTTAGCGGCGTCGCCCGTTGTAACTGTTGGACCCGCAATGACCGATTGTGTTGGTGCGTTATAGTTAGCAACTTTAACACCCTCGAATTTAGCGATAGTGCTTTCAAGCGTGCTCAAGTCATCCGCTTTATGGATGATGGCAAACATGGCGCCAGTGTCAGCTTCAACACCGTCTTTAGCTGCGGCTTTGGTTGCCATGGCATCGCCACGGGCAAAGGCCAGTTTGTAGTAGTCATCGGCTGAAATAACGCCGGCAGCACATAGTGCGCTTAGCTCACCAAAGCTGTGACCCGCCACCATATCGGCATTAAAGCCTGCAGCGGTAAACAGTGCATATTGGCCCATTGAAATAGCGCCGATTGCGCTTTGCGCATTAGCAGTGTTAGTCAATACGGCTTCTTGTGTCTTCACATCATCTTTATTAAACACAGGTTTTGGAAACAAGATTTGCGATAGTGGTGTTTTGTCGTTGGCGGCAAACACTTTATCTGCAGTCACTAGCTGCTGACGCATCTCTGGGTAGTAACAAGCAAGATCGCGTCCCATGTTGAGATACTGCGAGCCTTGACCGGCAAACAATGCTGCGACTTTTCCAGACGCTTTGTTTGCAGCATCAACAATGGCGGTCGCGCGGTAGCTAATACCAGCCGGTAGTTGCCATTGAGTGTCGTCACTATTTGATAGCTTTGCGACGGCTTGCTTAATAAAGCTGGTCAATTCTGCGGCGTTATTGGCGACTAGACCGATACGCGGTGCGTTGGCGGCTAGCTCACGTACAGCGAAGTCTGCAGCGGCATCTTTAAGATTAAAGGCCGCTCCCGCACTTGCGGTTGCTAATGTATTTAATTCTTTGATGAGCGCATCTTTGCTTTGCGCACTGACAAGGAAGCTTTGCGCAACTTGGCGTTGGCGATATTTTGCTTTTTCGCTGTCGATACGGCTATGTTCCGGCTGGTACTCTTCCAGTACAAAGTGGAAGTTAGTACCACCAAAACCAAATGAGCTAATACCCGCACGGCGCGGCGTACCATCTACACGTGGTAACCAAGGGCGCGTTTCAGTATTGAGATAGAAAGGCGAGTTTTCGATATCAAGCTTTGGGCTCGGTTGGCTAACGTTAATCGTCGCCGGCAATACTTTATGATGTAGTGCTAAAGCGGCTTTAATCAGTCCCGCGGTACCCGCGGTTGATTTAGTGTGGCCAATTTGCGATTTAACTGAGCCAAGGGCAATGTGCTGCTTGGTGTCATCACCTTCACTGAAGACTGAACAGAGACCGGCAAATTCTGCCGCGTCACCTGCGGCAGTACCGGTACCGTGCGCTTCGATAAGGCCTAAGGTATGCGGTGCAAAGCCTGCATCGTCATAGGCACGGTTAAGTGCTTTTGCTTGACCTTCAGGGCGGGGTGCATAGATAGATTTAAACTTACCATCTGATGATGAACCCATGCCTTTAATGACCGAATAAATTCTGTCGCCATCGCGCTCAGCATCTTCAAGACGCTTCAATGCGATCATGCCGATACCTTCACCAATCATCATCCCTTTTGAGTCGATATCAAATGGCTGAATTGTTTCATTAGTGGTGAATGCTGGTGTCTTTGAGAAACTCATGTACATAGAGGGAGAGTTGTCGGTACAGACGCCGCCAGTGATCATCATCTCTGAGCGACCTTCGACAAGCTCGCTAAGGGCCATACGCATTGCGGCTAAAGAGCCTGCACATGCTGCATCAACCACACAGTTCATACCGCCAAAATCAAAACGGTTAGCAATACGACCGGCAATCACGTTACCGAGAGAACCTGGGAACGAGTTCTCTTCCCAATGTACATATTGGTCTTGGAACTTTTTGATCAGCATTTCGCTGTCTTCGTCGCTAATACCACTGTTGGCAAACACTTTTTTAAGCACAGGGTACTGCAGGCGTGCCGTTAAACTGTGGCTAATTTTTTGTCCGCCACCTACGCCAAGGGTAATACCGATTTTGTCTCTGTCGTAACCTTCAGGCAGGTTAGCATCGGCCAACACCTCTTTTGCCACAATCAAAGACAGTAGCTGCGACGAGTCAGTCAGTTCGAGGATATTTGGTGGCAGGCCAAACTCCATTGGGTTGAAATCGACATCGGGTAAAAAGCCGCCGCGCTTACAGTAGCTTTTATCTGGCGTGCTTTTGTTAGCATCAAAGTAATCTTCTTTCTGCCAATGAGTCGGTGGTAACTCGGTGATGGCATCAATCTTTTCGCTGATAAGATCCCAAAACTTGTTGAGGTAACGCGAGTTAGCAAAAATGCTCGCCATACCAACAATTGCCACAGGCATATCTTTTAAGCGTTTATTTAAGCGAATATCAGCTTGCGAGTCTTGTGCTTGCTCTGGTGCTGATGATTGTTCAGGTTTAGAGGTCTGGCTCATTATGAGTCTCCAGTGGATGCCCGGTTTTCAGGCGTCTTATTGTTTGTTTTGGGCTTGTCTTTTGAGGTGTGGCGATGTTGCGTCGCACCAGGAAAGCGCTGAATAAAACTGTGATAGTTACTGACAAGTAACTTTCGTAAGTGGAACGGCCCATGTTTAAGCACATAAGCCATGTATCTGTTGGTTGCTTGGGTATTACCATCTTGGTAGATGTCGAGGTAGATCCAGTCACTGTGAGGATCGACACCAAGCAGGATTGAACTCGGTTGTTGTTCGGTCAATTGTGGTGGAATAGTCAAAGAGACCACTTGAACCACACAGTCTGCATCTTGACTCGGCAGAGACAATGTCTGCGCTAGCGTTTCATAGTGCAAGGTATAGGTTTTAACATCACTGCCTTGGGTGATCGGTAGCTGATTAAAATAGCGCATCGGTACATGGGGGCTTTCAATATCACCGACACGGGAAACCCCGTAACGCTTTAAGCAGCGCGCGAGTCCTGAACGGGACACATTTGGGTTGATAAATTTCTGGGTTGCGGTCAGCAATCTATCCAGTGGCATTTTCAGCTGATATCTCAATCCGACGACAACATATTCCTGTAGCGGCGTTAGCGTGGTGTTGAGATTGTGCGGCGTGTTAGGGGTATTTTCGATTGAATCGCGCTTGCGCCACTTGCGCACAGTGACTTCACTGATATTCAGCACTTTTGAAAGTTGACCGACACTGAGATCTGATCTTTGGATAAATCGACGCATCTCTGGTGTGGTGGTGGCATTGCTGTGCCGTGTTTCAGTGGTACTTTGCGTACGCTTATTCGGATTACTGCTTGCCGAATCTACACTTTCATTCACTTGTGCTGCCATCAATTTAGCGGTTTCCGTTAATAATCTACTGGGACTTGATTACGTTTTTATGACTGGCAAACTTCGCGAGAGTTCACTGTTTATCGTAATTTAGCCGGTATAGTTTGACGAATCGATGAGCAGACTACCTCAGGTTTAGGGGCAATACAATCACCTGGGACTTAATAATCGCTGATACGACCAGATTCAGTGAACACTTGTAAGCTAAAGTGTTATTATGTGTAGTAAGTCGCGTGGGTAAGTTAAAGAGTGATCTAGGTCAAATGTTAGTGATGGGGTGATGTTAATAAGTGTGGTAGGTACGATAGTCGTGGTTTCTTAAAGAGTGATTGTATTTTATTAAGGTCTAAAAGTGTTGCATAAAAAATGCAACCCTCTTTCAAAGGTTGCATTTTAGGTTTCATACTTTATATCAATACTACATTGTTACTTTGATACCGAAGAATGCACGACGACCCACTAGATCATATAGTGCGTTATTAGTGTATCCAGGAGGAATTGCATCAAATAAGTTACGTACACCACCGTTAATCATAAAGTTTTCAGTGATATAGTAAGTCGCGCTCAAATCATGAGTTGTCATTGAACCGATGTGACCAGGTGATAAATCTTCTGGTGAACCACCATTTTTAGACACATCATAAGTTACAACACTGTCGATATAACGAGTATTCCAACTAACGCTTAGATCATCTAAACGATAATCCATACCGAAACGGAATTGTAGCTCAGGATCACCAACTTCGCCTTTTTCATCATTAATTTCGTCAGGACGGTTTTGGAACTCAAGATGCTCTAATTTAAGTAATTGGTTAGCAAGTAGGTTGAATCTGAACTCACCTGGCAAATCAAAAGTTGCAAGATCTAATGCATAAGCACCTTGAAATTCAATACCACTAGTGTAAATAGCGGAAGCATTTAGATAGCCAGAACGAACAAGTTCGATGTCATGAGTAGACGCGTTACGATCAACTTGGCTACAGAAGTCTGGATCTGGAGCACCAGTTGCATCAACACAGTTATCGGCAACAGTTTGTGATGTTACGGATATGATGGCGTCTTCAATTTCAATATCATAATAATCGACAGTGAATGAAAGGCTATCAGCGAATGTTGGTGTCCAGACTATACCACCTGTATATGAGGTAGATGACTCTGGTTTAAGATCTGGATTACCACCTGAGAGGGTGTCAACACTCACGTTATCATTTGCTTGGAACCCTGGTGGGATACCTAGTGCAGCACAGTTTGCTACGCGATCTGGATCGTCAAGTATGTTGTCTGCATCACATGGATCTGAAACTCGACCAAAACCAGGTGAACGAGGGCTAAACGCCTCTGCAATGTTTGGTGCACGTACTGCTTCTCCAATGGTACCGCGTAAAGAAACTTGCTCTATTGGAGCGTAGAACATACCAACTTTCCATGCTTCAGTCTTGCCTGCATGAGAGTAATCAGCTTTACGGTACGCACCATCTAAAGTAAATTCATGTGCAAATGGTAGGTCTTTAATTAATGGTAGGTTTATTTCAACGAAGTATTCAGTAACATCGTATTCACCGTACGAATCAGGTGTTGCTGCGTTGGTTAGGAAACCTGCTTTTGTGAATTCATCAGTCGTTGAACCTGATGTCTCCTCGCGGTATTCAAAACCGACTACCATAGCAACTGGACCACCTTGGAGCTCAAATAACTCTTCAGTGTCGCCGGCCAAAGTACCACCAATCACTTGTTGAGTGATTTTATCTTCACGAGTAACGTCAGCCGACACCCAGTCACGTGCTTCAGCAGATGCTTGGCCTAGACCGAATGGGTTGTAAGCTACACAATCTCCGCCGTTAACTGACGCAGGGTCTGTATAGTCATCGCCTTGGGCGCTAGGTACTTGTGAACGACATGCCGCTATACCTGTATCAGGGTCAATGACTGAGTCGAGAGCAGCAACAAAGTTATCCGGGATTAAATCGTTAAGTGTTTTACGACGGTTATTTGTTTCACCATATATATAATAAAGGTCATAATCTAAGACTGTTTCGCTTAGCTCAAAGCCACCTTTAAAACCACCAACGTAACGGAATAGTTCACGACGGTTTTCAGCTGAACGGTTGCCTAACTCATCGAAGAACTTAGCGAATGTTGCATCGGTCTGTCCGCCATCAAGTAGTGACTGACGTAAATCTTCATTCAAGAACGCGTTGTCTTGAACGTTGATGCTCACGTTACCAAAACGGAACGATGGTTGGAATTGTTGTTTAATATCTGATCTCACATATCTAAAATCAGTATAAAATTGGATATTATCAGTAAAGTCGAAGTTGAATGTCGAGCCGATGTTAATTCTGTCTACAGCTGGAATGTAGTTTTCATAGGCTTCACCGTCGAAACAAGTATCACAACCATCAGGAAATGAACCAAATGCAAAGCTATTGGTGCCATCACGTTCAGTTTGAGCAATAGGGTTACCATTTTGATCAAATGTAGAACGACCGATACCACCACCAAATGCATTAATAACACCGGTGTCATTGATCATTTCAGAATAAACTCGTGGAACACGAAGTCTGTCTGGGATCCCGTCTTCTTCACCTTCACTGTCTGGATTTGATATGGATCCCCAAGCGTCAAACTGACGGATCTCGGTAGACATAACTTCTTTGGTACGCTCATAACCTGCGAAGAATGTTACATTACCACGTCCATCAGCAACGTTTGCACCACCTAATACATCAAATGAGTGGTCTTGTGTGCCAACACCTTCAAGCGAACCACTTGTACGCGCATTGAACTCAAAGCCTTCAAAATTTTCTTTAAGAATAATGTTGATTACGCCTGATACAGCATCTGAACCGTAAATAGCCGATGCACCACCAGTCACAATTTCAATTCGTGAAACCATACTTGTTGGTATCGTTGATAAATCGACTTGAGCAGAACCTGGCTCACCAGCAACATGACGTTTACCGTTGACTAATACCAATGTTCTGTTTGCGCCGAGACGGCGTAAATCGGCTGAGCTAACACCCGCACTTTCGTTGCTGTTATTGTTACCAATAATGGTGTTTGTTGCACCAATAGAGGGTAACTCGGCCAAAACACTCGCTATGTCTGAATTACCAAATTTTGCTAGATCTTCTGCTGAAAGACTAACAATAGGAGCGGGTTGAGTGAGTTCGGTTTTTGCTATTCGTGATCCAGTTACTGCAACTCTTTCTATTTGTTCTTCTGCTGTAGTTTCTTCAGCGAAAGCAGGCATTGCCAACGAAGCTGTTAAGCCTACAGATATCGCAAGTTTTACTGAGCTTGCTAGTTTAGAATTCAAAAACATAATATTCCCTTAAATAAAGCGTTGATACAAATCGCAATTGAAGGTTAACGATTTGTGACGCCTCTGTAGTCCTTTGGTTGTATTTTGTCTTTTCAATCTGAATAATAATCACGTTTGCTTTAGTTTTATTAACTGCCCATATCGGAAGTCGTAGTTAGTTACACTGCCTTTTGTGGTTCTTGTGGTTTTTCACGCTGCTATATTTTGTTTTTTGACAATGAGCTTTAAATATTTTCATATACAATATTAAGTATACGTTAATGTAACTGGCTGCTTTTACAGAGTAATTTTAATGAAGGAATATTATTTTGGAAGCTATTTTTGTAGGTGGTGGTAATAGGGAATATTGTTGTACACAATGCTTTACATAGTTAAATGTATCGTAATGTATCGTTGAGCTTGAATATTCAACTAGTGATTTTTTTAAGCTCTTGAGCTCGATGTAACTACAGCTACTGACTTGATTGTTGCGATAAAGTTAAGAGCCCTATCTTCGTAGAAGACGAATAATTTATGTGTCAGTATTATGAGAGTGCGTAACTTAGAAAAAGTTCAATTAAAAAGCACAACCCCAAATCACGATATTTAATGAGTGGTATTTGGTGTGTTTTTTATCACTAAGGCATCAACTGCATTTCATCTCGAGTAGTGTTGAATATGCATAGTAAAAGTTGAATTGAAATACTGGATATTTCATGCCCATTTAAGGTATTGAATTATTCATAACATTTTCTTGTGGTTATCGTTCAATGAATGAATGAAGCAAGACAGATACCGATATTTTATTAATCTAATAGGATATCGTCGGCAGCGGCTTTGTTCGAGCTATTGTAAGCTAAAGTGTTATTATGTGTAGTAAGTCGCGTAGGTAAGTTAAAGAGTGATCTAGGTCAAAAAACGCACTTTGTTACAAGTTTATACTTGTCATTAACAGCTCCGGAAAATTGTCTTATTGAAAACACACTAGGTTTAATAATGTGACAAAGGAGGCCTATATGGCTGAGTTCAACACTGAGCAGATCCGCAATTTGGCTGTGCTCGGGCACACAGGATCAGGAAAGTCCTCGTTATTAGAAGCACTGCTGTTTCGTGCTAATGCGATAACCTTAAAAGGCAGGGTCGATAAGGGCACAAATCATGCTGATTTCACTGCCCAAGAAAAATCCCATCGCCACAGTTTAGAACCCTCCTTTCTCAATCTTGATTTCGCCAACCACCACATTAATCTTATCGATACCCCAGGTTTACCCGACTTCTTTGGCCGTGCGCTATTACCTTTGCCGGGCGTCGAATCGGTAGTTTTAGTGATCCATGCGGCTATGGGGATTGAGTCGGTGACTAAACGGGCGTTTGCAGCGGCGCGTAGCCAAGGCAAAGTCGTGTTGATTGCGATTAACCATATTGATGGTAATGAAGCGGGGCTGGCCGAATTACTGGGCAATATTCAGCAACAATTTGGCCATCGTTGTTTGCCGGTTAACTTACCGAACGTCGCTGCTGACCAAGTGGTTGATTGTTATCTGCATTGTGACGAACAAGCGCAAACGGCGTTCCATAGCGTGCAAGCTGCACGGGATGAACTGGTTGATACCGTGCTTGAAGAAGATGAGCAGTTGATGGAGTTGTACTTGGATCAGGGTGAGTCGCTAACGCCGGAGCAGTTGCACGCTCCTCTAGAAACAGCATTGCGTATGGGACATCTAGTGCCAGTATGCTTTACCAGTGCGGAGCAAGATATCGGTATTGAATCATTGCTAGAGCTGTTAGTGAAATTGCTGCCAAATCCGTTAGAAGCTAATCCACCGCAGTTTGTTAAGGGGTTTGCTAAAGATGCTGTGCCGATTGATGTTAGTCAAAGCCCGATAGACCATGTGCTAGCGCATGTTTTTAGAGTGTCTATCGATCCGTTTGTGGGCCGTATCGGGATTTTTCGCTTGTATCAAGGCACCATCAATATCGGCATGAAGCTATTTGTCGGCCAAGGTCGTAAGTTATTTAAAGTGAGCCACTTGGCTAAACTGCAGGGTGACAAGCTGATTGACGTTAGCCAGGCAATTCCCGGCGATATTTGTGCTATCGCCAAAATAGATGAACTTGAAGTGGGGGCTGTGCTGCACGATAGCCATGATGAAGATGAGTTCCATCTGCCAGAACTGGAGTTGCCACAACCTATTTTTGGTTTGGCAGTATCACCTAAGCGGCGTGGGGATGAGCAGAAAATATCCGAAGTGCTACACAAGTTAGTGGCGGAAGATCCCAGCCTTCAGATCAGTCGCAGTGACGCTCAGGGGCAGACTGTTTTACAAGGGCAGGGCGATCTTCACTTGCAAATAGCATTAGAAAAAGCGCAAACCTTGTTTAATGTGGATATGGAAACCGATACGCCAGCCGTGGCTTATCGAGAAACGATATTAGCAGAGGCGACAGCCCGTTTTAGGCACAAAAAACAGTCTGGTGGTTCTGGTCAGTTTGGTGAAGTTAAACTAAAAGTGGAACCACTTCCGCGCGGACAAGGCTTTGAATTTGTCAGTAAAGTGGTTGGCGGTACAGTACCGAGTCAATATATCCCTGCTGTTGAAAAAGGGGTTCGCGAAGCCATGTCAGCCGGTGCGCTGGGTGGGTTCCCGATGCAAGATATAAGAGTCACGGTATTAGACGGTAAACATCATAGTGTCGATTCAAAAGAGATAGCGTTTGTCATGGCGGGAAAGAAAGCCTTTATCGATGCAGTTGCACTGGCACAACCTGTGATTCTAGAGCCTATTGTCGATATGCAGATCTTGGTGGAGCAAGGCCATGTCGGGGAGATCACTGGCAACATGAGTGCTTCTCGCGGCATTATCTGTGGTACTCAAGCTCAGGCAAGTGGCATAGTAGAAGTTAGCGTTGAAGCGCCACTGGCTAATGTGGGAGACTACTCCACCAGACTTAAATCGATGACAGGCGGTGACGGTCAATTTTCGATGCATTTTAGCCGTTATGATGTTATTTCCGATAAGGCATTAAAAGAGTTAACGTTAGCGTTGGCCGAAACGGACTAATCAGCGCGTTATGTAACATGTTGGGGGTTGCCGGTTTTTTTGCGGTATGCCCCTCTGTTTTTTTGTGGCAAAAGAGGCCACAATAACCCTATTAATCATCGTTTTTGAGATCTCCTTGTCGTCACCTATATCTGAATCAAGCTGCGTAAAACTGTATTTTTGTCCGTTATCACCTGCCTTAATGGACAGTGATATCAAAGCGACGATCCGCTCGTGGTTACCCCAAGACGAAATCGATAAGGTTGACCGTTATATTCAGCAGTCCGCTAAAACCCAAGGTTTGATGGTGCGCGGCTATTTGCGCGCATTGTTATCAAACCATGGCCAATTTCAACCAGATGAGTGGCAGTTTGAATATGGTGACAAAGGCAAACCACGGTTAACGGCGGCGCAGTACGAGCGCAGCGGCATCGATTTTAATCTTAGCCACAGTGGTGATTGGCTATTGTTAGCTATCCATCAACAGCCATTGCTGAACAAAGCGCCATCGACAGTTGAACCGACAATTGAACTAGGCGTTGATATTGAGCGCTGCCGCAAGAGTACCAATATCCATTCAATACTTAATCACTATTTCTCCAAGCCAGAGACTGCAGCATTACTTGCCTTGCCTAGTGAGTTGCAGCGTGATCGCTTCTTTGATCTGTGGGCGCTGAAAGAGTCTTACATTAAGGCGAAAGGGCTGGGGTTGGCGTTGTCGCTTAAATCCTTTGGCTTTGATTTAACGACAATGGAGCAGAGCTTACTGACGCTTAAATCGAGCGAACAGTTACAACCTGAACTTTTAAGCTGCGGACTAATGCAGCAGATGGTTTTTAAGCAAGGAGTTAGCTTACAACTGTTTGATAAAGTTGAAACGGTTGATGTTAAAAGTGATGTTACAAATGATGTTACAACTGAGCTGCTGGTGGTAGAGGCGGCTCATTGGGATTGTGTTTTGGGACATCTAGATAAAGATTATCGATTTACTATTAGTGTTAGGGGATTAAGCTACCAAGACAAGTCAGTCGAGTATGACGCCGAAGTCGTCATTATAAATGCAGTGGTTCAAAGCACGAGTTAACCATAATTATTACAGGCTCAAAATGACTTATAAAAAGGGACGAAAATTGGGTCCCTTTTTATTTACTCTTTTTATAGTACTAAGCTGATAGAAAGTGCTACTTCAGCGGTTGGCTTAGAGAGATGATAACCGCACAGATAGGGGCACTTGAAATTGAAAAAATAAAACCGAGCATTGAGGGCTCGGTTTGATGGTTTAATCTGCTATTGAACGTTACTGTCTTGCCAAGCGTTGATTTTCGGCAGGGTGTTCAAAGTCACTACGATAGGGGTTGATATCTAACCCACCACGCCTGGTGTAACGGGCATAAACGGTTAATTTGGCGCATTGGCATAAACGTTTCAAGTCGACAAAGATACGCTCGACACATTGCTCGTGAAACTCATTGTGTTGTCTAAATGAGATCAAGTATCTAAGCAATTTTTCGCGATCGATTTTAGGCCCTTGATAACGGATCATGACCGTACCCCAATCAGGCTGAGAGGTGATCAAGCAATTTGATTTAAGTAGATTTGAGGTTAAGGTCTCGGCAACTATCGCTTTGTTATCAACACTGTCGATAAGGTAGTCTGGGTTAAAGCTGTAATCACTGACTTCAATATCTAAGTCATCGATACAGGTGCCTGGTAGCTCTACAATACGTTGATGGTGAAAGTTCTTTGGTTCAATCACTTTTACACTAACATCACCTTGTGCACAGTCCCGTAGGTCTTTGGTTAACGTCGACTCTACTGCCTGTACGTCATCAAATTGAGTCTGGTTAAAGCTGTTTAAATATAGCTTAAACGACTTCGATTCAATTAGGTTGGCACTGTTAAAGTCTAAGCTAAACTCCGCAATGGCGACCATAGGTTTGCCTTTAGCATTAAGCCATGAAAGCTCATATCCAGTCCAAATATCACAACCGTGAAACGGTAATTCATGGGTTAGGGCGATAGCATCACGGTTCAACTTGCGTGGCACGCCTTGCAGTAAAGACGCATCATACTGCTCTTGGTAGCCAGTCGACTTTCCTAATGTAAGTTGTGAAAGCTCGGGTGCGTCACTATAGGCATCATGATGTTGTGTCATCAATACGGTTTCCATGTCAAAATAGATCTTCATTATAACTTATTTTGGGATCGGCTAAGTGTCTTCTTTACCTGCTCTGGATATTTTTTTAAACGACTACCAACAAGCCTACTTAGACACGTTGGGAGAGTACCCGCGTTACTATGCGCAGCAACAGCCGTCCGAGTGTATTTTGGGTGACGTTGATGTTGAAACCGAAGATGCATTGCAATGGAAGTCAGTATTGCGTGAGGAGCCAGGCGTTTTCGAGAATGTTGAACATGCACTTGAGCTATCTTTGCATGCAGATCTCAGCGCATTTTATGGGGCACATTTTTCGGCGCCTTTGATGTTTGACTCACCTTGGGGAACGGGGGAGTTATTGCAGGCGTGGAGTCAGACTGATTTTGAGTATTTGCAGCAAAATATCATTGGCCACTTAATGATGAAAAAGAAGCTCAAACAAGATCCTACCTGGTTTATTGGTGTGTTTGATGATGAAGATAAAATGATCACTGTGAACAATACTGATGGCAGTGTTTGGATTGAAATTCCTGGGGAAACTCAGAGTGAAAAATTAGCAGATTCGTTAAATGGTTTTATCGCTGAGCTGAGAGCGCGAGTGACGCCACCGGTTAAGCAGGTGGAAGAGGATATGCCGGTACTGGACCATCCAGGCATTTGGCAGCGAATGAAAATGATGTGGCGTAACCTGCTTGGCAAATAGTGGCTAATGCATACAGACAGAAGCTTGAACTAAAAGTTTGAAAGTAAGAGGTCTAAATTGTTCTGCAATTTAGACCTTTTTTGTGAGTATGATTTAAAGATGATCCCAAGAGATGTTTGATACGATACGACAGGGTTCACAGCGAAAGTGAAACATATCTAACAGTGGCTCATCTAATAGCCACTCATCACTGCCGCACTTTGGACAGCAACGTTTTTTCTCATTGGCTAGGCTTTCACCGCCGACTCGATAGAGGTAGTAATAGGTTGGTATTTCAGTGAGGTACTCAACTCGACCGCGCAAGTCCCAGCCACGCCTAGACAGATCACTGTCATGGTTCGTCAGTTGCTCAAGTGCGGCAAACTCAGCTTTTGTGCCCGCCGCCATTTGCAGTTCATCACAAGCTTGCCATTCGGTTTGCCAGCGGATCAAGCGCTTATGATCGCCATTGGCTGTCGCGGGCAGTTGGTAAAGTGGGATAGGTTGCAGTGTATCGCCATTTCTTAGCGGTGAGCACATATGCACATAACTGGTATAAAGCAGCTGCCAACTCGGTGTCTCTTGGCTAGACACTTCTGAATTGATATCTTGGCCTATGTACTTCTCACGGGGAGCAAGCAATTTAGCGTCTGTTAATTCCGCTAAAGTCTGCTCAACCCAAGGGCTATTAAACCGTTTTGCAAGGCTACTTTTTTCAGGCATCAACAAGCGAGCTCTAAACTCACCATCATTGAAAGCCACGGCAAATTCTCGGCCCAGTATTTGTCCATTGGCACGATAAGCTTCTAACAGACCATTAATGGCTTTCTCTGCGGCCGTAATAGTGGTGTTATCAAAACACTCAAACCTTAATTCGATGACATGCATTATTTCTTTGCCTCATCAGCGTTAAGCAACGCAGATTCTAGTGCTGTTAATCTTTGGCATACTGCTTGATAGTCCGTTTTCAGTACTAATAGCTCACGCTCCAATTGTTCAATTTTTTGCTGCTGTTCAGTATTGACTGGAGACAGTTGAGCAGCTGGTACTGATGCGTTCAACTGGGCTTTTGTAGGAATGGCCGCTTTGTCGGTCGCATTCATTGATTTGTACTGTTGTAAGCCCTGGATAAGCGTTGGCATCGCAATGCTCATTCCTAGCTTTGTTTTAATTAATGCAAGAGTGGGGTTTTTCCCTTCATCGCTGAGCTGTTTGGCGGCGCAGAGTACTTGGTCTAGAGGGCTCATCGTTGGTTAAATTCCTTACTCATGAGTATATTTAGTTAGTTAACTGTAATGAACATAGTTAAAGTCATTATAAAACAACGCGTTAACTGTTGGCATGTTGTTTGCTTTATTTGTGATTATAAAATCAATATAAATACAGGAAGTTAATGTGAAGAATAATCTACTAAGTTTAGCGTTTTTTGGGATAGCAAGCATAGGGTTAACTGGTTGCGTGATCAATGTGGGTGATGATGAATCTGATTGGGACCACAACGGAAGTTGGGAAACAACACAAGAGAGTAACCGTGAAAACCTTGCGAGGATATCTTTAGGTATGTCAAGAGATCAGGTGACGACCTTAATGGGAACTGCTGATTTTAATGAAGCCTATATCCAACAAGATAAAGAGGTACATGTACTATTTTATCGTACACAAAGGATGAAGGGCGACGGTAAAACCACCAAAAATGAGTGCACTCCCGTTGTTATTAGTAATAATGCGGTTGTGGGTTGGGGCGAAAAGGCTTATAGCAAAATATAGATAACCTTTATATTATCGGTAAATCACTTTCTTAAAAGGGTGTCTAAATGGTCAATTAAATCTGACCATTGGGCATCTTCTGCTAATGCCTCCGCTAGAAAATGTTGTTGTGATACAGTCCAAAATTCAGCGTGATGAATAAGCTGCCCTTCGGCAATAGTATGTTTTTTTACGAACGATTCAATTGCTTTGCTATCGCTTTGTAAACCCAGCTGTTGAAATAGATGTTCGAGATCAAGAGGGGTGGTGTCCATCGTTTTTGCTCCGCCTATATCGTGTAGCTTCCAGTATGGTTGAAAATGGGCTCAGCCTCCATGTTATGTGCAGATAATTTTCGACAGTGAATGACTCATCTATAGCAGTTTTTTATCGATATTAAATAGAGCATAACGTGATATTTGATTATTAATTGCACTTTCCTATGGGCTTGTTACATTGGTGCTAATGTGATCTAGATCAAGGGAAATAACAATGGAAAATCAAACCATGGAAGCGTGCCGAGCCGTCTATTTAACAGCTGAAGATTTACGTATTGCTGCCTCTATTCTTTATAATGCTTATCACGATGATCCTTTTTTTATCGATGCGCTATATCACGATGATAAAGTTCAATATGAACAAAAACTGCGAGGCGCTATTCGTGAAGAGTTAAATGAGCTTTGGCAGCAAGAGCAGGGCTTGATAGGCATATTTGTCGGTGAACGATTAATAGGTGTGGCATGTATTGCAACTCAGCAAGTACCGTTAGGCGAAGCTCGTTACTGGCATTGGCGCTTAAAAATGTTGGTCAGTGCCGGCTGGCAATCAACTCAAGCTTGGATCAAAAAAGAACACCAAATTATTGAGCATTTGCCCAGTAATAATTGCGGTATTTTGCAGTTCATTGCGATATCAACAAATGAGCAAGGCAAAGGTTACGGTAGCCAATTGGTTAAAACAGTATTGAGCTGGTGTGATGAGCAACCAGAGCTTGATGGCGTAGGTGTATTTGTTAGCAACCCTGCAAATATTGTATTATTTTCGAATCATGGTTTTGACAAATTGGAAGATCTAGAGATAGGAAATGTGACCGGTGAGCTGATGTTTCATCGAGGCCAGGTGAATGACTAAACGCTTTAGTAACTTCGCTGAGTTCTATCCATTTTACCTTTCGCAGCACCAAAATAGAACATGCAGAGCACTACACTATATTGGTAGTTGTCTTGTTATCTTAGTGACAATTCTCACGTTCTATTCAGGGCAATGGTTGCTGCTATGTTCGCTCCCTGTGATTGGCTATAGCTTTGCTTGGATTGGACACCTTGTATTTGAAAAGAACAGACCAGCGACATTCAAATACCCCTTTTATAGCTTAATGGCTGATTGGGTTATGTTATTTGAAGCTTTCTTTGGAAAAAGAAGTAGAAATATCTGATTAGGATGTTCTTGTTGTGAGAGATCTCTTACTTTCGTGTGGGATATCGAATTGAAAGATTGTTGATATAAACATGGTATGTGTTTTTAGTTGTTTACAATCAACGGCTTGGGCGTTAACTGTGTGGTTGCAATAATGTTACGTCATTGATCGCTTGCTAAGTAGCTATCGATTTGGATTGATAGCTGTATAAACTTAACTTAAGAAATCAATAGGGGAGAGCATTAGTGCTGCCACCCATTGGTCATCGTCATTACCATTGTGATGACCAAATTTAAATATTTACTGAGTGGATTATTTTGGCCGCTAGTTTAAGGATAAATTAGCAACAATTGGGTATCAGTATTTTAGTCTTATCCAATAGTAGGTCGATAGTTAAGGGTAAACTTATTAAGTAGTTATATATTTGCAGGACGCAACTAGGACAACCTCAGGATGAGGATTTTAGCTTAGGATAAGCTAATAAATGGATTTTGTACGCTGAGTACAAGGAGTTAAAAGGACTTACAAGGAAGATGCAGGATGCATGTTAAGCATGGATGATGCAGGGAGCACATATATAGCGGGAAAGCTAAAAGAAGCGAGATCAGGGCGTACCGAAAGGTACGCCCTTTCTGTTATCTACAGCTGCATTTTGACAAGTTGCTCGATTGGGTGTGAGAGATCTCTTACAGCGTTGTGCGAAATAGGGCTAGTGAGTCACTATAAATGAAGCATTTTTTCTAATAAAGTGTTTTTAAAGAACATGTTACGTTATAAATGCAGTGTGACCAAAATGTGAGCGCATGTTAAATGTTCATTTTCGGTGCGTTTTTTATTGGATTTTAGCTTATTATTTAATTGTGCAAGGACGCATGGTGGCAAGGACTCGCAGATTAGGATGATCGAAAAGTGACGGAAGGATCCGCACTTAATATGGATAACTATCAGGGATGAGGCTTTCAAGGAGTGATAGCCTGAGCGACCAAGGAGCGGTTAAACAATCCAGGATGGAACGTTTTACTACCTAGGAAGGTAGGATGCTACGGATAGTTTTGAATGGACTCTCAAGGAAGATGTAGGACACGCTTAGGATGAGCAAGCTTGGTAAAAGGATTACCGAGTAACAGGGATGAGTATCGTAAGATACAAGGAAAGAAAGGGATACATGGACGACGCAGGGAGCACAGTTACGCATGGATGGTGCAAGGAGCATAAAATAGCAGGATGAGCTTACAAGGAAATAGGCGAAGGCGCGTCCCCTCTGGGGCCGCGCTTTTTCTTTGTTTGTTTTCTAGAAATAGTGGTCTGCATATGCGAAGCGAAAGCGTTTAGCTTGTTTGTGGATTTAGGATTGCTCATATACCCAGAAGCAAAATACTTAACTTCAATCAAATGCAGCTCACCTGCATTGTGCCTTAGCAAGCCGCCGTGAATATGTCCCTATAGGCTCTGCTAAATCATCCATGATTTAGAAGCTTGCACGCCCAACTACACGTGAGCCGCTTGCAAGTCAATCGTAGCGCCTGACTTGTTATTGGACAGGAGTTGGTTAGAGTATTGAGTCTAAATAACTTGGCATTGATTAGAAAAAATAACTTAGTTTAATCGGAAAGACTCCTTACCGAGCTATTGCCACCTTTGCCAGTTAGATTACTAAAAACTAATAAATAGGCACGTTGTCTAAATTTGCTTTGGAATTGGCAAGTATGAGTGAAAGCTGAAACTATAGAACATCTGTGATGGTCGACCACTACAAATCAAGTGCTTCGCCACTATAATGAATACGTATACCGAAAGAGTTATTTGTGAGCCCCTACGAATTTGTAGGTTAACAATACTCAATCTTTTATCCAACTTTAAAAGCTAACTGACTCCCATAAACTGAATACGCTTTGGGAATTCCCCATTAGTGCTATTCATACTTTTTAATATGCGTTGCATCAAACCGTCTAATTGCTCCAAATCCACTGAACTCAAGGCTCTCAGCATCTGTTTTTCCTGCTGGTGCAGCACTGGCATGATCTTCTCAAGGAGTTGTTTACCTTCGGCAGTGAGTGCTACCAGCTTACTTCGTTTATCTTCAGGGTTTTCAAGCCTATCAATTAGCCCTGCTTGCTGTAAACGGGTCAACACCTTAGTCAGTCCACCAGAGCTAAATAACATACTTTTATACAATTCAGTAGGCGAAAGTGTGTGCGGTGAAGGATTACGACGTAAGCAGCATAAAAGGTTAAAATCCGAACTTTGCAGCTGGTATGACTCCACACACTCTTTGATTATTTGGACAAAAATATTATTGACCTGGGTTAGGCGCAATAAAGCAGGATATGAAGTTTCTGCGCACTCAGGCCAATTAACTTCATTCAACTGCAAAATATCTTCCATACACTTTTCCACTTGCTCTACCTCTCATTATGAATAATTCGCCCCAACTTATCTTGCTGGAAAGACAATTGTCACGCAATATCTTTCTGGAAAGCCATATGCTTGATTTAAGCAAAAACGATGACATGAACGCATTCTATAACACCATATTTCTCGACACAAATACCAGTGCGAGAGGTTTTGAGTTGGTAAGGGCGTAATTGTATAGAAGACCCGCCATTTGGTGAGTGATATTGACCTCTGTGCTCATACACACGTTGACTAACTTACCGGATGGCACTGCCAGTGCCCTCCGTAAGAGGGGGTACTTATAATAAAGAGAGTGATGATATGATAATGTTTAAAAAAGCATCCTTAGCGATGCTAATAGGGCTAGCGCTTACTGGTTGTGGGAGCGACGATGCTCCAACAACTCCCGAAGTGCCGAATACAGCCCCCATTGCAGTAGCGGATGTTGCGAATGCAGTGCTAGGTTCACCGGTTCGTATTGATGTACTAGCCAACGATACCGACGCCGAGGGCGATGAACTAACACTTTTAGACTTCGTAATCCTTGAGGGCACAGGTTCAGTAGCTCAAGACGGTAACGATTTACTGTTCACTCCTGAATCGAAAGGTACCACGGTTGTCGACTACACAATCTCAGACCCATCTGGGGCTCAAGGATTCTCAACGGTGACCATTACCGTCGCTGAGCCTGAAGCAGAAACCCATGAGTATGTAGGCTCTCAAACGTGTGTTAGTTGTCATAGTGATAAAGCTACGTTCTTTGAAACAGGCCACAACTTCAAATTAAACAAGGTTGTTGACGGTAAAGCTCCCGAGTACCCATTCAGTTCGATAGAAGGTGCTGTTGAGCTAATGTACGGTGCGAATAACAGTCTAGGCACGCCTAATAGCTGGGATGATATCAGTTACGTGATTGGTGGCTATGATACTTGGGCTAACTTCTTAGATAAAGATGGCTACGTTTTATCTGGTACTGGAATAGCCGTCTCAATGCCACAAAATGGCGAAGATATCACTATAAACCACATGCAAGGCTATCTACCTGATTCTGCGCCAGATTCACAACCGTTCGACTGTGGCCGATGCCACTCTACAGGTTGGAAAGACTTCACTCCTGACTCGGAATTAAACCCAAACCACCAAGATGGTCTAAAAGGCTTTGCTGGGACGTACAACCAAGCGGGTATCCAGTGCGAAGCTTGTCATGGTGCTGGCGGGAAGCATATCAAAACGATGTCTCCCGACGATATTTCACGCATAGCTAAAGGACGTTTAACAGCCGATTTGATAAAAGATGATATGGGTTACGGGCAAGCTATCACCTGCGCGGAATGTCATAGTAAAAAGACAAATCGACAATACCCAGACTTCGTTAGTGAGCATAACGAAGATTTTGGTGGAGACAGTATCGGTGGACGTACAATCCCATATTTCGATGGTGGTCGTGTAGCTGGTGATGCAATGCTTGGTATTGATGTCAATACAGGCGAGATGACAGGTAAGAAGCGTGATATGGCGTGCCACACATGTCATAACCCGCATCGTTCTAAAGCTAACGAAGACCAGCCTGGACACGAAGATGCTCTTATAAAAGAGTGTACCGATTGTCATGGCAACAAAGAGTTTAATACCGACCTTGAAGTTCACGAATTTATGGCAAAATGTACAACCTGTCATATGCCAAAGAGCAATCATTTCTTTCGGATTAACTTAGAGTTTGCCTCAGATAGCCCTGAAAATCGCTCGGAAGACGGTATGTATGTACAGCCGTGGAACGTGGCGAAAGATAGTTGTGGCGGTTGCCATGATAACTACGATGAACGTGCAGCAATGATAGAAAAGATGCACAAACAAAACTAATTCTGAATAGAGCCCTAAAATAGCTTGAGGATTTTTATTTAGCCAGTTGGAACTCCCGACTGGCTTTTTTATTTGAAGCACTTATAAACTAAGGCAAGGTAAAAATGACTAGAAGAATCTGCAGGCTCTCTGATTAATAAAGAAAAGCGATTTCATCACATAGCATCTATAAAGCAAAGATGCGCTTTGCAAGTTGAAGCGGCTAAGTCACATTGGCCATCGTTTGTAAGCATTCGGTGAACTACCTTGAAGCGCTATCATAGAAATGACTAATATTCGTCCTTTTTGCGGCTCATCGACACCAGCACCAATAGTCTTCCATCGATGTAAATCATGACGTTACCATCAATTACAGATCTCTATCGTGATTTAACGCTTTACAGGTGGAATTTTTCCGTATTCGTAATCCGTCTATTCAGCGCTCGATTTATGTAAAACCCACATAACATCAGAGTGTTATTTGATTACGATATACCAATCGAGAATAGATTGCGTAAATAAACCGCATAGAACACCAAGCCCATCAGGATTAGCTCTACTAGGGCAATATTTATGAGACACACTCAGCGAGACCATTCATTCTAAGAAGCTTTGGGGCATTTCCAAGTTAGCGGCTGAAAGTTACCGTCGACTATAAATAGCAATTACTCAGTTTAGATGCGGCTGAGGCCGTCGAAAAAGTGACAGTTGGAAGCTCACATCCTTTATCAAACGAAGTTTGCTTAGCGTAACTTTCGGGGGAGCGAAGCACCACTAGTTGAATAGGCCGAAGACCTTAGTATCAAATGAAAATACAGATAAAAAAATGAGCCAGTATTTCTGCTGACTCATTCAAAGCTTGACTAACCCTTGGTGCTGGCGATTACTTACATCCGCCTGAACTACAATTGCTTTTGCCGCGTCCACCACCACAACCACCGCCGACAGTACCACGAGATTCAGGTGCATCATGCCATTCAGGCTCTGGAAAAATCGGCCACTGTACTTTTTGGATTTTCTTACCGTGCATCCACAAGCTACCGCGATATTGGTTAATACCATCGGTACTGAATTCAAATAGGTATTTTACTTTCCAAGTGAAACCAGTCGTGCCACCTAAGCTAGGTTTTGCCGTTTCCTGAGCAATGGCAAGTAGTTGAACTTTCTGCTTCTGGCACTCTTTTGTGGCAAAAACACGGCTCATCTCTGCCATTTGTCTTAATTGCCAAAAAAAGGCGGCGATAACAATTACCGCTACTATTAATAAAAAATCTGTCATCATGCTTTAATTACCTTAAATAAGCCGCCAATAGCTGCAGAAAGCTCTGCACTTCGGTTAGGGTTTCGCAATTGAGTGAGCAGTTGTGTGCGAATTAATGGAATAGCCACAATATCAGCAAAAATCTGGTTAAAGAAGTGTTGTTCTTGTTTAGCAAGCGCTTCTAAGTAGATACTGAGAGTTGGCTCATCTTTTAAGGCTGACCAATTTCGAGCTGCTATCGTAATCAACATGTCAGCGGATAGACCATTACAACTGTCTAAATAAGCTATCGCTTTCTGACTCTGCTCAGGGTGAGAGGCTAACGCTCTTAAAAGGTAAGCTTGGCTTTCTATGGCAGCAGCTTTAAATTTTTCGAAAAGTTGTGCCGCGAGAGCATCTTCAATTGTTAAGTGCTCTAGACATTGACACATGGCAATTTGTACTTCTACAGATGCGCGTTCGAAACTGGCACTAATATGTTGTTGGTGATCAAGTTCTGCAGCTCTGACACAAACATCAGCTACTCCCTGCATACCAATGTTTTGCCAATGTTCAGCTGGATGTTGTCCAGACAAATACTGGTAGGCAAATTCATATTGAGCAGAGGCCTTTTCGCCGAGTTGCTTTCGCACGAGTGCATTAAACACCGCTAACTTTTCTTGAGAGGGTTTAAAGTTAAAGGGATGATTTGCGAGTTGTTCTTGCTGTTGCTCAGTTAAAGGTTGGGTTGGATCTCTGCCTAGGGCTTCAATTATCATCTTGATGAATTGGAGGCGCGGTGCTGGCGCAAGCAATCCGCGTTCATCTAGGGCTAATTTTATAAACCAAATATAGTGTTTTTGGCTAGCATCCCAAAAGACAATAGCGAACTGAGCGTGTCCTTGAATTGGAGAGGGGTAAGGCGTGAGTAACTCTTCTATTTGGTGAAAAGCCATCATATCGATATGTTGAACTCTACGGCCCATATCGTAAACTTGGAATTGAGTTTTAGCAGTTTTAAGAAATTGGCTAAGGGTCGTTATTTCAGTCATATCGCTATCGAGTCAGTATTAATTAGCCCACATTATAGGGATAACTGTGGCTAGATGGTATGATCTGATGCGAAATTTCATTGAGTAATTTAAATTCTCGATGGCGGCAGTTTTTTGAACTGTAAGTTAATGCAATAGAGTTAAGATCACGATAACCCTGCTTCAAAATTGTTCGGTCTCATTGCACTATTCATTGTATATTTTTCCTTCGAACCTTTACAGGTATTAGTCTAAGGTGATTTCCCGGCGGTTATTATAATGGGAATACGCTAAATGATATTGCTAACCTTGTAGACAGGTTCATTAAACTGGAGTGCAAGATTTGTTAAGCCATTTTACCAGAGACAAGCTAACTCGATTGCAAGGCGATCTTGTTAACGCAGCATTATGGGCTGATATGCGACCTTCAGAAAGTGCAATGCAAAGTAGTGCACCGTTTGCCTGTGATACCATGGCATTTGAACAGTGGCTGCAATTTATTTTTATCCCCAAGATGCATCACTTACTTGATAGCGCGATGCCGCTACCAACAGCGATTGCGATTGCTCCCATGGCGCAACATGTATGGGCTGGTAAGCCTGAATTTTGTCGCATAATCAAAACCCTTACAGAACTAGATGAGCTATTAAGTGAAACAAAGTAGACCTGAAGTAACCCAAATCGATGAGGTCGATGAGGCGCTAGAGCTCACAGAACTCGAGGAGCTAGCGCTAGAGGATGAGATAGCACCTTATATCGAAATTTTATTTGAAGACGATGATATTGTTGCTATTCATAAGCCCGCGGGCTTATTGGTTCACCGTAGTTATTTAGCGAGACGAGAACGCTTTTTTGCAATGCAATTAACACGGGATATAGTGGGTTGCCATGTTTTCCCTGTGCATCGCTTAGACAGGCCTACATCGGGTATTTTGTTATTTGCTAAAAACAGTGAAATGGCCAGAGAATTGTGTGAACAGTTCGCCTCCCACACTATCGATAAAGAATATTTAGCCATTGTTCGCGGCAATATGCATGAAGCTGCTACGTTAGACTATGCGCTAAAAGTAGAGCTGGACGAATTGGGTGATAAAGATGTGGATCCTAATAAAGCGGCGCAGAATGCTGTGACTTCATATCGTCCGATGCTCAACTGTGAGATCCCTTTTGCCTCGGGACGTTATGCTACGAGCCGGTATGCACTGGTTCACCTTTCACCTCATACTGGACGTAAACATCAATTGCGCCGTCATATGGCACATCTACGCCACCCTATACTTGGGGACACGACACATGGTGATGGTAAGCAGAATAAGTTCTTTAGAACTCACTTTGGCGTAAATCGATTATGGTTAATAGCTAAAAAATTGAGCTTTAACCACCCTCGAACGGGTGAGCGAGTTAACATTGAAACCGAACTCGAACAGCATTGGCTAGACCTGTTCGCAGGGCTGGGATGGCAAGAAGAAGCATTGTCTGACGTAAACAACGCCATTCTAATCGCTGATAATTAACAGATAGGCTTACAGCGGTCTTTTAACTCGGCAGCCGAAGTTTGGGCATTATCATAGGCGAGTTGCAAAGACTTTAGATTTTTTACGGTATGGAAATAGCACATTCTTCTGATATGTGCTGAGCGGTTAAGATGTTTACGATGTTTTTGTCTGCAAGAGTGTCTCATTACGGCTCATCCTAGTACACATTCACTTTTAATTGCTGCGAGGCTTGCAGCAATGTTCATCGATACAGTATGTTAAGGATATAGCTAAATGGCTTTTAGGCGAAGTAAAACATGAAAAAAGTGAATCTAGTTTTTGGAACAGTTTATGGTGGCGCGCAGTACGTCGCCGAAACTCTACAGCAGGCCTTAACAGATTTAGGCCGTGAAGCTGTGTTATATCAAAGCGATGAGCTTGTGGGTTTTGTCCCTCCTCAAGATGAATTGCTATTGCTTATCTGTTCTACAACAGGCCAAGGCGATCTCCCTGATGATATCCAAGCATGGTTCTACGATATGCAATCTAAAGCTCCTTACTTGCCTGAGCTAAAATTTGGCGTGATTGGATTAGGGGATTCAAGTTATGAAACTTTTTGCGGTGCAGCAGAGCAACTAGCGGCGTTATTTGAAGAGCTTGGTGCACAACGTTTAGGTGATTTCTTAAAGATCGATGCCTGTGAAACCATGGAACCAGAAGTTGAAGCGTTAGCTTGGTTGCCTAGCTGGAACAAGTTGATTGATAAAGACCTCGCAGCTTAATATTATTTTAGGAGCCAAATTGGACAGCCAAATGAGCTCCTTATTGCTGAAACATAGTTCATAAAGCGTTAGCGCTATAAGATTTTGGTTTTATAATAACTTCATCAAGTCTGCTATTTTGCTCATGTTAACTTCTTTCCAATGGTAGCAAGCCTGCAAAAACAATTTGCGACTCTCCTTATTTCTGCCACCTTTAAACTCCATTGTATAACTAAGCTGCCAAATATATCGCTGACATTATTAGCTTAATCGCGGTATTTATTGATGTTTCTTCATTAAACAAGACAGATAATTAACGCTTTGACAATAGCTTCGCTATTTATCTGGCTTATTGTTTAGCCTCGGTTGTTTTCGCTAATTAAGACATTTATGTTGGCATTGGCTCATGTCACTCAAGGTATGTGCGTCTAAAGATAGAGAGGGCATATGGAACGAAAGGTACTGATTATAGACTGTGCCGATGCGCCAGGACTTATCACTAAGATTACTGGGGTGTGTTTTGCACACGGCCTCAACATCGTTAAAAATAGCGAATTTGTAGATAATGCTCAAGGACGTTTCTTTATGCGGACGGAACTTGAAGGCATTTTTGAACCTGCTAGATTGTTAGCTGAACTACAGAATGTACTACCGACTAAAAATCATACTAAATTAGTAGCTGTAGGCAAAAAACGTATCGTGGTGATGGTGACTAAAGAAGCACATTGCATTGGTGATTTGCTCATTAAGTCGTATTCGGGTGCCCTAGATGCTGAGATTGTTGCTGTTATCGGTAATTACGATCTGCTAGCACCTTTGACTGAAAAGTTTGATGTGCCATTTCATTATATTAGCCATGAAAATATCGATCGTAATCAACATGAGCAAGCAATGTTGAAGGTTATCAATGGCTACGATCCCGAGTACGTTGTACTTGCTAAATTTATGCGTGTATTAACGCCTGAGTTTGTGCGTCAATTTCCAGATAAGATCATCAATATCCATCACTCTTTCTTACCTGCTTTTATCGGCGCGTCACCCTATCGACAGGCTTGGGAGCGGGGCGTCAAAATAATCGGTGCTACGGCTCACTTTGTGACCAACTCATTGGATGAGGGCCCGATCATTAAGCAAGACGTTATCTCTGTTGATCATAGTTATAGCGTGGAAGCACTCTCTAAATGTGGCCGCGATGTAGAAAAAAGCGTACTCAGTAAGGCGTTGCAACTGGTCATTAATGAAGAGGTGGTTGTCTATGGCAACAAAACGGTGGTTTTTTAGCTAGGTGCATAACAAGAAAAGAGACCGCAGTCTCTTTCTTCTTTTTGCTGCTATTTTTAAAAAGTGATTTAGAAATTAACAACGTAAAGATCGTTGTCTTGTTCTGTTTGGGCAATATCTTTAATCGTCACAGTACCTCTAGCGTAGGGCGCAATTTTTGCCGCCGTTTTGTCAGCGCCAGCATTTAGAGCAAAATTGTAAAATGACTCACCATTACAAACCAGTCTTGGAAAGATTCGACTTTTATTGATACGGTAGCTCTTCATTGTGTTGTTGAATTGATAGTTGCGGTTACTGGCTCCAGCTTTACAAACTGATATGAGTGCGGTTTCCATATGAGGTGTCATTGCAGCATTAGCGCTAAATGTCATTGCTAGCGCGGCAACGGCTATCGCGAGTGTCTTGATCATGTCATGCTCCTACTCTTCCATTGGGGTTCACCATTGAGTAAAGCTCATCACATGAAAAATATTGTAACCATTGTGTAGATAACTGTATCAAAGTGTGGAATTTGGTTCATTGTATGACTGTGGGTTACAAGATGTTTCATTTCGGAAGGTATTTCAGCGGATACAAAAAATCCCACTAAGGAGTGGGATTTCAATAACACTATCAAACAAAGTTAGTCAACGATGCGTAACAGCTCGTTGATGCCGACTTTACTACGAGTCTTAGCATCAACTTTCTTTACAATGATAGCGGCATACAAGCTGTATGTGCCACATTTTGAAGGTAGATTACCAGAGACGACGACAGAGCCAGCTGGAACACGACCATAGTGAACTTCACCGGTCTCACGATCAAAAATACGTGTGCTCTGGCCGATATAAACACCCATTGAGATAACGCTGCCTTCTTCAACAATCACGCCTTCAACTATTTCTGAACGTGCGCCAATGAAACAGTTGTCTTCAATAATCGTAGGACCGGCTTGTAATGGCTCTAGCACGCCACCAATGCCCACACCGCCAGATAAATGTACGTTCTTACCAATTTGGGCACAAGAGCCTACTGTAGCCCAAGTATCAACCATAGACCCTTCATCCACATAAGCGCCAAGGTTGACGTAAGAGGGCATCAAAACGGTATTTCTGCCGATAAATGAACCTTTACGTACAGTAGCAGGTGGTACGACACGGATCGCTTCTGCTCTGAAACGAGCTTCATCATAGTCGGCAAATTTCATGGGTACTTTATCGAAGTACTTGGTTTCGCCGCCATCGATCACACCATTATCAAAGATACGGAACGAGAGTAGCACTGCTTTTTTTAGCCATTGGTGCACATGCCATTCGCCATCAATTTTTTCTGCGACTCTTGCTTCGCCTTTATCTAGCATTGCAATGACTTTCTCAACATCAGCGCGAACACTCGGTTCTACTGATGCTGGGGTAATTTCAGCGCGAGCCTCAAAAGCCGCCTCTATACGTTGGCGTAAAGCTTCCATTAACTTCTCCCGGTATTATCGTTTAGTCATAAGTTTAAAGAGCACTGGTGAGTGCTTTTCGTAATTTGATTTGTTGCGCTTCATCTAACTGTTCGTCTTCAGCGGTTTGCAACAAAAAGAAATCTTCCGCTCGCTCACCGATAGTGGTGATTTTCGCTGCTAATAATCGGATTTCGCAGCGATACAAGACTTCACCTATTCTGGCTAGTAGTCCTGGTGAATCTAATGCAATGAGCTCCATCATACTTGTACCATGACGGCGGGTAGGAGGGAAACTGACTTGCGTCGCTACTTTAAAAGGTTTCATCTTTCTTGATAGTTTTCTAAACTTTGGCAACTTTGGCGTATCACTGCTTAAGGCTTTAATTAACGTTTTCTTAATGCCTTGGATCCGCGATAGCTGCGAAACGGGCTTGCCATCTTGTTCTAAAATAACAAAAGAGTCTAGCGCGTATTTATCTTTCGAGGTCATAACTGTGGCGTCATGTACGTTAATATTTTTGTTGTCTAAAATCGCCATTACGGTGGCGAATAGCTTAGGTTTATCTTTGCCGTATATGAACAGCTCTGTACCGCCTCTAGTGGTGTGTTTAGAGATGAGCACCAGTATGTCTTCACTCTTGTGCTTGATAATGGCTTCTGCATGCCAAGCAATTTGATTCGGCTGATGACGCAGGAAGTAGTCGGCTTTAAATCGTTGCCATAATGCATCTAAATCTTTCTCTTTAATCCCGCGGCGTATAAGATCTTTTTTTACTTTTGCTTGGTGCTCACGGACGCGGGCTCTGATGTCAACGGGCTTTTCTTTGCCTCTCGCTAACACCCTTTGTGTTGAAAAGTAGAGTTCACGTAATAAGGAGCCTTTCCAGCTGTTCCAAGTTTTTTCATTAGTGGCACATATATCAGCCACCGTCAGGCAGTAAAGGTAACTGAGATGCACGCTATCACGCACTTTTTCCGCAAAATCACTAATGACATCAGGATCTGATATGTCGCGTCTTTGGGCGGTGACTGACATCACTAGGTGGTTATCTACTAGCCAGCTGACAAGTCTTCCGTCATGGTCGTTCATGCCGTGCAGTTTACAAAATTCGAGCGCGTCAACGGCACCTAATTTACTGTGATCACCACCTCGCCCTTTACCGATATCATGAAAAATAGCCGCGAGTACGAGTAGCCCCTTTTTAGGCAGCTGATTGATCAGTACCGAACCGAGAGGGAATTCTTCTTTTTGTTCAGGTTGTGAAAAACGATCGATATTGAGCAGCAGTCTATGGGTGTGTTCATCAACGGTGTAAGCATGGAAAAGATCGAATTGCATCTGCCCTTCAATACTTCTCCATGCGGGGAGGTAGGCTGATAAAATCCCATGCTTATGCATTAACGATAATGACACAATACCACGTGGGTGACGCAATATTTCCATAAACAGTTCGCGGCATTGTTCATTAAAGATGAGGGGGTGTTTTAGCGTTCTTCTGGCTAGCCTTAGACTGCGTAAAGTCACGGCATAAATAGATTTTACATTTGAGTTTTTAGCAACGCAGAGAAATAAGTGCAGAATGTTCTCTGGTGTATCAAACAGCTCAGGATAAAGGCTCTCTATAAATTTCCCACGTCGCTGGAATTGACTATTAATGGCGACCACGTCTAAGGCTTTAATATGGCCTAACGTAGCGCGTTTAAAAAGTTGCAACAACATTTGATTGAGTTCCATTACACGCCTAACTGTGCGGTAATAACGTTTCATCATCTGCTCTACAGCAAGTTGAGTTTTGTTTTCATATCCCATTAAATCTGCAACTTGTGGCTGCAAATCAAATAGCAGTCTGTTCTCATCTCGTCCGGAGATCAGGTGCAAGCAGCAGCGTAATTGCCACAAAAAATCTTGGCATTCGAGCAATTCGTCTAGTTCATGAGGCTCAAGAAAATCATATACCACCAGGTCTTCAAGTTTTTCAGCATTAAAGTGTCGCATTGCTACCCAAGCGACGGTTTGAATGTCGCGTAGCCCACCAGGGCAGCTCTTTAAATTGGGCTCTAAATCAAATGCATTGGCTTTTGCGTGGCGGACAATTTGTTCGTCACGTTTAGCGACATAAAAGTCGCTACTTGGCCAAAAATCATCTTGGCGGATATCATAATAAAGGCGGCTAAAGAGTACTTGTGGGCCACATAGTAAGCGAGATTCAAGTAGATTGGTTGCAATGGTAATATCTGCACGTCCCAGCGAAAGAGTTTCTTCTATGGAGCGAACACTGTGACCAACTTCTAGACCCACATCCCAAAGAAAGGCAATAAATGCACTCAATGCTTGTTCTGCGTCAGCCGTCAGTTCACCTTCAGTAAGAAACAGCAAATCGACATCCGATTGTGGGTGTAATTCGCCGCGGCCATAGCCACCAACCGCAATGAGTGCAATCGGGAATAGCTGTAAGCCATGTGACAACCACTCTTTTTTTAACAGTGCATCGACATGCTGGCAGCGCTCGCTTACGATCGCACGAATATCCGATCTGTCATTAAACGTATCGAGTAATGTGTTGTTTAAATCGATAAGAACGCTTTTTGCTGTTTGGGCACTGTTCATTAATATTTTCTTTAATGCGTTACTGTCATTGGTGTGCTGTGATTATCTATGCAATAAAAGTAAATTTGAAGCGCTTTATTGCCATAAATCATATCGGGATGAGCAGCAGTAAGGTTTTAGGGATAATGTACTTATTTAGAGGTTTGAATTTGCGAAAAACAATACAAAAAAGGCGTGATGATTCACGCACTTTAAATCGACGACCCCGAATCGTTTAATGATTAATGATACGAGGTAAGTCTTTTTCCTCTTCGCGTAATGTTAGCACTTCCACACCGGTTTTAGTGACCAGTAGTGTGTGCTCCCATTGTGCAGAGTTTTTGCCATCTGATGTGGTGACAGTCCAGTTGTCTGTCTTGTCGAGTACGCTAGTGTGACGGCCTGCATTGATCATTGGCTCTATGGTAAAGCACATACCTGGGCGAAGTACGGTTTTATCATTGTTTTTGTAATGCATTACTTGTGGCTCTTCATGGAATACCGCGCCAATACCGTGGCCGCAATAGTCGGTTACTATGCTGTACTTTTCCAATCCCGTCTTTTTAGACTTGATGAATTTTTCGATTAAAGTACCAATTTCACCTAATTTCATGCCCGGGCGGACTTTCTTAATGCTGGCATAGAGGCTTTCTTGTGCAATACGGCAAAGGCGAGTGTTTTTAGGGCTAACGTCACCGATAAAAAACATCTTAGAAGTATCACCATGAAAACCATTTAGAATGACTGTGATGTCGATATTGATGATATCACCGTCACTAAGTGGTTTGTCATTAGGGATACCGTGACAAATGACGTCATTAACCGAGGTGCAGATCGATTTAGGAAAACCGTGGTAATCAAGCGGAGCAGAGATTGCAGCGTTTTCTTCAGTGAACTTGGCACAGATATCATTTAGTTGATTGGTGGTGACGCCAGCTTTGACATACGGGGCAACCATTTCGAGTACTTGCGCTGCAAGTTTGCCTGCAGCACGCATTTTTTCAATCTCTTCAGCTGTCTTAATTACTATACTCATTTAAATGTCTCTTATATCTTTTAAGTTGTCGTCATTACAATAGGAGGATTATGCCTTAAAACGACGTCAATATTTGTGTTTTTTTTCATAATATGGTATAAAGCGCGCCGTTATGCTTGACTCTTGTTCGTTCCACTTCGAGTGATTCGACTGGGTCAAGATTACGGTCATTATACATGGCTATCGATAAATACTAAATCACACACATATCGACACATTCTTCGGGGTGCCCTTAACCGGGTCGAAGGTATGGGATATGTGGAGGTCTAACCCCCTAAAACTTAAGGTAAATAAAATGACTACAGTTTCAATGCGCGACATGCTTCAAGCCGGTGTTCACTTCGGTCACCAAACTCGTTACTGGAACCCAAAGATGAAGCCATTCATCTTTGGCGCACGTAACGGCGTTCATATCATTAACCTAGAGCACACAGTGCCTATGTTCAATGAAGCACTAGCGTTTATCAGCAACATCGCTTCTAAGAAAGGTAAGGTTCTTTTCGTTGGTACTAAACGTGCTGCGAGTGAAGCAATCAAAGAATCTGCTACTTCTTGTGACCAGTTCTACGTTGATCACCGTTGGTTAGGTGGTATGTTGACTAACTGGAAAACAGTTCGTCAATCAATTAAGCGTCTTAAAGATCTTGAAAGCCAGTCAATTGACGGTACTTTCGACAAGCTTACTAAGAAAGAAGCGCTAATGCGTACTCGTGAACTTGAGAAACTAGATAAATCTCTTGGTGGTATCAAGAACATGGCTGGTCTTCCAGACGTGATCTTCGTTATCGGTGCTGACCACGAGCATATTGCGATTAAAGAAGCTAACAACTTAGGTATTCCAGTTGTTGCTGTTGTTGATACTAACTCTTCTCCAGACGGTATCAACTACATCATTCCTGGTAATGATGATGCTATGCGTTCTATCCGTTTATACACTGAGTCTGTTGCTACTGCTGCTAAAGCAGGTCGTAACCAAGACCTAGCTGTTCAAGCTGAGCAAGACGGTTTCGTAGAAGCTGAATAATAAGGTTGATGATTTTCATCGCCCTTATTAACCAAGGTACTTGATTGGTAAACAGGGGCGCTCTCATCTTAGGTGGGAGGCCCCTGTTTTATATCTATTGAATTTGAAGAATTATTTGTAGAGGATTTAACAATGGCAATTACTGCTGCCCAAGTTAAAGAACTTCGTGACCGCACTGGCGCTGGCATGATGGACTGTAAGAAAGCATTGACTGAAACTGATGGTGACATCGAACTTGCGATTGATGCCATGCGTAAGAGCGGTGCTGCCAAGGCTGCTAAAAAAGCAGGTAACATCGCTGCTGAAGGTACTATCCTTATTAAGAATGGCGAAGGTTACGCTGTGCTTTTAGAAGTTAACTGTCAAACTGACTTCGTTGCAAAAGACGCAAACTTCCTAGCATTTGCTAACGCTGTTCTAGAGGTTGCTGCTGCATCTAAAGTCACTATTGAAGACTTGAAAGCACAATTTGAAGAAACCCGTGTTGCACTCGTGACTAAAATTGGTGAAAACATCAACGTACGTCGTATTGAGTACATCGATGGTGCAAACCTTTCTTCTTACCGTCACGGTGAGCGTATCGGTGTTGTTGTTGCAGGTGAAGCTGACGAAGAAACTCTTAAGCACATTGCAATGCACGTTGCTGCTTCTAAGCCAGAATTCGTTAATCCTGAAGATGTTCCGGCTGATCTTGTTAAAAAAGAGAAAGCACTTCAGATCGAAATCGCTATGAACGAAGGCAAGCCTGCAGAGATTGCTGAGAAAATGGTTTTCGGTCGTATGAAGAAGTTCACCGGTGAGATCTCTCTTACTGGCCAAGCGTACATCATGGAACCAAAGAAAACAGTTGGCGCAATTCTTAAAGAGAAAGGCGCTTCTGTTTCAAACTTCGTACGTTTAGAAGTTGGCGAAGGTATCGCGAAGAAAGAAGAAGATTTTGCTGCTGAAGTTGCTGCACAAATCGCTGCTACTAAAGGTTAATCTCCTTTTTTAGCGAACATAAGACCGTAGCAACAGCTGCGGTCTTATTGTATTTACTGAAATAAGTTTATGATGTTAGACATGAGTACTGCATTGTGAGGCTATTTGAGTATACAATTTCCTAAAGCCATTATCAGGACTAATAAATATGACTACCAATCCAAAACCTGCTTATCGCCGTATTCTTTTAAAACTAAGTGGTGAAGCGCTAATGGGTGATGAGGGCTTCGGCATCGATCCTAAAGTGCTTGATCGTATGGGCCAAGAGATCAAAGAACTTGTTGAATTGGGTATTCAAGTTGGTGTTGTCATTGGTGGAGGTAACCTGTTTCGTGGAGAAGGTTTAGCAAAAGCAGGCATGAACCGTGTTGTAGGTGACCATATGGGAATGCTTGCTACCGTTATGAATGGCTTAGCAATGCGCGATTCATTGCACCGTGCTTATGTCAATGCACGCTTGATGTCAGCCATCCCCCTTAAAGGTGTTTGTGATGATTACAACTGGGCAGAGGCGATCAGTTTGCTAAAGTCAGGTCGTGTTGTTATTTTTGCTGCTGGAACGGGCAATCCTTTTTGTACTACAGATTCTGCTGCATGTTTACGTGGTATTGAAATTGAAGCAGAAATTGTGATTAAAGGCACTAAGGTTGATGGCGTCTATTCCGATGATCCAGTGAAAAACCCTGAAGCGGTTAAATACGACCAAATGTGCTACAACGAAGTGCTCGAAAAAGAACTAAAAATTATGGATTTGGCTGCATTTACTTTGGCCAGAGATCACAATATGCCATTATTGGTGTTTAACATGAATAAACCTGGCGCATTGCGCCGCGTGATCATGGGCGAGCAAGAAGGCACGCTTATTAACGCAGGTTAATTAGTGCAGTGCGTTAGCCTATCGTGGGTGTTAAGCTGCAAATGAAACAGGTTCCGACAATATACTTTAGGTTGAGTGCGACTCTGCATTAGCAGATGCTAACTTAAAAGGCATTGATATAAGGTGGCAAGGAGTGTGCAGTACTTTAATCATACGCTTTATGCGCTTTGATTTTATGGCTTCACAGGTTGACACTCGTCTTGCGCAAAGAAACGAATTTAATAGGCCTCAAAAGGCAATTAGCTCCTAGTGACTAAAAAGGACATATAACGTGATAAACGAAATTAAAACTGATGCGAAAACACGCATGGACAAATGCATTGAGTCTACCATCACTCAAATGGCTAAAGTGCGCACAGGCCGTGCACACCCAAGCTTACTGGATACTATTAAAGTACCCTATTATGGCTCTCTTACGCCGCTAAAGCAGGTTGCAAGCGTTTCTATCGGAGATGCTCGCACGTTAAACGTATCGGTATTTGATCGTACTATGATTGCAGCAGTTGAAAAGGCAATCATGAGCTCTGATCTTGGATTAAACCCAATGTCTGCTGGTGCAACTATCCGTATCCCTCTGCCAGCATTGACTGAAGAGCGTCGTAAAGACCTGATTAAGGTTGTTCGTGCAGAAGCTGAGAATAGCCGTATTGCAGTTCGAAATGTACGTCGTGATGCAAACTCTGATATTAAAGCACTAGAGAAAGAAAAAGAGTGTACCGAAGATGACGTTCGTCGCAGCGAAGATGAAGTGCAGAAGTGTACTGATGCGCACATCAAGAGAATTGATGAAATTTTAGCGGCAAAAGAAAAGGAATTGATGGAGTTCTAATATTGAACACTATCAGACTTTATAGCGCTTTGTTAAAACGTCGAGTACGTTATCGCTCACGCCTTACGCTAAAAGCTTAATGATTGAGTGAATATTGAGCGTGAAACAGAAACAGGCTATAGAGTTCAGACGCCGTGTAGAGTTATACTACACGGCGTTTGTCTATTTTTAAGGGTAGTAATAGATGTCATTCGATTCCCAATCTGACACTCATTTGTCAGAGGCATTACCAGAAGATTTTTCAGCTTTGGTAAAACAGTCTATACCTAAACACGTTGCTATCATAATGGATGGTAATGGGCGTTGGGCGCAGGCGCAAGGGAAGCCACGAGTTGTTGGTCATAAGGCTGGCGTCAAGGCGGTTAGACGTGCGGTGAGTACTGCACGAACCCTAGGAGTAGAATCATTAACCTTGTTTGCCTTCTCCAGTGAGAATTGGCGTCGACCTGATAAAGAGGTCAGCTTGTTAATGGAACTGTTTTTTACGGTGTTGCAACGCGAGTTAAAGTTGCTGACTAAAAACGGCGTGCGACTCAATATTATCGGTGACATCAGTCGCTTTTCAGCGCGGCTGCAGAAGCAAATTGCAGTTGCTGAAGAGAAGACGGCTAAAAATAGTGATTTGGTATTAAATGTGGCGGCCAACTATGGTGGTCGTTGGGACATTATGCAAGCAGCACAGAAGCTAGCAATGAAAGTTGAAGCGGGTGAGATGAGTAGCGAGCAGTTCACCGAAGAGGCCTTAAATGAGCAGCTATGCATGCATAATCAATCTGAAGTTGATTTAATGATCCGCACCGGTGGCGATTGTCGAATCAGTAATTTTGTACTTTGGCAGGCAGCATATGCGGAGTTAGTCTTTACTGACACGCTATGGCCAGATTTTGACGAGGATGCTTTCAAAGATGCCGTCGTTAAGTTTGCTAGCCGACAGCGCCGTTTCGGTTTGACTGGTACTCAAATTGATACCATTCGCGCTTTGTAATTATAAATGAGGGCAGTTTTTTGCTAAAACAACGAATAATAACAGCAATATGGTTAATCCCCTTAGTTTTAGGTGCCATATTTGGCTTGCCGACTGAGTACTTTTCCTGGGCGCTTTTGGGCGTCTTTTTAATTGCCGCGAAGGAGTGGGGGCGTATCATTGATAGTCAGTGTGAAATGACTCAATGGAGCTTTGCCATCACTATCGGCGTTCTGCTGATCGCGCTTAATATTATGGTGCCAGCGGACGAGATTTGGTTTAAAGGAATGATGCACCCTATATTCTTAGGGGTGATAGCGATGGGCGGGTTGTGGTGGCTTATCTCATTTATGATGGTGGTCTCCTATCCACGCAGTGCAGGCTTCTGGAATAAGAGCCACATGCTTAAATCCATGTTCGGACAGCTTACTTTAATCCCATGTTTTGTTTCTTTATTGTCTCTAAAAGCGTTAAGCACTGAAGCATCTCCTTACTACGGCGGCACCTTAGTATTTTTAGTGATGTTAGTTGTTTGGGCTACTGATTCTGGTGCTTATTTTGCGGGTAAGTCATTTGGCAAACGAAAGCTGATGCCAAATGTGAGCCCAGCGAAAACCATTGAAGGCTTATTAGGTGGACTTGCAACAACCATGTTAGTTGTTGCTGGCGTAATGTACTTTTCGCCTGAACAAGAGCTTGGTTTATTGATTGCAGTGACTATATTTACCGCGCTAGCATCTGCAGTGGGTGACCTGTCTGAAAGTATGTTTAAGCGAGTGGCTAACATAAAGGATTCGGGCACGATATTACCGGGTCATGGCGGCGTATTAGATCGCATTGATAGCCTAACGGCTGCATTACCCGTATTTACCTTAATCTATATAGCTTTTTGGATGTAACAATATGCAAAATATGGTGATTTTAGGGGCGACAGGCTCTATTGGTGCGAGCACGTTAAGCGTCATGGAGGCTAATAGCGAGCAATATCGTGTCTTTGCATTAGTGGCCAATACCAATGTCGACAAAATGCTCGAGATCTGCATTAAGCACCGCCCTAAGGTTGCGCATATGGTTGATGCAAAAGCCGCTAATCAGCTTAAGTTGCAGCTACCAAATCATTTAGCCGTTGAAGTGACGACGGGGGAAGACGAGCTTTTATCACTCGTCAGTAGTGCAGAAGTCGATACCGTCATGGCGGCTATTGTTGGCGCGGCCGGTTTGCCGTCAACCCTTGCTGCGGTTAAAGCGGGTAAGCGAGTATTACTGGCAAACAAAGAGTCTCTGGTCATGTCTGGAGAGCTCTTTATTGAGGCGATGCAAGCATCTGGTGCACAAGTTTTGCCAGTCGATAGTGAACACAATGCGATTTTCCAGTGTTTATCTGAACGAAACCAGCTAGAGATTGGTCGATGTGATTTAACGGCCGCTGGTGTGTCACACATTTTGTTAACGGGTTCCGGTGGACCTTTTTTAACATCTGATTTATCAACACTCTCATCGATGACTCCAAAGCAAGCTTGTAAGCACCCCAACTGGTCGATGGGCCGTAAAATCTCGGTCGACTCAGCGAGCATGATGAATAAGGGCTTGGAATATATCGAAGCCCGTTGGTTATTTAATGCCAGTGCTGAGCAGCTAAAGGTGGTTATCCATCCGCAAAGCGTGATTCACTCAATGGTGCAGTATCGTGATGGCTCTGTTATAGCGCAATTGGGCAACCCAGATATGCGTACACCCATTGCTCATTGTATGTCTTTTCCGCAGAGAATTAACTCAGGAGTTGAACCTTTAGACTTTTTCAAAGTCGGACAGTTAAGCTTCTTAGAACCTGATTTTAATCGTTTCCCTTGTTTAGCGTTAACAATAGAAGCATGCAAACAAGGACAAGAAGCGACCACAGTGATAAATGCCGCCAATGAAATAGCAGTGCAAGCATTTTTAGATGGCAAGATACGTTTTACCGATATAGCAATCATCAATGAACAGAGCTTGAAAAACGTAACAGCAGATTCATTAACCAATATTGACGATATTATTGCGCTTGATAGCCAATCACGTCGATATGCATTCGAAGCGGTTAGTAAGCTCAATTAGTTCAGAGGAAGGGAATGATAGATTTTTTTTGGAACCTAGGTTCTTTTATTGTTGCACTCGGCATATTAATCGCCGCACATGAGTATGGTCATTTTTGGGTGGCTAGAAAATGCGGTGTTAAGGTAGAGCGCTTTTCAATTGGTTTTGGTAAAGCGATTTGGCGCCGAACAGGTAAAGATGGCACTGAATATGTGTTAGCAATGATCCCTCTTGGTGGTTACGTCAAAATGCTTGATGAGCGTGTCGATGACGTGCCTGAAGCGCTAAAAGAGCAAGCCTTTAACCGCAAAAATGTTTGGCAACGCATTGCTATCGTCAGTGCCGGCCCAATCGCAAACTTTATTTTCGCCATTTTCGCACTATATGCCATGTATCTTATTGGCGTACCAGCAATTAAACCGATAATAGATTCTACGATAGCGGGATCGCCAGCGGCGCAAATTATTGTAAAAGAGCCTCAACAAGTACTATCCGTTGGCGGCCAAAAAGTGAGAAATTGGGAAGAGGTGAATCTCGCACTTGCTGGTCACATAGGTGATGAGCAAGTCACAATATCCGTCGCGCCGCTTAGCCGTCTTGAAGGCACTAACACGGGTGAGCAAGAATATACGTTAGATACCCGAGATTGGAAATTTGACCTAGAAAAAGAATTACCGATAACAGCTATTGGTTTGGGCATGTACCGCCCACAAATTTTGCCGACACTGGCGTTAGTCAGTGAAGATGGAGCCGCAGGGCTTGCAGGCATTAAAGTGGGCGATATATTGGTTGCGATTGACGGCGAGCGCTATACCGAATGGCAACGATTTGTTAAAACAATTCAACAGTCAGCGAATAAAAGCGTCGATATCACGGTCAGAAGAGACGGTGAGCAGCTAACACTTAAAGTGACACCTAAGTCCCGTGAAAACGCTGCTGGCCAAATTGAAGGTGTGATCGGGGTGGCTCCGACAGCAGAACCTTGGCCGGAAAACATGAAGTTACAGCTAGAATATGGTTTTTTAGAATCATTTCCGGTTGCAGTGGATAAAACATGGCAACTTGTCTCGGTCAGCATTAAGATGATCGGCAAGTTATTTACTGGTGACATTTCAGTTAAAAATCTGAGTGGTCCTATTTCTATTGCACAAGGTGCAGGAAATAGTGCTAATGTCGGGTTGGTTTACTTTTTAGGTTTTCTTGCTTTGATTAGCGTGAACTTGGGCATTATTAATCTTTTGCCTTTGCCAGTGCTAGATGGAGGACACCTTTTGTATTACTTCGTTGAAGTGATAACAGGCAGGCCTGTACCTGAAAAGGTTCAGGAAATTGGATTCAGAGTTGGGGCAGCTTTGCTGTTGATGTTGATGAGTGTAGCGCTCTTCAATGACTTTTCCCGACTTTGAGCAAGGACAGACAAATAATTAGAAGTGCTCTATGAGATTGAATAAAATTTTTGCCTCGATGTTATTAGTCGGAGCGTCTTTTTCAGGGAACGGTTGGGCAGATACATTCCAACCTTTTGAAGTAACGGATATCCAAGTTGAAGGTTTACAGCGAGTCGCACTCGGTGCAGCTTTGCTAAATCTACCTGTTAAGGTAGGTGACACTGTTGATCAATTAAAATTGCAACAAGCGATTAAGAGCTTGTACGCGTCAACTAACTTCGAAAAAATTGAAGTGTTACGCGACGGTAATGTTTTGGTGGTGAAGGTCACCGAAAGACCGACAATTAGCTCTGTTACCTTTGAAGGTAACAAAGATATTAAAGATGAACAGTTGCAAGAAAGCCTTGACGGTTCAGGTGTTAAGATTGGTGAGTCGCTCGACCGCACCATGTTATCTGGCATCGAAAAGGGTCTACAAGACTTTTATTATGGCGTAGGTAAATACGGCGCTAAAGTCAAAGCTGAAATTGTAAATCTACCGCGTAATCGCGTCGAACTTAAGTTCACGTTTACCGAAGGGCTCGCTGCCGAAATTCGCCAAATCAACGTTGTTGGTAATAGTGAATTTAGCGATGAAGAGCTTATCGGTATGCTTGAACTCAAAGATTACGTTGCCTGGTGGGATCTGTTTGGCGAACGTCGTTATCAGAAGCAGAAACTACAAGCCGATTTAGAAACCATTAAAACCTATTACCAGAACCGTGGTTATATTCGATTTGATGTGACTTCAACTCAGGTCGCCATGACGCCAGACCGTAAAGGGTTGTACATTACGATTAATGTCGATGAAGGCGAACAGTATAAAGTGACCAAGGTTAACTTAACCGGTGACTTGATGGGCAGAGAAGAGTTACTTCAAGCTATTTTACCTATCAAAGAAGGCGATATGTATAACGGTGGCGATGTGACATTTACCGAAGAGATGTACGGTAAATACCTCGGCCGTTATGGTTATGCCTATCCTGAAGTGAAGACCTACCCAGAGATTGACGACGAAACCAAAGAAGTGACGTTGAACATCAATGTTAAGCCGGGTAAGCGCGTTTACGTGCGTAATATTAACTTCACCGGTAACATGGTGACTAAAGATGAAGTGATGCGTCGTCAATTGCGTCAAATGGAAGGTGCTTGGTTGAACTCCGCTCAGGTAGAGTTATCTAAGTCTAACCTCAACCGTTTGGGCTATTTTGAAACCGTTGATACTGAAACAGTACAGGTTCCCGGTACTGACGACCTAGTCGATGTTGCGTTTAACGTGAAAGAGCAGCCATCAGGATCATTTAACGCCGGTGTGGGTTATGGTACTGAATCGGGCCTTAGCTTGCAGTTCGGTGTGCAGCAAAGCAACTTCTTAGGTACAGGTAACCAAGCTGGTGTGAATTTGAACACCAACAAGTACTCTAAGAACGTTAACATGTCATTTACTGATCCTTACTTTACTAAAGATGGTGTCAGTCTTGGTGGTAGTATCTATTGGAGTGAGTTTGATGCCGATGAAGCTAACCTAGAAGCCTATAAAAACAGCTCTTATGGTATTTCATTAAACTCAGGCTTTCCGATTAATGAATATAACCGCATAAACGGTGGTATTGGCTATCGTCATAACGAAATTTCAGAGATTTCAGCCTACGAACAAGCGATTCGTTTCTACGATATCTACCGTGACTCGGATGATCCAAATGCTGGGTTGAGTTTCGATAATTTCGAGCTGAGCTTAGGTTGGTCACGTAGCACATTAAACCGTGGTACGTTCCCGTCAAATGGTTCGTCACAGCGCCTTAACGGTAAAATGACGGTTCCAGGTTCTGATCTACAGTATTTTAAAGCCGACTTTGACACTAACTTCTACTTCCCGATAAACCGTAGTCAGAGTTTTGTACTGCTGACTCGCGCTCGACTTGGTTATGGTAACGGTTATGGTCAGTTTAACAGTAATGACCAAATCTTACCTTTCTGGGAAAACTACTACTCAGGCGGAAGCAGTTCATTACGTGGCTTTAAATCGAATTCGGTTGGTCCACGTTCATTCTACCTTTACCGTGGTAGTGAGCCTTGCTCGCCGGATCCTGCTGGCGGCAATTGCTCGTTGCCAGGCGATCCAGATCAAATTCAAGTTAGTTCAGGCCGCTCCATTGGTGGTAATGCCATTGCGACAGCCAGTTTCGAGTTAATTGTCCCTACGCCATTCTTAGATGAAGCGTATAGCAACTCTGTTCGCACAAGCTTCTTTGTGGATGCGGGTAACGTATGGGATACTGAGTTTGACTATGAGTCGTATCGTTACCTTCCAGTTGAAGAGTTTGACAGACTTGAAGATTATAGCGATCCGAGTCGTATTCGTGCCTCTTGGGGCATGAGCGTGCAGTGGTTATCACCGATGGGACCTATGGTGTTTAGTCTTGCATGGCCAATCAAGGAGTACGAGGATGATGAAACAGAGATCTTCTCGTTTAATATTGGTAAAACTTTCTAACAATAATTTAAATATAATCGGCAAGTTTTGCTGAGATAAAGGAGTATGTTTTGAATAAGATGTTAAATCGCGCAATGATGGTTTTGGTTCTTGTAGGTGCCCCATTAGCAGCACAGGCTGAAAAAATCGCAGTCGTTGATATGCAAGCGGTATTTGAGCAGCTACCACAGCGCGAACAGATTAACGAAACCTTGAAAGCTGAGTTTGGTGATCGTGTTGCTGCGGTTCAAAAGATGCAAGAAGAGCTTCGTGGTTTGCTTGAAAAGCAACAACGTGATGCAGCCTTAATGAGTGATTCGCAGAAGACTGATATGGTTCGTAAAATGGAATCTATGAAGGCTGAGTTACAACTTAAAGGCAAAGCACTAGACGAAGATATGCGTCGTCGTAACGGTGAAGAGCAAAATAAACTGTTGCTTGAAGTTCAAAAAACAATCAATGCAATTGCTGAAAAAGAGCAGTATGACATGGTGTTACAACGTGGCGCAGTTATCTACGTTAAGCCAACAGCCGATATCAGCAACAAAGTTGTTGAAGCACTAGGTAAAGGCAAGTAAATAGATGAAAAGCTATACTTTAAGAGTACTGGCTGACCATTTAAATGCAGATGTTCAAGGTGACGAATCAGTTGAAATTGCAACTGTCGGCACTTTGGACAGTGCAGGTTTAGGTCAAATCTCTTTTTTGGCGAATTCAAAGTATCGCTCGCAGCTGGAAACAACGGCTGCGTCGGCGATCTTGATGACGCCTGCAGATGCAGATGGTTTTAAAGGCAATGCAATCTTACTTAAAGACCCTTATGTTGGTTTTGCGCGTATTGCCCAACTTCTCGATACGACGCCTAAAGCGGCAGACAGTATCCACCCTTCAGCACAAATAGCAGCTTCTGCTATGCTAGGAGAGAATGTTGCCATTGGCGCTAGTGCGGTCATTGGTGACAATGTTGTGCTAGGCAATAACGTGCAAATCGGTGCCGGAAGTGTGATAGGTCAAGATAGTGTTATTGGCTCTAACTCATTGTTATGGGCCAATGTGACCGTCTATCATAATGTTCATTTAGGCCAAGACTGCATTATTCACTCGGGTACCGTATTGGGCTCTGATGGATTTGGTTATGCCAATGAACGTGGTCAGTGGATTAAAATTCCACAAACGGGTGGTGTGCGTATTGGCGATCGCGTTGAAATTGGTGCTAATACCACCGTTGACCGTGGTGCGATAGCACATACCGAAATTCATGACGGTGTTATTATCGATAACCAAGTCCAAATTGCCCACAATGATATTATTGGCGCCAATACCGCAATCGCGGGTAGCACGGTTGTCGCTGGCAGTGTCACTATCGGTAAACATTGTATTATTGGTGGTAATTGTGCAATTTCTGGACACTTGAGTGTTTGTGATGGTGTTCATGTAACAGGCAGCACAAATATTACCAGTATGATCCGTGAGCCTGGGGTATATTCTTCAGCGACCGTCGCCATGGATAACAAGGTGTGGCGTAAAAACACAGTTCGCTTTAGACAGCTTGATGGGCTTTTTCAGCGCGTTAAGAAGCTAGAGAAAAACGTAAAGTAAAATGATTAGCTGCCTTGGGCAGGTTAAGGAATAAGTTTCGTGTCAAATCAATTGAATACAATGGACATCAAAGAGATCCTAAAGTTTTTACCTCATCGATATCCGTTTTTATTGATTGATAGAGTATTGGATTTTACTCCAGGTGAATCCTTACATGCTATCAAAAATGTCACTATTAATGAGCCATTTTTTCAGGGACATTTCCCGGTTCAGCCAGTGATGCCAGGCGTGTTGATTTTAGAAGCCATGGCGCAAGCCACTGGGCTTTTAGCATTCAAGACGATGAGTGATGCACCTTCTAATGATGCATTATACTATTTTGCCGGTATCGACAAAGCGCGTTTCAAGCGTGTTGTTGAGCCAGGCGATCAGATACATTTTGAAGTAAAAATGATTAAAGAACGCCGCGGGATCGGCGTCTTTACCGGTGAAGCCAAAGTGGATGGCGTGGTTGTTTGTTCAGCCGAAATTATGTGTGCTCGTAGAGAGATTTCTAAGTGATCGATAAATTAGCTTACATCCATCCAGATGCCAAAATTGGCAACAATGTCACCATAGGTCCATGGACCTATATTGGTGCAGACGTTGAAGTTGGCGACGACTGTTGGTTTAGTTCACACGTTGTTGTGAAGGGACCGACTGTCATCGGCAAAGGTAACAAGTTTTATCAATTCGCCTCAGTAGGTGAAGATTGCCAAGATAAGAAGTTTGCCGGTGAAGCAACGCGTCTCATCATTGGCGACAATAACGTTATTCGTGAATCGGTAACCATTCATCGTGGCACAACTCAAGATAATTGGGAAACCCGAATAGGTTCAGATAACCTATTTATGGCTTATGTGCACATCGCACATGACTGTGTGGTCGGTAATAACGTCATCATGTCAAATAATGCTTCAATCGCTGGTCATGTACATGTTGGTGATTTTGCCATTCTTGGTGGCATGACAGGTGTGCATCAGTTTGTGAAAATTGGTGCTCACGCCTTTACAGCAGGTTATTCTTTGGTCCTTAAAGATGTGCCACCGTTTGTGATGGCTTCTGGTCAGCCAGCAATCCCAAGAGGACTGAATAGTGAAGGGCTTAAACGCCGTGGATTCAGTAAAGAATCGCAACTCGCTGTTCGTCACGCTTATAAAACCTTGTATCGCAATGGTTTAACCGTTGAAGAAGCGGTAGAACAATTAAAGGAAGCCGCGGTTGACGATGAACAAGTCAAGTTGTTAGTTGACTTTATCGCTTCCTCAAGTCGAGGCATTGTTCGTTAGTAATAAATAAAAACCCGTTATCAAACGGGTTTTTTCTTTCTCATTTAACACATAAAAATAGACTCTTCTCTATGAGCATAAAAACACCTCCTATATTTGCCATGGTCGCCGGAGAAATCTCCGGTGATATCCTTGGCGCTGGCCTGATAAAGGCACTTCAAAAAAGCTATCCAAACGCTCGATTTGTCGGCATCGGTGGTCCGCGTATGGATGCGCTGGGTTTTGAATCTATTTTTTCCTACGAAGAACTTGCGGTAATGGGCATCGTTGAAGTGCTATCGCGCCTGCCAAGGCTACTGAAAGTGCGGGCGACGCTGATAGAAGAGTTTATGCAAATTCAACCTGACTGCTTTATTGGTATCGATGCTCCAGACTTTAATATTGGACTTGAGTTGAAACTCAAGTCTCGTGGTATTAAAACGGTACATTATGTTAGCCCATCGGTATGGGCATGGCGCCCTAAACGCATTTTTAAAATCGCCAAGGCCACCGACATGGTGTTGTCATTGCTACCTTTTGAAAAAGCCTTTTATGATAAACATGATGTGCCTTGCACGTTCGTAGGCCATACGCTTGCCGATGATATTGCGCTAGAAAGTAGCAAAGCGGATGCAAGGGCTTTACTGGGATTAGATCCTACTGCTGAGTATTTAGCGATATTGCCTGGTAGCCGAGGCGGCGAACTTAAACAGTTAGCCGAACCGTTTGTTAAAGCGGCGAAGTTAATTAAGCAGCGTTACCCAGATATCAAATTTGTCACGCCATTAGTGAACCAGAAACGGCGACAGCAGTTTGAATTAGCGCTGAGTACCCATGCGCCAGATTTAGATATTCACTTGGTCGAAGGCCATTCTCGTGATGTGATGGCTGCTGCTGACTGCATCTTACTGGCGTCAGGCACGGCAACACTCGAAGCCATGTTAGTGAAACGGCCGATGGTGGTGGCTTATCGTGTCAGCCCTATTACTTATAAAATAGCGAAAGGGATGATGCTTACAAAGCGTTACTCGCTCCCCAATTTACTGGCTGATGACGATATTGTTGAAGAGCTTATTCAAGCTGATTGTACCCCTGAAAAAATTGCAGACGCGGTCGCTTTGCAGCTTGATAGTGATTTTACTCCATTACACGATCGATTTATGACTATGCACCAGTCTATACGACGCGATGCTAGCGCTCGCGCAGCTGATGCGGTCATTAAATTGATTGAGACCGATGAATTAGTTGAGGATTGAGAATAATGGCCGTTATGAAAGATATTTCTGCAGCACAAATTGCTCAGATCTGTATTGGGCAATACGCTGGCGTCGATGAAGTTGGCCGCGGTCCATTAGTGGGCAATGTGGTTACTGCGGCGGTAATACTCGATCCTAATAATCCCATTACAGGTCTTAACGATTCTAAAAAGTTATCCGAGAAAAAGCGCGAGCTGTTGTTCGATGAGATCCAGCAAAAAGCGCTGAGCATCTCTGTCGGCTCTGCATCGCCACTCGAGATTGATGAGCTCAATATATTACATGCAACGATGCTGGCAATGCAGCGTGCAGTGGAAGGGCTAACGATTAAGCCTACTTCAGTATTAGTGGATGGTAATCGAACTCCTGATTTTGGTGTGCCGAGCCATGCCATCATTAAAGGCGATGGTCTGATTGATGCGATTAGTGCAGCATCGATTATTGCCAAAGTAGTGCGTGACCGAGAGATGGAAGCGTTGGCCGCTCAACATCCCGAGTATGGTTTTGAGAAGCATAAAGGTTATCCAACCAAGGTGCATTTCGAAGCTTTAGCACAACATGGCGTGCTAGCGGAGCATCGCAAAAGTTTTCGACCTGTTAGAGAAGCGATGTAAAGTCGTCCATCTGCGTGCTGAGTGAGTAGTTTAACTTGTTTGCTGCTAGACCTTGTTTTATTCTGTTAGCTTCATTGTTTGTCGTCATCTACCTAAAAGAAAGATACTCCATATATGTCTGATCCTCGTTTTGTGCATTTGCGCGTCCATAGTGACTTTTCAATGTCTGATGGGCTGTCTAAGGTTAAGCCTATTCTTGCGAAAGTATGCGAGTTGGGGATGCCAGCGGTTGCGTTAACCGATCAGACCAACCTGTGTGGATTGGTTAAGTTCTATGGCGGCTGCCATGGAGCGGGTATCAAACCGATTATCGGTACAGATTTTTGGGTACAGGTGCCAGGGATTGATGAACTCTGCTCTATCACCGCAATTGCGATGAATAATGAAGGCTACTCAAGCTTAACATTGCTGATCAGCGATGCTTATCTCCGTGGCCATATTAAAGATAAAGCCGTTATCGACCATGAGTGGTTAGCTAAATACAATGATGGTCTTATTTTGCTTTCTGGTGGGCGTCAGGGTGATGTAGGCCGTGCACTCTTAAAAGAAAATACCGCCCAGGTAGATTCATTGGTTGAGTTCTATCAAACTCATTTTCCAGACCGTTATTACCTTGAGTTATTGCGTACCGGACGACCAGATGAAGAGCGATACTTGCATATGGCCGTTAAGCTTGCGCAAGGCAAAGACCTGCCGGTGGTTGCGACCAACCAAGTGGTGTTTAATAAACCAGAACAGTTCGAAGCGCATGAAATTCGCGTGGCGATTTCCGATGGCTTCACGCTAGCGGATCCTCGCAGACCAAAAAAATACAGTGAGCAACAGTATTTTAAAAGTAGTGAGGAGATGTGCGAACTATTCGAAGACATCCCTGAAGCGATACAAAATACCGTTGAGATAGCCAAACGTTGTAATGTGACCGTACGTTTGAATGAGTATTTCTTGCCTAATTTCCCCACCGGCGATCTGTCTATTGATGACTTTCTGGTTGATGTTTCGGAGAAAGGTTTAGAAGCCCGCTTAGCCTTTTTATTTCCCGATCCAGAGGTCAGAGCCGAGAAACGGCCAGAGTACGATGAACGCTTAAAGATCGAGCTGAAAGTCATTAACGAAATGGGCTTTCCTGGTTACTTCCTTATTGTTATGGAGTTTATCCAATGGGGAAAAGATCAAGATATCCCCATTGGTCCTGGTCGTGGTTCAGGGGCTGGGTCGTTGGTGGCTTATGCGCTTAATATCACCGATTTGGATCCGCTTGAATACGATCTGCTGTTTGAGCGATTTCTTAACCCTGAACGTGTTTCAATGCCAGATTTCGACGTCGATTTCTGTATGGATAGACGTGATGAAGTGATAGACCATGTGGCCGAACTGTATGGCCGTGACGCTGTGTCGCAGATTATTACGTTCGGTACCATGGCGGCAAAAGCCGTTATTCGAGATGTTGGGCGTGTGTTGGGGCATCCATACGGTTTTGTCGATCGCATCTCCAAAATGGTGCCAACAGAACCGGGTATGACGCTGGCGAAAGCATTTGAAGTCGAACCCGCGCTGCAAGAGTCCTATGACGGCAGTGAAGAGGTCAAAGATCTCATCGATATGTGCCGCATTCTGGAGGGCGTAACGCGTAACGCTGGTAAGCACGCCGGTGGTGTGGTTATCGCGCCGACGAAGATCACTGATTTTTCACCAATCTATTGCGATTCAGAAGGTCTTAACCCGGTTACCCAGTTTGATAAAAACGACGTTGAAACCGCGGGTCTGGTTAAATTCGATTTCTTGGGCCTAAGAACGCTCACTATTATCGACTGGGCGTTGCAGATGGTGAACAGCGTTAAAGACAAAACAGGTGAAGAACATGTTCGGATTGAATCAATACCGCTAACTGATCCTAAGTGTTTTAAGCTACTTAAAAAATATGAAACCACTGCGGTTTTCCAGTTGGAATCTCGTGGTATGAAAGATTTGATTAAGCGTCTTCAACCCGATTGCTTTGAAGATATGATTGCACTGGTAGCGCTGTTTAGACCAGGACCTTTGCAGTCAGGCATGGTAGACAACTTTATTGAGCGTAAGCATGGTAGGGAAGAGGTCTCCTATCCAGATGCCGAGTACCAGCATGATTCGTTAAAAGAACTGCTAGCGCCCACTTACGGTATTATTTTGTATCAAGAACAGGTGATGCAGATAGCGCAGGTGCTTGCAGGCTACACCCTGGGCGGCGCGGATATGTTGCGTCGTGCTATGGGTAAGAAAAAGCCTGAAGAGATGGCCAAGCAGCGCGGAACCTTCGAAGAGGGATCGATTAATAATGGTGTCGATGGTCCGCTATCGATGAAGATCTTCGATCTGGTAGAAAAGTTCGCCGGTTACGGTTTCAACAAATCGCACTCTGCCGCTTATGCGTTGGTATCCTATCAAACGCTTTGGCTAAAAACCCATTACCCTGCACAGTTTCTAGCAGCGGTAATGTCAGCGGATATGGATAACACCGATAAGATTGTGATCCTAGTTGATGAATGTGAGCGCATGGGCATACCCCTTATTCCGCCTGATGTTAATAAAGGTCTATTTAAATTTACCGTCGATGATGAAACTAATATCGTCTACGGCATTGGCGCGGTCAAAGGCGTTGGTGAAGGGCCTGTTGATTCGATTTTAGAAGCCCGCAAAGATGGTCCATTTACTGATCTCTTTGATTTTTGTGCCCGTATTGATCTTAAAAAGCTCAATCGCCGGGTGATTGAAAAACTCATTTGTGCGGGTGCGCTGGATAATTTAGGGGCTCATAGAGCCTCTCTGGTGGCGACGTTACCTGCAGCAATACGGGCCGCTGACCAACATGCTAAAGCAGAAGCATTGGGCCAACATGATATGTTTGGTTTGCTCAATAGCGAGCCTGAAGATGACAAACAACAATTTGTTGAATGTACCCCATGGCCAGATAAAGTCTGGTTAGAGGGTGAGCGTGATACCTTAGGCTTGTACTTAACGGGCCACCCGATCAACCAATATCTAAAAGAGCTAAAGCATTACACCTCTGGTCGCTTGAAAGACGTGCACCCAACGGATCGCGGTAAAACAATGAAGGCCGCGGGTCTGGTTGTTGCGACGCGCGTGATGATGACGAAACGAGGCTCGAAAATGGGCTTAGTGACACTCGACGATAAGAGTGCACGGTTAGAGGTGATGCTGTTCACTGAAGCGTTTGAGAAGTTTAACCACTTGCTCGAGAAAGACCGGATTTTGATCATCGAAGGCGAAGTCAGCTTTGATGACTTTTCCGGCGGCAACCGTATGACCGCGCGCAGTATTATCGATATGGGTGAAGCGCGTAGCCATTTTGCCAACGCGGTAGAGGTCGATATAGAGTCTGAGGATATTAACGAAGACTGGTTAAACCGTTTTCAATCGGCAGTCGCGCCTTGGAAAAATGGCGCTGTCCCGGTTCTAATTAATTATGCCCAGCCCGAAGCTAAAGCGCAGTTTGCGCTTGGTGATGAGTGGCGAGTCAACCCAACGGATGACTTGATGCTGGCGCTAGAGTCACTGACTGGCTCAGACAAAGTCAGGATTGTTTTCTAGTGATGAATATTGCTCAGCTAATAAGTCTGTGCGTTGCAAGGTTACCCGTTGTCGCACTGTCAGCCGCGCCGCGTAAAATCGTGCTGGCTTATAGTGGTGGCGTAGATTCAGAAATCTTAGCCTATGGCTTAGCTCAGTATGCTAAACAGCACCCTCAATTCGATTATCAGTTAGTGCATGTTCATCATGGATTAAGTGCCAATGCCGATGACTGGGCTGTGCATTGCCAAGCACAAGCCGAGAAGTATCAACTTCCCTGTACCATCGCGCGGGTTAAGGTCGAACTTGCCCCTAGAACCAGTGTTGAGGCACTGGCTCGTTCAGTGCGTTATGAGGCCTTATTGGCGCAGATGCGCCCCGCTGATATCTTAATGACGGCTCACCACCAAGACGACCAACTAGAAACTATTTTGTTAGCATTAAAACGCGGACTGGGGCCAAAAGGCCTGTCGGCGATGGGTAAGGTGCAATCATTTGGCAAGGACAAGTGGCTTATTCGGCCGTTACTCGATTTAAGCAAAACTGATGTTGAAACCTATGCAAAAGCGCAGGGTATTGGTCATATTCAAGATGAGAGTAATTTTGATGAAAAGTACGATAGAAATTTTTTACGTCAGTCCATCATCCCGGCGTTAAAACAACGTTGGAGCGCCATTGCTGCAACGGCTAGCCGCAGTGCTGAACTGTGCGCAATGCAACAAAGTGTTGTTGATGAAGAACTGGCGCTGCGATTGCCACTAATTCAACGAGAGCAGGGCGGGGAGTGGGTTATCAATCTTGCCACCTTTGCGCAATACTCCAAAGCGTGGCAAGCATTGCTACTGCGCGGGCACATGGACTTTTTAGGCTTCGCTCCACCGTCGAAAGTGCAAGCAGAGCAAATTATTGCGCAATTACTTGATGCCAAAGTAGATGCTAATATCGAGATAAAGTTATCCGATGTGCTGATAAAACGCTTCAAAGGTGCTGGATATTTCTTGCCGATAATAGCGGTAACGCACTTTACCAAAGTCGCAGTGTCATCAATAGATGAACTATTAGCAACGGGGGTAACTTATGGTCATCAAAAGCTTGTTAAAGCGACGTTAGCCACTAACTCAGGAGTGCGTTTACCCCGTGCTGATGAAGAGGTTACCATTGAGTTTGCTTTGCCTGGCAGTACCCGTTGTCAACCACAACATCGCAGTAAAGGCCGAGAACTAAAGAAACTTTGGCAAGAATTTGCAGTGCCACCGTGGACAAGATCAACGGTACCGTTATTGTGTTATGACGGAAAATTAGTTTGTGCGATCGGTTATTGGAATGAGAAAGCCTTTGTTTGTGCTGAAAATGAACAGGGCCTAAGTGTTAAGTGTTGAGCCGTTAAATTCCCCTGAGACAAGTTAACGATTCGTCGTTGTTGCTGCCGTCTATGATCTATGCGTCAGTAGGCTGGAAAATACTATAACACTGCCTTCCCGCCGCTTTTGCTTGGTACAGAGCGCTATCAGATTTTTGATACAAGCTCTGCTCTGTATCATTATGCAGCCACAGTGCAATACCTAAGCTGGTTTTGACTTGGTAGTCCGCTAAGTCAGTATGGTCATCTACTGCAATTAAAATTCGCTGACAAAGAATCGCTGCTGCTTGTGCGTCCCCTTGTACCAATATCGTAAATTCATCACCACCAATCCTAAAAGCTTGATCGGTATCTCGAATCACAGTAGTTAGCATGTGAGCGAATGCAGCCAGTGTGTTATCGCCAAGTTGATGGCCGTAGCGGTCATTGAGCTGTTTGAAGTTATCAAGATCCAATGTGACTAAAGAAAAATCGCTATGGCATCGTTGGGCTCGGGCGATCTCTTTCTTTATTTGCTCAAGATAGTAGTGACGATTACCTAAATTGGTGAGTGCATCAAACATGGCTCGCTTTGATATTTCTTGAAACTGAATAGCATTAAATAATGGTTGTAACACCAAGCCTTGCAGCTGATTTAAACGTTGAGCTTGCGACGGCATCAAAGGGGCTTTTAGGTTATAGTTAACTTTTACACTGGTGTCAGCGAGTGCGAGGTGCTGCTCAATTGAATAGCCACCTTGACGACCCCAGTTAAAATGGTATTGCTTATAAGTGAGCTGTACGCCGTGAAGCGGCAAGTATTGCCCCATGATTTTTCCGAAACAGGCAAACACCGTCCGCGGGTCTAAGTGTTGGTGTAGTTGTTGGATAATATTGACGAGATCAAGATCTAGCGAGTAAGCCGATTCAACATCAGCTTGTACACGATATTCGTTAGGAAAAAACTTGGGCGCTAGACCAATTTCCATATTCTCTACTCCAAATTAATTAGCGGCATGACTAACTGAATACCTAGCAATAATTGTGCCGAAACGTTCGGTAATAATATTTGTCTTTATTTGTCATTCAGTTACTCTGTTTATTAGTGGAGTGTATTTTTCAGTGACAGCATTTTGACAAGGAGTAAATCACGCGCATGGAACACAGCTTTCTGATTCAAATATTGCTCATGCTGGTGGTGGCAATCATCTCTATTGCCATACTCAGGCGTGCCGGCCTGCCCGCAATTTTAGCTTATTTGGTAACCGGGATTATTAGTGGTCCAAGCGGTTTTCATTGGTTTTCACAACATCAAATGCAATCCGTGGCAGAGCTCGGTGTGGTGTTATTGATGTTTAGCCTAGGTCTGGAGTTTTCACTACCTCGACTGTGGGCAATGCGTAGAACGGTATTTGGCTTGGGTAGCGCCCAAGTGCTAGTGACCGCAGCACTGAGTATGGTCGTTGCTCTGCTGTGTAATTTAAGTGTGACTGAATCCATAGTGGTTGGTTCGGCTATTGCGTTATCTTCAACCGCGATAGTATTGAAGCTACTCAATGAGCAAGGCTGGTTAAGGCGTCGTCATGGCGAACTTTCGGTCAGTGTACTGTTGTTCCAAGACATTGCTGTAGTACCGTTATTGATTCTATTACCGCTGTTGGCTAACGACGGTGCACCATTATTGTTGAGTGATGTGGCTTACGCATTGTTAAAAGGTATCTTAGCCTTTATTGCTCTAATGGCTTTTGGTAAATGGGCCTTACCAAGACTGTTTGATGAAGTGGCGCGCTCACGTTCAAATGAGTTGTTTGTGTTATCAACACTGGTAGTGGCATTAGTCACTGGGGCAATTACCCAATGGTTAGGCTTATCTATGGCGTTAGGCGCCTTTATGGCCGGTATGCTGTTAAGTGAAAGCCAGTATCGTCGCCAGTTAGAAGCTGATATTCGCCCTTTTAGAGATCTGTTGATGGGATTGTTTTTTATCTCTATTGGTATGTTGCTCGACTTTCAGCTGGTAGCACAGTTTTGGTGGCAGATCATTTTAGTGCTTATCGCGGTGATTTTAGGTAAAGCATTAGTGGTTTTTTCACTGTTAAAACTGGCTAAAGAGTCATTTAGAGTCTCGGTTTCAACGGCCCTTAGTTTAGCTCAGGTGGGTGAATTTAGTTTTGTAGTATTAGCGTTAGCGGTTAATTATCAGTTGCTTGACGTTAAAACCAGTACCACCTTAGTGATGGTTGCCGTGCTATCCATGGCGTTTGCTCCTTGGCTGGTTCGCCATAGTGTCGATATTGCAAGAGTGCTGCAAGGACTTAAACCTAAGCTTGAAAAAAGTGAACCCATCGTTGTTAATGCCGATACGGCTGACGATCTTGTGCTGATCCTCGGCTACGGCCGTGTTGGGCAAACGATTGCACGGTTTATGAAAACCGAAGCTATCCCCTATCTTGTACTCGACCTTGACCCTAAACGGGTGTCAGAGGCCAGAGCCGCGGGCGAACCCGTGTATTTTGGCGATGTTTGTAAGCGCAGTATCCTTAAACAAGCACATGTAAGGCACGCTAAGCTAATTGTAATCACCTTTAGCAGTGAGCGCATCTTAGAGGAAGTATTGCCCTTGTGTCGCCAGTTGGCACCAGAGGCCAAGATCCTAGTGCGCACTCGTGATGATTCTTGCATGGAAGAGCTAGAGCAAGCTGGTGCAAGCCAAGTGATCCCAGAAAGCTTAGAGGGCAGTTTAATGCTGGTCTCACAGGTGCTGTATCAATGTGGTGTACCGCTAGCGAGAATCTTAAAACGCTTGGAGTCTGAGCGTCGTAACCACTATCAGTATTTGCATGGCTTTTTCTCCGGCGCTGAAACGGACTTTACCCTTGAATTGCTACACGCAGTAGCATTGCCGAAAGGCGCGAATGCCGTTGGGCAGACATTAGCCGATATCCCTTGGGAGAAACTACGAGTCGAGCTACGCGCCGTTAGGCGAGCGGGCGCAGAAGTGGAAAATCCTGAGTTCGACTGGCAGATAAAATCCGGTGACATTCTTATTTTACTGGGCAAACCAAGACGAATAGAGAAAGCCGAAACCTATTTACTGCAGGGCTGATTTTAAGAGATTTGTCTGGGAGATGACTTTTGCACAACGTTATATTTATTTTGTTATTGCCGCTTATGTTTATTCAAGGGCGGTTAGTTAAGAAAAATACCCCTAAACTGCCCGAGGCCGCAGGAGAACGCGTGGGCCAAATCGGTGTTGGGCCTGAAGTTTCCTTATTGGTCTTAGGCGATTCTGCCGCAGCAGGTGTTGGCGTTAATCGGCAACAGCAAGCACTCAGTGGCACTGTGACTGCAGGGTTAGCCGCTCACTTTAATGTGTCTTGGCAGCTCTTGGCAAAGTCAGGTTCTAACACAGAACAGACGCTCAACATGCTTAAAAAGAAGCATCATCAACAGCCTTTTAGTTTTGATATTGTGGTGGTGTCACTTGGGGTTAATGATGTACTGAGTCCAATCTCAGCTGCCCAGTGGAGTGAGCAACAATCAGAGCTTATTGAGTTTTTAACTTCAGAGGTGAAGTGTCGTCAGTTAATCCTAACTCAGGTGCCGCCGATGGGCGGCTTCCCAGCATTACCACAACCTTTGCGCTGGTTCTTGGGTAAACGCAGTGATGAGTTTAATCAGCAATTAAATCGATTAGCAATGTCAGCTCAGTTTATATTGCTCGACTTTGGCGCAGCACTGCAACCTGAATTCATGGCTGTTGACGGCTTTCATCCTGGCGCTAAAATCTACCAAGAGTGGGGCAAAAGCGTGGTCGATACCATATTACTTAAGTATTAAGTGTCAATTTAGTATCAACAACGACAGCAGGTTAATCAGGGGCTACTTTTTGACGGAGGAGCAAGGCTGGAGCCGATTGCTTACTCAGTGAGCAAGTTTAGGCATTATTCAATAGCAAAAAACGTTTTGATCTCATCAATTTGGCACATTGCATCTTCATAACCCAGCTCAATTAGCGCGCTACAATAGCTCTGCTCAAATAACAGGTATGAGCCGACACTAGAATCAGAATGCTCATTGATCCCTAAAGCTTTCATCATCATTTTGATTGCAATAGGCATATCTTGAAAATAACGTGAAGCAATCACACTTAAGTCTTCACTGGGCTTAATCACTAATGTTTCAATCTGCTTTAACGGCACACCTTTACGGCTCTGTTCTGGAATGAGTGACAAGGTGCTATTGATCCGTTCTAGCCGCTCTAAATCACTGTTTAATGTGTCTGAAAATATGGTGTCGAGCAGATGGCCTGCAATGGTAGCGGTTTTAGGATGGTGCTCTAGTTCTCTGGGTTGCACTTTATGGGGGCTTTCTAAATTGATCACCATTATTTTGTCAGCACCTAAATGGATAGGGCTGCTTAATGGTGCCAGCTGGTGGACGGAGCCATCGCCATAGTATTCTTGGTTTAGCCTTACTGATGGAAAGATCAAGGGGATGGCTGAGCTCGCCAATAGATGGTCTGTGTTCAAGCGGGTGCGCTGGCCGCAGCGACGTGCCCGCTGCCAATCTTCGATAAGGGGGTTACCTTGAAAAAAGGTGACCGAGCGAGAGTTGTTGTAGCAAGAGGTATCTAAGCTAACGGCATCGAGTGCGCCGCTACTAATGTTGCGACCAATGCGCTCAAAACTAATCAGGTCATTAAGCAAACCTCTTAATGGTTCACTGTTAAACAGGCTTCCTGCGCTACGTGAGGCACCATCACTTTGAACCCCTTTTAGCGCCATTTTACTTAAGTGTTTTAATACTCCACTGATAGAAGCTTGGTAGACTTTTTTTGCATGAATATGACGCCAAACCCATTCGAGTTTACGAACGCCTAAATGAAAACAGGATGCATGAGTCGCAATAGAGATGGCGTTTATTCCGCCTGCCGATGTTCCGCAGACAATTTTAAATGGGATCCCGTGATTACGCGGGTAAAACTGTACGATAGCTTTGAGAACACCAACTTGATAAGCCGCTCTTGCACCACCACCACCCAATACTAATGCTATTTTATCTGGCAAATTGGCGATCCTTATCAATTGAAAAATAGAACGTATTGGAAAACTATCCCATAATTTAGAATATGTGAGAGTCGCTTTATGTACAAGCTTTACCACAAGATTAGTGTGCTGATATATTTTTCAGCTGAGAACTTGCTTGTCTTTAGTTAGATTAACCTAGTTAATAAGTCTATGTTGTTGCTGGGCAATGATGAGGTTTTAACGGTGGTTATCATGCTATCCAATTGTAATTAAAGTGTTAAATTTGCATTTGTCAGCAGGGTAGAAGAATCGTTACGAGTTGATAATAAGAGGTAATGGAGTAGACTAAAAAAATGTAAATTTGAGGGTTCGAACATGTCACAGCCACTAAAAATAATAATAGCAGATGACCATCCATTATTTAGACAAGCACTGGTCAATATATTAACCACACACTTTGATAATGTGAGCTTGTTTGAAGCCGAGACGATTGCAGAGCTCGATGAAATATTGCAGCAACAAGATGCTGATCTACTGTTACTTGATCTTAATATTCCAAAAGCTCATGGGTTTAATACCCTAGTCAATATTCGTAATTGCCACTCTCAAATGGGCGTTGTGGTGATTTCAGGGCAAGAAGATAAAGTCACTGTAGGCAAGAGTATGTCGTTTGGGGCGGCGGGATTTATTCCTAAATCAACGTCGGTCGACATTATGGTCAAAGCGATTAAAGCGATACTTGCAGGCCAACAGTGGATGCCTGCGGGATGCGGTAATATTGAAGCAATAGAAGCCGATAGTATGATCAGCAAAATTATCAGCTTGTCACCGAGACAACATCGCATCTTGATGATGTTTGCAGATGGTCTCCTCAATAAACAAATTGCCTATGAGTTGGGGCTTTCTGAAGCCACCATTAAAGCCCATGCCAGTGCCATCTTTTTAAAGCTTGGGGTGCATACACGCACTCAAGCGGTTATTGCCATGAGTCAGCTACAACTGGATAAGACGCCACTCACTGCTTAGCAAAATGTTGATAGAGCATATTGTCGATGGTTTTACACATTATGCCGACATTCCCTTGTTGGCTTATTTCTCCTCTTCAGTACTGAAATGAGTCGTCGCCGATGCGGCATAGTTTGTCCGTAAGCTTGTTGCTAACGTGGCGCTCATCACTGCACGTAACGCGATAGGCTTAATTATCTTGCGTAGGTAAGCATAACCTTGCTCCTTGGCCCTATTGACGACAGCTTCGTCAATGGTCGCGGTGATCAAAATGGCGGGAACGGGTAGGTCTGATAAGCCTTGCAGCTCAGCCATTAAATCCAACCCATTTTGATTATCTTCAAGCTGATAATCCATCAATACAATGTCAATTTTATGGGCGTGTTTTGAAAATTGCGCCTTGGCTTGCAGTGCTGATCCCGCTTGATAGACATGGCATTTCCAACCATGGAGCAATTCAACCATCCCGGCGAGGACATTGGGGTCATTATCAACACACAATACGTGAACGCCATTCAGGGTCAGGATGTCAGCTGGGGGCTCAATGACAGGCGCAGCCTTTGCTAAAACCGTTTTTAACTGCAGGCTGAAGATACTGCCGCGATTAACTTTTGAAGAGAGCGTTAATTGATGCGATAACAACGAAGCTAAACCCTGCGCAATATTGAGGCCCAATCCGAGTCCATTAACACCTTCATGACCCGAGTGCTGTAACCGAGTAAACTGTTCAAAAATGACGGCCTGTTTTTCGGCGGGGATCCCAGGGCCATCATCGACGACTTGAATCGATATACTGCCTTGCATGCGACGATATCCCAACAAAATTTTACCTTTACCCGCATATCTAAATGCATTGCTGACAAGGTTCTGCAAGATACGTCTAAGCAGTACTTTGTCACTGCTGACCCACAGTTGGGTATTAATATGTTTGAATTTTACACCTTCTGTTGCTGCAATCGCACCAAACTCATCGACCAGTGAATCTATCACCTCCTGCAAGGCAAACTCGGTGATATCCGGCACTATGGTGCCGCTTTCTATGCGAGATATTTCGTTTAAGTCCAGCAGCAGTTCATTGGCCACTTGCAATGAGTTGTCGATATAACCCATTTGTTGTTTTTGTTTGCTGGAGAGCTGACCATTTTGCACAAAAGCAGAGGAGAACAACCTTGCCGCTGATAACGGTTGCAGTAGATCGTGACTACAGGCTTTTAGGTATTGACTCTTCTTTTGGTGTGCTTGTTCCACCTTTTGTAACGCCACTGCCAGTTCTTGATTAGAATGCTCAAGGCTAAGGTTTGCTTGCTCTAGTTTTTTGGTACGCTCATAGACTCTGGCTTCTAAATCGAGATTTTTTTCTTTGAGTAATTTTTCAGCTTCTCGATACATGGTGATATCAGAAAATATCATCACAAAGCCGCCATCCGGTATTGGATTGCCTTCAATTCTGATGGTTCTACCACCGGGTTGCAGCCGCTCTGTACTGTGGCGACTGCCTTGGCGAAGATAAGCTAAACGGCGTTCAACTTGCAGTGCTAAATCATGTTTAAATCGGTGGTCATGACTCAGATTAAATTCAATCAGTTGCTTGACGGGGCAGCCGATATAAACAAGATCTTCTGGGTAATTAAACAGCTTTAAATAGTGTTGATTCCAGGCGACTAAATTGAGTTCTCTGTCGATCACAGAGATCCCTTCACTGGCATTTTCTATCGCGCTATGTAGCACTGAACGACTAAATTCGGTGCGGTGGCTAGAGGCCTCTTCGACTAACTGGGCCATATCTTCGATAGCAATATCACGGCCATTGAGCGCGCAAGATATCACCAGTCGCGCAGAAGCTGAGCCCATGACGCTGGCGAGCATATTCTCGGTATAGAAGATGAGTGCTTGGTTGTGAGTGGTTTTATCGGCTATAGGCTGCTCTTGAGTTGAGAAGAAAGCGTGAAATCCTTGTGCGGCCTTATCTTTGCCGACAAAGCGAGCGACTAATAACTCTAACTCGGTCGGATTGATGTATTTAGCGACCGTGGGTTGCAGCTTCCCTAGAGGCGGGCGTTCAATAAAATGGGCTATTTGCATCTGCTCATGAACACTTTGGCGGGTAAACGAAGAGACTATCCATATCATAGAGATATTGACAAATAGCCCTACCAGAGTCGCCATCGTCGTCATTGAGTATTCGCTAGTGGAAAATGGGTGGTTATACAGGCCTAACTGCGGCAATAAGTTGAGTGTTAACCACAGTGAAAAACCGCAAATGATGCCTGCCAATACGCCAATGAGAGTGACTCTTCGCCATAGAAAAGCCGCAAACAGGGCCGGGCCAATTTGCGCGATAGCGCCAAATGCGACCTCTCCTAATGATGCTAGCGTATCGGGTGGTGCTAACAGAAACATGCCATAACTTAGGAAAATAACAAATAGAATTAGCCCTTTACGAATATTCAGCAGATGAGAACGAAATTTGTGAAAATCGCTACTCTGTATGTTGCTCACTTTAAAAAGTGTCGGGAAAACGACTTCATTACTCAGCATGGTACTCAGCGCAATCGTTGAGATGATCACCATTGAGCTGGCAGCAGATATCGCCCCTAAAAAACTAAATAGTCCAAGCCAAGCCTCACCACTAAAAGCGGGGAGAAACAGCACATAAGCATCGCTCTGCAGCGAGTCGCCATAGAGAATATTGCCAGCTTGGCCTAACGGCGTGGCAAAAAAAGCAAAAACTAGGATATAGATTGGAAAGGTCCAGCGGCTCCAAATGGCATGTTTTTGCTCTTTAAGTTCAACAATGAGTACTTGGAACTGTCGCGGTAGACAGAGAAATGCCGACATAACAATAAACAGCAATCCAAACATCGACACCATATTGGGGTAGGTAAACTCCGTGGTTACCGGTGAAGCTTCGGTCGCTTGGCGCCAAATATCCATTGGTGAATCAAACAGAAAGAAAGACACGAAAATACCAATGGTGAGGTAGGCGATAAGCTTGACGAAAGACTCAAAGGCGATAGCAAGCATCATCCCTGGATGGCGTTCGGTGACATCAATGGCTCTAACGCCAAAGATGATGGTAAACCCGGCCAAAATTAAGCTGACAACAAGGCCGAGTTGCCAAGATGATAATAGCTGATCTTGTCTTAAAATTTCATAGGAGTTCACAATGGCTTTTAGCTGCAGCGCGATATACGGCAAGGTGCCAAAGAGGGCGACAAAGGTGACAACCATCGCTAACAGTTGTGACTTACCAAACCGCGCCGCTAATAGATCTGCAATAGAGGTAATATTGAGTTTGAGACAGACGCGGATGATGCGCTGAATGAAAGGCCAAGCGAACATAAACAGTAATATCGGAGCGATATAAACCGGTAAATATGAGAACGAATTACTCGCCGCTTGACCCGCAGTACCCAGAAATCCCCAGGAGGTACAGTAGACACCTAGAGATAGCGAATAGATGATTGTATGTTGCTGCTTAAACAGCTTGTCTCGGTATCTATCACCCAGAAACGCCATCAAAAAAAGCAAACCAATATAGCTAATACTAATAGTCACTAATAGCCAATTAGGAAACATGCTGTCGTCATACCTTTTTATTAGGAAATCCCCGCGTGAATAGGCGAGGTAACCCTTAATTGTTATAGGAATTAACATAACATATTTTGATTGTATTTGGTCGGTAAGGGTTATCGACTTAAGTCTTAATCAATCGGTATTAATACTGATTGATTAATCCGTCTGTATTGCAGCTAACGTATTAAGACTACCGTACTAATACCAATACATAATTGAGTAAATCCCTTTATTTCTTCATCTTGAGTGCAGACATTAAAGGGGATAAAAAATGCTCATTTCAAAAATTAAAAAAATTACATTGGCGGCTTCATTGTGTTTATTAGCAGGCTCCGCAGCGGCGAGTTATGAATTTGAAGTTGGTGAAGATGGAAAATTAACCTTCGGTGGTTACATTAAAGTCGATGCGCGCTATGTCAGCGGTGACGTTGGTTATCGTGACTTTTGGATTGGTACCGGTGCGCCACTACAAGAGAGTGCATCTCAATTTCGAATTTTTGCCAATGAATCACGTTTTAATACTAAATATGTTCATGGCGACGTGATGGGTTTCATTGAAATGGACTTTCTCGGTGGTGGCGGTAATCAGGTGGTATCGAACTCTGCTAATCCAAGATTACGTCATGCGTTTATTAAGTATGATGGTTTAACTGTGGGTCAAACCTGGACCACCTTTATGAACACCAGTGCAATTCCTGAAACGGCTGACTTTGCTGGTGCGACTGTGGGTCTTGCGTTTATTCGTCAAGGACAGGTTCGCTACGACATCGGTGATTTTCAAGTCTCGATAGAAAACCCTGAGAGCGTCGGTGGTGACACCGCTAATGATGATCTTCCCGATGTGGTTGCTCGCTATAACTTCAAAGGCGATTGGGGCAACATCTCAATATCTGCACTTGGTCGCAGTCTAAATACGACAGAAGGTAATAGCGAAACAGCGGTTGGCGGCTCTATAGCGGGACGATTCAAAACCTTTGGTAAAGATGATCTGCGTTTTCAATTCCATCAAGGTGAAATCGGCCGTTATGTGGGTGTCGGTGCCGCGAGTGATTTAATTGGCGAGGAGGTCGAAAGTACCACTTCTTATTTGGCGGCATATCGTCACTACTGGACCGATACATTGAGAAGCACCGTACTTTATGGCCGTGTTGAAACTGATATCGCCGACGCGGAGCGCAGCCAGTGGAGCGTCAACTTATTTCAAAACTTAACACCACAGCTAGCGATTGGTATCGAAGTCGGCAATTTTGAAATTGGCGACCAAGATGTCGACTCAGACTACGCGCAGCTTTCATTCCGTTACGCACTTTAGCCGTTATATGGCAGTTGAGCTTACTCATCTGCCATCGCTGAATCGTGCATCGTAATGTTGGTAAATCCCGTTATTGGTTACCCATGACAGTCGTTTAACGCTAATGCTCAAGCTGGTTTGAGCGTAACGATTAAAGCGGTATGTGCAGTTTAAAGGAGTATGGGTGTGACAGATAAAATATTAAAAGTTGATCAGATCTCACTGGCGTTTGGTGGTGTTAAAGCATTAACCGAAGTGAGTTTCGAAGTTGAGAAAGGCGCAGTGTTTTCGATTATCGGCCCAAATGGTGCAGGCAAGACTTCAATGCTCAATTGTATCTCAGGTCGCTACCGTCCCTTTGAGGGCAGCATCCAATTTGATAACCAAGAGGTGACCCATTTACGCCCAAATGATCGCGCCGATTTGGGCATAGGCCGCACCTTTCAAAATCTCGCTCTATTTGGTCATATGTCGGTCCTCGACAACATCATGGTTGGCCGACATCACCAGATGAAAAACAACTGGTTAACCGGACCACTTTATTGGGCATCTGCCGCGCAAAAAGAGGAACTCAAACATCGTCGTCAGGTGGAAGAGATCATCGATTTTCTTGATATATCCCACGTGCGTAAATCGGTTGCTGGCACCCTATCTTATGGCCTGCGCAAGCGCGTCGAATTAGCCCGCGCTATCGCGCTCAATCCCAAGCTGATTTTATTAGATGAACCCATGGCCGGGATGAACTTAGAAGAGAAGGAGGATATGGCGCGCTATATCTTGGATCTCAACGAAGAGTTTGGCATTACCGTTGTCATGATTGAGCATGATATGGGGGTTGTTATGGACATCTCTCATCATGTGATGGTACTCGATTTTGGTAAGAAGCTCATCAGTGGTTTACCCGATGAGGTGATGGCCAACGAGCACGTTAGACAGGCCTATTTAGGCTTAGATGACAATGAGCAATTACAAGAGGTGGGCTAATGAAAACGGACAATCAGTCATCGGCAAATCGCTTTGAAATGGGCGACATGGATACCTTTCCAAAAATCTTACGCCATAACGCCACGTTGTGGGGTGATGACATTGCCATGCGTGAGAAAGAGTTTGGCATTTGGAGCGAATTTAGCTGGCTCGATTATCACAACCGTGTGAAGTGGCTGTCACTGACTCTGCGTCATTTGGGTATCGAAGCTGAAGCGACGATTGCATTACTCGGTGATAACCGACCCGAGTGGGTTTGGGGAGAAGTTGCCGCCCATGCATTAAGTTGTTATTCGCTAGGGATCTATCAAGACTCAATGCATGAAGAGGTCGCCTATCTACTTAATCGCAGTAATGCCCAGGTGGTGATAGCGGAAGATGAAGAGCAGTGTGACAAACTGCTTGAGCTCGGCGACCAAATCCCGGCGGTAAAATATATTGTTTATTGCGACCCAAGAGGGATGCGTAAATATAGCGATCCACGCTTAATCAACATCGAAGACGTCTATAAGACTGGGCAGCGCTTAGATACGCAAAACCCGCAAAGCTACGACGCACTCGTTGATGCCGGAAAACCTGAGGACATCGCCATCTATTGCACCACTTCCGGTACCACTTCAAAGCCTAAAATCGTCTTACTCCAAGGCAGTAAGTTTATCGAACATTGCTGCTCATATCTGCGCGCCGATCCTCGCCAACCTGGTGATAACTATGTGTCAGTACTGCCTCTGCCTTGGATTATGGAGCAGGTATATGCAGTAGGGCAGGCGTTAATCGCCCGACAAATCGTTAACTTTGTCGAAGAGCAAGAAACCATGATGGCGGATCTTCGCGAAATTGGTCCAAGCTTTGTGCTGCTGGCTCCCCGTGTTTGGGAGGGGATCTTAGCCGATGTTCAAGCGCGGATGATGGATTCCACGCCGCTGAAAAAGAGGTTATTTGAGTTTGCGATGAAACGTGCCAAAAACGCCCTTGCTAAGGGAAAACGCTCGACCTTCGCGGATGCCATTTTAATGAAAGCATTACGTGACAGATTAGGTTTTTCGTTTCTAAAGTCCGCCGCAACTGGCGGCGCTGCAATGGGGCCCGATACCTTTAAATTCTTCCAGAGTATTGGGGTGCCATTGCGTCAGCTGTATGGCCAAACAGAGATGTGCGGCGCCTATACCATTCATCATCAAGATGATGTCGACTATGACAGCGTCGGCGTGGCGTTCGACACCGCTCAATTACAGGTGATCAATACCGATAGTGAAGGGGTGGGAGAAGTCATCGCCAAAACAGTGGGAATGTTCAATGGTTATTTAGGCGACCAAGCCGCCTTTGATGAAGACGTTAAAGATGGCTGGATGCATACGGGAGATGCCGGTTATTTCAAGCCTTCAGGGCATCTTGTGGTGATAGACAGAATCAAAGATCTGGCTAAAACCAGTCACGGGATCCAATACTCACCGCAATATATTGAAAACAAATTGAAGTTCTCTTCGTTTATTGGTGAAGCCGTGATTCTCGGTAAAGACAAACCTTTCCTTTCTGCCATCTTGTGTATCCGCTTTAGCATCGTCTCAAAATGGGCTGAACAGCAAGGACTCTCATTTACCAACTACACCAACTTGTCGAGTTTACCCGAGGTTTATCAGCAGCTGACCAGAGAGATTGAAATCGTTAACCAATCGCTGCCTGACTCGCAAAAAATAAATAAATTCATATTGTTATATAAAGAGCTTGATGCCGATGATGGTGAGCTTACCCGTACTCGTAAAGTACGCCGCGGCGTGATTGCAGACAAGTACGCTGACATCATCGAGTCTATCTATAGCGATAAGCCCCATGTTGATATTGATACTGTGATCACCTTCCAAGATGGCAGTACATCTCGTATTAAAACCCAGTTAAACGTGGCTACCGTTATTGATGCTAGCGCAGCGTTGGACACTGATCTTGCTCAAAGGAGAGCCTCATGAATTTTGAACTGTTGCTACAGCTAATCATCAATGGACTGATTGTCGGTCTGTTATACGGTGTGGTGGGGATGTGCTTTGTCTTAGTCTATAAATCTACCCAGATTGTTAACTTTGCCCAAGGTGAGTTTTTGCTGATTGGGGCCTGGGTATGCTGGGCATTATTGGTGTACTTGGAGCTGCCCTTCTTCTTAGGCTTTTTCCTCACCCTCTGCTTTATGGCGGTATTTGGCGTCGTGTTACAGATGATAGTGCTGCGTCCGATGATTGGTGAACCGATTATCTCGGTGATCATGGTGACCATAGGTCTGTCGATTTTCTTCCAGTCTCTGACTAAGTGGATCTTTGGCGTATCGCCCCAGAGTTATCCTCGGGTTTTCGATACCGAATCTATCGCTATATTTGGGCTCAATATCGAGTTTGCTTACCTAATGAGTACCGTGATAGCCCTCATCATTATGGTCAGTTTCTTCTTTTTCTTTAAATATTCTAAGCATGGTTTGGCAATGCGCGCCACGGCATTTGACCAGCAGGTGGCCCAAAGCTTAGGCATATCGGTTAAACACGTTTTTGCCATGAGTTGGGGAATTGCAGCCACAGTGTCTGCAACCGCAGGAGTGGTGATCGGCATGGTCAATGGTGTCTCAGATTCGCTCTCCTCTATCGGTATCAAGGTCTTTCCTGCGGTCATTTTAGGGGGGCTCGACTCGATTGTTGGCGCGATTGTCGGTGGCATCATTATTGGTGTTCTTGAAAACGTAGCCGAATTCTTCGATAGCCAGTATCTGCATATCGGCAATATGTATGACATAGCGCCGTTTTATGTACTGTTGATCATCCTTTGGTTTAAACCTTACGGCCTGTTTGGTACTCGTGATATCGAGCGAATTTAAGTCTCATTCATTAGTTACTTATTAAGTTACTTACTTTCGCCCATTTTTGTTTAAGGAGTTTTTATGTCTAGCTTAGCGATGCGTCCGTGCGGTGATTTCCGCACCAGCTATAAAGCCGACAATACCATATTTGAAACCAAAACCATTCGGCTAATGATGATAGCGGTCATTGCCATTGCTTGCGGTGCACCTTTAGTGCTGGACGGCTATTTCCTGACCCTATTCATTCAAATATCTTACCTCGGTATAGCGGCATTAGGGCTCAATATACTGGTCGGATTTACTGGGCAGATCTCACTGGGTCATGGCGCATTTTTTGGTTTCGGTGCATTTGCCTCGGCCTGGTTAAATACCAGTTTTCAAATCCCGGTAGTGCTTTGTATCCCCTTAGCCGGTTTTCTAACCATGGCAGTTGGCATGATGTTTGGTATGCCCGCGGCACGGATTAAGGGATTGTATTTGGCGATAGCGACCTTAGCGGCTCAGTTTATCATTGAGGACTTTTTTGCCCGAGCTAATTGGTTCTCTGGTGGGTCCTCAGGTTCGATGGCTGCGCCTATTAATCTATTTGGATTTGAATTCGACACCGATCAGAGCTTTTACTACATTGCACTTTTTGCCTTGGTGTTTATGTACATCTGGGGCAGCAACTTGATGCGTAGCCGAGATGGGCGTGCCTTTGTCGCGGTACGTGACCACTACCTTTCTGCTGAAATAATGGGCGTAAAACTCAATAAATATCGCCTGTTATCCTTTGGGATCTCCTCATTTTACGCCGGTATTGGTGGCGCGTTATATGCGCACTACTTGGGCTATGTCTCAGCAGAGGGGTTTACCATTTTAATGTCGATTCAATTTCTCGCCATGGTGATTATTGGCGGACTTGGCTCGATTAAGGGCACCTTGATGGGGGTGGTGTTTATGGTGCTTCTGCCCGAAATGCTGGAAACCGTGGTCAGCCTGATGCAGTACACACCCTGGGGTGACATCCCCATGGTGACCGACGGTTTAGCCTATATCAAAGAGATGGCGATTGGACTGGTCATCATCCTGTTTTTGATTTTCGAACCAGAAGGACTTGCCCATCGTTGGGCGCAGATTAAGAACTACTGGAAATTCTATCCATTTGCTTACTAATTTTTATCGAGCTGTAACAAGTGCGGTATACAGCTTTCAACGTTGACTGAACATTTGAAGGATAATAACGATGCATAATAATACTGATAATAGCGGTTTAAATAAAGTGAAATACCTAAAATGGGCACTGGGCTCAAGCCTTGCTTGCTTAGCCACAACAGCCAGCGGTTTAGCGCAGGCAGAGGACGTCATTTTTGTTGGCCATTTAGCGGATATGTCAGGCCCAACCGCGTTCGTCGGCAAACCTTACGCTGATGGTGTACGTGATTCACTGGCTTATATTAATGCCCATGGCGGTATTGATGGCACCAAGCTTGAGTATGAAACTATTGATTACGGTTACAAGGTGCCTCAAGCGATAGCCTCTTATAAAAAGTGGCAATCGCGTAAAAATATGGTGGCAATGCAAGGCTGGGGCACAGCAGATACCGAAGCGCTGATCTCGTTTGCGGCTAAAGATAAAACCCCCATTTTTTCAGCATCCTATTCAGGTCACCTAACGGACCCTCAAGGCAAGAACCCCAACACTAAAAGGCCTGCGCCGTATAATTTTTTCTATGGTGCATCTTACTCTGACGCTTGTCGTGGACTGGTGCAATGGGCAGCAGATGATTGGAAAAATAAAGGTGGTCAAGGTAAGCCCAAATTTACTCATATCGGCGCTAACCACCCATTTCCTAACGCTCCGAAAGCGGCCTGCGGCGAATATGCCACAGAGCTAGGTTTTGATGTTCAGCCACCCGTGGTTATTTCAATGAAACCAGGTGACTTTAAGGCCCAGTGTTTAAGCCTTAAAAGCTCGAAAACAAACTACGGCTATATCGGTAACCTAGGTGGTTCAGTGCTATCTCTAATTAAATCCTGTAACACCGTTGGCACTGATATTCAGTTTATGTCGAATATTTGGGGCGGCGATAAGCTGGTCTTTAAAGCGGCGGGTGAGGGGGTTAAAAACTATATTTTCCCCACCATGACGCCATTTTGGACTGATGATGTACCAGGGATGAAGTTGGTCCGTGAAATATCAAAGATGTCCGACAGCGAAGGTAGTAAAGAGCGACTACATCACTATATCCGCGGTGTGTGCTCAACCTACTTTATGAAAGAGTCGATGGAGTGGGCAAAAGCCAACGGCGGTGTCACTGGCGAGAATGTTAAAAAGGGCATGTATGTACGTGATAACTGGGTACCAAAAGGGTTAGAAGGCGTGTGCTTAGCGGCAACATGGACCCCTGAGGATCACCGTGGCATTAACCAAGTGAATATCTATAAAGGTAACTTTAATGGTGGTGATATACGTGTTGAGAAAGTGAACCAGATAACGATAGAACGCCGCGTTGATTGGTTAGGATACTAAGCCATAACCACTGGTTTTATTCCGTTTAACAGCCTAGCAAGCCAGAGTTTTCTTGCTAGGCAATACATCGAAAGTTGGAGTAGTTATGACACAAGCTGTGCAGTTAAAGCCTGAAAGCCCTATGTTATCGATCAACAACATTGAAGTGGTTTACGACGATGTTATTCAAGTGCTACGTGGCGTTAGCATCGACGTGCCTCAAGGCGAAATTGTTACCTTATTGGGGCCTAACGGCGCAGGTAAATCGACCACATTAAAAGCCATTTCCGGTCTGTTAAAGACCGAAAATGGTGAAGTGTCACGCGGCGATATCCATTTTATGGGTGAGCGGATTGATGCTAAAAATGCTGACGAGGTTGTACGCTCAGGGCTTTTTCAAGTGATGGAAGGGCGACGGATCATCGAGGATATGAGCACGATTGAGAATCTTAAACTTGGTGCATATACCCGAAATGATGGCCAGGTAAATCAAGATATCGACATGGTGTTTAACTACTTCCCTCGCCTGAAAGAGCGCACGGGATTGGCGGGATATCTATCTGGTGGTGAGCAGCAGATGTTAGCGATTGGGCGCGCATTAATGGCACGACCCAAGATGATCTGCTTAGACGAACCGTCGATGGGGTTGTCACCACTGCTGGTTAAAGAGGTGTTTGGCATTATTGAGAAGATTAATCGTGATCAAGGGATCACTATGTTGCTGGTGGAGCAAAATGCTAACTATGCGCTAAAGGCGGCCAATTACGGTTACATCATGGAGTCAGGAAAAATCGTTCTCGATGGCAGTAAAGAGCAGCTACTGAATAATGAAGATGTGAAGGAGTTTTACCTTGGTGGCGGCAACGAAAAACGTAAGAGCTTTAAAAATCTGAAATCTTATAAGCGCCGTAAACGCTGGTTGTAATAGGAGCCATACCCATGTCATTTTTTAGTGCACAAGAGCAACAATCTTCAGCGCGGCGAGAAGCCAGGTTAATGTCTCGCTTAAGCGATTTTCTAAGCTTTGCCGAGCAGTCATCTGCTTACTACCAGCGTGTGTTCGCTGATGTAGATCTAAGCCAAGTCAACTCTCGCGCAGCGCTGGCTACGCTGCCTATTACCCGAAAGTCAGACTTAATTAAGCTGCAAGCGGCAAGTATGCCATTTGCGGGCATGGTGCCGAACATGAACGGTATTGGCCGAATATTTCAATCACCTGGACCCATTTATGAGCCAGAAGCGGATGGGCATGACTGGTGGCGTATGGGGCAAGCTTTTTTTGCGGCGGGTTTTAGGGCTGGCGATCTGGTGCAAAACTGTTTGTCATACCATCTTACCCCCGGCGGTTTTATTATGGACTCAGGTGCTAAAGCCTGCGGTTGTAGCGTGATCCCCGCAGGTCCTGGGCAGACCGATATCCAGCTAGATATCATCAGTAACCTAAGACCCAATAGTTACTGCGGCACGCCTTCATTTCTAAAAATATTGCTCGATAAAGCGCAACTTCAACAGCAAAAATTGTCATTCAAGAAAGCGCTAGTCAGTGGTGAGGCATTAACACCTGCACTTAAAGCTGTCTTTCATGAGGCGGATATAGAGGTTAAGCAGGCGTATGCGACTGCAGATCTCGGCCTGATTGCCTTTGAGAGTGTAGCGGATGCGGGGTTAGTCGTGGCTGAAGATATTATTTTGGAGATTGTCAGGCCCGGTAGTTTAGCGCCTGTTAGCCCAGGTGAAGTGGGTGAGGTGGTGATCACCAGTTTTAACCCTAACTATCCACTGATCCGTTTTGCGACCGGTGACTTAAGCGCTCAGTTAGACAGCACAAGTGAGTGCGGCCGCAGCAATATGCGGATTAAAGGCTGGCTTGGACGCGCCGACCAAAGCACGAAAGTAAAAGGCTTGTTTATCCACCCTGAGCAGGTTGAACGCATTAGACTTTACCATAGTGCTATAAAGCGGGTTAGGCTGGTGGTGAGTCATGAAAATAGTAATGACAAGATGTGTTTACTATGTGAAGTAGACGAAGATGCACAGCTTCCCACCGACATCAAAGCTATTCAACAAACAATTAGAGCGGTGACTCAACTCTCTGGTGACGTCAGTTTAGTGGCTATAGGCAGTATGCCGGACGATGGTATTGTGATTGAAGACCAGCGTTAGCTGCTGGAATAAAAAGTGCAAACAAAAACGCCGATGAATCATCATCGGCGTTTTAATGTCACAGCTAAAGCTAGTTTAAAAGCTTATATCACAGTGCTTAAGCGTGTTGTGCTTTTAAGAACTCAACAATTTGCTCAAACGGCACTTCTTGCTTCTCACCAGTACGGCGATTCTTATACTCGAACACGCCGTTATCAATGTTACGGTCGCCAATAACAACCACATTTGGCAAGCCAATCAGCTCCATATCGGCAAACATCACGCCCGCACGCTCTTTACGGTCATCAAACAAGACTTCGAAACCAGCGTCCGTCAGATCTTGATAAAGCTTTTCAGCGCTATCTTTAACGCGATGAGACTTGTGCATGTTCATTGGCAAAATACCGACAGTGAACGGGGCAATGGCTTGTGGCCAAATAATACCGCGGTCATCGTGGTTTTGCTCTATGGCGGCGGCAACCATGCGGCTCACACCCACACCGTAACACCCCATCAGTAAGGTCTTAGACTTACCGTTTTGGTCGAGTACGTTAGCGTGCATCGCTTCAGAGTAGTTGCTGCCTAACTGGAAGATATGACCGACCTCGATACCACGAAGCAGGGCAATAGTGCCTTTACCACAAGGGCTAGGCTCACCTTCGATGATGTTACGCAGATCAAATGCTTGTGCAGTCGGTAAGTCGCGCTCCCAGTTGATCCCAAAATAGTGTTTGTTATCTTGGTTAGCACCCGCGCCAAAGTCGCTCATGACCGCAACGCTGTGGTCGATAAACACTGGAATATCAAGACCGACAGGGCCAATTGAGCCCGGACCTGCACCAATCGCTTTACGGATATCAGCTTCATCGGCAAACTCAAATGGTGCTAGTACCGCATCAATTTTTTCAGCTTTGACTTCGTTAAGGTCGTGATCGCCACGAACCACAACCGCCACTAATGGCGCTGCTTTTGTTGCGCCTTTAACGATAAGTGTTTTAACTGTTTTCTCAATCGCAATGCCGTGTTGCTCAACCAGCTCTGCAATTGTTTTAGCATTAGGTGTATCAACAAGCGTCATTTCGCTGCTTGCAGCTTGACGAGTGTCAGTTGGCATCGGCGCTTCACATTTTTCAATGTTGGCGGCGTAATCGCTCTCAGTCGAGTATGCAATTAAGTCTTCACCACTGTTAGCCAACACGTGGAACTCATGTGATGTGCTGCCACCGATAGCACCGGTGTCTGCCAAAACAGGGCGGAATGATAAGCCTAAGCGAGTCAGAATGTTGCTATAAGCTTGGAACATCGACTCATAGGTTTCATCCATGGTTTCTTGATCTAAATGGAAAGAGTAAGCGTCTTTCATCAAGAACTCCCGTGAACGCATCACACCAAAGCGTGGACGCACTTCGTCACGGAACTTAGTCTGAATTTGGAACAAGTTCAGTGGTAGTTGCTTATAAGAGTTAACCTCTTTACGCACGATGTCAGTGATCACTTCTTCGTGAGTTGGACCCAAAACGAAGTCACGGTTGTGACGGTCTTGGAAACGCAGTAGCTCAGGACCAAATTTTTCTAAGCGACCTGACTCAACCCAAAGATCCGCAGGCTGAACCATCGGCATAAGGATCTCAACAGAACCCGCCTTGTTCATCTCTTCGCGAACGATAGCTTCAATTTTACGCAGTACACGTAAACCTGTCGGCAACCAGCTGTATAAGCCTGATGCATTACGACGGACCATGCCCGCACGTAACATTAACTGGTGACTAATGACTTCTGCATTAGCCGGTGTTTCTTTTTGAGTTGATAGCAGGTACTTGCTTACGCGCATTACCGAGTGTCCAAAATTGAGTTGAATGGGCGCTATTTTATCACTTGTTGAAGTGATGTCACCTAACCATTTCGACATTCGTTAAAATTGTTGGTTTTACTCAATATTGCAGCGCATAACCGCAGGTGCAGATCTCGCTCTTCGGCCTATTTAAAGCGGCTTTTTGCTTTCTCAACCTGATCTGTTTGAAATATGGCTCTAAACTAGGTATATGACGTAACTCACCTCTGCTGGTAATACGTTTGAAGCCTGCTGAGTACTCTTTAACGTGGTTAAATTAAAAATTTAGGTAAATGAATATGAAAAGCTCAGCGATAAAGTGTTCCGTCTATATTGCGACCAGTGCCGATGGTTATATTGCAACTACAGATGGCGGTGTTGATTGGCTACATACGGCTGGAAATACCGACGCTGATATGGGCGATGAAGATATGGGCTTTTGGGCCTTTATGAATTCTGTTGATTGTATGGTGATGGGGCGTAAATGTATGGAGATGATATCCAGCATGGATCTCACACCAGCGCAGTGGGTTTACGGCGATATGCCTATTATTGTGTTGAGTAAAACCGTAAAGCAACCACCTGAGAATATGCTGGGTAAGGTTGAGATGTATGCTGGTGAAATAGAAGCGCTTATGCAGGACTTCGCTGCCAGAGGTTTAAAGCATGCGTATATCGACGGCGGTTCGACCATCACCTCATTTTTAAATCTTAAACTGATTAACCAGATGATCATTACCAAAGTACCGCTGCTATTAGGTGAGGGCATTCCACTTTTTGGCAAGATTGACCACGTCGTTAAGCTGACAGATGCTCAGTCAGAGGCTTACGTAAACGATTTTGTTCAAGTTAGATACAATGTGAGCTACGAGCAGTAACATCAGTGAGAGTTATAAGTTATCTGATTAGCTAATGACTCGAACTAACACTAGCCCGCTGCAGATAATGCCAATTGCGTAATGCGTAATGCCAGAAGCTTAAGTTTTATCCCGTCTATCGCCAATCACTCCTGCTGGATTACCTGCAACAATGGCGTACTGGGCAACATCTTTAGTAACCACAGCCCCCATACCCACGACCGCGTGATCCCCAATAGTGACACCATCGACAATGCCGGCTTGAGCACCAATCCATACATCGTCACCAATCACCACGCCTTTAGAGTTAGAGGCTTGCTGGTAGACAGGGGTATTGGGTGCCATACCGTGGTTAAAAGCATAGATGGTGACATTGTTAGCGATACGGGTTTGGTTACCAATGGTGATCCCATGACGGCCGCCATCGAATGAACAACCATGATTGATGGCGACCTCATCACCCAAGGTGATAGGGCCGTGTAAAAAACTGTCGGCGGCAATCATGCACTGCTTACCCATTTCAATGTTGCGTCCTGGCTCGGCAAACAGGTTTGCCTCTGGTGCAATAAAGCAGTTCTCGCCAATCAATACTGTTTCAACGGCGCTAAAGTGGGCTTGTACTTCATCTTGCCAAGGTTTAGCCCAAGCGAGGTGTTTCTCTTTCAACGAAAAATACAGCCATGGCATATAGGACAGACGTTTTTTATGCTGGGTTTGGTAATCAGGCTTAGCCGCAGTCGTCATTATGGTGTGTCCGAGGTATTAGATATGCCCACTTGCGAAGGGATGATTTCAAGCACTTCTATTCCTTGTGGCAACATTTTCCACAGTATATCTAAGTCATAGAGGGCGACTTGATAAAGCTTGGGGTCTTGCTTTGCTTTTTTGTAGGCTGGGCGAGGGTCTTGGGCCAATACGCCTTCAATGAGCTTGGCTAAGCGTGGATAAGCGGGATTTTGCTGATACTGCTCCAGTTGCTGCTGGGCTGTGTCGCAAAATGTCACACTGGCGAGTTCCGGCGCATCTTGGGCTATGCCGCCCTGTGCGTCTTCAATGGAGTCTGAGAACGGAATATAGGGTTTGATATCGACGATAGGGGTGCCATCGAGTAAGTCCATACCTGAGATCTCAAGTCTGACTTTACCATTGTCGGTATGCACAGCATGCAATTTCACCACCGATTGGCCGATACCATTTGGTCTGAAAGTTGAGCGAGTGGCAAATACGCCAAGCTTTTCATTGCCGCCTAATCTTGGCGGACGAACCGTAGTCTTCCAGCCCTGAGCCAAATTCTCATGAAAGCAGAATAACAACCACAAATGAGAATATTGCTCAAGTCCTCGCACTGCATCAACTTGATTAAAGGGGGCGACAAGTTCAACAAAGCCATGTGCGGCTGACACTAAGCCAGGTTGGCGTGGAATACCAAACTTCTGTTTATAAGGCGTGCGGCAATATGCGACAGCTTGGATCTGATTAGTAAAGGACATTGATTACTCTTGGGCTTAAGCGTGGCTATTCTTGTACGCTGGTGGTCATAATGGCTTGGCCAACACAAAGAGCGCGAGTCACACAGTTGGTCGTAGCTTCTTCGATGAATAGACAATTCTTAATCACCAGACCGTTAGCCTGTTTGTCGGCAGCAGCACGGCGAGCCAAGGTGCGCGCTTCAACGATAGAAGCGGGAGCATCATTGTCACCAATTTGACAGGTTTCGCCTTCAACTAGGCCTTTTATTTCATAGGACCCTCTAGGCTGAACACTTCCTTCATAGAGGGTGACATCAGATACTTTGAAGTAGTCATTAATGGCATCGCTATCAAGGTTACTGTTAAAGGCATATTCACCCGCACATGCGCTAAGTAAAAGAACGAGAGATGCTGGAAGTAGGTATTTCATCGTGAGTGCCTATTATATGAGTTGTTGGGCTAAAAAAGAGTGTTCAAAAAAAGTGCTCATTAAGAGCACTTTTTCATCAAAATATTTTACTAGCGCTATAACTTTGAATTTTAGCGCTTTAGGTACTTTTGATAAAGCTGTTGATGACGATTATTTAAATCAATTTTTCGGCCATCAATGTACACCGACTCTATTGCGGCTTGCATCGGATCCAATATGTCG
>NZ_JAKIKR010000002.1 GCF_023284025.1 Shewanella abyssi | reverse complement strand
ATACGACAATGTATCGTAGGCGTAAGATGAGGTCACTGAACTGGTTGAAGTAGCCCCTCTTGTTACTATAAAGCCACCAGGATCATTTGGGGTGAATGAGTCTATGTCACCAGCAAAAAACATAGCGTTTTGGACGTATTTATCTTTTAACACCGGATGAGTAGCACTATCATCTATAATGTGTAGATAAAAACCTCGGCTAGTTCCGACTAGGTACCACTTCGACGTAAAAGTAGCAAATCTAAGGCCATAATAAGGGGTGGCTTTATTAAAAGTATCAAACGCTGTCATATCCATGCCCCCCCTAACGATCATCTCGCCACTGTTTGCATTGTTATTTGAGTTAAGCTGAAAATACCCACCGCTACCATCTTCGGTTGAATTTCTAAATGCAACTTTCAAGTTGGCTGGATCATCAAAAGCTAGTGACCAGCCTAACCCCTCTTTTTCACCATAACCTTCAATCAAACATTTTTTTAAAAGACTGATAATATCGGACATCCGGGTATCCCTTACCACTGTAGGAGCCCCCTCATCATCCCAACGATAAATTCTGGCTGGTAATCCCATGTTTAAAATCCTTATTTTAATTAACTAAATTAGACTGACTATTAAATGTTTCTATGATTCATTTCCACGGAACGAAAGTACCGCTTTATCGGTGGTAACTTGGCTATGGCCTGCTTGCACCGTTCTTAATGCCATTACCGGCTGAGCTGAGGCAATCGTTTCAAACCGCAGCGCTTCGCCTGCACTCCAGCCGCCCCCAAATGCAGCAGCGCGAATGATAAAGAACGGGCTGTTAGTCAGTGGGTTAATCGGGGCAAAGTCATTTATGGTGTCGCCTGTGGCTATCTGTCCAATACGTTGACCAATGCATCTAAACGCACTTTCTGAGGTGAACAGCAATACCCACTCTTCGTTGACGGCGGTGTCATTGCTGACTTCAATTGGAAAATCGACGCTGTTGAGACTTCCCGTTGCGGGTGCGCCGTCTAACGCCCAATTGTTAGACCAGGCGGTCATATCGCGAACGGGACCAACTCGGGCTTGCAAGTCGCCTAAAATCTGCACGCTGGCCACGGTCGAGTTGATTGGGTACTCTTGAGTTAACTCGTTTGAAAGCAGTAATTCAGCATCGTTAACCACGGCGACCAAGGCCAATTCGCCAATGGTATCGCTGAGGACAAATGGCGCGGTAAAACCGCTAAAGTCACTGTTTAACGTTACAATGCCCGCCTCTTTGTTTACCGTGAAATGTTCATCGGTTGGCGTCCAAAGGCTAGCGCCATTGGCATCGGTAATATCAGTAAAACGCGCCCCTGCACGAATGTTTTTGCTTTGCCCTACTGCAGGGGCTGAAATGGGTTGGTATTGAGTATGCTGCAGCGCAACCGTTCCCCATTGCCGGAAAATATCAACAATGCCCTCATTGGGGATACGCAGCGGATTTAAACCATAAATTTCGGCAGGCGGTAACTGGCGATATTGCTCGGTAATGTCATAGCGCAAGGTCGTTAAGTCCACAGCGTTAGTAAAAAGCAGCTCAACTAAGCCGTTGGTGATGGTGCCGCTAATACCTGCGCCAGTCACTACGCCGTTGCTATCGGCACTCGCGCTAACAATGGCCCTATCTGATATGCGCTCAACTTGCAGATAGAAGGTGTTTAACTTGGGTTCGTTTGCTGAAAGTTGAAATGATACTGTGGTGTCACCTGCGGCCACTACGCTACTAGACTCAACTAACCCCGCATAAGTCAGCGTGAACGTGCCACGGCTAACATTGTGCTTAGTGATATCACCTGTGATGTAATCGACTGTGGCTAACAGCTCAACGCCATCGTATAGCTTGCCTGTAGTCTCACCTGCGCGCTCAAACACCTCTTGGCTTGGATAGTTACTGTCATCGAACACCACCGCGCCTTTAATGGTACCAACCGTTAATTGTTTATCACCGGGGAACGCTGCACTGCTTTGGTAAATCCCGTAACGGTAAGATGATTTGTAACGCAGAGTGATATTGTCGTTAATGTGCGTATGAGCAAATGAAGTAAGCGTGACTGTAATGTTCCCCACGCCGATGGTGACGGATTGCACTTGATTCGAACTTCTAAAGCTCCCTGTAGGCAGTAATGAAATAGCGATAAAGTCATCAGGATCATCTAATACATCAGGGGTGGTAAATACGTAACTAAAAGTGCCCTCGATACTCGGTTGGGTTAGCGTTTTATCAAACACTTGGCTGGCTGTAAGATCACCGCCATCTTCACTACCGCCTGTGATGGTATTACCCGGCTTAGGGACTTCGGTTGTGATAGCGGGTAACAGTGACGCTTTCGTGCTATCAACCGCCACGCTTTTAGCCGAGGCCGCTGCCGTTAGTCTTGCTACACCGTGAAATACCAACGGTGAAACAGCATTAACAAAGCGCAATTTAGTACAGCGACTTTCACCGTTCACGCCTTGGTTTGGATCTGGGGTGACAAAAGGGATAGCAGGCTCAAAGCGAACGCCTCCCGAGTGACTGGCTGTGCTGGCTGTTGCTGACACCACTTTGCAAAAATGCGTTTTACGTGGCCATTCACCCACTTCATTACCTGAATATTCAACACTGATCGCGATAACAGTACCGGGGCTTAATGTGGTGGTTTTCCAATATTCACGGCCATTAAACAAGGTGCTTGATTGCAAATAGTCGGCTGAGAACGAATTTTGATTAAGCAAAAAACCCGGTCCACCATCACGAATTAATCGACCACTGGTCACGCCTGACTCAATGATCTCTTTCATGTCAGTCATTCTATCGGCGTCTGTTAGCAAGTCAGATTCAACCAACATTAACGACACCAGCGGATCAGTTGGCGGCTCGCTAATAAAGATATGGCCATCAAGCAAGGTGCTGGTGTTGTTAGTATCGAGCGCCGGATAACACTTGGCGATATCGATAGCCGATTGTGCATGGTCAATATCAGAGATTGCGCTAAACAGTTCATTGAGCTTGCCTGATTCAATCGCATTTTTAGTGCGTAAGCCGCCAGCCTCATCGCTTGAACCAAGCAGTTCGGGCTTAAACACTTTTAAATCGTTACGGGTAATTGTCATTTAAATACTCTTTAAACAGTGATTAATTTCAGGGTAATAGCATCTATTTGCTCAGGTGCTTCATCGCTATAGTTAATTGTTGGCGTGCCACTTATAGCCTGCTCGCTGTAGTCCCACATAACGCTTAATGCAGTGCCATTAATGTCGAGATTAAAGCTGCTAGCACCTGCTGTATTAGCATGAGCCTCTAGCATTTTAAATAGGCTCAGAGATTCAGCATCGCTGTATAACACCACGGGCCGCGCCGCTTGCTTACTCGCCACTTCAACATGCTGCGAACCATCTAATGCAAATTCACGGCGACTCACAAAAGAGGAATAACCAAAGCGGTTTAGCCAAACAAAATGAGGCAGTTCAATGGTGTCGAAAGTGATCATGAGGTGGCCTTTATCTGTTCTAACTCGCTAAATAGCAGCTGCTTAAACTCATCAAGCAGATCAGCTTTCATCACATTTCCCGATGGCATCACCAATTCAAGGCGCACTGTCTCAACGCGGGTCGTGCTCACTGTGGTTACGGTATTACGTGTGCTGACGGTAGGGGTCGGTACGACTGCTTTAGCTGTGCTGGTATCGCTGCTGGTTGATTGCTCTTGCTGGCGACGTTCGGCGGCCTCGGCATCTATCTGCTTAAGCTTGGTTTGATAAATGTCTTTACTCAGGCGCAGCGCTTCTTGGACACTGGTGATGGCAGTTTTATCCTCGGCTGTTTTTGCCGCATCAAGCTGGGCTTGTAGCTCTGCCTGTTGCTGCTCATAGCGGCGTTTCTCGATAGCAGTTTGATTATTATTAAGCTGATCTAGCTCATCCTTAAGGCTATTAACGGTACCGTTAATATCGTCACGCAGATCTAAGATACGATTACGGGTGGCATCAATGGCCGTTTGTAATGGTTTAAGTTCTTCATCGCCCAATTCGCGAATTTGCGCAGTAGCATAACGACTGATCTCATTGACCCGTGCAAGAGTAATGCTTGAGCTTTCAAGTTCATCAGTCCAGCTACGGATCGCCAAGGTTTCGCTAATAATCTGATTTTCACGAACAAAGGCTTGGTTGTTCATCTCAGCAAGTACCTGCCAAAATCCAGTACTTACCTGCATATTGCGCGCGATCATCGTGGTTAACTGATCTTGCCGCTCTCTAAGCTTTTCTGTGGAATCAGCAGCGAAATCAAACTGTTTGTTAAGGTGCTGATAGGCGTCTGCATACAGGTTCACATACTCTGTGGCGCGGCCAGTGGCCTTTTCCAACGCTTCGAGTTCTTCTTTTTGCTCTGCAAGTGTTTTATTGGTCTTTTTTACCTGAACATCTATCTCTTGCTCACCATCCTCCAACCCGCCCAATAGGCGTTGCAGAATACGTAAGACTTCGATGATGCGCTCTTTCTGCTTTAAATACTCTTCAGCCGTTAACGCACCATTCTTGTAAGCATCATCCAAACGCAGTAACTCTTTCGATACTGCCTCATACTTGGCTTTCAGTTGAATATAATTGGCCGACTCTAACGCTTGTACTTCGGTGAGCTGTTTAGTCTGCTCACTAAGTTGCCCTTGGAGTTGAGCAAGATCCTTTTGTGCTTTTGCCTTCTCTTTGCTCGATGCCGTCGAGCTGTTCATCACATCTCGACATTGTTTAAGCCGCGTCTCAGTCGTCTTTAATTCTTTTGATAGTTTGGCTTGTTCAGGTGATAGGGCTTTAACACTGTCTTGGTAGCCATATTGTTTGGCAATCAGGATATCAAGCTCTTTAGACATCCCTAACATTGCGGCCTCAGCCTTTAATGTTTCAGGCACCACAGACCCTGTCGCCTCAGCAGCATCAACGGCTGCCGTTGCCCAGGCAATAAAGGCATCCTTTTGCTGCTCAATCGGTTCACGAAAGTTTTTAATCAGATTAAAGGCGACTTCGGCTTTAGCGCTAGTCTCTTGCAGAGCCTGACTGCTGGTGAGCCCCAGCTCTTTATAAGCCAGCTTTAGCGCATCAGTGCCTTTTGCTGTGGCGTCTAAATAGACTTGCTGTTGCTCGAACTTATCACGCAGTTCAGTGAGTAATTTAACGTGCGCAGCGTACTCATCGCCTGCTGCCTGCAGTGGTGCAATGGCCGCATCGATTTGGCGGATAAAGCCGCCCATACCGCCTTTTACACCATCCAGTGATTTAGTCTGCTCACTTAAGGTCAGCGTGAGGCGTAGCGCTTCATTAATGGTTAACCGCATCGGCTCAACCACTTCAACCGCCGCTTGGGTGACTTGCTCCAAAGCTCTGGCGGCATTTTTCCATTTACCGCTAGCATCATCGTAAGTTAATAGGCCATCCTCAACTGCCTGGTTAAACTCGGCCATGGTGGTGAAGGCGATGCCCGTTTGCTCACTTAAATCCAGCAAGGCGGCTTCAAGTTGCTTAGCGCTGTTAGCCGCTTCACGTTTTGACTTTGCTAAGGCTTCTTCGGCAAGTAGTAAGTCTTGGTAAACGGTGGCGAGCTGGATCAGTTCAGCAATGAGTGCTAAATACAGACCCGCTCGGGCGGCAGCTGCCAGCGCCACTTTGAGTTTTCCTGCGGCCAAGGTAGCGGTTTGTGACGCCCCAGCAGTACCCGCTATGGCTCCGCTATAAAGCTTTAATGCACCAATCGCCGCATTAGCGCCTGTTACCACATGGCTAAAGTAGCTACCCACTTTTAAGGCCAGCCAAGCTTTGGCCACAAAACCGATTTCATCACGGTAGTGATATAAGGTTTCAGCGCCATCTTTTACTGCTGAGCCAATGCTGACAATAGTGTCACTGATTTTTTGTGCCCACTCTTTGAGTCGACCATCGGCGGCCATGGCGGCAAACTCACTATTGAGATCGCCTATTTGACCTTTGAGCCAATCGAGTGCGCCAGAGCGCGCAATCAAGTCATAGAAGTTACTCATGTTGTCTTTCAGGTTAGACACTTGGCCACTGAGTAGTGCCATTTGCGCGGCGGCGCTACCATCACTGGCACGGCCCATCTCGTCGATTAGCGCTTGGATCACATCGCGACCCAACTTGCCTTGCTCACTCATCTTTTGCAGCTCTTGAGTGTTTTTGCCCGTCACCTTGGCGAGCATGTCCCACACGGGTACGCCGCGCTCGATGAGCTGCAAGATCTCTTCACCTTGTAACTTTTGTTTTGCCCAGGCTTGACCCAAGGCTAAGGTGATCCCCTCAACCTCCTGAAAGCCGCCGCCGAGTTTAAACGCCTGGTCTACAATCGCTTTCATCGAGCCGTTCATGGGATCGAGACCAAACGCTTTGGCCTTAACAAACGCTTTGTTGACTTCACTCAGCTGCAACGGCACATCAGTCGCAAACTGCTTTACCCAGGCGGTGGCTTGTTTGCCCGATTCAAAGCTGCCCATCACCGCCTGCATCTGTACGCCTAAGCGCTCAAACTGATCGCCGGTGGCAAACACATCTTTAACCGCTTGAGCCACGCGGTCTAAGCCAAAATATGCCCCCGCTAAGGCCGTGACTTGGCCAACCACGCCGCGCAGTGATGCAGCATTGTTTTTTGCCTGTGCATCACCACGGGCGAGCTGGCTGGCAAACTTGTCGACCTTACGGCCAGAGCCATCGAGCTGCGCACCCAACTTTCGTTGAGCCGTGGTGAGGTTGTTGTAATCAACGCCTGATTTAGACAGCGCATTTTGCAGCTTGGTGTGGCTAGCCGTTTGCTTAGCTAGCTCAGATTGCATCTGCTCAAGCTCTTTTTCGGCAGTGTCTATTGAGCGCGCAAGCTCTACAAAAGGGGCATCAGTCTCACTGGCACGCTGTTTTAAGTCTTGTAGGCCAAGCGCCACAGCGGTCAGCGCAAGCTCTTGCTGTTCTAACTCATTGCGCGACTTTTTAAAGCTATTAATCAGATCTTGTTGGTTGGCGAGGCCATCGAGTTCACTGGCCAGCGCTGCCGCTTTAGGGTTAGCCACATCAGACTCTTGGCCGACGCGTGTTAACTCATCAACCAAGGCTTGAATGTCTTGCTTGCCTGTGGACTCGGCCACGATGCGCAGCGCTAACTCTAAGGTTTTATCGGCCATTGCTTACTCGTTATGTTATGGGTATTAGGTTGGTAATAAATAAGTATTAAATAGGCTTTAAACGCAGTTTAAAGTGATGCTAAAGGGCAAGATGATTAATCACTGCCCTTTAGCTAAGCCTGTTAAAAAAGTCCGTTTAAAACTGCAGAATTAAGCAGTGGGCGCGTCTAACTCGGCATACTCAAATGGATGGTCTTTGCCTGTCACTAATTGAGCCTTACCCGCTAACGTGGCACTGACAAACTCACTGGCGGCAAGGTCCAATGCCGCCGTTGGTGACAAGCTGGCATCGAAGATATCGAGCTTGATAGGTTTACCCGTCTCTAAGTTGGTGCCTTCGCCGAAGATCCGCGCTCGCACCTGGGCATTAATGCCGCCCTTAACTAAGGTGCCGCTAATGGCATTGTGTTGACCTGTGACTAGCACATCGCCACCCGCTTCAACCGCGCCACCTTTTACCGCTCGCACTAGGCCAAGGGCATAGTTGACCTCAAAATCAGTGCCCAACACCAAAGTAGCGGCATCTTTTTTCACTGCAAAACCGACAACGGCAAAGTTAGATTTAGGTAACTGCGCCCAACGTTGATCCGTCGGTAGTGTTAAGGCTTCATCGGTTAAGGTGCCGCTGCCTTCGTTAATCACTTGGGTGTCACCGAGCAACGCCATGGCGATAAGCTCTGCTGGTTGGTCGTCGAACATCCATTCAACTTCTACAGGCTTAGCGATTTTCACCACGCTTAGTGCCTGGCCATAGTTGGCTTTCTTTTTACTAGCACGGACTTTTTCATCAGCGTCGGTTTTTACTGCCAATTTGGTGGTGTTAATGGGACCAATGATCCCTGTTGATTGCCCTTGGGCATTTAATCGGTCAACAAAGAAGTTGCCTGCTACTAATAAGCCACTCATAAATATTTCCTCAATTCGCTAATAGGTTGGGGTTAAAACGTAACTGCACAGTAAACGCTAACGGGTAGTAACCATGGCTCTTACTGAAACGCGGTTTGATTGGGCTATTGGTGCGTAAAAACGGGCCGAGCGTTTGGCCGTTCACTGCAATAGTTTTGCCTGCTATAGCCCGTAAAGACTGGGTTAGCAATTCACCCGCACTACGCTCATGTATTGATAATCGGCATGCCAGCACTACCAGCCAGGTTTGTTTTATCTGGGTTGTGGTGCCGCCTTGGGCTGTATCGGGTAAGGCGTCACCCACATACAATAAGTGGGCTGCGGGGGTGATCTGACTGCGCTCATCAACATCACTTAACTCATTTGCCTGATAGACCTTTTTTAAGGTCTTATTGGCGAGTAACGGGGTTAATAGTTCAGTTAACGCATCCCCCGCCACTAAGTAGTCATCTTTAATATCAAACATCAGATAAACCCCTTAGATGAACGGCGGCCAAACACGCTGCCCGCGCTTTCAATCATCACGGTTAACTCACTTTGCTCAACACTTTCCCCGCTACCATCCAGCCCTAAACTAATATCGCCCTTGCTGACCGAGGTTAAGAACTTCACCACCGCTTGATAGCGCTTTTCGACCTGCTCGGGCGCACGGTCGCCATACAAAAAGTAACGGCCAATATCGCAGCAGTTACGCTCAAGCACGGTCGGCACCGTCACTAATGGCAAGGTATAGCGGCCAACAATGTAGCCATCAATCTCGGCGCTGGCATCGATGAGCGCTTGTGATAACAAAGCGAGATTAATTTCACCTGGCACGCTGTCGACGCGTTCGGTCAACAAGATAAGATCTTGCTCGCCAAAGCGGCTAAGCATGTTGTCGGTGCTGGCATACATCACTTGAGCCATGGTTATTCACCACTCTCTTTGTTAGCCTGGTATTCACTCCATAGCGTGTCGCGCTCACTGGCGGTGATTGCTTTGGCCATTAGCGCTTCAAGCGCCGCACATTGGGGTTTACCGCCTGCTGTAAAGTGATCACGGTTATTACTGTCTAACTTGGCAATCGCTTCAGCAAAACTTAATGCCTTAACACCGTCTGAAAGCTCCACACTCCCCGTCGTTGGTGCCACATCAGCCTGTGATACCCGTAAACGTTTGTCAGCCTTAAACGCTGCAATTTGTTGATCCGACAAATCGGCCAGCGGTAGAGGGTTGTCACCTTTAGTAAGCGCCACACCCGCACGGCGGTAGCCAGAGTGCGCCATACAGACCACCAGCAGGACTTGAGTTGTTGATACAGATTTAGCCATTTCATTATTACTCCTAGGTAAGTTGAGATGGGCACATCCATGCACCCAATGCCGTTAAACCAATGCCGTTAAACCAGGGCTTATAACTGAGGCACAACTAAAATTTCAAACTTGCCCTTAAGCTCGTTATCCACAGTGGTGCCGCCCTCATCGATGCGCTCACGAGTCATTAACTTAAGCGCTAGATCTTCGAGTGATGCAGGCACCACCAGCAAGTTAGGACGAATTTTGAGTTTCTTACCGCCATCACGACTAAAGGCGGTCATCTTCTTGTAAGCATCCCAGAGGTTGCTGGCGTTCAGCTCGCGCTTGTTAGCAAATGCCATCTGCCAGAAACCAAAGCCCGCTTCGCAGCGCATATCGGCACCGAATTGAAATTCGTTCGAGGTCCATACCGCTGGATCGGTTGGGTTAAACAAGGTGTTTAAGTCCAGCTTGCGACGCTCCTGGAAGATAAGTGGTTTTAGAGGTCGACTGGTATCGAGTAGAAACCACGGCTCGCCGTTATAACCACTACCCGTTTCATCGACCATGTTAGTGACTGAGGCATCGGCCCCCGTGCCATCATGTTTGGCGTTTATTGGGTGGTCAGTATCAAAGAAGTTCTGCCCGTCATAACACGCTGTGGTAAAGCCTGCGCCTAGCAGCTGGAACACTAAATCATCGGGAAACTCTTGCCCCTCTTGGGCCAACATCTGCACCATCGGCTTGTAAGTGCCCACGGTGTCGTCTTCAACATCATCGCGGCTAATACCGATGGTATTTTCAAAGGTGCGGTTAGTGATTGAGTAGCCATGCTCTTTAATTGAGTTAATGACACGATCGCCAAGCCATTCTCGAAAAGACGGCATAGAACCGAGCCAGCCATAGGTGTTGCTCTTGGTATTACTGGGCACCACGCTGGCGACCTTCATGTACTGAGGTTCAACATTGACTAACGCATTTTGAAACTCGCTTCGCACCATAGTGCGCAGTGCTTGCAGTACGGGGGCATTAATTGCAGCCATTAGTTTTGCTCCTTATCAGCAGCCTTTGCTTTGGCATAATCTGCATGGGACATGCCCCAAGCATCGGCGAGGGTTTTCTCATCTGCCGACAAGGCGGCAAGGTTGTCTTTCTTTTCAGGCTTGGGCACCGTGGTGGTTTGGGTGGTGGTTAGTGCATTAATCGGTTTACGGCCATCAAGGTGTGCAGTTAAAGCCGCCAACCCTTGCTGCTTACCCAGTGCCAGCAAATAGTCTTGCTCACAGGTCAAAACTCGGCCTTCTTCGACGGCATCTTTCACCGCTTGGTCAATGGTGAGTTGACCATTTTGCGCACTAAGCTGTGCTAACTCGTCGCGTAAGGCATTAACAGTGGCCACTGGCACATACTCGCTCAGGTTCACTTGACCGCCTGCGTTGCTATGAGCATTGGTAGCACTAGCAGAAAGCGCAACAAGCCGCTGATTCAAACCATCAACGCTGGCAGCTGCGGTACTGATTTCATCAAGCGCCGTTAACGCTGCGGTTTCTTGCTCGGCAGTTAGTGCATCGGTATCGGATGCGACTTCGATACCTAGTCCTGCCAGTAACTTTTTCAGTAATGGGTTCACATGGAGTTCCTCCAGTTGGTTTTCGGTTTGATTAGCATGATCGCTGTTAGATTGAGTGTGCTTTGTTAACAGCCCTGAGCCTTGTCTAAAAAACTGCGCAGCTTCGAGCTGCGCGCTAAGAGTCGCTAACGGCAACATGCCATCAACGCCAGGGCGATTTGTCAGCGCTGCTGAGTGGATAAATTGAGGGCGACCCGTATTCGTGTCGTAGCCAAATACCAAGCTGAAATACTTGTATTCTTTGGCGCTAAGGTAGGCGATGGCGTTATCGGTAAATCGCGGCTTTATAAATAAACCTTCACCTTGGCGATATTGCACATCATCGATGCTGAACCAACCTGCAGCGGGTGCGGGTTGGCCGTTCTTCTCTTTGTTGAGGGTTTGGTGTTCGTAGTCAATAACCAGATCACCGGATTGGTGCGGGGTATTTGCCTGCAAGGCGGTAAATGCTGTTTCATCCATCAACCACTTGCCTGCAACTACATCTGCAGGTCGACCATCTACCGAGGCAAACAGGCCATCAGGCAACGCCTGAATATAACCATCTTCTGCCACAGTGAAGGCCACATCAGTGTTAGCGTTAAGTTGGCTGCTTAAGGCGGCAAAGCCAAAAGCGATGGATGTTGCAGGCATAAAAAAGGCACTCTCAATAACATTGGAGTGCCTATTCTGGCTTAGGTGTTCAACCTAGCGGATTGGAAAGGTTTCGGGGTTACTTTTTAAGGTTTTTCTTTGTTCGTAATGCTTCAAGCATCCGATAGGCAGCCTTCTCCGCGGGACCATTAATGTAATTAAGTTCTTCTATAGTAACCATACAAAATAACGCTAATTCATCAATAATATCGTTGATGACAACTTGAATCAGTAATGGCTGCGTAGCTTCAATTGGAACCCATTTAATCCAATATAAAATTTTTGCATGATCACCAATATAAATCCAATCCTTCTCGTTTGAAGGTTTTACTATATCGATCTCTAGCGGTTCAATAGCACACAAAATATCATAATAAAAGTCAAATAAAGAGCTTGTACTTTCATTGTAATTTTCTGGTAGGCAATTGCGAAAAGCTACATCATTCAATGAAAAAATACTGTTATACCTCGATAAAACACTATTACAGCTGCTAGCTACGCTAACTAGTATTGAGGCAAAACCCTCTCTCCCTTGAGAGGTCAGCGCTAAAGTGTTGAATGAGTTATACGGAAACAAAATTTTATATAACTCATTTCTTTTTTTAAAACTAATTTTTGATTTGGTTTCGATGTTATCTAAACACTTAAAGAACTCTTCTTTGTGCTTTAAGTAGTTAGCAAAAGTTTTCTGTTCTTCGGTCTTTTTTATTTGCTCTAAAGTCAACGCTGAACGATGATGAGCGATCACAAGGGCAGAAAAAGGAAAGATTAAAGCAGCAACAGCAATCGGAATTTTTTGATAGTTATAAAAGGTCTCAAGGGCTCCCAGCTCTAGTGAATAGCTTAGCAAGTATAGATTGTTGGAGTAAGAAATCCCGAGAGCCAAAGTTCCAGCCAAAATGGGAGGAAACAATATCGCTACCCAAAACCAAGCGTTCTTATATAAAGGTCTTTTTATATCAAATGTCTCACGCCATCTTGGCATATTTAATCCTAAAATCATGTTTTACTAAACAACTGGCAGAGTATGCCCTGCTCAACAAAGTACTCAACAACATGTTCAATCAATGTACTCTTTTTCAGATTCCATCGTTTCGACAAAATCGGTAAACTCTGGATATTCTGCTTCTATCACATATAAAATTGAGTCCATATACTGCAATTGAGATTCATGTTTATAGAGTTTAAACTCTTCGGCCCACTCTCTGTATTCACTAATATACTTAATTACTGTTGATTCTTTAACAACGTCAAATACTGAGCAAATGTCGACAAATGAATGTTCATTTCGATACAGAAAATCTGCATAGCCTTGTTTAGCCAACTTTCGAACATGACGTGACATAGCTTTGATTCGTGAATTTGTAGTCTTAAACTCATCCTGGTATTTATCAATAAAATCCGAGCAAGCTTCTGTGCTCCCAGACAATTCACTTGGAAGGTCAACATCCAACATTGTTGCTATCGCGCCTGCATACTTTATTTGCTTTATAGAGGGTGGCCGTTCTTCATAAGGCAGCGCATACCGCAATAATTCATAGAATGCATTTTCAAAGTCTTCAGACTCGAATGCTGGGTTTTCCATTACTTCATTGAGCCTCAATAAAACATGCTCATCTAACTTCACATCTAACTCATGCCCAAGAATCGTTAAAGATGTTTTAACTTTTTTAGGAGGCAAACATTCACTTAAGAGCGCATTAAGACCATTTGAAATATTGATCGTTTTGCCAGTAACCGCTGCGGCCATAACTCCTGAAAGAGGTATTTTTAACTGAACAGATGATGACTGTAAAAGTGCAAATGTTTTTTGTTGTTTAGTCATTTTGTACCCTTGATGAACTATTTTTTGAGCTTAAGATAACAAAGTACTAGCAACACGACTGGAATTGAAAACAATGCAGCCTGTTCAATTGACACTTCACTGGCGCTATTACTATCTACAGATATTGTTGCAGTTTGAACATTTCCAACGAGGTTACTATTGAGCTCCTCATTATTGTCACTATCGACTTCACCACCACCGCCTCCAGGCATAATATTTCCTTATATGTATGCGAATAACCTTGTTCAAAGAGCATAACCCAGTTTAAAACCCGTTTAAACCTCTGTTTAAGCTAGCAATCTCTTTCAAGAAGCACAGCGGCGAAGCATTCATGTTTAATTTGCTATAAACGCTTCTGAGGCGCTTTAAACTTTGATTAACGATTGGTGGCATCGTAGAATCACTTACATAAATTTTTACCCATGGAAGGCGCATGACAACCAATCCCCCAACCCAAGCTCAAGCTGCAGTACAGAACGATGCTGGTGAAGATAAAAGCAAGGATATCTCGTTTAAATGGCTCATCTTGCTTTTAGCTTTAGTCGCCGCCTGCTTGAACGGTTTGTACTTTATGAATTTCAATAATGGCTGGGGTAATCAGGCAGACTTTGGTGCTTTTGGTGACTTTCTTGGAGGTGTACTTAACCCTGTTTTAGGTTTTGCTACAGTTGGATTGCTTATTTGGTCACTGAAAATGCAGATGGAAGAGCTATCACTATCTCGCAAAGAGTTAGCGTTGACTCGTCAAGAATTGGCAGAAACTAAAGATGAGACTGCACTTAGTAGGCAGGCAATGGAAGATCAAGTTACACATCTTCAAAAGGAAGCACAATTAAATGAAGTAATGCGGATTATGACAGACTTAAGAATTCAGTATCAAAATCACCTGAGATCAAGCCAATTCATTAATGAGTCAATATTAAAGGTTCTAACAAAAATTCCGCAAAGTGTAAGACCAACTTCATCCTATCTAAAAAAGCTCACAATAAATAATCTCCTATATGAAAATGGTGACTGGTCAGCACATAAGTTAGAAAACTTAAAAGACCGCCTTAGAGACTCCTATCACGAATCAAAAAGGTATGATACTGCTTGTCAATTCAGAGAGCTTGAAATCACCTTAATACAATTTTCTAATCTTATTCTCAAATATCATGAGTTATCCAACAGCCCAGAGCTTGCGACTATCTATGTAGAGCAAGCAAAGAAAATGTTGCAACCTTTTCAAGATGTATTCTGGACGGACCCTATTGCCGTTCAACTTCGTTTAATCAATGGAATACTACATCAAAGCGAGTTGAATTAGTCGACTAGAAAAGCTGATAGTATCTGTAAAATCTGCTTTTCATCTTCACCCGCCAGCCCCAAAAACTCCCTCGCGGGGATATCTTGATTTGGCATCATGCTCCGTGAGCTAGTAGTGCCGCCAAACTGATGCATAGCAGCGTAGACTTCATTACTGCCAAACTCCAGGCTAGCGCCGGAGAGGCTACCTGTAATTTGATAATGCAGGTTATTAGCAAGGTTACCCTCTTCGGTCAATATGCGGTCGCCGCGCCGTTTACGGGCATGCGTGGTGGGGCTTAATGGCTCCCAGGGGGTGCCGTCTGGTGTTTGTTGGTCGATAAAGCGTTGCTGATGAGTTACTAACAGATATTCACCTATATCATTTAACGCGGGGGTTAAGTCTTGGCTTTGCTCTAGCAGCTGCTGCAACACCTCACTGATGGCCCTATCACCTTGGGTGGTGATTTTGATACTACTGCCTGCCATGAATGACTCCCCTATAACTGCTTGTCTTTTGACTATTCATTTTAACTATTCATTAAGTGGGTCATTAACTAACGGTCTGTCATTTCATCGAGTGGTGTTAAAGCGTGAAGGCTCTCCCACACTTCGGCGAACGCGGCTAATTGATGAGTGGCCTTTTCGGCTTTTGCTTCAACTTTTGCTTCAATTTGTGCTTGCTGCACTAATGCTTCGATTTGCGAAACTTTATCCTTGTAGCTCAAGCTTGCGTCATTGACGATCAGCAAGGCTTTATCGACCAGTGGCATTGGCTGATTAAACTCTGTAGAGGATTTTGCTTTGGCTAGCATGGCGGCAAGATCTTTATCCATTGCTGTTGTCATTTTGGTTCCTTAGCGAGTACGCCCACTATTAGCTTATCAAAGTATTCTGCGATTTCAGGGCTAAACTCAGCCAGTGCATTGCGATTAAGCACCCAAGCGGTGAAGTGCTCAGCATGCCATTCATAGTGGTTACTGTTGCTGTAACGGGTTAAATGCTTTGCCATCGGCTTGGGCGGGCTACCTGCTTTAAAGTGTAGCTGATGCCCAACCTCGTGTAACCAAGTGACTAAAGTGCCACCGTGATGAGCGCTAACACTCTGGGTGCGAATTAATGCTGACATTGAAAATACCATTTTTTGATCAGCATTAAACATGGCGGCGAGCTTTACCCCTTGGCGCAGTTCATTAACCACGACTTTATCTAAGCGAATAGTACCGCCCACTTTTACATTAACGTTATCGTATGAGGATGAGGTAAAACCCCAGGCGCGCCGATAGCCCTGGGTGGTGTAGAGTTGCCTAGTTCTAAATTGAGCAGCTCGAAACTTATCATTTTGCAAATACTCAGCTACTGATTTTTCGATAGCTTTTGCGCCAGCGTTACTTACTCCCATCTCTGCTTGCTTTAAAAACAGCGACTTAATCTTATATTGCTGCATAAACTTACCCAGTAACTCTATTTGCTCTGCACTTGAGGTTTGTTTAATTGCGTTTAATGCCTGGTTTAAACTGGCGTTAGTGACCCCTTTAACCGTACTAAATGAGTCCGGAACAATACGCTCTGGCCCTTTGGCCCCTTTATTCGCTTCGGCTTTAGCTTCAACTTGCTGCTTGCGCTTAGCACTAATCACTTCGCGTTTAGGTTGATAGTCAAAGCCCGCATCGATGCCTTTGGGTACTTGATGCACCTCTCCGGTGGTTTTGTCTAGCCAATCACGCATGCCGTCGTTAGGCCGCTGGCTTAGGCTTAAACCACGTCGCTTAAATTCGTTTTTACTGACGCCATATACACGGCACTTACAGCCCCAACCGTTACTAGGAAAATGCCTCTGCCACCAGGGATCATCTCTAGCTAATATGGTGTTATGCCATTTTAGATGTAACGCTCTGGGTGTTTGGCTGTCGCCATGGGCGTAACGCCAATAATCAAATTTCTGTAACTGTTCAAAGCGGCCTGCATTGTAGCTTTGGCGCATATTGGTGTTGTAAATGATCCTTGCGCGCCAATCTGCGCCGCCTGTATGTTGCCAGCCATGTTTAGCGGCTATGTGCTTAAACTCACTTTTAAACCAGGTAAGCGATTTTCCGTCGCTGATTGCACCATCGAGTGCTTGACGAAAATCATTAAGCAGGTCGGCTTTCATTGCCCCTGCCACCGCAAAGCTGGTGTTGTGAGCACTGCGCCAAATGTCATTCCAGCGTTCACTAGGTAGATTTAACTTATCTCGAAAGAATACAATTTGCTCAGCAAACGTCAGCGAGCCATAGCTAGCCTTGGTCGCCATTATTAGCGCCCCTCACTGACATCATACTGCCCAGCGAGGTCGGCAGCGGCAAAGGCTGTTTGCATGATCTCACTGGCTTCATCTACCGATAGGTCGAGTTCTGTTAATGCCTGCTGTAACTCCTCCAATGACTCTGCATTAGCGACTAGCGTTGCAATTTGCTCAGTAAAGCTGACTAGCACTGGTGCCATATTGTCGGCCAGTTGGTTGTGCATTTGTTTAAGCTCTGCTTCGGAATCCGTGAGCTGCTGTTGCTCTGCATCTTTGGTTAAGCGATTAATTTTGGCGGCTGTTAAGGCGGCTAGCGTATGTTGCTTAGCTGAATGTTGATTAGCAGATAGTGCCGCGTTTTGACCGTCTTTAACTGACTTAGCTGCTGGGCTGATAGCCGGTGTGGCCGTTTGGCCTTCGAGCAGCAGTATCGCTTCGCCATTCACAGGCTTAGGTATACGGGTTTTATCGTGCAGCCATTGCTGTGGCACTTGCATTCCCATGCTCACCAGTACCTTTAGCGGTTCGGCGAGTTCAGTTAAATCTTCAGGATCGCTGATATCGAACACCAAGCGAGGATGACGCCTTGGGCTTTGGTAACTCTTACAATTGAGCGCATACAAGGGCGCAACGAGATCACGGGTTAAGGTTTCGGCCAGTTGTGCTAAGTCTGAATCGCGCAACTCCTGGCGAACCTCGTTATGTACATTGCCAAGCGCATTGGTCGAGCTTTTACCATCGGCCTGGCTGGTGAGTGTGCCACCTAATATCACCTTGCTCATGGTTTTTTCTGCCCAGCTCATCATCAGTTCAAACGGATCGGCTTGGCCCTGGGCGGCGCTATGGAAATCCATCACCATACCTTTAGGCATAATGCCACCCGCGTTATGGCCAATGCTCATTACCGCCTGCAGCAAAGCGCGCTTTTCATCGTCGTTAGCTCCGCTTGGGTACTGGCCAATGCGCAGCGGTAAACCGTAGATCTCAAGGAACTCGGCTAAATCGCGCACGCTGTAGTTTTTAAAGATGAATGGCCATACCAATTGACGCACTAAGCCGCCACGGCTGAGGTAACCCGATTTAGCCAGGTGAGTATGCTTAATCCAACCAAAGGGCCACAGCTCTGCTCCTTGATGGCTGGCATCGCGTAGACGTAGTTCGTTGCGGTTTTCTGGATGCGTCATAAACCAGGCGGGATCACGATACTCTGGTACTTCGACAAACCACTCGCCTAGCTCACGGGTCCAGGCAAGTTCGTGCATGCTAAAGCCTTTAAGGATGGCGTCTGCCATCGACTTGATTAGGCTCTTTATCCAGTTGCCCTCTTCGAGCATCTCTTGCAAGTACTCGGTGTCGGCTTTCTCTTGTGCGCTGGGGTTTCGTGGTGGGGTTAAGTAATAGTCCACGCCTATTAGCGCACGTTTGCGCTTGTCGAGTTCGGCGTATAGGTGGCCGTCTTTCTCCTCAATATCTTCGGCCAGTTCGCACTGAGCAATCATATCGCCCTGCTCTGCGGCTTGCAGTATTTCGGCAGCACTGGCAGGCGTTAAGCCGCTTGAAGGATGCTGGCTAAAGGTGCGATGCAGGCCAGTAATACGCACATCATCGGTTTGTAATGCCTTGGCATCACGCTGCTTAAAGGGGCGACCACTGGCATCTAGTATTACGGATTTCTTTTGTTGCATTACCAGCAACCTCGCTGTGATTGAGAGTGATCATCGGCATCGCCATTAGCACGGGCATTAGGGTTGTGATGATCACTTTTCGGAATGGGGGTGAATTCGATGGGGGCACCGTCTAGCGTGGCAGCGTAAACCATCAGAAACAAACTGATGGCCGCGTCACCGTGGCGTTCTTTGTCTTGGCCTGTGCGCACATCACCTAGGCATGGAGTACCTCGGCGATTAATGGCCAGCGCGCGCAAGTCGGTACTGGTGTCATCGTCCCGTGGAATGGTGATCAAGCCGTCTTCAAAATGACTTTTAAAGCGCGGCATCTGCTCACGATAAAACGGTTCTGACAACATGACGCACTCAATCACCTCGGTGCCATATTTATCCTGAGCGTATTCAGCTAAGGCTTGGCCATTACCGCGTGCATCCATACCGCCACCGCGTAAACGGGGCAAGCGGTCGACGATGTAAAACAAGATCTGCTCTTGCTGGCGAAAGGGTATGTTTTTTAGCTCTACCTGCAGCTTTACTTTGATGTGTAGGTCTTGGGCTATCTCGCCAACATCGATCACGGTTAAGTCACCACTGCGGGCAAAATCCTCGCCAAACACATGGCTACGCGCGGGATCTAAGGCGTCGAGTATTGGCTTTAGTTGATCATCACACCACTGCAGTATTTCTGCTGCGCGTAGGTTTTCTGGCCACTGACCAAAATCATCTTTTTTGGCCAGGCGAATAACGGGACCGCTTTCACCTATGCTGGCCATGCGTGCTTCTATCAAGGCGCGGTTAAGGTAGGCACCACCGCCAGACTTAGGCACACAGCCATACTCTTCGAGTGCATCCTCTTCGGTGGCAGTGGCTTTAAGTAAGGCAGCTTTCCATTGCTCTTGTGAGCCTTGACTCCATTCAATGCCACGCACCTGGCAGATCCGTTGGTATAAGCCCTCATCGCAGGCGTCATCGAGGCTTATACGGTGGATGCTGTAATCTTTTTTACCTGCACGGGAATCATTAATCAGCTCGTTAAATAGGTTGTCGATACCATTGTGAGTGGAGATTAAACGCACCTTTGCGCCCCACATGGTCAACGCTAATGCCGCTTTGAGTACTTCGGCTAAACGGTCATGAAAGGCGGCTTCATCTATGGTGACGTTACCCTGCATACCACGCAGGTTTGATGGATTGCTTGATAGTGCTTGGATTTTAAAGCCCGAGGCAAAGTAGATGGCAAAGGTTAAGATCTCTTTGCCGTCTTGGCCATCATCAATAAAGATCTCTTCTTGTATGTCACCCGCCGCTTTATCAAATACCTTGGCCCACATGGCGGCAGCATCGATAAACTCGCGCGCCATTTCCTTGTTTGAGCCAACATAAAAATGGTTAGTACCGCCTTGACCACGAGCCGCTCCAGCAGTTAATGAGGCATCAGCGGCTTCGGCCCAGGTTAAGCCGGTACGGCGTGACTTTTCTGCCAGCTTGAGCTGTGACTCATCCGCTATCCAGCGTTTTTGATACCCGAGTAACACCTCTTTGGGATCATAAATACGCAGGCAACTGGCTTCATACTCTGGGTCAAAAGCTGGCTCAAATGGGGGATTAGCTGATCCACTCGTTAGCATTAGACGATCCCCAAGATTTCTTTCTTGAGCAGGCTTACTGCATCGGCTGTTAGCCCTGCCGATTTAGCTACCTTTTCGGCGGTATTGGCGGCTTCTTCGGCAAACAGTTTACGGATCTCTTTTTCACGTTTATGGCTCGCCATGGCAGCCGACTCTAGCCGTTGCACCGCTAGCATAGCGTCTTTAATCATGCCTACATCTGCCGTTTCACCATCTTCGTTTAATAGCGCTTTAAACAGCTGTGAACGGGCCATTTCTAATATCAGTTTGGTGACTTCCCCAGTAGGTTTATCGCCTAGTTCTGCGGTCCATACTTGGGTTATTTCGCGCATTTCTCGCAAGCTTTTACCGACGGCCTCCATTTTGGTGGCGTAACGGTTTAACCCCGCCCGTGACAGCTGTTGATCTTCCGGCAAACCTGCGGTTTTAATGAGTTGGTTTATCTCGTCGAGCAGCTCTGTTTGAGTGATAGAACCGTCGCGCAGGCCGCTATCTAATGTTTTACGAATATCATCGGGCAGCAGGTCGACTTTAGAGCGGCGGCCACGGGTTGGAGTATCGGCTTTATTGGAGTCAGTCATCCTGATCCCCTTTACGCTTCATTGATGCAGCAATATCTTTTTGAGCCTGCTCAATTGCCTTTTTCAAGGCTCGTTGAGCTTGAGCTACTTGCGGCACTTTTTTAAAATAGATTTTGCTAAAATCTCCCTTTTCAAAGGGCTTACCCTCTTTAAGAGTCATGGGTTTAATGACTTGTTCTTCCATGTCTGCAACAACCAGCGCCAATGCTGTGTGATAAATCACTTTCTTCTGTGATGATGTTAAGGGTTTTAGCACCATGACTATTCCCCTGCCCGAGGGCGTTTAATGCCAGGTACAACAGCGCGGCCTTGGGCTACATCTTCACCTCTGGCGCTGAGAACAGCTTTTTGAGTGGAGCCGAGTTTTTGCAGCGTAATTAAGCCTTGCTCTGCAAGCCAGGCTAATTGAGTGCGTAAGCTGTCACGGCTGATATCTAGCCCGTATGCATTAAGCCCATCTTGTAAGATGGACTCATTTAGATCGAACCCTGACACCTCGGCCAGCAAGCGTAGGATCACCAGTCGCTGGTGTTCTTTCATGATCTCTTGTAGTGCCATTAGTCGTTCCTTAATTCATTTTCCAGTAGCAGATCGGTTTTACGCTCAAGCCGACTAATGCCTTCTTGCGTGGCGTTAATGGTTTCGCTAAGTCCGCTTAGTGTTTTATCTAAACGATGCACCTCTTCTTTGGTGGGCAGGTGCTTGATGTCAGCCTTAACCTGTGTCATTTGCTGATCTATGTTGCTCAGCTTTTTATTAAGCAACTCGTGCTCACGTCGTGGGGTAAAACGTTGGTTAAACCAGGCGAGCAAACCCACAAAGGCAAGGTAAGCAATCGCTGAAAGCCATTTAAAGTTGTGGTTAATAAACTCAAGTGCATCAGCCACGGCGACCTCCTGTGCGTTGGCGCTGGCGCAAGTCTTCATCTTGTTGGCAGCTCAAGCAGCGCAGCAGCCTAGAACGCTCAGCTTCAACCACCTCTAAGCAGTCCACGCATATGCCATTACCTTGCGCTATTGGCTGGCGAGCCCGCGCTATACAGCTTTCGCGTTCACGTATTTCAAGCTCACTAGCCCATTCATCGGCTTTCATTTAGGCTCCTGCTTTACCGCGTTTAAACAGCTGGCTTAGGCTACTTGCAATGCCGCTAGTGATACCGCCAGCAATGCCTACACCCTGTCGCCATTTGCCTATTTCACGCAGGCCCATATAAGCCAGTAGCGGCGCAACCAGTAACATGGCCATATCGAGTGAAGCCCCTGTACCGTGTGCAAATGCAGCTGCACCGTCGAGCCCTAATACATAAGCGCCTGTGATGTAGCCGGATAAGCGCGCCATGTAGGGCCGGGTTTCACTGACATAAGGGTTGCTGCTGTTATCACCGTTTTGAATCGTCTGCTGAGTTTGCAAATGCAAGGTGGTATCGCGGTTTGCAGCAATGCGCGCCAGCTGCACTTCGCATTCGGCTGCGACTGATTTAAGTTGCAGCAAGTCTTGTGGCGATAGTGAGGTTAATGCCTGATTAAGTGCTTGCTCTGGGTTGGGTTTACCTGCAGCAATGTCGACGAGGTTAGCGACCTTGTTAGCGGTGTCTTGCTTGGCTTGACCGGAATAGTCGTCATCGAAAAAACTGCCGATGCCACGAATCAAATCGGGGCCAGATTTAATCAAGGTAGAAGCGATTGCGGTAAGTGTTAGCGGGTCCATATGCGATCCTTAATGTGGGCTGTGGTGTGAAAGGCTGTTGGTTTGGTGCTATTTGCTATGTTGCTTAAATAGCTTGTGATTCATTGCCCTCGGATTACCAAGGTGCAGCTTGAATCACCTATTAAGGTCAATAGCTGCTCAAGGGTATTACGGCTCTGTAACACGCCCCACTCTCTAGCTACCACGCCAAAAGACTCGCCAGGCGCGATACAGCCCTGCAACTCGCTGACTCGGTTGGCAACATGGATTAAGCAGTGGGAGCGCTGGCTAGTACCGTACAAGGTGACGCCCAGTGTGGGCGCAGTAATCGCAAGGCATACGCCCTTGCTCGGGCTTTGGTGGCGCTGTATTTGATAGCTGCCTTCTGGGATGCAGCTCTTACCCTTCTGGTTGTTTAACCAGGGGCATTCAACGGTAACGGCAATCGTATTACCAGTAGCGTCTTTGAGTTCCCCAAAGGTGCCGTGATTAAAGTAACGGCGGTACAGAATAAACTTTTGTGAGGACATAAAAAAACCGAGACAAGGAACATAGGCTCATTGTCTCGGTTTAGGTGTTCTAACAGGGTTTGAAAGGTTTCGGGATAAGCGTCTTAAGCATCGAAAGAGAGGTCATGTATCAACACTCACTCTGCAAATATCAAAAATTATTATCCTAAACTTGATTTGCTATTTCCACTAATAAGTCAGCATACCAGATGACATGTAAATTTAATGGCTGTGTTCCTGCGTACTTATGAGCAGAATAAACACCAAAAAGTTTACTTCCCTCATCTCTATTACCTTCTTTAAATAAAGTGTGTGGCGTACAAAATACAGGGCTGCCACTCATACCAGGCTGTAAATTTCCGTCCACAAGAAAATACGGTTTATTGTTGAACTTCACTTTATAAGGACTAGCAATAGTTACTCTTCGCGATATTGGTAAGTTATTAAATTTATCATAAAAACCTAGTGGATAGCCCAAAACAGCAAGATTCCCAAATTCATTTAAAGGAAAATCATTTACCAGCTCTTGACCAACAAAAGTAATTTTTGGACTTGATAATGGATAGTATTTTACTGCGTTATCACCTAACAAAGTATTTTCGTTTAGTGGTATAAGAACCACATCGCAACCATTTTCCTCAATACTAGGATGTTCAAGCCAGAGCTTTCTCTCATCAAATACTTTAATAGTTATAGTGTGATGCTTTGAGCAATCATTTATGTCTGTATGAGTAATAATTCTGACATTGTCAGCTTTCTTATTTTCCCTAAACATCCTTGTACGTACGCATTCGACTACATGTTTATTCGTGACTAAATATTTATTATTGTTATGGCGAAAAAAAAATCCTGTTGCTCGCTCTAAATGCTCATTCCCGCTGTAAACATCTACTTTAGTTGTTGTAAAATGAATAGAATTAACCATTACTTAAACATACCTCACACTTCTTTGTTTTTTACGTGTGAAAAACTAAACTTTGTCACCACAATTATCAGTAGCCCGACGACAAATAAAATTACTCCAGGAGTTGCGTCTGAAAGCTCTACGCTACTACCTACTATATCAGCAACAAAGCTAGAGTTTCCTTGTACCTCATTAACAAGAAGCAGCACTCCAGCTACCATACACCCAGCTCCGATAAGTGAGCCAACTAATGAATAAACTAACTGCATTGTCGCCAGTTTTTCTTGCAGTTTTTCTGAAGTCGATGGATCTACCTTAATGGATTGTTTGACTTCTCTATACTTTATCGCTTTTAAACCTTTATCACGCCTAAATATTTTCATGAATCAGTCCTAAATTGACAGTGACCAGTACCTAACTAACTATTTTTACTTACGTTCGCTAGCTTCTATACGGCTACGGTATGACCCGATAGTTTACCATATTGGTGTAGAGTATCCTTTGATACAAATTTGGCACTCTATTGTTATGTGTGTTAATGCGATGCCTCTATTTTGGCTTATATTTGTATGCTTTTGGCTTTACAACTTCCACAGGTTTGGCTTCAGGCTTTGCGTAATAGCTAAGAGGCTCATCAGCTATATCAAAACTATAACCCAACCCAGCAGATGCACTCCGCTTGAGTTTTTGGGTTTGTCCACGCTCAAATTCATTAAACTCTGCAGAGCCAGGGCTGTATGCATTATCATGATATGACTTAGCCTTAATCCCTTCCCGAAATGCTTTACTACGCATGAAGATATCCTTATCAAAATCTATGCAATAAAAGCTCTAATTCTACTTACTTGAAAATTCTGTACTGATGTTTACTCAGTTGGGTGCCACTATGATTTAAGTAACACGGATAGAGCTTACTTCCTCCATATCCACCATAGCTATTTTTAGCATTAATTTCTAACTGAAGTACACGACGGGCACCACTGCCATCTTGTAACCAATCAAAGTGATACCCTAGCAACTTAATAGACTCAGGGTCTTTAAAGTTACTGTACCGGGTTAATGTGGTAACACATTGCTTAACTAATTGATCTTCACTTAGTGTATTTTTACTACCATTCATTTTTGCAGGAGGAGTGACAGTGATCTCCTCTGCACTTTCAGAACAAGGGTCTTGGCTGTATGTTTCAATACCGTCTATGGTGCATTTGTAGACTGCGGCTTGTGCATTGTTAGCTATGAACAAACCAACGATTACAGTGAAAAAAATCTGCTTCATAAAATTCCCTTTTACTTACATCAACAATAACTTGACCTAGTTTCCATTCACTGGCATAAATGTAAAATATCGAATAACACTTTACTATAATTTTCAGGAAGATGGGATATGGACAGACCGAAAACCTTGTTCAAGTTTGAGCCATTCAACGAACAAACCCTAAAGAACCTGAAAAACCAAGAAGTATACTTTAGCTCACCTAAACGTTTTAATGATCCCTTTGATTGTGATATGTCTCCGACTTATACGGTACCTACAGATTCAGCCGTAGTATTTATCCAAACAAAACTGCGAGAAAAAGGCATTAAAGAGTGCTTTCCACCTGAAGATATTAAAAAACTAGAACTGATGACAACAGCTGAAATTCAGACAATAGCAATTAACGCTGCAAAAAACGAACTTGAGAAATTTAGAGTTAAATTTCGGGAAACTCGAGGTATTTGCTGTTTTTCAGACGAGAAAGGCGACTTACTCATGTGGGCGCATTATGCAAGCAGCTATCAAGGTTTCTGCTTAGAATTCGACACGTCATTTTTACCTTTTACAGTCCCTTATAAAGTGGTATATCAAGAAGAACTACCACAAATGGATGTGACATTGATTAACACTGAAGAGGACCCTGATGTTTTGCAAAGGCATATATTTCAATTATTTTGTACAAAGTCCAAATCATGGGAGTATGAGCGAGAATGGCGGTGCATCCATGAAAAAGCAGATCAAGCTTTCAAATACAAGAGAAATGCACTTAAAGCAATTTACTTCGGCCCGAATATGAAAATAGAAAACCTACGTTCTATCAGCTTAATTCTCCAAAAACACAACCCCAATGTTGAATTATGGCGAGGGGAAAGAAGCTCTTCAAAGTTTAAAGTTGAATTTGAAAAGCTTAACTAGAATGTTCATAGTTCGACGTTCAATAACCCCATTAATAGTATCAAAACAACCTCCTCTGCTTCCTCGCCACAAACGCTGCCCTCTGCTCGGCTATGATCTGGCTTACTCGACGTTCGGTGAGCCCATAATCCCGCGACAGCTGCTCTAGGTTATTGCCCTTAAACTCACGCCAGATGCGGATATCACGCAGCGCGTCTTTAAGGCGCTCGCCATTAGGGATATAGATATCGCGGCCACCTAGGTAAGTACTTAACGTAGTGGCAAGCGCTTCACTGATTTGCACGGCATTGCTAATGGCTTGGCCCTCTAGGGTAACGCGCATAAGCTCACACAGACTTTGCAGTGTTGATGGCCAGCGCTTAACAAAGTCTTCGCGCTCATCTGGCTTAAGGTTCTGCAAGGTGGCCAATGCCAGTTCAAGCTCTTGTGGGGCTGTTTGCAGCAAGTCGAGTTGCTGTTCACTCTTCGCGTTATCAAGACACTTACTCATGCTCAGCCCCTGCGTATACATTGTTTAAATAGAGCTCCACCACTTGGGTGTAACTTAAGCTCTGCAGCTTGGTTGATGTGCTGTTGGTTCTTAGATGAATGCGCTCAATCAGCTCACGACGGTGCCAGTTCTTAAGGCTCTCTAACACTCGTTTGGCTTGTTGTGGATTAAGCCAGGCAACGCTGTCGACCTGCTGTTGTGATTTAGTCATGCGGCGCGCGTAGCTATCGAGTGCCGTTTCGCTAGCGTCTTGAATAATGTTGTGATTGGCCATGGTGATCCACACAGCGCGGATTTTATCGATTATCGCTACTTTGGTGTTGCCCGATTGTGGACTTAAACGTTTGCCTTTAACTGCTGGCTTAATCCCCTTTTTAGGGCTGTTTAAACTTGTTCCAACGCGAGTGGGTTTAAAACCTTTTTGCTTGAAGCATTCTAGTGCTTGTTCAAGCTCGCTAAGGTTCATGGCGCGCAGCGATTCTTTGCCTGTGGCGTGTTTGAGCATGCTGCGGTATAGGCCATCATCTAACTGCAGCTGCGTTTTGGCGATGTTGATTAAGGTAAAGAGCCGTTTAGAGCTTGAAGCGGTTTTAGTGTGCATGGTGATCTTCCTTGTTTATAAAAGCCTAGCGTCGTGGCTAGAAAGAACTGCCCACAGCGGCTGTGGGCAGTTTCGCTGATATTGATTAGCTGCTTACTTGCACTACTGCTGCGATATTTCTCAGTGAACGCTTGATAAAGAAGCCGATGAGTCTGCGTTTATCTCCGGCATACTCTGGGCTTAACTCTTTTAGTTCATTCATTAACGCGGCTCCTATTAGCAGGCAATAATGCGGTGTGCTGACTGCCATGGTGCTGAGTTCACTGCGTAAGGTTTCAAAGCTCGCCTCAAGCAAGGCGGCGATGCGTAACTTAAACGCGACACGGTCGAGACTGGCTTGGTTTTGGTCAAACAGGTGTTGAGTTGAGGTATTCATGATCTGCTCCTTGCATCACCCTTTATTAAAGGGTGCTGATATCCATTGATAACTGCACATACTTGCTGTTGGGTAAACGCTCATAGAGGCGCAGGTATTCGCTGGTGCCCGTGATTTGAATCGCATCGGCGATGGCGTCCATGGCATTTTTCCAGCTTGCATCATCGATATCTAACTGGCGCAAGCTCAGTACCTGGTTAACGTTGATTTGACCTTGTTGGTCTACACGAAATGCATGCTCAACCATGGCCATGAGGCGGTCATCTGCTCCACCTGACCATGAGTGAATGCACTCATCGATAAGGGTTTTAGCGGTTTGAATACGCTCGTCAAAAATGCGGTGTTCACCTACTGCGCGACGCACTTGGTATTGGCCGTCGAAGCTGGTGAGCGAGACGTTGCCCTTTTTACCACCGACATTAACGCCGTATTCGCTGCCAGATAGATCAACAAAGTCGGTGATCTGACTCATGGTGGCGAGTTTGAAGTCGAGCATGGCCTGGCGCAGCGCTTTGGCTTTAATGACAATATCACTGACAACTTCGTCACGTAGTTTGTCGATGGCCTTGATACGCTCCTCTGGTACTAGGTCGCCTTTGGCATTTTTACGATAGCCCGCTGGGATAGTGTTGATATTAGTGTTGGTTTGACTGTTCATTAGTTACTCCTCGTTCCAGCGCACTGTGACGCCATGAAATTGCACTGCGCCGCTACGACGTCGAATGCCTCTAATATTTTCAATAATCTCTACCGCCATGGCGCGAAGCTCTTTGGTCGGTTGGTCGATTTGGACCACTTTGTTTTTACGACTTAGCACCTTCATGCCACGCAGGCGCAGTGCACAAACGACATTAATTTTTTGGGTCTTCATGCTGCCCCCTTAGTGGTTGTTGTGTGCTTAGTTGCTGAAGCAGCTTGTTGTATCTAAGCTCTAACGCCTTTAACTCTTGTTTTAATAGGCTGCAGAGCTGCCTTGCTCCGCCACCGTCGGATTGTGATTGGCGCTCTAAGCGGTTATAGGCGGCGTCGGCGCTATAGCGTTTTGGTTTATTGCTTGCCGAAAAGTTGCCCTGTATAGCAATGCGCTTAAACTTCTTTTGCTCTGGTAGCGTTGAATGAGGGCAACCGCTACGACAGGCTCGATATAAACGCAGTTTTATTGGGTTACTGGTCACGGTGTTGTTTTGGTGCTTGTCGCACTGATGCAGGGGGATCTCCCCCATAATCGGGCAGACAACCGTGCGGTGCATGTAGGCTCCTTCTACTAGTTTTTTCATGCGGGTGAGATCGCCGGGGTATTTGCTGTTGATCAGCTGGCTTATCACCGTCTTTGATACCCCAAGATTTTTTGCTACGGCTTCTTGGCCGTGTTGATTAGCTTGCTCGGCTAATATTTGCTGCCATTTACTCATCACCACGCTCCTTGAATGGGTAGAAGGTTTGGGTATTTTGATCCCACATGCCTTGCTTTTGAGTGGTCGGATATAGACGCCCGAGATCTTTAATCAACATGTACTTAACGCAGGAGTAGCCGCTTTGATTGAGAAAGCGCCCTTTCTTACGAATGAAGCCTGATTGCTCTAGGTGCCATACGTAGTTGTTTATTAATGACAACGAAGCATTAGTCGTGGTTTGCAGCAGCTCGACACTAAACGCACGGTGAATGCGGATGGTGTTCCAGATTTGCTGTGACCGAGTGCCCTTTTTTACGCGGCGTTCTTTGCGTCTTGGGGCCATTGGCATTTGAAGCTGCAATGCCTGACGCTCGATGCATACGCGGTAAAGCCTGCCTTGGTATTTGTTTCTTTCGTCGATAACTTCAATGGCACGCTTTCTGATTAACGTGCGAGTGAAGCCAACGATTTTGTTGGTCTTGATATTTAAAACTTGTGCAATCTCTTTGCAGCTAAATGTTTGCCGATTACACATAAGTCCCCAAGCTTGATGCCTTATTGAACTTGGGTTTGCTGGGCTATTCATAGGTTATCCTTATCTATTTTTTTATTAGCGCACAGAACCTAGAACAGCCCTTATCGACGGGTGTGGTTAAGGAATAACTGACCGTCGCCCCAAACTGCTTTGTCGACAAAATCAAGCTCGTTAGATAAAGCAAAGCGCTCTATTTTTTCGAGTGCGATTAGAGTTCGGCGCACCTCGCCACCGCTACGTTGGCGGATGTAATCAAGTAGGTCTTCACCCACTTCGAGATCGTTTTCAAACAGCTCTGTAGCAAACAGGTGTACGTCTTCGATATCTGCAGGCAGAAACTCTACCCACTCAGAGATGCGGTTAAATAGCTGCTTACGGTGGCTGATCCGGCGGGCTATCTCTTCCATGCCGATAAGCACGACGGGTAGCTCGGTGGCATCGTAGATATCGCGGATGGTTTCCATGGTTTTTGATTGGCCGACTATGTGGTCTGCTTCGTCTACAAACAGGGCTATTTGCTGCTCATTCATGGTGTTGATGATGAAATCGACCGACTTACGTAGTGGGAAAATAGGCTCGCTGCCTAGCTCTTTCATTACGCGGGCTAAGAAACTGCTTGGGGTGTCGGTGGCGCAGCAACGCACAAACGCGGGTAGGCTTCCCATACTGGTAAGCTGGTTAACCATGTAGGTTACTGTGGTGGTTTTACCGAAACCACTGGCACCGTGGATGAGTCCGATCCCTGGGGTTATGTCACTGCGGCTTTGCAAGTTGGCGAACATATCTTGAGTGCGTAGGACATTTTTTACTTCAACGATTTTATGTTTCATAATGGCATTCCTTTGGTTTACGTTGGTTTTACTTTTGTAAGGCTCAATGGCCTTGGGTTTGAAGGCTGAGCAGCTATTTCACTTGTCGGTGGTGCTGCTCAGCTTTTTTCAATACTTTGTCTAAACGATTGCGTTGTAATAGGTTGTTTAGACGATACTTCTTAAGCCAGTCTTGTTCTGTTTGAGTTAATTTTCGGGTTAGTGAGTCTTGGGTAAGCATCATGGCTTTTTCGTGATCGCTACGGACGATACGCGACTCTTGTTCGGCCATATTGGCTTTACGCTTGGCTATTGCTTCACGCTGGCGCTCGATGGCGGCCAACTCGGTTTCACTCAGTTGATGTTGCTTGTTGCTGGTTGCATGGCTTAAACCTGCAATTGCGTTGTTGTCGTGCCCAGTGGTGCGCTCGATATAACTGAGGCTGGCACGCTGCAGTTTCTTTTGCGCCAATTCGTCGGCGTAGAGTGAATCGATACCAAACTCTTCTTGCAGGCGTTTTGCCGATTTACGAAATGCGGCCAACTCTTTTTGCGTCTGTTTACGGCGTTCACGAAATTCAGCTGGCGCTATGCCACGGTTAACGAGATCCATGTTGACGGCATCGACGTAGGTGTCCCATTGATCGATGGGGTATAGCGTTGCTCGGCCAATATCACAAGGGTCGATAAATACCCGTACCGTTTGGCGTTGCCACGCTGCTTCCATCAGCTCTGGCGCGGTATATTGCACGCCGTCTGATTTGACGCTCCCGCGTACGACTTTTGCGGTGCCGATAAAGTTGAGTAAGGTGTCGAGAATGTGGGCATTGTCGATTGCCCGTTTTTGATAACCCGCCCCTGCATACAACTCGAATGGCGTTTTATCGGTTTTGTTGTGGGGTACGTGGTTGTAATCAAACTCTAAGTAATCATTAAGTGCTTGCTGTAACTGCTCGGGCGTTAATGCCAGGCTTAGGCGCTCTGCTTCCGCTTTCTTTTTGCCTTCGCCGATACGTTTAGCAAAGTTGTACATGGCTTCTATTTGCTGGCGGTCACTGACGCAGTGGCCGATATAACCTGGCATTTTTTCCATTAACACGCGGCTCATGGTGCCAAAGAAACGTTCTATAAATGGCTTTTCCCAGCCACTAAAGGCGTTGGCTTTAGAGAGCTTTAAATCGAGTAGATTAAAGATGGTGGTGGTGCGCTGTGATACATAGTCGCTACCGTTGTCGGTTCGCATAATTGCGCCCTCCTCTGGTAAGCCCCACTCTAGTAACGTTTTACGCAGTAATAGGCAGATGGCCTCACTGTTTGAGGTTGGTGCGACAATCAATTGCACGCGGCGAGTATAAGCATCGATAACCGCAACGACAGCGTGACGCTTGAGCTTACCGTTAACATTGAGTTCAACGTCTGTGGGTGTTGAGTCAAATTCCCACACTTGGTTAGGCCCGTCGATATGCGGGTACATACGGGCAAATAGCGGACGGTATTTGTCTGTGTACAGCGTGGGGTTGGTAGTAAACGCATGCTCTAGCTCGTGCTTGTCGGCATATTGATTTAACCAGCGTTTAAAAGAGCTTATAGAGGGTAACTGCCAACCGTATTCAGCAGCTCTAACTACGGCCATGTCACGTACCTTGGCAGCTTGCTTTAGTAGGTGTGGTTTTTTGGTAACTAGCGCCATTAAAAATTCATCGAGACGCGGTTGATCGTCAATCTTGGATTTAGCACTGCCCTTATATTGATCTACAAGCCCGATGATCCCCTGATCGTCATAGGCTTTAACCCAGCGGTACAGGGTTGGTCGCGCTATCTGCTTTACATGTTGACGTAGGCCGCTACTCGGTAAGATTTCAGAGCTGTTAAAGGCTGTGATAAAAAGCATGACTCCGGCAGACTTGTTACCTGCGGCTTCATAGGGGGCTACAAACTCGTTAAAAGCATTGATAGCGGATTCGCGTGCTTTGGCCTTGTTTTGCTTGGACTCGTTTAAGCACATGAATTGCGTCAAGCCCTCAGCTTTACCGCTAATCCGCTGCTGGCGTGATTGCGAGTGTTGAGCGGCCTCTTGCTTTAACGCAGATTTAGCTGCCACCACACTGGCATCGGTACTCTGCTCTATTGATGTCGCTCTTAGATAAGCTTGAGTTTCTATAGGTAGGCTTGCTAAGTGATATTCAAAACCTTTACCTTGTTCGCACTTTTTCTTTACCCAATCCTCACGGTTAGCAAGCTTACGGTTACCTTGTACTGTGGTGTACATGCCAGGCATGTTAACCAACTCTTGAAGCGTAAAATATTGCTTATCCATGGCGGTAACCCATCAGGTCGAAGTCTATTTCAACCGATAAATCACGCAATATGGTTTGCGACACTTTGCCCCATTTAGGTTTTAGACCTGTGTCGGGTGCAAACATTTGTACGCACTTTTGTACTGTGCGGGGGTTATATCCATTTATTAATGCCCACGAGCGACAACTAAGTCCCCTGCTCATCAATGCCGCATGGATTTGATTAGCGTTTTCAATCTCCATGTTGATTGCTCCTTATTCCGCAAATTTGTGATAACATTTAATTTGTTCGCATTGCGCAAGTTGCTGGCACATACGAAAAGTAACGTTTATACGCACTGCGTACAAATGTGATGATACGATCACATTTGTACGCGAGTCAAGTACGTTTGTAGTGTTTCTTTTCATGTGATTAACATGTGTGGTGATTGATGGTTTTTAATCTTTAACTTTCAGCAACATAATCTAAAAAGAAACGACGAATGAAAAATGACAACAGTGTTGCTTTTCCGGTGATGGGAAAGGAAACGTTTGCAGAAAGATTGGAAATAGCGATAGGAAGCACAAGCGTACGCGCTTTTGCCAATGCTATTGATATCTCTGAAGGCGCATTACGGAAATATTTGAAAGGTATGTCGCTGCCGCAGATAGATAAAGCCATACTAATGGCTAAGCAAGCTAACGTTTCTTTGACTTGGTTACTTGCAGGTGAAGAGGAGCAGCCAGCGGCTGACTCTGGCACAGCTATCGCCATTGCCATAAGTGAGTTTAATGAAGAGTTTATTCTTATCCCTGGTTACCATATTGCCGTAAGCACGGGCCATGGGAAGATCTGCCCTAATGAGCAGATAAAGCGCCACTTAGCGTTTAGACGTAAATGGTTAAAGTTCAGAGGATTTGAAGCTGATAGCTTGGCTGTTGTCTTTGCGTCCGGTGATTCGATGGAACCAACCATCCATAACAATAACACCTTGCTTGTTAATACAGCTGATACAAAGCTAACCGATGGCAGCATCTTCGTATTGCGTTTTGGTGATGAGCTTTATGCCAAACGCTTACAGAAGCGTTTTGATGGTGATATTCTTCTTATTAGTGATAATAAGGAGTATGAAGATCAGATCGTCAAAGCCAATGAATTAGATAAACTGCAAATCATTGGCAAGGTTGTTTGGATAGGTAAGGATCTGTATTAATCAGGCGACTATTGTTTTGTCTCAATTCAAGCGACTCTTGTTGCTATGTTTCAGATATTTCTCAAACCTGCCGAATAACTCGAATCACTAAAATAAACAGAGACCATTCAGCGCAATGCCTTATGGTCTCTGAGTTTTCTCACCAGATCCTATCAAATCTCATTTAATCTCGGTTTAATCCCTATTTCTCATACCTAGTGACTGGTTACAAGTGGGCTTTTTATCACAATTTAACCGTTAGTCTTTAAGCTCACTAAGATATTTAATCATCGCAGCTAACGCTTCTGGTGACTGAGGTTGGGCCTTAATTAAGTACTTGCCATTAACGACTAGCGAAGGTACGCCACGTATTTCGGCCAATTGAGCTTGAGTGTCATAGTTCATCAAGGCGAGTTTAGCATCGGCAGAATTCATCGCGCTGTCGACCTCTTTGGCATCTAAGCCTTGGCTAACAAAAAATGCTATTAGTTGGTCTGGGCGGTTGAAAGCCTCCCCTTTTTCATGAATACGGCTGAAGATACTGCCATGAACCTGCTTAGTGACACTAAATTTCTGTGCTAAATAATAGGCTTCCTGACTTAATATCCAACTAGTACGTCCCGCACCCACTGGGGTTCTTTCAAATTGGATGTTGTTTTCAAGCAGATGCGCCGTCTGTTCAAAAAGCGAGTCTTGTCGATAACAATGGCCACAATTATAGGAAAAGAACTCTCTTATGACAGGCTTTTGTGCTTCAGGAATGCCGGCGATTTTAACGTAATCGACTCCCTCTACATAGGGCTTGGCATAGGCGCTTTGTAGCGGCAGTAACAGCGTAAACATCACCAATAGCGCACTACCCAGAAAGGCTTTTAACGGTTTCATAACACTCCTTAATACTTAACAGGCGACCAGCATATCCATTGGATCACTGAACTGATATTCAAAATTTAACTCTTTGGTTAATCTATCACTACTAATGATCTTGCCGCCACTCTTCTCTTGAGTGAATTGTGGTGCCACTAAGCCCAAATTTAAACTCGCTTGTTGATAAAAAGCCTGACGCGAGGGATGCTTAGGCGCGCAAACATTATAAATCCCTGCTGCGCTTGGTTCAAAAATCAATTCAGAGACGGCAAGTATGCAATCATTTAAATGGACAATGTTAACAGCAGCTTCTGGCTGAGACATGTCGATTTTTCCTGCAAGAAAACGCCCAGGGTGACGCTTCGGTCCCACTAAACCAGCAAAGCGAGCAATACAGCTATTGGTTAGCCCGGCAAACATCGCCTCCGCTTGTAACAGTTTGTCGCTAACCTCTGAATGAGCGACTGCATCTTTCTCTGTCATTAGTTTTTCAACTGAAGGATAAACCCCAGTGGTACTGATAAAGATGATCCTCTGATAGCTGATATCGCGGATCAAGCGGGTTAATCTTGCCAGCTTTACTAAATAACCCTGTGGATCTTTTCTTAAACCCGGTGGGATATTAACCACTAGACAATCAGTATTGAGTGCTGCTTCTATGGCGAGTTGGTTTTCTTCTATCTGCTCGTCAAACGATAGGTCCAATGTAAAGCCGTTAATACCATACTCAGTAAGCGAAGCGGCCTTTTCAGTGCTGCGCTTACTACCGTTTACCGTTATTCCTTGCGTTACCATTGCTTGTGCTAACGGCAGGCCAAACCAACCACAACCTACAATACAGACTGACTTTATCATCTCTATCCTTTATTTTTAATAATACCCATCCTAGCTGAAGATGCAGGATTCAGTGGGAGTTTAATGGGCTTTAATCAAGGCATTGATTGCCACTAATGGTCATTCCCTTAGTAAAATCGATAACACAGAGTAAAGCCCATTAAAACCCATCGTAGAAGGCGCTGTGCAAGCCCACTTCGTTGTTGCGCTAACTTAAAAGGGAATAACCATTTCTACGTTAACGTGCCTAGAATTGAACTGGCACAACGCCTCTGAAACGAGCATCTCCAAGTAGGATGGGTATAAATTCACACAGAGCTGAAATAAAAACTAATGTCAGCACTGGGATCTAATATCTTTAATGCCATTTTACTTAAGTCATCAATTTTTATTACTTTCTCAATCGACACATCTTCGTTAATTAAATAACGTACCGACGAATTGTCACCGCTTTCATCACATGCTAGCACGTGGGGTTGCTTCACTATGGATGTTGTTACCAGCACTTTCGCCACTTGAGAATTTGATAGCAACACCAGCGTACCAGGAGGATAGATCCCAAGCACTTTAACCAGCGCTGAAATCAACCTCGGTTCATGTTTACCCGCTCTATTTTTAAAGAGGTAACCTAAAGCAACTTGAGGAGAACGCTGCCCAGCCCCTTTTAGCAACAGCTCAAAATCATTGGCAAGCGCAACAATCTGCGTTGTGAATGCGATAGATGCGCCTTTCAGTCCATGAGGATAGCCGCTGCCATCAGCCCATTCATGATGATGTAAAACGATATCGAGCACCGCTTCAGGAAATAGATTCTGCCTAGTCATCATGTCATAACCAAACTTTGGGTGCATCTTTAAGAAGTTAACTTCATGATCAGACAAATTCGACTTTTTCCGCCGGATCACATCAGGCACTTTCCGCTTACCAATGTCATGAAACAATGCCCCCATGCCCATATCGCGTAATTGGGAATCAGTGCACTCTAGCAAGCTTCCCAACATCATCGATAATACCGCAACAGATACGCCATGCTCGGTAATCGCACTCTCTTCACCACTACTGACTAACGCAAGGTGTGGTGTTGGCGTTTCTTTAAGATGATCCATAAGAATTTCGACTAGCGTCGCCGCTGAACGGTAGGCCCCTTCAGGTTCAGCACCTATTTTTGAAAATGCTGTGCGACATTCAACACCGCACTTTTGAAATCGTTGTTGGCTGGCTCTTAATGATTTTCGCAGAGCTAAAAGCCGCTCTTTGGCATACTCTTCTGCGGACTTCTCTACTGCAGCGACTGCTGGTTGTGCAGCAATCATAGTGTCTAGTGCTTTGCCAGCGATCAAATACACATAAGAGATGTTTAAGCTTTTAATCAACTCTATCTGCGCTACGGTTTCAATCACGAATTGATTAAACACAAACGGATGATTAGTCCATAACAGCGGTAATTTGATGGTTAATCCAACACTTAATTGTGACAAAGGTAATTTAACGTCCTTGGACATTACTGATTGCTCCAGTGAAAATGCACTCGCTCAATAAAGCGTCTCACTCTGAATAGAGGGTTATAACCAACGACTTTAGTCGTGATTAAATTGCCGCGAAAGTATTGGGATATCGATCTTGCTATACCCGATAATAATAGCTTTCCCGTCATAATAACAGTTAGAAGTCAATTTTATGACAGCTGTGAATAATAAACAGCAGTTCATTTACAAGGGAATACAAGATTGTCGATGATTTGGCTATTTCCGTAGAAATGAATGCTAGCGATTGCCCCTCAAATCACTTCAGTTATAACTTATAGCGTAATAATTTCTCATATCTAGAATAAATGCCATAATGAATATTGTATACATCATGCATTATGGTAAACTAACGCTGTTCTTTGAAGTTGGTAGCCCCGACTATTACTTTCAAAGGCTAACTGTCAATTGTCCTTTATGCAGGCGAGTAGTCATCAAGTTTTACTTATTACTTAACTGCAAAAGGTTTTTTGTTAACATCCCCGGATCATCATATCGAATGCTGTCGATATTGCAGATTCTTTTGGCGCTGTAATTATACAGCGCCTTTTTTTTATCTATTATTTCATTCGCTTGCTATTAATTCCGCTCCATTGGAACTGACACCACTCGGCATACCTACCAAGTGCAGTTATATCATACGAGATTATGGCCGTTAAAATGGCACCGATAACAGAATATTAGCGGGTAAAATAGCTAAACATGTGCTTTCCAATCAGAAAAATAATGCATCAACCGCTTCGAGTTGAATATATATAGCGTGCTCCAAAACAGAAATAGCGAGTCTAAGCCGACACTCCAGCTATAAACATAGTGTGCATGCAGTATGCGCTGGATCAGTAAACTTGCATCGATACACAATAGCGCCAATAACAACCACTTCACATAAGGAAATAGCGGCTGTACCCACTGAGGTTGACGTTTTCTTTCCGCTATAATGGCCGCGTAGATGACTAAGGCTCCAGCCCCAGCCATTAATGCCATTAAAAAGTCGGACTTTTGCGGGTAAACCAGCGTAACCAGACCAGCCCTATCACTTGCTTGGGTTAAAGACGCCACAAATATGCACCAACCACGCGCCAGAAACACCAAGATCAGGTAAAGCATCAGCGGAGGTTTGATATGGCCTTTATCGTCAAGCCAGGTAATATTGCTGAAATTCAAATCATCTCCTTTGAGTTAAAATCGGTGGTAGCGCCTAAAAGTAATCACCTTGGAAAATCACCATTAGTAGACTAGATATGGTGTCAGAGTTAGAGATTTCAATGAGCAGGAAACAAAAAAGCTCCTTAAAAAGGAGCTTTTACTTACCATGACTGTTGTTAAGACAAGATTGCAATCAGTGCTTCTTCATCGATCACTTTTACGCCTAGCTCTTGTGCTTTGGTTAACTTAGAACCTGCCGCTGCGCCAGCAACCAAGCAATCGGTATTCTTCGATACACTACCCGCCACTTTAGCACCGAGTGCTTGCAGCTGTGCTTTGGCATCACTGCGGTTTAGCTGGGTTAAGGTGCCGGTTAATACCCATGTTTGCCCTTTTAGTGATAAGTCCTCTGCAGCAACCTCTTCAATCACAGGCCAAGAAACTCCGGCTTCGATGAGCTTATCGATAACCTCTAAATTATGAGACTGGGCAAAAAAGTGCTCAAGATGCGCCGCGACGATAGTGCCAACATCATCGACTTTAATAAACTCTGCTGCATTTGACGCCTTAAGAGCAGCTAACGTCTTAAAGTAGGCAGCAAGATTAGCCGCAGTCGCTTCACCCACCTCTCTTATCCCTAATGCATATAGGAAGCGGGAGAAAGTCGTCTGTTTGGCCACATCAATGGCCGCCACTAATTTTGTGGCTGACTTCATCCCCATACGCTCAAGCATGGTCATCGCAGAGGCGGTGAGCCTAAACAGATCGGCAGGGCTTTCGACCAACTCTTTATCGATGAGCTGCTCAACCACTTTATCGCCCATTCCGTCAATATCGAGCGCTTTTCTAGAGGCAAAATGTTTAATGGCTTCTTTACGTTGTGCTTCACAGAATAGTCCACCGGTACAACGGGCAACCGCCTCACCTTCAATGCGTTCCACTAGGCTTTGACACACTGGGCATTGGGTTGGGAATTCTATTTCTTCTGCGTTTTCAGGGCGTTTATCAGCAACCACGGCAACAATTTGTGGGATAACATCACCCGCGCGGCGAATAATAATCGTATCGCCAATTTTAACCCCAAGACGCGCTATTTCATCGGCATTATGCAATGTGGCATTTGATACGGTCACGCCGCCAACAAATACCGGTTTAAGACGGGCTACTGGCGTTACAGCACCGGTGCGACCCACTTGAAAATCAACCCCTTCAAGTAGCGTCATCTCCTCTTGTGCTGGAAACTTAAACGCGGTTGCCCAGCGTGGCGCTTTAGCCACAAAGCCCAGATTGAGTTGATGTGCAATCTGGTTAACCTTGATGACCACACCGTCAATTTCAAACGCTAAGCTACTGCGGCGCTGTTGAATATCTTGGTAATACTCCATGACTTCAGCAACTGATCCACAGACTTTGACTTCCTGGCTAACGGGCACGCCCCATGAGCGAAGCTGTTCTAGCTGGCCATAATGACTGTCGGCAAGATCCCAAGTTTCTGGCTCCACAACCCCTAATGCGTAAGCATAAAAACCTAATGATCGACTGGCGGTAATTTTACTGTCTAGTTGACGTAGACTGCCAGCAGCGGCATTTCGAGGGTTAACAAACAGTTTGTCGCCTTTAGCTAATGCGCGCTTATTAAGTGCATCAAATGCCTTATGCGGCATAATCACTTCACCGCGCACCTCCACCAGCGGAGGGAACTTATCGCCACGTAACTTCAATGGTATTGACTTAATCGTGCGTACGTTCTCAGTGATATTTTCGCCGGTTTGACCATCACCCCGAGTCGCTGCACGTTCAAATATGCCATCTCGATAAACAATACTCACCGCTAAGCCATCGAGTTTCGGCTCGCAGCAATAACCAAGTTCTGTACCCACTTTATCGGTAATTCTTGAATGAAATGCGCTAAATTCAGCTTCATCAAACACATTATCTAAACTCAGCATCGGCTTTAGATGAGTAATTTGATCAAACTTCGCCAAAGCCTCACCACCCACACGCTGGGTCGGAGAGTCGCTACTCGCCAATTCAGGGTACTCTATCTCTAGCGCTTTAAGACGCTTAAGCAGCCTATCGTACTCAGCATCTGGGATAGTGGGATTATCATCAACATAGTAATGGTAATTGTGCTGATTAAGTTGCCCAGTGAGTTCTGCAATTTCTAGTTCATTCGCTTTCATACATTTTGTCCACATAATAAAGGCCGCCTAAGCGACCTTTTAAAAACCGGTTTAACAAATAAGCTGTTCTGAGTTAACCCTGGGCTTTAATTCGTTGAATATAATTTTGTTTAGTACTATCGAGCCACTCATCGCGGCCACCATCAAGTACGACACCGTTGAGATCATCAGCAATTTGATGCGCAGAGTTAAGCATAATCGAAAAGTTTCTCATCGCTTCACCGTAGCAAGGTAGCGTCATAAACAACACCACACCTTGTGTGGAGAACTGCTCCATGCTGTCAGGGTCAAATACGCCAGGCTTAACCATGTTAGCCATTGAAAACAGTACCTTCCCTTTTCCTGCATTATCTTCGTGACGATGGAATATATTCATCTCACCAAATTTAAAGTTCAATGTCAGTAAGCAAGGTAACAATTCTGCGCCATTAAGCGCTTCGCCTTCTTTAGCCACCACATGCAATACCAACACATCTTGTGGCTCAGCTAAAGGTTGCTCCTGCTCTACTTCTGCAGCGACATCGCTTTCTTGGGCAGCATCATCGCTTAAAACGGCTTCTTCAGCAGCAAATAATGACGGCTGCATCGGCGACGCTTCGACAACCACATCAGGGGTATCTACTGACAATGAAGGCTCAACGCGAGTATGTTTGGCGCTACGAACGGCTTTTTGAGTGGGCGCTTCAGTTAAACTAAAGGCTTCATCAGCATTTGCTTCAAATACCGTTTCGACATTTGTCGCTGCTGCAACCTCTGCCACTAATGGATCAATACTCTGCGCTATATCTGCAGGTCCATCAGCGCGAGCCTGCACGACTCTCACTGCACCGATACCATCATTATCGAAACCGTGAGCATCTCTACGTTCTCGATTGATATCTGTCATCGGGCTTTGTTTGAACCCTTTAGGTTGTTGCTTTCGTATGGACCAAAAACCATGTACGAGTACGGCAATAATTGCTATCGCACCTAAAAGAAGCAACACCACTTGCAAATTTTCCATTGGTTACCCTGTAATTCCTATGTTCATCCAGCGTCGGCTAACGCCACCGCTTCATCGATATCTACCGCCACAATGCGTGAAACGCCGGGCTCATGCATAGTCACACCGATAAGTTGATCGGCCAATTCCATGGTGATCTTGTTATGACTAATATATATAAATTGTACGCTTTGGGACATCTCTTTTACTAAACGACAGAATCGTTCTACATTGGCATCATCCAAAGGTGCATCAACTTCGTCCAACATGCAAAAAGGGGCTGGATTGAGTCTAAAAATAGCAAAAACTAATGATAATGCGGTTAACGCTTTTTCTCCACCCGAAAGAAGGTGGATTGTACTATTCTTTTTACCCGGTGGTCGCGCCATAATCGTGACCCCAGTTTCCAAAAGGTCGTCATCTGTTAACGCTAAGTAAGCGCTACCCCCACCAAATACTTTCGGAAACAAAATCCCTAAATCTTTATTAACCTTATCAAAAGTATCTTTAAATCGACTTTTGGTTTCGGTATCAATTTTTCGAATAGCTTCTTCCAAACTACTCAATGCAGAGTTCAGGTCTTCATCTTGGCTATCTAAATAGCTTTTGCGTTCATTTTGTTGTTCAAACTCTTCAATGGCTGCGAGGTTTATCGCCCCTAAATGCGCTATTTGAGCTCGTAAACGTTCCAACTCTTTTTGACGCCATAAGGTGCTACGTTCAACATCGAGTTTTAATAGTACCTGCTCAATATCGATGCCTTGATCACTTATCAAGCTAAATTGGCTATCGATCTGCCCTTTTAACCCCTCACGACGTAACTTTAACGTGCTCATGTTTTGAGTCAAGTCTTCTATCTTCGCAAGCTGTTGTTTTTTATTTGTTCCTGCACTATCGCACAGTTCTTGAAGTCCTGCCTGTTGCTGTCTTATATCACTCAATGCTTGCTGTTTAACTTGTTGAACTTCCAATGCTTGCGCTAACTGCGTTTTCATTGGTAGAGCCTTGTTATTGACACTGCCGCTCTCTTTAAAGCTCAATTGCTCAAGAACTTGCTTTTCATTGTGCTCAAGCTCTTCAAGTCGGTGCTTTTGGTGATTAACCTTTTGCTCGATTAAAGCGACTTGGGTTTGAATGGCTTGTTCACTATTAAGTCGGGCTTTAAGCGCAATTTCAGCGCTGTTAAGTGATCCTTTCAGCTCTTTTAATAAAGTCGCTGCCGCCAGTTTGTCTGATCCGGCTGTTTGCTTACTGTGCAAGGCTTGCTCAAAAGTACGCTGTAACCCTTGTGCGTCGTTTTGTAACTTCGACTTTTGGGCTGATAACTGCTCCAGCTCTAGACGCGTATCTGAGAGTTCTTGCAGTAACTGCTGATGTCGCTCATTGGTGTCATTAATTGCGTGTTGCATCGCTTTAACTTGTGACTGCAAACCGGCTAAAGTGACTTTTTGTGCTTGGATATGTTGATATTTTTGCTGCTGAGAAGCCACCAAAGGCTGTAGCGCTTGTGCCTGCTTAGACAATGCTTCGGATAACGAACTTAGTTTTGTCTCTGTGTCAGTGACGGCATCTACCAGCGCAGTGTATTCATTTTTAAGTTGCACTAACGAGCCAGTATCAGCGGCTTTTTCAATGATAAAATCTCTGCCAACAAGATAGCCATCGGCGGTAGCGAACATCTCATTGTCAGCGAGCTTCACACGCTGCTGTATCGCTTCATCTTTCGTCTCTAGCCAGCTAACTTGGCTTAACCAAGGCTGTAAGTTTACCGGCGTGCTGATGACAGGGTTAACCATAGGGTTAGGTTCAAAACCATTGCTAAGCTCAGAGGCATGGTCGAGTAGTACTGGAGAGCTGAGTACATTAGAGAGTAACAAATCGGCAGCAGCTTCCCACCCCGGCGTCACCTCTATCACTTGCCATAGCGGAGTGTACTCGTTGTCATTTTCCTTAGGCAATAACTGCGAAATAACCGATAAACGTCCCTTTTCATCAGCCAACTTAACTTTTATCGCTTCAAGTTCAATTTTAAGAGCATCGCTTGCGCTTTGGCGAGTCTCTATATTGAAACTCAGCTCATCATAAATCTCTTGTTCGCCTTCGGTCTCGCGCATCAGCGTATCGCACTGAGTCGTTAACGGACTTGCCTTTAATCCAGCAAGCTGTTCGCTCAGCTGTTGCGCCTTTTCCGTTAGCCTTGCGACTAGCTTTTGCTTTTGAATAAGCTCATTTGAACTGTGATTGAGTTTACTTCGATTCATCTCGACGGCTAGATGCGATTTAGCTTCTGCGCCGCTGTGCAACTGAAACAGCTCAGAAACGTCATTATGCTGTTGGCTCGCGGTGGCAAATTGAGCGGATCCGTTAGCCACCTGCCGCTGTAAGCTCTCCATTCCAGGTAGAGATTGTTGCTGCTGCTGTTGCAGATTAATCTGCGTAAGACTATCGGCATTAAGACCCGTTTGCTGAAGCGCTATTTGCGCAGTGATCTCTTGCAATCGTTGATTTAAACTATCATTTTGCTGCTGGCGATGTTTCAGTGATTGCTCAAGTTTAGCAATATGTGTTTTGGACAAGTAAAAAGCTTCAACTTGTTCATGCTCGCGGCTGTCTAATTCATTTAATTTTAAATTTAATTCCGTCAAACTCAGTTCAAGCGTCTGTTTCTCTGCTAATAAACTGGCTTGCTGCACTTCTAACTTACCAATCTGAAGGTTAAGAACATCCGTTTGCTGATTGAGTTCATGGTAACGTGATACCACCAGCTCCGACTCACACTGACGTTCTGATTGCTTTAGCGCTCGGTATTGCTTGGCTGTTTCAGCTTGTTCAGCGAGCCTCTCTAATTGCTTACCGAGTTCTGCACGAATATCGCCAAGGCGTGCTAAGTTTTCACGCGTGTGCCTAATACGGTTTTCAGTTTCACGTCGACGCTCTTTATATCGAGAGATCCCCGCAGCTTCTTCGATAAATACTCTAAGCTCCTGCGGTTTTGATTCGATGAGACGAGAGATAGTGCCCTGCTCAATAATGGCATAACTTCGAGGGCCCAGACCTGTCCCCATAAAGAGATCGGTAATATCTTTACGACGACACTTTTGATTATTGAGAAAGTAACTAGAGTCACCATCTCGGCTCACTTGCCTTTTTATCGCTATCTCTTGATAACTGGCATATTGACCTGCTAATCGATTGTCTTGATTGTCAAATAATAGCTCTACGCCTGCGACAGATACTGGTCTTCTTGCTGTTGAGCCGTTAAAAATAACGTCAGCCATCGAGTCGCCACGTAGATGTTTAGCTGAGCTTTCACCCAGTACCCAGCGCACCGCGTCAATAATATTTGATTTTCCACAACCATTTGGACCAATAATGGCACTCAAGGGGGTGGGTAAAGGGATTTTAGTTGGATCGACGAATGACTTGAATCCGGCAAGTTTTATCTGTTTAAGTCTCATGATGCCGTTAAGGTCACTTCCACGCTAAGTTATTTAGCGACTAAATTTGATGGATTTATTCCGATGCTAACTTTACCAAAGCTAACAGCATTTTGTAACGTTTTTTATTGGTGATTAACGGCTTTTCACTTGCGGATAACAGCCGACTGACACACAATCGACCCAATGCGTAATTTTAGCCATGAAAGAATTCCATGAATAAAACCAATCAAGTAACAAAAAAAAGCGGCGTTAATTACTTCTTAGAGGGCTTTAGTTTAATTAAACGACCAGGACTAAGACGTTTTGTATTTATTCCGCTTTTTATTAACTTAGTACTCTTTGCAGGCTTGATCTATTTCGCCATCGGGCAATTAGAGCAAATTTTTACTTGGTTATCGGGTCAACTCCCTGAATACCTAAGTTGGTTGAACTTCCTTTTATGGCCACTTGCCGTGTTGTCATTATTGGTGGTGTTGTCCTTTGTGTTTAGCTCGGTGATGAACTGGCTTGCGGCGCCGTTTAACGGTTTGCTTGCGGAAAAGGTAGAACAGTTATTGACGGGTAAACCCCTCAATACCGGTGGAGCAATGGATTTAATCAAAGATTTACCACGAATTTTCGGCCGAGAGTGGATAAAACTTAAATATTATCTCCCCAGAGCCATTGTTTTTCTGCTGCTGTTTTTACTGCCTTTTGTTGGCCAAACGCTAGCGCCCATTTTATGGTTTCTCTTTAGTGCATGGATGATGGCAATTCAGTACTGTGACTACCCTTTTGATAATCATAAGGTGCCTTTTTCTGAGATGAAATTTGCCCTTAACCAAACCAAAGGCAGTAGCTTCAGCTTCGGTGCTGCCGTTACGCTATTTTCAATGATCCCGATCCTCAATTTCGTGGTTATGCCTGTGGCCATTTGTGGTGCCACTTCAATGTGGGTCGATAAATATCGTGAAGCCTATAAAAACAATGCTATCGCAGCAGAATAACTCACTATAAATCACACAAAATAGCGACGTTAGGCCATGTTTATTCGTGGTCTAACGGTTAAACAGTCTCATTTTTGCCAGCCTTGTCCTCTCGACAACATTTGTAACAAATAGCCCACCTTTTCCACACATAATTCATTTACAATTCACACACCTAAACGACTCGCTTTCAGTAATAATAACAAATGAATAAAGCTGCTCTCTTTGCTACTACACTACTTATCGCCGCCTCAACTTACTCTTTTAATGCTAATGCAGGCCAAGAAAGTCAATTCAATATTCAAATCCCGACACTCAGCGGTAACATTGAGGTTGATGGGGAGTTTAACGAGCCGCAGTGGAAAAACGCCGCTTCGACTCTAATCAACATCGAAACCAGTCCTGGGGAAAACATAACCGCAGCGGTGAAAACTGAGGTAAAGATCTATTCAACCGATACTAGCCTATTCTTGGCATTTACTGCCTACGACCCAAATCCAGCACAGATCAGGGCAAACCTGAGTGATCGTGACAGCGTTTGGGGGGATGATCTCGTCGGTATAAAGCTCGATACTTTTAATGATGCTCGATTAGCTTATCAGTTCTTTGTCAACGCCTATGGCGTGCAAATGGACTCGATTGAGAATGAGCTAACAGGCAGTGAAAGCGATGCATGGGATGGCATTTGGTTCGCAGCTGCTAAGCGCACTGACACAGGTTATCAAGTTGAAATTGAACTGCCTTTCAGAGTGCTCAACTTTGATAGCACCGCCGAGCAAAAATGGGGTGTTGAACTGGTTAGAATCTACCCACGAAACGAGCAACACCGGATCTCAAGCCACCCAATCGACAGAAATAACAGTTGTCAGTTATGTCAATTTGGGGTGATGAGTGGCATGTCGAACCTAGAACAAGGCAGCGATTTACAGATCACACCCTCTGTTGTTTTTAACCGAAATAGCCGGCGTCCCCATGCACTAAGTAGTGATTGGGAAAGTGAAAACAATATAGAGCCTAGCCTGGATATTCGCTGGGGCATTACCCCAAGTACCTTGTTAAGTGCAACCATTAACCCTGATTTTTCTCAAGTGGAAGCCGATGCTGGCCAGCTCGATATTAACAGTACTTTCGCGCTATTTTACCCAGAGAAGCGCGCATTTTTCCTCGATAATAAAGACTATTTCGATACCCAGTTAAACCTGCTCCACACCCGCAACATCGTCTCTCCCGACTATGGACTCAAACTCACCAGTAAAGTCGGCGAGCATACCTTTGCAACACTCGCGACTAATGACACCACCACTACTTTTTTAGTGCCTGGCAATCTAAGCTCTGATATCGCCAGCATTGATGAAAAAAGTCAGAACTTTGCTGGCCGTTATCGCTACGACGTTGGCAAGGAATTGTCGATGGGAGCCTTGGTAACGGCTAAAAGCAGTGATGACTATCATAACTATGTCACCAGTGTTGACGTTAAATACCAGCCCACTGAGCAAGACACGTTTACGGGGCAATATGTCGTCTCTGAGACCCAATATCCGCTTGGTTTTTCACAGACCTTATGCAGTAACAGTGATTGCTTGCCAGAAACCGATTGTGATTTAACTGATTGCGGCATAAACGAACGTGTTTTACGCACCAATAGCACCGATGCTATTCATGGTGATATGTATTTAGCAAAGTATGAACACGAAACCCGCAATTGGAACACTGTAGCGCAATATCAGTCTGTAGCGGAGGATTTTAGAGCCGACTTAGGCTTTATTGAAAAAGTAGATTTTAGCAAGTTTGTCGTTGGCGGCGGTTACACTTGGTATCCCCAAGACAGCAACTTCAACAAAATTAGAGTGAGTGGTGATTGGGATATCAGCCACAACCAAGCGGGTGAAAAACTGGAGCAGGAAGCCGAAGGTAAACTTGAATTTGAAGGGATGTGGCAAAGTTACACCGCATTTGGGTTAGTCAATCGTCAGCGCGTTGGTAGACGACATGATAGCGCTAGCCTTGCGGTTAAAAATAACAGCCAGACATTTGACGAAACAATGGGCTGGTTTTACGCCAACATGAAACCCACTCGCACATTATTCCTAGAGATCGATATTAACTATGGTGATAGCATCGATTTCTCTAATGATCAGTTAGGCACTAAGTTTCTGCTTAATCCCGGCATTCAATGGAACATCACCGATGCCGTTGAGCTCGATGTGTCTCATGTGTACCGCACAATGGATGTCGATGACGGACGCTTGTTTACTGCAAATTTGAGTGACGTTAGATTAAGCTGGTATATCGATATCCATAACTTTATTCGCCTCTCCAGCGTCTACACCCATATTGAAAGAGACCCTAATCTTTACCGTTATGGCTCACCGAATAAGCAGCAGCAAAACTTGGGTAACGAGATCCTTTATGGTTATAAGCTTAATCCACAGAGCGTATTTTATTTGGGCTACTCTGATGGCTTAAAGTCTAATGATTCGATTGATTCATTGATGAAAACCGAAGAAACCTATTTTATGAAAATGAGTTACGCCTGGATCCTTTAGCATGATAAGCCGTATTCGCCCCATAAAATGAGAACCCATTAAAAGAGCTTAAACGATATCGTTTAAGCTCTTAACCAAATCGCAGTTAAGCTTACCCTATACACACCAAGTTACGTCCGCCACCTTTCGCTTCATATAGGGCGAGATCTGCGCGCTGAAGCATGTCATCTACACTCTCTCCCGCTGTAAAATCAACAACACCAGTACTAACAGTAATCGTCAAATCACCTTTGCTGGTCACTACAGGCTTGCTCTCCATCTGCATTCTAAATCGGTCTAATAACGCAAATGCTTTTTCTACACTAAGCCCTTTAAAGCCGATAACAAACTCTTCACCACCAAATCTAGCCACGGTAAAATGCTGTGAAAAAGATTGCGTTAATCGCGCTGCAAACTCGATGAGAACTTCATCGCCCACATCATGGCCATAGCTATCATTCACTTTCTTGAAAAAGTCGATATCCATTAACCCTAAAGACAGCACTCCTTGATTTCGAGCGATGACAGGCAATTTGTCTTCGTACAAACTAAAGAAGTAACGTCGATTAAATACATTAGTGAGATAATCTAGGTTTGCTTGCCCCCAAAGTTTCGCCATCATGTCTAGAGCATCCAACGTGTTGAGCACTCGACAATGAAACTCTTCATGAACAAAGGGCTTTTGTAAAAAATCATTAGCGCCATTCTTGATAAACCGAGCCGATAGACTTTCATCACTGTCACTCGATAAACCAATAATCGCCAAATCTTCTCGACTGAATTGCTCTCTAACGTTAATGATCAGTCCGAAACCATCCAGTCGAGGCATATTGTAATCGGTAATAAGCAGTTTAATATCAGGATTATCTTTGAGGGTATCGAGCGCTGCCACACCATCATCAGCTTCGATAACCTGAAAAAGGTGCTGCTCTAATAGACTACGAATAAACTTACGACTCACAACTGAATCGTCAGCCACCAGCACTTTAACGCTTTGGTTTCGCTGTAAGCGCTTTACCAATTTAGCGGTATATTCATAGCTAAAACGGTTTTCTTTTAGCACATAATCGACGATGCCTAACTGTAATAGTCGCGACCTTTCTTGAGGGTTCCAGCTTCCGGTTAATACGATACAAGGGATCTGCTGTGCTAGAACAAACTTTACTATCTCTCCCTCCTGAGCATCAGGCAGATTGAGATCAGTCACCGCGACAAAGTACTCGTTATCTAACAATAGCTTTTTCGCGCTAGCCATATCGGGGGCGACATCGACTTCACAAGCTAATTCTTGGGTCAATAAATGGCGCATTACCCTAGATACAACTTGGCTATCTTCAACGACTAAGATCCGCAACTTAACTCTCCTTCAATCCCTACTCCTTCTCCACAAAACCTAAATAGCTCTTTATCAAAAACCTTTTTAATGATTAAGTTTGCATGTAGAAAGGGAAAACTGCACCTATGCCATGCGGCACATTTTTAAATTCTGTGAGCAGCTTAACGCTTAGTAGTCCGAAACGGTATATATTAGGTTAACTTTATGCAACTTTCGTATTAGTCGATGCATCAAGTGCATTAACGCTTGTTGCCTGCTGAGGATGTTCTAGCGGGGTTTTTCTTAAATCAATGACAACAGTGGCTGAAATTTTATCTTGGATAGCTTGTCTATTCGCATCCCAAAATATTTGGATGAAACCTAATAAGCCAGTCGTAAATCCTGCGGCATAACCGCCATATCGACCAAAGGCTGCCCACAGGGTGATTTTAGAACCATCGAGCTGAATGACGCTTATCCCCAGCAGTTTCTTACCCAGTGTTTGACCATCAAACCAAGCCGTAAACACGGTAAAATAAAAAGCGGCCCAACCAAAGCCTAAGCCCATATCATTTAAAAAGCCGATTAACCAGGCTAACGGACTCGAGGTTGGATCATCTGTCGATGTAGTGTCGCTATCACTGCCTACATCGTCCCAATCAATTTTATCAATGTCGCTAAATTCATCCTTCACACTGGGCTTGACGCGTGTTTTAGCTGCTGTAGCTTCGTCGCTAGCCTCTATAGCTAGCTCTACAGGAAGCGCTTTGGTGGGAGTATTCATTAGCTCAGCTTGCAATTTATCTATCTCTTGCTTAGATAAAGGCAGGTCATCGATCAATTCTTGTAATATTCGGCCCTGTTCATTCGCCGATAGGTTGGAACGTGTTAACCCATCTTTAACAGCAGCTAAACCTTGTAGAGCGCATTTATAGTCTTGGCACTGACTCGCAAAAATTATCGCTGGCAAGTAATGGCTTAATTCTGTCAATGTTTGCAACGTTTCAGAACCAGAATCTGCTTGAGGGTCTATCGATTGGACTTGTCCGCTCTGTGGTGTGCTATCGCGGCTGTCCTCTTGATAATTTACCAACGCAAATATCATTCCAACCAACATCAAAGCGTAAAGCGCCCATTTTATTGCCTTGCCCATTGTGCGGCTTCTTTTGTGGATCACCACGGTGAGCGCAACCATTAAGACAAAGATCCAACCCGCATTTTCAGCCAAAGCAGCAACAAGTAACCCATCAACAATAATCGCTAATGCACGCTTTAAAGGGCTTGCTAATGGTTTGTAAAGTACCTTGGGGGCGATTTTAAAGGCGTAAGGCGTGACTAATGACTTGGGATCTATCGCTTCATCAAGGTGTGATTTATTCATCTATACTTTCCAGTCACAAGGGCGGGTCGTTTACTCAGAGGCTTATACTACCACCAGGTTAACCTTATATTAACAATTGAATCCTATAGAAATACTATTGAATACATATAACAGCAATCGCTTTAATAACTAAAAGGAATAACGAAGAACAAACAATCACTTCTATTGCCGCAAAAGACGATTATGCTTTAGCAATGCATTTTAAGGAGCAAGCAGCCCATGAGCAAAATTTTTGAAGATAATTCACAAACAATTGGCAACACACCACTTGTCCGTTTAAACCGTGTTAGCAATGGGAAAGTTCTTGCCAAAATTGAAGCACGTAACCCAAGCTTTAGCGTCAAGTGCCGCATAGGTTCGAATATGATTTGGGATGCCGAGAAGAAAGGCATATTGACCCAAGACAAAGAACTTATCGAACCTACATCGGGAAACACCGGGATCGCGCTTGCTTATGTTGCTGCAGCAAGAGGCTATAAGCTGACGTTAACCATGCCTAATACCATGAGTTTAGAGCGTCGTAAATTGCTTAAAGCACTGGGGGCGAATCTGGTGCTGACTGAAGGCGCCAAGGGCATGAAGGGCGCCATCGATAAGGCGGAAGAAATTCGCCAATCAGCACCTGAAAAGTACGTACTATTGCAGCAGTTTAATAACCCTGCAAACCCAGAAATTCACGAAAAAACGACCGGACCTGAAATTTGGAATGATACCGACGGTGAAGTCGATGTTATCGTAGCGGGTGTCGGTACGGGCGGAACAATTACCGGTGTGAGTCGTTATATTAAGAACACCCAAGGTAAAGCTATTACCTCTGTTGCTGTTGAGCCAGTTGATTCACCTGTCATCGCGCAAACGCTTGCAGGCCAAACGATACAACCTGGCCCCCATAAAATTCAAGGTATCGGTGCTGGATTCATTCCAGGCAACTTAGATCTTGAACTTATTGACCGTGTTGAAGCCGTTTCTAATGAAGACTCGATTGAGATGGCACACCGTCTTATGCAAGAAGAGGGGATCTTGGTTGGGATCTCATCTGGTGCTGCCGTTGTTGCTGCGAATCGCATCGCTGCATTACCAGAGTTTGAAGGTAAGACGATTGTTGTTGTACTACCATCAGCAGCAGAGCGCTATCTTTCTTCAGCGCTGTTCCAAGGCGAATTTAGTGACTCAGAAAACGTGCAGTAAACGATAAGCTAAACTATAAAACCCAAGCATTAGCTTGGGTTTTTTATTGCGCTGACAATATGATTAACGGTGGTTTCTACCACGCTTTTTAGCACACTCTCATCTACTCTTTTTCTGAGTGAAAACTGATACTCTAGTAATCGAATAATTGCCAAAATCTGATGTGCATCTTCATAAGCTGTTTTCGAGCCAAATGCACTAAAAAACGTTTTAATGCTTTGTAGAAAGGATTCATCAAGTAGGATAATTGACGAAGCAAGCTGCTGATTACGTAACGCTTCTTCATGAAAAGCATTTTCCAAAATCCGATCGTCAGGATGGCTTAGCTGCTCTTTTATATGTGCACATATAAACTCACTTAAACGTGCAACGATTAATGCCTGTAACTCAACCCTAGATAAGCTTGGACTCACTGCAGCCATATTATTTAGCAACTGGTAGCTTTGCTCTTCTAACGCCTTATTCATCCATAGGGTTTTTTCAGCAAAAAAAGTGAGTGCATCACTAATCAAATCTTTAATATCTTTAAAGTAATAGGTTGTTGATGCTAAAGGGACCCCAGCTTCTGCCGCCACTGCTCTATGGCGCACACCGCGAATTCCCTCTGTTACGATTAACCTTAACGTCGCCTCTAAGATCTCAACGCGTCTAGACTGACCATCACTTCGGCTGGCTTGACGACCTACGTAGGTCAAAGGTACAAGCATAATGGCTTCCTTTAGACTAATAAACACAGGGTTCTATTAACTCCATTGAATTAGCCCTAAACAGCCTGAAGCAAGATCCAGTTCAAACAATGTTGAGACTGTAACATGTAAGATACCTCTCCACTAATTCTGCAGCAGCCTTGTCTGGTTTAACTTATGCCTTTTTATCGTTCCCCTCTTTCAATCGGTGCATTTGACGCCAAGTTTGAAGCGCAAAAAATTGCTTTCGCTCCAATCAGCTTTCAGGTGGCACGCTGCCTACTAAAATTTAACCTATTACAGCTTATTTCTGATTGTGGTGTAAAAGGCTGTAGCGTAAACACTTTAGCAAGCCAGTCCGAATTGTCTGAGTATGCCGTTGGTGTGTTAGTTGATATGGGGCTAAGCATGGGTCTGTTATACCTCAACGATGATGCATATGTGCTCGACAAGATAGGTCACTTCCTACTGCATGACGATATGGCGAAAACCAACTTAAACTTTACCCATGATGTGTGCTATCAAGGCCTGTTTGAATTGGAAGCTTCACTTCTAGAAGGCAAACCTAAAGGGTTAGCCTCGCTGGGTGATTGGCCAACTATCTATCCCGGTTTAAGTCTATTACCCGACGAGATAAAGAAGAGTTGGTTTGAGTTTGATCATTACTACTCAGATCACGCATTTGAATCTCTATTACCGCTGATTTTTAAAGCAAAACCAAAACATATCGTCGATGTTGGTGGCAACACAGGTAAATGGGCATTAGCTTGCACAGGTTTTAATAGTCAAGTAAAAATCACCATCATGGACTTGCCAGGCCAACTAAAAGTGGCAATGGAAAATGCTCACAATGCCGGTGTTGCCGAGCGCGTAAAAGCCTACGCAACTGATCTGCTCGATGAAGCCAAGCCATTTTGTGAACATGGCGACCTGTATTGGATGAGCCAGTTTTTAGATTGCTTTTCCGAAACTGAAATTCTCAGTATTTTGCAACGGGCAGCATCTGTTATGCGTAGCGACAGTGAGCTGTGTATTTTGGAAACCTTCTGGGATCGCCAACCCTTCGAAGCCGGCGCCTTTTGTGTCAACGCAACCTCTCTGTATTTTACTGCTATTGCCAACGGTAATAGTCGTATGTACCACAGTAAGACCTTGCTAAAGCTCATCAGCCAAGCCGGACTTTTTGTCGACGAGGATATTGATGGAATTGGCCTAGGACACACTTTGCTGCGCTGTAAGCTAAAACCTTAGGGCTGTTTTCTACAAGATGATTAAATTTTTTTGAAACTGACATTAAGCCAACTTCAATATTAATTACTAAAGAGTCATTCTAAAATACGTCCATAGAGATTGGATGTTGGAGATACATGATGACTGTTACAAATAACACACTAAGGCACAGAGTGTCCCGCTTACCAAGCCCTATGGCAGGGCTTGCATTAGCCATTGCTAGTCTGGGCTGGGCTTGGGAAAGTATGTCGCCGAGCATTGGCGGCATTGCGCAACTGAGTGGTGCCTCGATTGCCGCTATTCTTTTACTGATGTTGGTGACTAAGTTTGTGCTGCACCCCAAAGTACTCATCGCCGAATTATCTCACCCAGTGATTGGCAGCGTGATCCCTACTTTTGCAATGGGGCTAATGGTGGTTTCAGCGGCTATCGGACAATATAGCCACAGCCTAGCGTTAACATTATGGCTTTGTGCTATCGTGATCCATCTTATCTTTCTCTGTGTGTTTATCTACAATAGAGCGGTCGATTTTAAACTTAGCCATATGGTTCCTAGTTGGTTTGTACCCCCCATTGGCATCATTGTGGCGGCGGTATCATTCCCACAAAGTGAACTATTCCAGCTGCAAAACCATTGGATTGCCAACGCGACTCTTAACTTTGGCATGCTAAGTTACCTCGTCATGTTACCCATTATGCTTTACAGACTTATTTTCTGTGAACCCATACCAGACGCAGCAAAGCCAACGATTGCAATACTGGCAGCACCTGCAAGCCTCTCTTTAGCGGGTTACCTCACCATATCAGAGCAGCCATCAGTCATCATTGTCGGTGTATTACTGACCTTAGCACTATTAATGACCAGTATTATCTACCTCGCCTTCTTTAATTTATTAAAACTCCCCTTCAGTCCAGGTTATGCCGCATTCACTTTTCCAATGGTTATTGGCGCAACCGCTTTATTCAAAACGGTCACTTGGATCATCAATACTTTCGGCGAAAACGACCTTTCAATTAACTTATTATTAACAGCAAAGTTCGAGCTAGTTATCGCAACCATCATTGTTATTTATGTCGCGGTGAGATACTTAAGTCATTACAACCAAAAAAGTAACCTAAGGTTGGTTTAGTCGTAGGGAGAATCTCTCCCTCTACAATAAACAACTCATTGCCAAACTCACCGTCAAAACTAAAAACGCTTAGAACCGTCTCTAGACTCCTCTGTTAATCATCCCTTTAAGCACGATATCGTGGTAACTCACCAGTCCGACAATTTTCCCCTGCTCTAAAACGGGTGCCTTGGTAATGCCGAAGCGGTCAAATAAGCGCGCGCAATATCGAACGTCCATATTGCCATCGACTGCCAGTACCGGCTTAACCATGATTTCGTAGATATTGACTCGCTCTGGGGCTTTATCTTGCGCTAATACCTTTTTGGCTATATCACTCATCAACACCATGCCGTATTCGTCATCATCGTGACGCTTATTCACGAACAACACATTCACCTGATGTGAAACAGCTTGCTCGATGGCTTCTGCAACGGTCTGCAGCCCATCGACCATGGCATAATCTTGGCACATCACATCATGGTTTCTGATTAAGATTGGCTTATTCATATCTGATCCTCAATATCATGGCTCAATTGCTGTACTTGGTGGGCAACGCCAACGGCATCTTCTACATCTATTTGGATAGCAATACCTTTACCTGAATCGCTATCGAAGCCACCGACCTTGTTGACCGTTTCTAAAATGGCGCGGCTAAGGTGCTCCTCCACCAGCAGTAGAACGACATCGCGCTGGATATCGAGCGACAATCCCATGAAGGTCTTCTGTTTTTTTAATCCCTCGCCACGAGCATGATTAATCACAGTGGCACCCGTAGCACCTTTACTTCGAGCAGCATCGAGAATCGAGTCTGTGCATGCGTCATCGATGAAAACAATGATGAGTTTAAAGCGCATTATTTCGCTCCTTTTGAGTTCTATTTTTGTAATCAACCAATTGGGCGTACGCCATCACGGTGATTATCGGAAATAAGCTGGCAAAAGCGATTAAGCCAAAACCATCAATTAGCGGATTACGACCCTCGACATTGGTCGCCAAGCCTAAGCCAAGTGCGGCCACCAAAGGCACGGTAACGGTAGAGGTGGTTACTCCCCCTGAATCATAGGCCAACGGCACTATCATTTTTGGCGCATAAAAGGTTTGGATCACCACAATGAGATAGCCCGCCATAATGTAGTAGTGGATAGGGTCTCCGACCACGATTCGAAAGCAGCCTAGGCTAATGCCGAAGGCGACTCCAATGGCAACGGAGATCCGTAATCCCTGAATACTGATACTGCCACCGGATACCTCATTGGCTTTTATCGCCACTGCCATTAGTGATGGCTCAGCAATTGTGGTGCTAAAGCCTATCGCCGCGGCAAAGATATATACCCAGTAGTAGTCTTGCCAGGCGTTAATGTCTATTGAGGGGTCGTCAGCGTGGATAAACCCATGTGAGGTCAGTTGTTCTGCCATCGCTTCGCCAATAGGAAATAGCGCGAGTTCTAAGCCTACTAAGAAAAAGCTCAGTCCTAAAATAACGTAAACAAAACCTACAGCGACTTTACGCCAGTTGGCGATTGGCCTTTTTAATACTCCGAGTTGAAAGCCAAACAAGATGACAGCAATTGGAATAACGTCCCGTGCAGTTAACAACAGGGTCTCTAGTACTTTACTCAACATCTCCATTACAACACCACCATTCCATAGATAAGCACAAATATCATCGGCATCAAGCTGGCGAAGGCGATTAAACCAAAGCCATCCAACATCGGGTTGCGGCCTTTAATCGTACTTGCAAGCCCCACTCCAAGCGCGGTGACTAAGGGCACTGTGATGGTTGAGGTCGTGACGCCGCCAGAATCATAGGCGATGCCAATAATGCTCTCTGGAGCAAATGAGGTCAGTACCATCACCAATATATAGCCGCCAATAATGATGTAATGAATTGGCCAACCTTTTAAAATTCGTACTACACCTAATAGGATTGCGAGCCCTACCGATAGCGCCACGGTGAGCCGGAGCCCCATGGCGTAATTGTCCATTGAGGCGTCAGATTTAACAATCGCGCCCGCCTCAGCAGCGACTGCAGCGGCTTCGTTTGCCACTGCGGTGAGCGCGGGTTCGGCTAATGTGGTACCAAATCCGAGTGAAAAAGAGAAAATGACCAGCCAAAATACAGAGCCTTTACGGGCTAAAGCTTGTGCCAGAGACTCGCCTATCGGAAACAGCCCCATTTCAAGGCCAAACACAAAGAAAGTGAGTCCAACAATAATAAAGAGAAGACCGATTAGAATAGAAAAAAGATTATCTGGCGCTTGATGTAACACAAATATCTCAAAAAAGCTGACCACCAAAATGATTGGGATAAGATCTTTAAAGCTATTTAACATCGCTTTGAACAACTGAATAATAGAAGCCATACTCACTCCTTGGGGGCTACACTTTCAGTCTGCCAAAACCACCACGGATCACAACAAGTGATTAACAATATTGTTGATATATGTGAGCCATGTCATGGTGTTACCCTGCATAATACTGATTACATAACAAACAAAGTACGCTAGGGAATGCAAGCAGCAAGTTATCTTAAATCTGCACTATGCTGGGCGCTAAATACTGTGCATCTGCGTGAATGTGACATGGTTAATAAATCGCGATATGGTTAGCGCTTGCATACCGATGATAATGGGCAATGGAGGTTCGATTGATGGCAACAGATATCCTACAACAAGGCGGATGCCTTTGCGGCGCAATACGCTATCAGTTAACTGCAACACCCTTTGCAACTGATTTTTGTCACTGCCGCCAATGTCAGCAGAGCACAGGCTCGGTGTTAGGGGCTTGGATGGATTTCAATATCGAGGAGGTAAGTTGGTTATCGGGGTCAGTCACTGAGTTTCAATCATCAGAATTTGTTCGCCGTGGTTTTTGCCACCACTGCGGCTCAGCGTTAACCTTCAGAGATACTCGTCACCCCAGCTATATAACGTTGGCTATCGTATCACTGGATGAGCCAAACACGGTTCAACCCAGCTACCATATTTACACCGACAGCCAATTAACCTGGCTCAGCCTAAGTGACAGTTGCGCTAGATACCCTCAATCGCGAACCTAAGCTGCAGCAAAAGCCTGAACAGCCTATAAAAAAGCCAATAAGATAATGGGAGCAAGCCCTGTGACATTGGGGCTTGGGTCAATACTCTTGACTAATGTAATGAAAAATCCCCTATCAGTAGATCTCGCCTTCCAGTGACCTAATGTGGAAAGCCTAATGTAAAACAGTTTAAAGCCCTGCTAACTTGGTTAAATATACGTTATGCTGATCGACCGGAACCCATTATTAACATAAAAACAATAATGAAAAAATACCCGCTACTGTTAATTTTATTACTCTCCGCCTGCAGCGGTACTAGCGAAATAGTGCCTGAAGAGTTTGTTGGTCAACTCACTGATTCATTTAAAACTGATATTAAAAATAATGGCTTAAAGCTATTCACCTATCGCGCAGAACTGGTGCAAGGTAGTCATGCTCAGCAAGTTCCGCTTCCCCATGAACAGCGCGCATCACAAAAGAAACGCTCAAAAAAACGTTATCAAGGACCGGATTTAACGGCTTGGACGCAAAAAATTGAGCATGGACTTGAGCAGACAATTCAGATGACAGGTTATTGCAGAGAAGGTTATATCGAGATCAGCCGTTCCATTCAATATGACCGTGGCAACATTAGAGGCGAGTGCAAAGAGGGTGCGACGGAGCAGGATATCGCCAAATTTGATTCCTAATCGACCCTGGCCAGTTATCGATATGCTAACGTCGAGCATGTTGAACTCTCGATCTCAGCTCATTTAGATCTAAACGTTAAAGGGCCTCAATTGAAGCCCTTCATGCTGTGCTATACAGTTTTATGCTTTTAGCTCATTACCTTTAGTACTAAAACTCACTTTGCCAAAATCTTCGAGTATTGCGTAACAGGCCGGCACCATAAACAACACTAAGGCTGTTGACGCAAAAATACCAAATACCATCGACACCACCAGTGGTTGTAACACTTGCGCTTGAATACTGGTTTCAAGTAGCAGCGGCAACATGCCTGCAGCGGTCGTTAAAGAGGTAATAAATACCGCTCTAAAACGTTCTTTACTGGCACTAACTACGGCTTGGTGCACCGTTTGCCCCTCTTCTACATGGAATCGAATATATTGCACCAGTAAGATGGAATCATTCACCACCACGCCAGATAGTGCCACAAAGCCCATTATCGAAGGCATGCTGAGTGAAAACCCAAGTAATAGATGTCCCCAAAACACCCCGATTAGTCCTAGTGGGATCACTGCCATCACCACGAGTGGCTCAAGGTAGCTTTTGAACTGTAAGCTCAAGATGGCAAATACGCCCAGCAAACCTAAAATAAAACCCGATGCCATTGAGTTTTGGGTTGTGGCACTCTCTTTGACTTCCCCCTCAAAGCTGACCCTAATTCCCGGGTAACGTTTGAGTAACTCAGGTAATAACTCAGACTTAAAGGCATTGTTGATCTCCCCACCATTGGCTAAGTGGCTATCCACTTCGGCCGTAATGGTGACAAAACGCATACCGTCGAGACGGGAGATCTTGACGTAGTTGCGCTGCCATTCAAAATTGGCTACTGCCGATAGCGGCACTTGCTCGCCTGACGCACTCAGCGTAATGGGGAAATTGGCCAAGTTTTCCAGTTTTGCCGCATCTGTCTTATCAAGCTGCACGTCAATCTGAATACTCTCGGGCCCAACCTGAATGTAATCGGCCGTTTGGTGGAAATAAGCTCCACGTAACTGACTGGCTAACATCATGCCGTTAACCCCAAAGGCCTCAGCCCCTGGTTTCAGCGTCATTAATATCTCTGATTTACCCGGACGCATGCTGTCCAAAACACCTGACACGCCATTAAACGCTTGAATGTATCGCTGTACTTCAATTGAAGCCGATTTAAGTTGATGCAAGTCATCACCACGCAAACGAATATCTATCGCTCTACCTGCTGGCCCCATAGACGCTTGCTTATAAACAATCGCAATTGGGTCAACGAGTTCACCCACGCCCCGCTCCCACTCACGAATAAAGGTGTTGATGAGAGTTTGACGCACCTCTGCGCTCAGTAAATCAATCTTCACCGTCGCCACATGGGAGCCACTTTCGTTAGCATCTGCATTAAAGTTAAATCGCTCAGTGATGTGCTGTATTAACCTTTGGCCATCCTCTAGCTCACTGTATTTATCATCCAGTGATTTTGCCACACTGACCACCCGTGCCACCACCCGTTCGGTTTGTTCCAACGTTGAACCCGGTGGCAAGATAATGCGCGCTTCTGCCACGTCACCATCAAGCTCAGGGAAACCAATAAATTTGACCATGCCACCGGCAGCTAAAGAAACCGACACCAGCAATAGACTAATCACCGCCCCCATAAAGGCGTAACGCCAAGCGATAACCCATTCAACGGCGGCAACTAATTGCACGGTTCTAAATTGCTCAAAGCGGCGGTTAAATTCGGCCTTAAAGTGACTGGTTTCACGCTCTTTTCCTTGGGCAGCGTGGGCGAGATGATTCGGTAAAATCAAGAAGGCCTCCACCAAGCTGACGCTTAAGATAAGCAATAAGGTTTGCGGTACCACTCGCAACACTTTACCCATGTCGCCTTCCATAAAGGCGATACTGGAGAAGATAAATACTGTCGTTAAGAATGAGGAGATCACCCCCGGTAACACCCGCTTAACCCCTTGGATAACCGCTTCGGTTTTATCCATGCCACGCTCAATATGCGAGGCGATGGATTCGGCAATGACGATGGCATCATCCATCATGATGCCGATTGCCATCAAAAAGGCCACCAGCGTCATGATGTTAATGGTTAAACCCACTTGTGCCATAAAAAACAAGCTACCCATAAAGGCCACAGGCAAACCCATGGCAACCCAAAACGAATAACGCAAATTAAAGAACAACCACATACACAAAAAGACCAGCACCACCCCCTGCCAACCATTTTTCAGTAGCATGGTTAAGCGGTCCCACAATAGTGAGCTCAGGTCATTTGAGGTGTTTAGACTGATCCCATTGGGTGTGCGCAGTTTCTCTGCATCCAAAAAGCTGATCACTTCCTGTTTTAATCTGAGTGAATCTTGCGATTTGTTTTTAAATACAGTCAAAATAGCCGCCGATTCGCCATCAAATCGGATCTGCTCTTCATCCAACTCAAAGCGGTCGCTGATCTTGGCAATATCACCTAGTCGCACCACACCGCCTTGAGCGTTAGAGCGTATAACAATGTTGGCCAGTTTTTCAGGCTCAACTTCACGCTGGTCAAATCGAATCAGTATATTTTTACTGGCCGTTTCTAGCGTGCCGCTGGGAAGTTGTACATTTTGCTGCTCAATCTGAGTGGCAACATCGGCCACACTCATGCCCAGGCGTTTAAGTGAGTCGAGTGATATTTCAACCAACAGCTGGTGCTGAGAAAAGCCTGCGATTTCAACTTGTCGTATGCTGGTATCAAGCTTTAAGCGGCGCTTAAGATCCTCTGCATACGCTTTCAGTTCTGGTTTGCTGGTTGAGGCTGACAGCGCGATATCGATGATCGGTTCGCTGAAATCAAGCTCCTCTACAATCGGCGGCTCAATTTCTGCTGGAAAATCTTTAATGGCTGATATTTTAGTCTGTACGTCAACCAAGTTACGACCAAGATCGGCTTTATCATCTAGTTTTAGCGTCATTCGAGCGACGCCTTCTAACGCGTCACACTTGGTTTCAATAATACTCCCTAAGCTGTCCACAGCATCTTCCATACGCAGACAAAGGTTCTCTTCCACATCTTGCGGCGAGGCGCCTGGCAACACCACTTGTGCAATAATATAGCTGGGTGAAAACTCCGGGAAAGTTTCCCGTTTAAGTTCTGGTAGCGCCTTAATGCCGAGAATAATTAGCGCCAACATCAGCAAATGGGTTGCTGTACGGTGACGTACAAAAAATCCAATCACTGTGCTGCCTCGCTATCTTCGCTGCCAGCTTCGGTGACAGCAGATTCAACTCGTAGTGCCATTCCGCTGACCGCCGGAATAATATCAGTTAACACTAGGCGCATGTTGTCATTGAACTTTCCTTGCACTGCTGCCTGTCCTTCTTGACGAAACAGTACTTGCACGTCAATAAGCTGCAACCTATTATCGCTATCCATTAAGTACATCTTATTACCATGTAGAGCACGTTCTGGCACCATCCAATAGTCTTTAACAAGACCTTTAATCCGCGCGCTAACAAACATGCCATTGACTAATGGTGGCGACTGACCAATTTTGAGTTGCCGATATTGCTGCTCTACTTGCAGCACCACGCTGACGGTTGCCAAAGTGGGATCAACGGTCTCACCGATACGACTTATTTTTGCCGGCCAGCTAAAGCTATACGCCGAACTTTTCAGGGTAATTTCCCCGCTAAGCCCCAACGCTTCGGCTCTAGGCAATTGGTTGTTGAGTCCGTTGGGATTATCGACTGTTTTCATCAGCGTCATCAAATCAGCCAGTGATAGTTGCGCTTCAACTTCCATTATCTCAGTGCCATTGATCCTCGCTAGCACTTGCTGAGGCGACACCACTTGGTTGTTCTCGACGTTGACTTCTGCTACTCGCCCTTCGAAAGGCTGACGGATTTGAGTCTTATCCAGCTGGCTTTGGGCTTCATCTTCACCTGCAGCCGCTTGTAATAGCTGCGCTTGCAGGATCTCAGTTTCATTAGGCATCAGGTTCAAACTGTTATTCAAGTCTTGAATTTTTTGCTTTTGCGCGAGTAAGTTCTGCCGTTCACCGTCGAGTTCAGATTGCGAGATGAGGTTCTTTTTACGCAGCGTTTGTTTACGTTTTAGATCTGACTGCACTAATTCATAACGGTTAGTTTCAATATCTAAAGACAGCTGCAGGTTTTCTAGTTGCAGCGCTTTGCCTGCCAGTTGGCCTTGAAGCGCTTTTCTATCGGCTTGTGCCTGTGCTAAACGAATTTGGTAATCTAAAGGGTCTATCGATAACAATAATGTGCCTTCAGGCAACATTTTTCCCACCGCTAAATCAGGATGCTTATAAACAACTTTCCCACCCACCTCAGGTAACAGTTGCCACTTTACTTTAGGTGAAACACGGCCAAATGCATCGACTTGGGCAACCAGCGAACTTTTGTGAAGTTGTACTACTTCTACCAGTTTACTTGGCTCTGACTGCTCCTCTAAAGGCGGATGTCCTTTAAACATGATGACCATCAATAGCGTTACTACACCGATGCCGACAGCAGGGAAAAAATACCAACGTTTACCTTTAATTACATCCATCAGTCTTGCTCTCCAAATAAACCATGCTCGAGTAACTTAATATTATGTTTTGCTAGTCTTTGATAAAAATCGCCATCTAACTCAAACCCATGTAGCTCGGCCATCGCTTTGGGGATCACAAACGGAAAGATCATTAGGCTCATCATCGACATTTTAACCAACAAGGGATCAATATCAGAGCATTTGTCTAATAGTGACTCAGGCATTGGCGTCAATTCGGTTAGTGGGCTAAACAGCTTCAAAATAACTTCTTTAGCCTCATTTGAATGCTCTGTACTCATTAGCCGAAATAGAAAACGTGGAAAATCAGGCGTTGCAATCGTTCTCTGGTAAAAGTCAGCCATAAGGTCCGCTGGGCTAAACGGCTCGCCGTTTTTCTGCATCGTCTTTTTACGCTGTAGAACCGGTAAAATGAACTCGGCGACCATAGCTTCAAAAAGACCAAGTTTATTACCGAAATAGTAGCGGATCATCGCCATATTAACCCCGGCTACCTCTGCGATTTGGCGAATGCTCACCTTGTCGTAATCTGAAGCGATAAAGCAGATACGTGCTGCGCGGATAAGACTGTCGCGTACTTGGGTGGCAGATTCACTTTTTTGATCTGTCATGAAGGTTCAACTTAGCGTTATTCACTCGAATAATGCTAAGTCTACTTGCTGCTGTACGCTATTGCATGATTTATCGTTATTCAAAAGTCATACTTTTGAATAAATGAAGCTGGATTAAGCCTATGGTTAAATAAGCTTAAATTCGATTTGATACAGTTGAGTGATTGCTGGGTAGATCTCTCTAATCAAGCTTTTAAGTTCATTTAGAGACATGTTTTCTTGCACTGCATGCTGTTGATTAAGCTGGTCGAAATCAACCCATTCAACCGATAAAATCAATGCTTGGCCATAACAACGACCACTTTCCAAATTCGCCAGTTTAACCTGTTGACCCGCCTGATAATGAGACTCGGCCTGATCCCTTAAGGTAATTGTTTTGCGGCCAGCCAAAATATCAGTTTCAAATCGCTGAAAAAAAGTCAGTGTTTCCATTAGAGTCCTTTAGGGGGGGCGAATATCAAATCACGATGCTCAGTTACAGAAAACCATTGACCTAGGTAGCGCCTGAGTAATGGCTCATTTTAGCAGACTCAACATTCAATCGCTGGCACCTAGCTCTTGAACCGTGACTTTAATCATGCAAAAAGTAACAGCGCTACAGCCTTGTCAAAGTAAAGGCTGGCTATGCTTCAATGGAGTAACTTATGAGGTGCAGTAGCCAAGATGTGTGGTTTAAGGTAAAATCCGTTTCCGATTTCAAGCTTGGCGTATTATGCGCTAAAATTGTCTTAGACTGACGCATCGTAGAGAACACATGAACAAAAAACAGAAAATGATCAAAATGACGGCTAAGCGTGCTAAGGCTCGCCTTAATAAGCACACTCCACCTACGATCAAAAAATACGTATCCAAGGCTGAACGTGCTGAGAATTTAGCGAAACTCGAAGCTGAAGAATTAGCGGCACAGAGCACTACCGAGGCTGAAGTATCTATCGATGCTAACGATGTAGACACCACTCCAGCTGGCTAATTAGCCAGCTGTTTTAAGCTATTGAGCTTACTTGGTTGAAGACCCTTCTCCTTTTACACCAATAAGCTCAGCGATTTCATTACTTGCTTCGCAATCTTGCTCCTCTGTCACCATGGCCATATTTGTACATGAAGAAGACAATGGGCTTTGACTGCTTAAACTGAGTTCCTCATCAAACTCACTTGTTACCTCAGCGACTGTCGTTTGAAACGCGCCAGTGGTTTCAGTCTGTCTTTCAGCAACACCTCTTACTTTATCCACTAAGCGATAAGCCATTAATACACCAAGCACACCAAAGATGATTGAACCAATAGCTTGGCCTACAAGTACCCCATGAACGCCGCCCCACAGAGCTCCGAAATACACAAACGGGATAGTGCCTATCGTTGCTTTTCCCACGTTGAACAGCGTTGAATACTTGGCCTTGCCTAAGTTATTAAACGACGCATTGGCAACAAATAATACCCCTGAGAAGATGAAAAAGACCGCTATATAACTGCAGAAAAATAGTATCAACTCTGCTGCATCACCCTTCATGTCAAACACACTAATGATCTGGTTGCGGCTGAAAAACAATAGTACCGAAACCACTAATACATAGGCGCAACAGAACTGGATAGCACGGGTTAATGACTCCTTCACCCGGCCAAACTCCATCGCACCATAATTTTGTCCAACAATCGGGCCCACTGCACCAGAGAGCGCGAAAATCATACCAAATGAAACAGGGATTAAGCGTCCTAAAACGGCCCACCCCGCCACATAACTGTCACCAAAATCTGCAATGGCACGGGTGACAACCGCATTACCAATAGGGGTAGCAACATTGGTTAGCATTGCAGGCCCAGCTATCGCAAAAATTGGCGTCAAGTCGGCAATAAAATGCTCTTTATTAAAGCGGCCAAATAGATTGTGCTTAACAATAACCCCTCTCGCAGCCACGACCAATACCGCTAAACGCGCTAAAACTGAAGCAACGGCGGCGCCTTCTATGCCCATGGCAAACATAAAGATAAAAATAGGGTCGAAAACGGCGTTAACGCCGCCACCAACCAAGGTTGAGATCATCGACAGTTTTGCATCGCCAACGGCTCTTAACGCACTACCAAGGGCCATTGCTAAGCAAATTAACGGCATGGAAGGCACTAAAATATAGAGGTAACTCGCGGCTAACTCAGCCGTTTTTCCTGTGGCACCCACCAGAGCCAGTAGCTCAGGAATAAAAATGAACACACAAATAGCAACAACCACGCTGATGACTAGCGTCACCACGGCGCTATTAAGCAATAACCGTTTGGCTTTTTCTATTTCTTTTGCGCCAATAGCGCGGGACACTAATGCGCCTAAAGCAATGGATAATCCAATACCAATAGAGGTGGTAAAAAATGAGATCGTGCCGGCATAACCCACGGCTGCGGCAAGCTCTTGTTCACCTAATAAACTCAGGAAAAAGATATCCATTAAATCGACCACAAACAGCGCTGATATACCAACGGCGGCCGTTGAGCTCATCACTAATATATGACGCAGAATAGATCCTTGTACAAACTTGGCTACAGCCATAAAACCTCTTAGTCTGTGGTTAATTTTGATGCGTTATGATTCTAATCTAGGGTAACTTTATTTTGAATGTCATCGGCGAAATCCGCTTAACTCAAGCAACACTAAATGTCCGCTTCAAGTTCACTACCACATTTATCACAATACAGTGCGCCGCTTTCGTGACCTACTTTCAAACAATTACTGCAACGGCGTAGATCTCTATGCTTACTAATCTCTTGGGATATTTCGGCGGTTAAAATACCGGTTGGGATGGCAATAATGGAGTAGCCCAATAACATGGTAAATGCAGCAATGGCCTGGCCTAAGCTCGTCGCGGGGGTAATATCGCCATAGCCCACTGTGGTAATCGTCACTATGGTCCAGTAAATGGATTTAGGTATGGAACTGAAGCCATTGTTTGGACCTTCAACAACATACATGATTGAGCCTAGCACTACGACGATTAAACTGACCGAAAAGAAAAAGATAAACACTTTACGACTCGATTGCCGCATGGCTCGCAGCAATATATTACCTTCACTTAAGTAGCGTAATAATTTGAACACTCTAAAAATTCTAAACAGTCTTAGCACCCGGATCACCATGGTGAAATTTGCACCAGGAAAAACTAAGGCCAAGTAGGTGGGAAGCACCGATAATAGGTCCACTACCCCATAAAAGCTTTTAGCGTAGCTCAAAGGACTGGCAGAGCAATATAAACGCAGTAGATATTCCACGGTAAAGATAACGGTAAAGCACCACTCCAATATAATGATAATATCACCATATTTTTCATGGATATGGGCAACGGTATCAAGAAAAACCAGCACAACGCTAATCACAATACAGACAATCAAACTGATATCGAAGAAGCGACCCGCGGGGGTATCAGTGCCAAAAATTATTCGACGAAGCTTAAGCTTAAATAAACTTTCCGTGTCCGTTTCTTTTACCATTTTGACCGCTGTTCCTTGCCATAAAGTGCTGTAAATTCCCACTGAATCCTGCATCTACAGGTTGGATGGGTATAGTGTGACACGCAAACAAGCAGAGCTCAAAAATAATCTTAAGCGGATCCATCAACAATCAGCTGTTTTTCAGGTAACATAAGCTAAATTATTCACCAGCTAAGGGCGTTACGCTCAGGGTTGTACATGCGTTTTTTCTGTTTCTCGATGTTAAAAGTAACACTGCTGCTGTGTAGCCTAATTTCGAGCCTAGCACTGGCTAGCAACAAAGCCGATTTGGTCATAGTCACCAAATCAACAGCGAGTTTATCCTTATTAAGCCAAGGTGAAATATTTAAAACCTATCGAATAGCGATGGGCGATAACCCCGTAGGGCACAAACTAACAGAGGGCGACCAACGCACTCCAGAAGGCCGCTACCTACTGGATTACAAAAAGTTAGACAGTGCCTACTATCGCTCAATTCATATCTCCTATCCTAATGATGAAGACAGCTTACGCGCGGATGCCTTAGGTATTTCGCCGGGAGGACAAATCATGATCCATGGTGAGAACCCCAACTCCAACCTTAGTCCAAAAGAGGCGCAAAATTACAATTGGACCGATGGTTGTATCGCTGTGACCAATACTGAAATGGATGAATTATGGCGTGCCATTGACGCTGGTACTCCCATCGAGATCTGGCCTTAAACGTCGATACTCTTATCGACTCTGTCGGGCTTTTATCAGGACCCCTTATGACATACGAACAATTAAACCAAAGCTGGCCGAGTTTCAGTCAGTCAATTGCTGCCTTCATCACTGAACTGGGTTTAGACAAACTGAATTTGGAATGCGACCACTGCGCTTTACGTGTCAATACGCCGCAAGCTGCAGATGAGCTCCGCTATCAATTTGCAAAACACGGTAACATTATCTCTGACAACATGATCAATGGCAGACCCATACTGATTATTGAGCTTGATTCGCCACTAATGTTAAATAACAGCGCTATTGATTGTGTTGAACTGCCCTATCCTGGTGAGAAAACATACCCACAAGAGGGCTGGGAACATGTTGAACTGGTCTTTAAGTGCGATGCTATCGATTGTGGATCATTGAGCCAGCAACTTATTAATGCAGTGCCTGCATTAGCAGCTATCATCGCTGGCGAAACCGATATTAAGGTAAAGCAAAGTTCACCAAAGGGCGATAAAGAACGACTCGCTAACCCAACCATCGCATTTAAGAAAAAGGGGCTGTGCGTTAAAGTTCACCCCCTCGGTATTAAAGCCGTCATCGCATCGGAAGTTTAGATAGACAAACAGCAACCCATTAAGTTGCTGTTTTTACCTTCAATGCCTATCGTCTATACTGCAAAACTAGCCTTATTGTTTCCAGTTAGCTCAGCCTTATTTAATGATAAACATCCCTTCACTCGCCGGGCGGCTTAATTTGAAACCAAACTTGCTGTAAAGCTCTGGCACATCAGCCATCAAGGTAATGTAAGCTCCTTTGAAAGCAGCTCTATCCAAGTAATTCATAATACTCTGCATGATGAGTCGTCCAAATCCTTGACCTTGGTAGGCAGGATCAACCGCGATATCAACAATCTCAAAGTTCAGAGCGCCGTCACCGACCACCCGTCCCATGGCTATTGTTTGCCCCGCGATACAGATTTTTACGCCAAACAAGCTATTGGGTAAGCCCTGCTTTGCCGCCGCATAAGTGCGCGGTGATAAGCCAGCAATGTCCCTTAAGCGCACAAAATCTGCAGCACTCACCACTGCCTCTATCAGTTGATGTTCCATTTTACGTCTCTATAAACTCAATAAGTAATCCAAACCACCGCTGATGGCAGCGACTTGAGCGATAATGCAGTTCTCACCGTCCACCAGCGGACTGTCTGGGTATACTTCAGTCGTCGAGACATATTTTGCGCCACTTAACCCTGCACACAACCCCAATGCCTTAGTGGCGTAATTAATCACCCCAAACTGCGCCAATTCAACACCGATCAACTTGCCACCGTCATCAGCAGGGGCAATATGTGTCACTTGCTCCACTTCCGTAATCATGGCCTTTTGAAATGCGGTTTGCGGGTTAATGGTGTCGCCTACGAGATAAAATCCATCAGGGATATTCCAGTTATCATGCACCACAGCATCTCTTGCCGCTAACGCGGGTCTGAATTCGCTATTGTCGCTATCAGTGGTTTCATGTAGATCGATATGCGCAAAAATATCAGCATTAATCGGGGCTAGGTACGCCAGTAAAGCGGCAGATTCTTCTGCTGGGCTGTCTTGATAGAATGAGCGATTGGGATCAATAGCACTTGGGTTCCAGCGGTTAATGGTCTCGTAACCCCAAGGACTAACACAGGGGATAAGCACGATATTAAAATGTTCAGCGTAAGCCAGTGCTTTTGTCTCCATAAAACGAATAGCCCCCTGTACACCGCTCGTCTCGTAGCCATGTACGCCGCCGGTGACTAATATTATCGGTTTTGTCGACTGCCAATCACGGCTCTTTAGTGCATATAAAGGATAACGAGCCTCATCACACGACAGCGCCCCATATTGCTCCAAGGTAAATTGCCCACCTAACGCTAGCACTTTACTGAGTACCTGCTCTTGATATGAGCGCTTAACAGACTGCATAGCAAGCCAAGCAGACTTGTCAGCATCGCTCCATTTCTGTCCAGTTGAACCTATAGGGTAACGTTGTGGAGAGTTCATCGATTTTCCTTTTATTTACGTGACTATTTACTAATTCTTTTAAGATCTTTATAGGGTCTTCAGTGCTGCTGAAGCATAAACATCACCCTGGCGAATTTCAATCACCATTTAGTTAATTCAATATTTATTCATATAAATAAAGTGCCAGTTCAATTCTAAGCGCATTAACGTAGACAGGGTTATTCACTTTTAAGCTAATGCAAGCACCAAGGAGGATTTGAGTGTTCGTTAAGCAGCAATAATTGACCTAGATTAAAGCCAATTAAATCCCCACTGAATCCTCCATCTTCAGGTAAGGTGAGTATATACTACTGTTATATATTCAAATCATCACTTATATCGAGCGAACAATGGAAGTCGAGCTACTTGAAATTCGTAACTTCATCCGCCAATATCCCCCTTTTGATCAACTGCCTGAAGAAGCGTTAATCGAAATATCAAAAAGTGTCGAGATCTCATACTACCGAGCTGACAATATGATCATCAGCTTTACCGATAAAATACACGATCTGTTTATGATCCGCAGTGGTGCCGTTGAAATATATCGCCGTACTGGTGAGCTCTATAACCGCCTTGACCAAGGGGGCTTATTTGGGCAGATGGGGCTACTGACTAATAATAAGGTGCGCTTCCCAGCAAAATCACTTAAAGACACCCTTTTATACTGCATTCCAGCAACTATCTTTGAAGATTTTTGTGAACGCTATGACGCCTTTGCCGACTTTGTTGAAGTCGAAGGCAGTATTCGATTACAGCAAGCGGTAGAAGATAATAGCGATGATGCCAACTCTCTAACCACGTCAAAAGTAAAGACCTTGCTTAGTGGCGCGCCTGTAATGCTACCGACGACCACCACGATTCAGAACGTGGCCAAGATCATGTCTGAAGAGAATGTCTCGGCGGCAATCATCAATGATCCGAATCTAGCCGATGAAGGCGGCAATAGCTTTGTTGGCATTATTACAGAGCGCGATCTGTGTGCAAAAGTTATCGCGCAAAGATTGGATTTTGATACTCAAGTAGTCGAGGTAATGTCGACTGAGCTTATCTCGCTGGATCACAATGCCTATATTTTTGAAGCCATGCTGTTAATGCTGCGCTATAACGTACATCACCTACCTATATTAAAAAATAAACAACCCATTGGTTTAATTGAAGTCACCGATATCATCCGTTACGAATCTCAAAATAGCCTGCTCATTGTTAGCAGTATTTTTCAGCAAAACAGCGTTGATGATTTGATTATGCTATCCCATCAACTCAAAGACTGTTTTGTGCGCATGATCAACGAAGATGCCAACTCACACATGGTGGGTCGCGCGATGTCGGAAATCGGTCGCAGCTTCAAGCAACGCTTATTGGAGCTCGCCGAAGAAAAATTCGGTCCACCACCGGTGCCATACTGCTTCTTAGCATTAGGCTCTATGGCGCGCGATGAACAACTGATTGTTACCGACCAAGACAATGCGATCATTTTAGATAATAACTACCAAGAGTCGTTGCATGGTGACTATTTTAGCGAGCTTTCGACCTTTGTTTGCGACGGCTTAGCCGCATGTGGTTACACCTATTGTACCGGTGATATCATGGCGACTAACCCTGAGTATCGAAAAACACAATCCCAATGGGAAGCGTGTTTCGCAGATTGGATTGAAAACCCCAACCCACAAGCTCTGCTAAACAGCTCAATATTTTTCGATCTCTATGGTGTCTATGGCAGACAAAAATGGGCTGAACAACTGAATGCCTTTATTCTTAGAAAAGCCAAAAAGAACAACCGCTTCTTAGCTTGTCTTGCTAGAAACGCACTCAACCGTACCCCACCGCTGGGCTTCTTTAAAGACTTTGTGATGGAAAAAGATGGCCGGCACAACAACTCTATTAACTTGAAAAGGCGCGGCACGGCGCCGCTAGCGGATCTTATTCGTGTGCACGCTCTTGCTATCGGCTCCCAGTCGCAGAACTCATTTGATCGCTTAGAAGACATTATTGAAGCGGGTATTTTGCCGCCGTCAAAAGGTAAAGATCTGCAACATGCAATGGAGTTCATCTCTTTGGTGCGTATTCGCCATCAAGCGTTAGACATCGAGTCAGAGCAAGAGCCAGATAATAATATTGAACCGGAAAACATGTCCGATTTTGAAAGGCGCAATCTAAAAGATGCCTTCTTAGTCTTAAGCAGTGCGCAAAACTTTTTAAAATTTCGCTACAGTGCCAACAGTATGCAGGGGTAAACAATGCGTGATTTCAGTAATCAAGAGGTGTTAAATTGGCAAGCCTTTTTGCAAATTAAAGCGCAAGAAAGTAAAGATAGCCGCCTCACTCACTTTTATAATGCCAGTACTTACCATGAAGAAATTAAACTTAAAGATATTGATTTTGTCGCCTTAGACTTTGAAACTACCGGTCTAGATGCAAATCAAAACAGCATTATAAGCATTGGTTTAGTTCCATTTACCCTGCAAAGAATAGCTTGTAGGCAGGCGAGACACTGGTTTATCACTCCAGAAGATAAACTCCAAGAAGACTCAATCATTATCCACGGTATTACCCACTCGGATCTGAAAGGTGCGCCGGATCTACTGCGGATCTTAGAGCAGTTATTGGATGAACTGGCAGGTAAAATTGTGGTAGTGCATTACCGCAGAATTGAACGTGACTTCTTTGATGCGGCGCTTAGAAGCTTAATCAATGAAGGGATTGTTTTCCCCGTTATCGATACCATGCAGATTGAAGCTGATATTCAGCAGGCGCGTCCGAAAAAATTTATCGACTGGTTTAGAACTCCTCGTACAGAATCGATTCGACTTGCCAATAGTCGTAGCCGTTATAACCTGCCAACCTATCCGCCACACGATGCCTTGACCGACGCCATTGCTACCGCTGAGTTATTGCAAGCGCAAATTCATCATCACTTTGGCCCAGAAACGCCCATCAAGAAGCTTTGGCTATAAAAAAGGCCGAGTGACGCAGTCTATAAATACTACGTCACTCGGCCCTATTTTTAGCTAACGGTGCAGCAGATTAACCAGGACGCTTTTCTGTTCGTAGCCCCATTATCAAACTGACGCACATCACCAATAGAATAATGGTGAATGGCAGGGCAGTTGAAATAGCACCCGCTTGCAAGGCTTCAATGGCTTCAGAGCCACCCACCCAAACAAGACCTGCAGCAATCGCGCCTTCGATAAATGCCCAGAATACACGCTGAGGTATAGGTGCATCGACTTTACCACCAGAGGTGATGCTATCGATAACCAGTGAGCCTGAGTCTGATGAAGTCACAAAGAAGACCAGCACCAATACAATAGCAAGTAGAGACAAGATGTTGCCCATCGGCAATACATCAAACATCTGGAACATTGCAAGTGGCACTTCGGTTAACCCTTTTTCACCGAGCGTTCCGACTTTATTAACGATTTGATCAATTGCAACGCCACCAAATACTGACATCCACAGTGTAGTTACCACCGTAGGCACAATCAGTACTGCCGTCATGAACTCACGAATGGTACGTCCACGTGAAATACGAGCAATAAACATGCCGACAAAAGGAGACCATGAAATCCACCAAGCCCAATAGAAAACAGTCCAACCATGCATCCAAGCCTCATCTTCTCGGCCAATTGGATTGCTTAATGGAATTATATTTTCAATGTATCCCATGACGGTTATTGGAATGGTCCCCATGGATACGGCAAAAGTAACCAAAATAACAAACAACACTAACGCCAGCGCCAGCAGCATATTGACATTACTGATGATCTTTACACCACCATCTATACCACGGACTACCGACACAATGGCCAGTAAAGTCACTATAAATATGATGGCTATTTGCAGCATTAAACCGTTTTCAATGCCGAACACATGGTGAAAACCACTGGCAGCTTGTTGCGCACCCAATCCAAGAGAAGTCGCAAGACCAAACAGCGTCGCAAGTACCGCGAGAATATCTACAACATGCCCAGGCCAGCCCCAGGTACGGTCGCCTAGAATTGGATAAAAGACTGAACGCATGGAAAGCGGTAAGCCTTTATTGTAAGCGAAAAATGCTAACGACAGTGACACCACACCATAAATTGCCCATGGGTGAAGTCCCCAATGGAACATGGTGGCGCCAAGCGCCAGCTTAGCGGCTTCTGGTGTGTTTGGAGTAACATTAAGTGGTGTTTCGTACCAACCAGTAAAGTAGGCAACAGGTTCTGCCACTCCCCAAAACATTAATCCAATACCCATGCCAGCAGCGAATAACATTGCTATCCATGACATCATCGAGTAATCGGTTTTTGCTTCATCACCCCCTAAACGGATTTTTCCATAGGGAGAGACAATCATTGCTAAACAAAACAGCACAAAAATATTGGCAGACCACATAAACAAACCATCAAATGCCCCAATGATCTGCCATTTTATGCCATCTAATACGGATTTTGATGTTTCTGGGTCGACCAGCAATATGGCGATTAAGAAGAGTCCGATTAAGGCTGCGCTGATCCCAAAAACAGGGTTGTGAACATCAAAACCCCATTTTTGAATGTTATCTTGTCCGACTGTATAGTCAGTATTATCAATACTGTATTTATCTTTGTTAGTATTCATTGGTCCTCATTTAGAACAACTTTCATTCGAATAATGTACCTTTCATTTTACGTTATTTGACGGCAACTTGCAGCCTAATGCATAAAGCATTCACGTTTCATGTCACCTTCCAGGCTTTAGTTTAGAAATTACTGATAAAAATACCTAGCCAGATTGCTAAATGCATTTGCTCAGAAGTCCAAATTGAAGGGATATTAATTAGGAAAATTTTGGCGGATAGATATTTAGCCACTCACACAAAAATAGCGAGGCAGCTACAACCGTATATTCAGTAACTAGATAAACTAAAAGGAACGCTATCGAAGAGATCCCCTCAATACCGAGCCCTATATTATCGAGACTGTAAAAACGGTATAACGCTATTTTAGCGACCACTTTATTTGAAACTCGATCTCCTCTTCGTCATCACTGCGTTCGTGTTCGACGGTATACTCGGCGCGAACAGGAACATAGACTCGCTCGCCTGCAATCTGTATCTCAAACTTTTCACCGGACTCTAACGAATCAGCCAAGCGCCGCAATTTTGCGGCAAATTCTGCATTGGTGTAGCCTTTCTCGATATCTCGCTGTGCTTTTTTTGTCATTTAGATACTCCCTGTGCATTGGTATACTTTTAATGATGTATATAACTCGAACCATACTATGACAACATTAGTCGAGCTTTAGCCGTAGGCTCTGCTCGCCATTTACAATCCATTTAGTGTGCCACTCTTTAGCGGTCGGTGATCTTATAGGTAAAAGCACACGATTCATCGGTAGTAATGCTGAGAGAAACAACATCAACTTGCTTTCAAATCGTTCCATTTCGATTCCGTGAAATTAAAAACTGACTCATATATCACAAATAGATTAGTCATATACCTCGTCAATACCTGCGAGTTTGACCCAGTCGAGACAGCGAGTTTGGTACACTGCGACAGTAGGAGCGGCTAGCTGCTCTTTTGATATGCCGTCATCGGCAAAGTTACCCAGTGGAATAGCCACCACATCTGGCATGAGATCCATGGTGAACCACAGGTTACCGCCGCAATTGGGACAAAATTGAAAAGTGATCACTGCGCCTTCATCGCCAACACGTTGATAGTGATGGCTAACACCAGTATAGGTGACTTGGCTTAGTTGATAACGAGCTTGAACACCAAAGGCGCTGCCGGTGCGTTTTTGACAGGCGTTACAGTGACACACTGAAACTCGAACGGGTTCACCTGTCACCGATAAAGACAATTGACCGCAGTTACAGCTGGCTTTGTGCATAACACCACTCCTTGGGTTTCTTTAATAGCTGTATTAATAGCTGTATCAATAGTTGCTTTGATAAATAATTCTATTGATTGAGCATATACAGCGAGTGGCTAGGCGAGCACACTCACACTAATCTAGCGACTTTTTAAGTCGTTGCATACCTTCATCAATACTGACAACAGCACTGTAACCAAGATCGCGTTTAGCGGCATCGATATTAAAATAGTGACTGGTCGAGAGCTGTCTTGCCACAAAGCGGGTCATTATCGGTTCTGCCGATTTACCCAATAAATGGTAAATGGTTTCCAGTACCGCGCCAACACCATAGGCTATAGAGGTGGGTACCCGCTTACTCACATTCGGTAACCCTTTACAATCGAGGATTTTATTGAGCATCTCAGCCATGGTAATGGGCTCGTCATTACTGAGGTAATAAGCTTTACCTGCACACGGAGCCTGCAAGCCTTGCGCACTGGCGGCGCATAATCGCTCGGCTGCCAATATATGCGCAAAAGCGGCGTTACCAACATAAATGGTATCGACCAGTTTGTCTTGTTTACCCACCAATTTTAAGCGCCCTGCTGTAGCACGCTCCAGTACCCGTGGCACAAGATGTGGATCGCCTGGTCCCCAAATAAGGTGCGGTCGTAATGACACGGTTTGCAGCAATTGCCCTGCTGCGGTTTGCTCACCGCTAGCGCTTATCATCATCTTTTCGGCAACCGCTTTTGATTCACCGTAAAAGTTCAGATAATGCTCTGCATACGGCGCCGATTCATCACAGCCATTCTCATCAAGACCTGCAAATGTCACGCTAGGCGTACTGGTATAGATAAGTTTGCTGATATTAGCTTGTTTACAGGCGTTGATGATATAGCGAGCACCATCCACGTTGGGCGAAAAATAGCTCTGCTTACTGCCCCACACCCCCGCTTTAGAGGCGACATGGAATACAATATCGCAGCCTTGCATGGCCGCACACACTGCAGCCTCATCAGCAAGGTCGCCCTTTATCATGTTGACGCCCATCGCTGAAAGCGAGGGGTAATCACCACGGGCAAAACCTGTTACTTCGATGCCCACGGCCAGCAAGCGCTCACAAATGGCTTTACCTAGAAATCCACCTGCGCCGGTGACAAATGCGTGTGATGCATGGGATTTCAAATTGAGCAGTGCAGCTTGTTCTAAAGCGGCAAAGTCAGTTAAAGCGGGGACTAACGAATTATTGTCAAACACAATCAACTATTCCTTGATCTGTTTCTGGGCCCAAACGGCCAATTTCTCTCTAAATATTTTGGCGTTGTGACGAATATCAACAGGAAAATCAGCATGAATTAAGAAGCGCTCAATCCCCTGTGTGTGGCTATGTTGCTCAGCAAGCTCTCGCAGCTGCCCATACAACAAACTCGACTTTGAACAAGCCACCGCTTGATTAAGCTCGATACAGACTAGCGGAGTTAGCTTGCCCGCTATCACCACACCCACCAGCGCACTGCGTTTTATCTCAGCATGGGTATTAAAAATTCGCTCAGTTGGTATAGAGTAATAGCGCTGTATTGTGTTATCGGCCGTTATCGCATCTACTCGGTGAGCCTTACGGCCGCACATCCACAATAAGCGGTTATCATCAAGATAGCCCAAATCGCCCATCCGGTGGCGAATTGCAGTGCCATCATTAATTTTGGCCGCAACAGTCGCGCTTTCTCTGTGATAGTAAGCACGGCTCACCATCGGGCCTTTAACCACAATTTCGCCAATCTGGTTAGCTGGCAGTCTTAGCGCATCGCTCCAGTTTGCAATCGGGTTCTCATCAATATCGATAATGCTAATATCAACGTCAGTAATGGCTTGTCCAACACAAATACCGCCGCCGTTATCTGTCACATCTGTGGTATTAAACAGTGCTTGGCTACCGATTTTACTTAACGGTAAAGACTCTGTCGCACCGTAGGAGTTAAGTACCTCAACATCACTATTGAGCATGCTGCTAAAGCGCTTAATCGATGAGATGGTGGCAGGCGCACCCGCCGAGATCACGCGCTTGATACTGTTTAAGCGATGCTTGCCCTGACTGCCCGCTTGACCCAAACGCTCTATCAATGCCGGGTTAACAAACATATTGCTACATTGGTATTTTTCAATCGCAGCAAAGATAAAATCGGGATTAGCAGTGATGGGTTTGCTGGCATCCATGTCTGGCACAATAGACGCCATACCCAGTGCGGGACCAAATAATGAAAATAGCGGAAAAGTGGCTAGGTCACGCTCACCCGGCTTAATGGCGTAGTCATGTCTAAGGGCGCTAATTTGCGCTTCAAACATTTTATGGGAATAGACCACCCCTTTCGGTGTGCCGGTACTGCCACTGGTAAACAAAATGGCCGCCATGGCATCATCCGCTAGCCAATGCAGTTTAAAGGCTTGAGTATCACTGACCTTACTGACGATTTGCTCGAGGTTCATCGCCCCGGTGAATCTGTTTACCAGTTTGCCGCCACCGACAGTGATCAGGTGTTTAACGCTATGCTTACCCCAACCAAATAATCGTCTGGCAATATGCGCTTTAGGGATCCCAATAAACACATCGGGTTTGGCCTCTATAAAACACTGCTTGAGATTTTTAACCCCCATGCCAGGATCGACCAAGATAGGAATAATGCCCGCTTTAAACAGGGCAAAGGTCAAACAGAAGAAGTCGATACTGGGGGTTACCATCAGCACCGCTTTCATGCCGGGGCTGAGGCCAAATTGGATCAGTGCGGCAGCGATGTGGTCGCTTTTTGCATTAAGCGTTTGAAAATCCATCTCTTCATAGCTTAAGCGGTCAATTGCTTGCCCGCTTGAGTGTTGTACGGCAACCGCGAGAGAGTCAGGAATGTTGTTGGCAGCGTCGACAAGATGACGACAAAGATTGGCACCACAGTGCTGACGCTCAAACGGACTCGTCATGATATCTACGCCACCGAGTCTTGTACTACTTCAATGCTATTTTCATCGATAAAAGTACTGATATGAGCAATCACTTCATCAGACGCATCTTCCAGAATATAGTGGCCACAATCAGCAAACTCATGCACTTGGGCATGGGGCATTCTTTGTTTCCATTCCGCTAAGAAGTGCTTATCAAATACAAAATCTTGCAATCCCCAGCAAATGACGGTGGGGACTTTGGCAAACTTATCTAGGCTAGCTGCAATATCTGACACCATGTCGTAATTACGATCGCCTGGCTTTAACGGAATATCCTGCACAAAACGTAAGGTAGAGATACGGTTCGCCCAAGAGTTAAAGGGCGCAACGTAGGCCGCACGAATATCTTTATGCATGGGTTTACGCTTGACACCTACATAAGACGCTGCCGATGAAAATGCATTAAAACCGCGCACCAAACAGGTACCAATAAAGGTATTGCGGCAAATCGACAGTGCCCACGGAAAAGGTTTTGTCTTAGGAAGATGAAACGCGCCCGTGTTGAGAATAACTAAACGCTTAATACGCTCTGGATAACGAGCAGCATAGCCCATCCCTATCATGCCGCCCCAATCGTGGACGACTAGAGTGATATTCTCTTTAACGTCTAAATGCTCAAGCAGGGCTTCTAGATCATCGATACGGCTTTTTAAGGTGTAATCGTAACCGCTATCATCAGGCTTATCTGAAAGACCGCAACCAATATGGTCCGGTACAATACATTGATGCTTACCGCTTAACGCGCTAATCAGATTGCGATAGTAAAACGACCAACTCGGATTACCGTGAACCATAACCACAGGTTCGCCAGAACCTTCATTCACGTACTGAAGTTTATTGCCGTTTCGATCTAAAAAGTTACGTTTAAAGGGGTGCAGAGTGTCTAACATGACGCTTCCTATAATTTTATACTGAGCTATGTATGAGCTATGACGTGTACAAATGCGTCAGGCGCAGCCAGCAACAAGCGCTACTGGCCGGTAGATTTACCACTTAAGGCCTAACATCATGCAGTTTAAGCCACTGCCAATACCTAAGAAGCTCACTTGATCGCCGCTTTTCAAGAAGCCTTGATCGTGGGCCATAGCGGCAGTAACAGGCAATGAAACGGTGCCCATGTTGCCCAGTAATTTATAGGTTGGAAACTCTTTTTCTTCAGGAATATTCAGTGCTTGAAGCACATTGCGCCGATTTGACGAGCCCACTTGATGACAAATGACTTTATCGACTTGCTCAACTAACCAGCAGCGTTGTTCTAAGAAATGGCTCCAGGTATGACGCGCAAGTTCAACTCCCTCTTTGAGTAAAGCCACACCATTGGTGCGCATAAACTCTCGGTATAACTGAGGACCTGCTTCTTCTAGTCCCCATTGACATAAATCATAATGTTGTGGCGCAGACAGATGACTGGCTCCTAACAACTGATGCTGACGCGCACCTTTTAGATTTAAGCTACCGTCGGTCAGTAAAACCGCTACCGCGCCTGAGCCACCCGTTAATGTTGCCAGCGACTGCGCAAAATTTTGCATTGTCGGTTCGGCAAGCATTTTGTCGATGGTAATATCAACAATATGGCGAGCAGATTCACAAGAAACCACCAGACCCGCTTTGATTTGACCTAATTCGATACGGTTAGCGATATCTAAAATACCGGACAACACGCCTAAACACGCATTACTGATATCGTAAATTGCCGTATCTTTAGAGACGCCAAGCTCAGCGGCTATACGACATGCTGTTGCAGGTTCATGTTGATCACGACAAACGCCAGTGTATACCACTGCGCCTAAATCGCTGATCTGGACATCGGTTTCATCAATTGCCTTGCGCGCCGCAGCTAATGCTCCGTCAGACAACCTGTGCCCTTTTGGCCACCAACGTCTTTCATGGATCCCAGTCAATGCAGCAAGTTGCCCCATCGGAATACGAAACTTTTTGTATAACGGCGCTAAACGAGATTCAAGCTCCGAAGTCGAAACAACTTCAGGCGCTAATTCGTAGGCCATGCTATTGATAAAAACGCGGGAATATTTCATGAAACTGTATTTAATCGCTCACTAAATGGGTCAATTTTCGACCAATGTAGATAATTATTTATTATTAACCAGCCATTTGAGCAAGAAAAAGCTGATGATTCAATAAAAAAACTCATAACTGAGACTTTTTAATCCACTCGATCATCGGCTTTGCTATTAAAATGGCACTTCTTTAACGTCAGATTCAATCATAGCTGACTTAATTACAACTTAATAAACAAATTGTTACGCACGTATTAGATTATTAATCTGTAATTTTTCTATTTAAATGCGCTAATGAGTGCATTTCGAGGCGTGATACTGTTTGCACAAAATTCACTCAACCTTACTTGATAGCCACGCTCTTCTAAAAAGCAAACTCGGTCAAGTAACAGCCATTTTTCTAATAGCGCCCTAAAAAGATGTGCCACTAAATCGATACGTCGAGTCAGTCGTTGTCGCTCACCTCCAATGGCTCGATAATGGGCCCAGTCTATCGAGTCTATCAAGGGCACTTTTTTGCTGTCAGCCGCCCAGTGACAGAAAGTGTTGAACTCGCCATTCAGCTGACTTTGCTTAATCGATGGGATCGGTAAATACTCATCCACTTGGCGCATCTCTCGCTGCAAAGAATCAAACCCTAAACGCCAAGCCATCTCTTGCAAACGATATTGCCCCTGTTTAGCACCGGCTACCATGCTTTGTTGCAAAGGCAATTGCAGATCTGCTCGGCTCAGTAGCAAGTCACTTGTCTTAGCCGCCATTGACAGTGGCTGGTAATGTTGAGCCTGAATAAGGTGATAACAGCACGGCGAAATCAACACCTGCTGGGTTCCTGCGTCTGCAGCATGCTTTAACAAGGTGACATGGAGATCACCGCAGGCATGCAGCGCGACGGCTAACTGTTGCTGCGTTAACAGCTCGTCCTGCCCCGCAAACGCATCTCCACAGACAAAACGCTGTGGTAATTGCCATTTATCAGCAAACTGCTGACCCGCAGTACACAGGCTCTGCTGCCACTCTAAGCTCACCACGCTGCGCCCGGTCGCTTTTGCGATCAAGCGCCCTAGATGCCCTTTGCCAGCACACCACTCTAGAACAGGTAGGCTAGTATCCGGCAAATGTTCAACAAAATCCGTGATCTGTTGCCACTTACGCCCTTTTATATGCGCACTAAAGTGCGGCTGTTCAGCAGCAGTTATGCCCCCTGCTAGGCTCAAAGATGCTTCTGCGGCAGCAAGTGTTTGCTGCTTGTCATTGGCTGGGTTGCCACCATTAGGCGCCAACAAACTAAGCTCCCAGTCTTGATGGTTATTCGCCAAATCATTTTTAAGAGCGGGTAATAAAGTATCCACAAGATGAGATTGTGACGCATCGATAATATCGAGATCATTATCATTAAGTTGCCACACAATGTTTGCCAATTGCGGAAAATCATCCTTCCAAGGCAGATCTGTGCATGCAAAACTGCGGTTCTGCCACAGGCTTCGGCTTTGCTGCAGTAACTTATCTATCCGACTCAGTTCAACAGAAAAATCAGACATTCAAAAGCCCTCTCCACTGTTCGCAGGAAAAGCCTTAACTGGAGATCGGTATATGGAAAAAGTGTGCTTTGGCATGATGGGTTGATAAGTTCTGTTTTAGCTATTTGTTCCGTTGAAGGCGGCAACCTTTAACGACTAGATCAAAAAAAGGAGATAGAGTCTCCTTTTGGGTTTAGGCAAATAGTTTACCACAAGCTTGGTCTTTAAAAGCGGGGAATTAATTTTGGCCTTATAAATACTTTTCTAAGTTCTGAACAATAGTGTCTTGTTATAACGATTTGTTAAACTCTATAAACTGACCAGCAAGTACATGTGGTTGAACAGTGAAAAATGCTTGCCAACGAGCGTCACCGTTACCAAACAATGATTCACAAAATAATACAGCAACCTCGTTGAATTCATTTGAGTCAGGTGAAATGCTAATACCTAAATCTTGCATGCATTCTAAAATACGAACAAAGTGATGCCTTTCATAACGAGTTGCTTTTCTCGTAACATTGATGGTTCTAAAAAATGCTTTATGTGAGCCTAATAAATTCACAGTTAAAAGCCATTCAGCATTATTTATTAGAGTTTTACTGAACATTGAGATCTCATTTCGTTATTAAGCCTAAGTATTAGCAACTTAATAACGTTCTTAGTTGCCCGCCTATCTGGGTTTAAGCTAGCATCAGTAAGCTGTTGTTGTAAACGGTTTATTTTGCCAAATAAGTACCCATAAACGACCTAGTTTGAAGAATCAACCTCCCCCGTTGGAAATTTCGCTGTTTAAATTTCGCCGGGGCGCTGAAGGATTGACTCTTATGAAATCAACAGCGGGGACTTGCGCTTTACCCTTGGCTCGACTCTGTAATGACAAGAATGGGCGAAGCACCACGACGTTGATATTGATATTGATTTTATCTTAAACTTCAAACGATGCATCAGTGGTTCCAATGGCCTGCGGCCAGCGTATGTGCAGACATGCCTGAGACTCACTGCAAGCACATCTGATCGCCACGGATGGTGGAAATGCCAAATTCTGTCTGGAATAGAATTGGCCTTGTGAGTTCAACTAAAATATCTGATCTCCAAGGAAGGAGGGAATGCCAAATTATGTCGGGAATATAATTGGCCCTGTTTTCGACGGCCTCAGCCATATCTACACTGGGTTTGAAAAGCGGTATCACTAACACCAAAGTTCCCATTTATTGAATTTCACTCTGACCCAGCGAGCTCCCTCTTTCGCTTATCCAACATTAAACACCACTCATGAACCTAAACACTCGTAACGCTAATTCAAACCAATAAAAGTTAACTAAACTAAACAAATCAATACCATTAGACTTTATTGCCTGCAGATCTCTGCATTCTCTTCCCCAGCCATACACCTAGTCCCAGCGGCGCAAAAAAGACCACCAACAAGAACAACACAAAATAGAGTATGAGACTCTTGAGTGTTTTAGTGATCTCTTCAAAAACAACTTTAACGGTTTGCTCAGAGATTTGCTCTAAATCAACCGCCGCTGCAGCACGCTCTCTGCTCACCATGGCTTCTAATGCAATACGCTCATTTTTAACCATCAGCTCCAGCGCTTGTCGCTCAACTGAAAGTTGGCTCAGTTTGTCATCGGTTGCTGCACTTAATTGCGTCAACAATGGCGTTAACTCTCTGCGCATATCTATGGCCAATGCCTGCATCATCTCAGGGCTTTGTGCCATCAGCTGTTGAAATTTGGCAGAAGTATCACTAATACTCACCAAGGTGGCTTGTACTTCGTCGGCGTTAATATTGGAATGCAGCGCATAAAGCTCGGCTTTCCAGCCCAATATTTTTGGCATCTGCTCGGCGATCATCGCCATTCGGTCAGAGATATCACTCATCACCTCAGGCACGGTACCAAAGGTCGTTACCGCATCAAACTCACTCAGTTCATTGTACTCAAGCCAATCAGTAAAGGCCGATTGGCGGGCAAATGACATATCTTTAATGGGGTGCTTGGCGACATACTGCGTAACGAAACCCTGGTTCTTTTGGAAACTTGCAACGCCAAAGTTTTTAATGGTGCGTTCAAACTGAGTTCTCAGATGATTACTGACATCAATAGCGGTTTGCTGCTGCTCACCAAACACATTTTTCCCTGCGCCAAATTCAAAGAACTGCGCCATCTGTGCGGTAAATACCCAGGTATCAACCATGGCAGCAGTGGGGGACGCTTGGAATATGGTGTGTTGCAGATTCTGCTCGGCGTTAATTTTCCACATCAAAGAGTTCGACTTAATCGGCACGCTATCGCTGTTTCGCTCTATCAAATCGGCGGTACTTTCCACCTGGCTATAAAAAACCGTACTAAAATCGCGGCTAAAAACACGCATATTCAGCTGATCTTTAGGCAAGGGTTCAATGCCGCTTTCTAGCTTGATCTCTACCAGGGAGCACCCTGCAAGCAACACACTAGCAACAACGACAAAGCTAAAGCGAAACATCGCTCTCATAAAGCCTCCATTAAAATGCAACATACTGAATAATATCAACTAAAAATGTAATTAAACTCGAATTTTAGCATTCGTTACCAGCGACTCCTACAACTAAAAATCATTACATTTTTGTTCACCGCGATAGATGACTCTATCCCGTCAGAGCCAAATTATCAGGATAAGTAAAAACAACCAGTAACCGATAACCTTGTCACTAAATTCTAGCTAACTTATGCCCATTCCATTAAATAGTTGTTCATTCAATGGAAATGAGAGTCACTGTAGCTAACTGAATGGGGTGGGTATATTTTTCGTGCCATTGGTATTACACTTCGACGCAAATTCAAACAGGTGCACAATAAAATGCAATCACCCTGCGTGGCTCGCTGTGGGCTAAATGAAGACGATTACTGTATGGGGTGCTATCGCCATATTGACGAGATAGTCGGTTGGGCTAACGCTAGTGAGGATAGAAAAGCACAGGTTTGGGCCAAGCTCGAACAACGCAAAACTGAAATGGTCGATGGTGAGAATAGTGCCATTTTAAGCCGAGCAAAATGGTTAGAAGCGGAAGCGAGATTAGCAGGCACTGATAGCAGTTCAGCATAAAGTATAAAAACCGCTAATAGCGGCTTTTCATATTGTATCGATTTTGAATAACGTCGATTATTTTTTTAACATGCTTTTGAGATCAGCGAATGGATTGTAGGTTGCGGCATCGACTTTAGTTTCAGTGGTTGCGCCGTATTGAATCAACTCTTCAAACTTTGAATGTTCATTGTCATGGCAATACAGACAGAGTAATTCCCAATTTGAGCCATCGGATGGATTGTTGTCATGATTATGATCACAGTGATGCACTGTTAGCTCACGTAGATTGGCATTATTGAACTCACGGGTACAACGACCACAAACCCAAGGGTATAGCTTTAGCGCTTGTTCTCGGTAACCGGTTTCGCGTTTAGCCTTGTAGTTCCGAGCTTCTGCTAACACTTTATCTAATTTACTTTGCCCTGGTGTTGCCATGTTGGTAGATCTCGTTTCGGTTTAATGACTCAATTAGGCTCAATACTAACACTGAAATAGATCCGCTGTAACTGAGTTAGATGTGCATTCGGCCGATACTGGCTTCGCAGTCAAGCTCGTTACAGCAAAATGCAATAAAAACTGCAAAATTAGAAGTCCAGATCTCTCTCCATCTCTTCATAGGAGACATGGCGCACATCTTTACCTTTGACGTAATAGATAATGTATTCACAGATGTTCTGACAACGATCGCCGACACGCTCTACTGCGCGCGCCGCCCAAAGTACGTCTAACACTTCAGGAATAGAGCGCGGATCAGCCATCATATAGGTCATCAACTGACGGATAATACCTTCGTACTCTTGGTCTAGCTTGGCATCTTCTTTGTGCAATTCTAGCGCCACGTCGGCGTCCATACGGGCTAGTGCGTCGAGCGTGGCATGTAGGGTGCGGGTCGCATGACGGCCCATATTTTCGATGCTCACCAGTAATGGCTGTTGATTCTTAGAGCGTTTATCCAAAGCTGCTTTGGCGATCTTTACGCAAGCATCGCCAATTCGCTCTAAATCGGTAATGGTTTTTGATATCGCCAATACAAGACGTAAATCACTGGCAGCGGGTTGACGCTTAGCAATGATACGGGTGCACTCTTCGTCAATGGCCACTTCCATGCCATTCACTTTATGGTCGCCTTCAATCACTTTTTGAGCCAGCTCGGAATCAAGGGCCGCTAATGCATCAAGAGACTGCTCTAGTTGACGCTCAACCAGGCCGCCCATGATCAATACACGGTTACGAATATCATCCAGTTCAGCGTTAAACTGACCTGAGATATGTTTATTTAAGTTCATGTTTTCCATTGCAATAAACCTCTATCAGTTCAATTTAGCCGTAACGACCGGTAATGTAATCTTCGGTCTTTTTCTTACGCGGCGTGGTAAATATGGTGTTGGTGTCAGCATATTCAACCAGCTCACCCATATACATGAAGGCGGTTTGATCTGACACTCGCGCAGCCTGCTGCATGTTATGCGTCACAATCACCACGGTATATTTGGATTTAAGCTCATTAATTAACTCTTCAATCGTCAAGGTTGAGATTGGGTCCAGTGCCGATGTGGGTTCATCAAGCAGTAACACTTCAGGCTCAATAGCGATAGCACGAGCGATAACTAAACGCTGTTGCTGTCCGCCAGAGAGGCCAAAGGCATTGTCATGCAATCTGTCTTTAACTTCGTCCCAAATCGCAGCGCCGCGCAACGAGCTCTCAGCGGCATCATCAAGATCGCGACGATTGTTAACGCCTTGAAGGCGTAATCCATACACCACATTCTCATAAATTGATTTAGGGAATGGGTTTGGACGTTGGAATACCATACCCACATTACGACGCAATGCGGCGACATCGACTTTTTTGTCGTAGATGTTCTGCCCGTGCAGCAATATTTCGCCACTGGTATGGCAGTTATCAATTAAGTCATTCATGCGGTTGATGCAACGCAATAGGGTTGATTTACCGCAACCACTTGGGCCAATAAAAGCCGTGACCTTTTTCTTAGGGATATGCATAGACACATCAAACAGTGCCTGTTTATTGCCATATTTAAGGTTTAGGTTACGGATCTCTAGCGCCGTGTCTTCTTTACTTAAGTTCTCTAGGTCTAGCATTTCAGTCTTCATTACCGATTGATCTATTGAAATCATGTTATTTCCTATCACTTAGGATAATCGTCAATTAATGCTCAAGCGAACGATATTTTTCGCGTAAGTGGTTTCGTACACCAATGGCGGTTAAATTTAATGCCACGATCACCGAGACCAAAAGGAAGGAAGTCGCGTATACCAAGGGGCGCGCAGCTTCTACGTTAGGGCTTTGGAAACCAACATCATAGATGTGGAAACCTAGGTGCATGAACTTTCGTTCTAAATGCACAAATGGGAAATTCAAGTCGACAGGCAGTGTTGGCGCAAGTTTTACCACCCCCACCAACATCAAGGGAGCAACCTCACCTGCGGCGCGTGCCACCGCCAAAATCAATCCCGTCATAATGGCAGGACTGGCCATTGGAACAACAATGCGCCACAAGGTTTCCGCCTTCGTCGCGCCCAGCGCCAAACTACCTTGACGCACCGAACTAGGGATCCGGCTCAAGCCTTCCTCTGTCGATACAATCACGACAGGCAACGTTAAGATGGCTAAGGTTAATGCTGACCAGAGAACGCCTGGCGAACCAAAGGTGGGCGCAGGTAGGGCTTCTGGGTAAAACAGTTGGTCAATAGAGCCACCAAACATGTAAACAAAGAACCCTAAACCAAACACACCGTAGACGATTGATGGCACACCCGCTAAGTTAATCACCGCGATGCGGATCATCTTAGTCACCGGACCTTTCTTGGCGTACTCGTGTAGGTAAATGGCCGCGACCACCCCAAATGGCGTCACAATCACCGCCATCAGCATCACCATAAACACGGTACCAAAAATCGCCGGAAATACCCCGCCTTCGGTATTCGCTTCTCGTGGATCATCACTGACAAACTTACCAATACCGATAAACCAATGCCCTATCCTGCCTAACGTGGTGAGACGGTTAGCGTAGGTGACATCTAAAATCGTATCGAGTTTAAGCGTAACCTCTTCACCGCGCATGTCGCGAATGATAACAAAGTCTCGGCCAGCTTCTGTTTTAAGGGCAAAGAACTCTTTCTCAACAACTTGATACTCAGCATCTAATGTCAGGCGTTGCGCTTCAATGTCAGCTTTTCGAGTCTGGGTCAGTGCATTATCCAACTCATATCGGCGAGCCTCTAAACGCAGGTTCTCTAGCTCATAGTTGATAGTACCGATATCACCTTTTTGAATCTCGAGTGCGCGGTCATTTAACGCCACCGCTCGTTCGATATGTTCAGCAAAAGCAGTTTCAATGTTATCTGGCGTTAAGCGCTTACCATCCTCGATGATCCCGACTGGATATCCGTAAAAATCACCGTTTTTGCTACGCTCAATGACCGCAATATCATTGGGCTTAGAGCGCGAAATAATGTTGGTCTCCATCACCCAGCGAAAATCTAAGTCAACAAACTCACGGTTACCGGTTTTAATCAGGTAACGTGTCACAGTGTCGCCAACGTCTGCATCGAAGGTATGACCTGCAGACAATAGACGCTCAATGGGCACCTCTTCTCTATCGTATATTTCACCGATTATGGTAGAACGTTGGTTATTGTGATCCGTTATCTGCCACTGATAGATATCAGCCGGCCAGAAGTAACTTAAACCACGCCATGCGATAAGCAAAAGTAATCCAAGTACCGCAATTAAACACACGCTCACAGCGCCACTGGTCATCCAAATCCACGGAGAGCCAGATTTAAACCACTTACCCATTTGCTATACCTCTTACGGCGACAGGCGAAATATTATTAATCATCTTAATATCCATATATATCTCTACTTTTAACATTACAGTGAGCTATAGCGTTCACGTAGGCGTTGTCTAACAACTTCTGCAATGGTGTTGAAGAAGAACGTAAAGATAAACAGTACAAAAGCAGCAAGGAACAGCACCCTGTAATGGGAGCTACCAATGGCAGATTCCGGCATCTCAACAGCAATGTTGGCTGCCAGCGTTCTCATCCCTTCGAAAACACTCCACTCCATAATCGCCGTGTTACCGGTTGCCATTAACACAATCATGGTTTCGCCTACAGCGCGACCTAACCCCATCATTACGGCAGAGAAGATCCCTGGACTTGCTGTTAACAAAACCACTCGTGTTAAGGTCTGCCATGTGGTTGCACCCAGTGCCAAACTGCCGTTTGACAGATGACGTGGTACCGAGAACACCGCATCTTCAGCAATGGAGAAGATAGTCGGAATAACCGCAAAGCCCATGGCTATCCCCACAACTAACGCATTACGTTGGTCAAAGGTGATGCCTAACTCATTAGTAATAAACATACGAGTATCACCACCAAAGAACGCTGTTTCTAAACCTGGGCTAATCGCAAAAGAGAACCAACCGATAAAGAGGATCACCGGGATTAACATAATCTCTTGGTAGGTATCGGGCAGGCGTTGCTTCCACTTAGCGGGCAGTTTATGCCATGCAAATGCGCTAGACAGTATCGAGGTGGGTAGCAATATGAGCAGGGTAATAATGCCAGGCAGATTCTCTTCAATCAGCGGCGCGAGCCAAAGACCCGCTAAGAAACCCAGAATAACCGTCGGTAAGGCTTCCATTATCTCAATCGTTGGCTTAACCACTGCGCGTACTTTTGGTGACATGAAATACGCCGTGTATATCGCCCCCGCAATAGCCAATGGAGTGGCAAATAGCATCGCGTAAAAAGCCGCTTTCATGGTACCAAACGCCAATGGCATTAGGCTTAGTTTTGCTTCAAAGTCATCTGAACCTGACGTTGACTGCCACACATATTTAGGTTCTGGGTAGCCTTCGTACCACACCTTACTCCACATCGCACTCCAGGATATTTCAGGGTGAGTATTGGATACACTAAACAGGTTTAGCTTACCGCCAGCCTCAACAATCAACGCGTTAGAACGTGGACTAAAGCCGACAGTACCGGGGTTTTTAAGGTCAAATTTTTCGGAGAAAAGCTCACGCTGACTGGTGGTATAGAGCAGGCTTAGGTTGCCCTTGTCGGTAATGGTAACAAAGCTCTTACGATAAAACTCAGAGGCGACACTCTTAATACCCGCTTTGTTTTCAAAGTCGCGGATCTCTTGATATTGACGTCCTTGCTCACCGTTTACCTGAAAGTATTGCTGAACTAAGCCACTGTCGTAGCTGACCAACAAAGAGCTAGCACCGGCTAACAAACTCACATTGGTTACCTTGGCTTTAGCACGCCCAAGTTCAAGCACTTGTCGTAAACTCACGGCTTCAGCGTCACGAATATCATAAACAAACAGTTTGTTATCTGAACTCAAAATCAATTGACGGTGATCCGGCGTCATTATTTGTTGTTGAACGTTGACTGGCGCATCAGGAATAGTGCCTTTATACGACACCCACTCAACCTCCTCGGTCATCATGTTCTCTTCGCCTTCCTGACGAGAGATACGCCATATTTTGTCATCACCCTGATAAACAAAGCTCATTTTGTCACTGCTGACATCAAATGCTAAATGGTTAAGTGCATGACCGTCAGCATCCACAGTCAGTGGCGCATTGCCATTCAAGAATCCAAGCTTAGGCGTGATAAGGCGTTTGTTATCTGGGTAGGTAACCACGAACTCCACAGCGGCAATAATCACTTGACCATTACTTAATCCTAATGCAAAGCGTTGCTCATTTGGTATTGCAGCCGAGCTACTGACAATATTTGCGCCTGCTGGCGTATTAATCTGCTCCGTTCTTAAAAGTTGTGATGTTTGCGTATCAAAAAAATCCACTTTACCTAGCTGTGATACTCGATACATGATCTCATTTTGCTCATCACTGCCGACCATTAACGCGGGCTGAGTATCATGATATTGGGCACTCGAAACAGCCGTTACCTCCACGCTATCAAATAGAGGCTTAATGACATAAAGTAGATAAAAGAAGATCAGTAGCAACGCCACAAATACCATGGTTCCACCAATGGTGACACCTATTTGGGCTGCTTTGTCCATGATTGCTCTGCGCGATGTACCATTGTTTATCAATAGGTTTTTTGCAGCAGGTCCAGGCTGAGATACCTGAGTTTCCATTAAGAACCTCGATTATTAAAAAGCCAGTAAAATAAACTGGGATTGCATCAACGACTATGTTAACTGTAGTGTTACCAAATAAGCACTACGTTGACATATTCTAATGTGATGCATTATATGACGCAAAAATGACACTAGTGTTACAGCGGTTAACTTAATAATTAATGGAGCTATATCAATATGTTGAGATACTTAGTTACGTTACAAGCGATGGACCGCGAAGGTTTAGTAGAGCAAATAGCCCAAGCAGTAAGCCATCACGGCGGAAATTGGTTAGATTCTGAGCTGCGCCATATCGATGGTATATTTGCTGCGATCTTACTATTAGAGGTGCCTTCAGCTCAATGGGACGCACTTATTGAAACCTTAGAGTGTCTAGAAGGTGTTGCGCTAACCTACGCCAAAACAAAAAAAGTAGCCAACAAAGATATCCACCTTAGTTATTCACTGGTTGCTTACGACAGACCTGGATTAGTCCACGAAATATCGAACAAAATTAGTGCGCTAGGGATCAACATTGAGCATATGAGCACTCGATATGAAAGTGCAAGTCATAGCGGTATAGCACTGTTTAGAGCAGAGTTTGATTTGGGCCTTAAAGATGCCAGCCATGAGGATAAATTGACCGAAGCGTTGTATGCCATTGGTGATGATGTGGTGCTAGATAAAGTAACTGCTTAGTTTAACCAACCTGTTTTCGTTCAATTGACACTGATTTAAGTGAGCTACTATTTGGCTCACTTTGCTGAACGTTAATAACCTTTTAGGCGCTACAAAAAACAACGGCTAACCGCACTGTAAAACAGCTAATGCTCTTTCCCATAATCTTGATAATCCCAACAGGTACTCTGGCTGCTGCTCAATGATTGCGCCGGGATCTGTAATGCTAACCATTAACTTATTTAACGCAATGATATTGGCATTATCTCGCTGCTGCATTAACTGATATTGATTGCTCGGCTCTACTTGCACAGGCAGATAGCTTTGCCATGTTTCCGCAGGCATAGAAACAGGTGATGGAAACCAGTAGACGGGACCTGCAGTTTCACAGAGCAACAAGTTACCATGGGGGAATGTGGCGCTGAAACGATGATTGAGCAGTGTTGCACTACCATCATCATGTTCCGATGCAAAGTTCTGGCATAAGATAGACACTGAAAATTCAGGTCCCGTTAACTGCAGTGTTTCAAATAATCCCCGACTCTTAGCGGCTTGAGTCGCTGGGACTAGTTCAATATTCGACAGTGAGCCTAAGGCTCTGCCTAACAAGTCGAGTCCTGAGTATAAGGTGCGTAAATTGACATTGAGGTCAAAATGCAAACAAGCGGCTTGCTGGGTAGCAACAGAGATAGCTTGGTAAAAGGCTTGGGGCGCATTAAGATCTGCAAAATGTGCATTAACATGAAACCGGCAACCTTTTTGCGCAGCTAAACTAAGGGCGTATCGGACAAACTCTTCCCCTACAGGGTGCTCACACAAAACATGAATGCCTTGATTGAGGCAATGTATCGTCAAGTTTTGCCCCGCTTCACCTGACACAGCAATACAGGCGATATCAATACTGCCTGTTGGGATCTGCTCTATTTGAGTAAAGTGTGCTACCTGAAACTGCGCCGCATATTCCATCGAGCGTTTGCTTCCAGTAGACAATATGCCCGCTAAGTTTAGGTTTTGCGGCTGTGTTGCCAATGCGCGAATATAAGTCGCGCCATAGTTAGTACCACATACCAGTACATTCATCTGTTCGTCCTTGATGTAAAAAAGTGTTTTCGTTGCGAGCTTCTCATTACAAACTCGCACATCGTTGCTGCTCGCTACGCGATCGGGTGGGGATCCATATTGACCACTTTACTCCCTAGTAACAGCTTCAAGCGCGGATTATCGATTCGTTTAAATTGCTCGCCAAAATGGATCGGCTGCATATGCTTGCCCACCGCTCTGGCGACTCTAAAGGGGCTCAAAGCCACATCTGGAGAGGTCACATCGACAATGGCAACCTTTACATCGGCATCGAGTAACCGTTGATTTAAATCGGCCGAGTCTTTGACCACTGGATAGCCCCACTGCTCTATATTAATTGCCTGCTCGGCAGGTTGGCGCATAAAGTCGAAAGCTGAGCGCTTTGCTAATTTAAAATAATAGGCCGCGTGATCCTCAAGGCTTTGCACCTCGGTCACATGTTGTGGCACTTTGGCGCCAGTTCTCATCAGGTGACATAGATACGGCATCACATGTCCCTGCTCTAGCAGTGCTTTTTTCATCGCCACTTGAATATCGCCATGGCAAGCAAGGGCTACCGACACCGCAGGTGTGCGCAGTCCATCGCCAAAGGCTAAGCAAACAACCGTAGGAACATGAACCCCCACATCCAGCAGATAAAGCTCCAATGTCACGCCCGTTGCTGACAGTTCATCGAGCATAACTCGCATCTTGCCGTTATTGACGGCATCAAGCTTCAGTCGTTGGCATGGATGCTTGGCGTACCAAGTTAACATCATGGCATCACGCTCAATAAGCTCGTAAGTCGCTCTGATGGCGGCGTCGTCGTTATCTTGCCCTGCCGCTAATCCGTTTGAAGACACTTGACTGAACTGCTCTTCATAGGGGCTGCTGAAGTTGAAATAGCTGACTAAAGAGGGAACCCATACCGGCTCTTGCCCACCTAAATAGACACCTTTGCTCCAATGGATTTTGCGTTTTTTATTCCAGCGCGAAAATGGAAATTGCGCCGAGTGATACTGCTTTTTTGAGTACAGCACCAAGTCATTGGGATCGAGGTAATCTCCTGTTAGCTGACTAATCGATGCATAGTGACAATCTTCAAGGCGATATCTTGCCGCTGAGTAGCGCTCAATGGCCTCACCGATGGCGCTTATGTGGGCAGAGACACCATCAAGACCTTTACCTGATCCTACTTGCCCTACTGCGCGAGGATCATACTGCCCAGAGGTAAAATTGGATACGCTGGCTGAGGCGGTAACCGGAAAGTCTGGTAACTGCGGTGAATGGCCGCTTAACTGGCGAATGATGCCGGTTTTGCTATCGACCCAACCTTCGAATAGCTGGTTGACATCATCAATGGTATTAGCTCGGTTCAGCGGGTTAGTCAGTTCAATTTGATGTGCAGAGACTGCGCTCATTGCGCCAACTTGCATCGCTGCATGTTGTAACTGCTGCTCTTTAACGAGCGACGTATGGGCTGCAGCTAAGTTATGATCATAACCGCATACCTTACACCAAGGCACTGGGATAATTTTATGAGATTCAGCCTGACTGGTCACCAGGTTTTGCACATTCACCTTACCCACCAGATCGGTTTGAATGTAGCCAGATAATAGCTTTATCACTTCCATCGTAAGTTGATGCCCCGTAAGTGCAGCCATCGAGGTGAGCATGCTGCGCGCTCGACTTGTTTGTTGGCTATTGTTAGCACTCTTGTCTAACTCGTGCGCTAAATCAGGGACTTGCTCTGTGCCCAATCGGCGTAAACGTAGGCAGTTCCAACATGCATCGATAGCACTCGTTGCATGGGTTAGATTAACCGCAGGGCCTATCCAAGACTCTAACCCGTCTAAACTGCCATAGAGCGCAGGTAGATCATGGTGCTGCAGTGTTTTAGATATTTGGTAGAGCCAATGTTTAGCCTCCTTACTGAGCGTAACAACCACCAGTTCCCAGTCCAATTCATCGGCTAAATCGATTCCATGACTCCCTTTGGTGAGTGATTGCGTGGTGACTTTGCACCAAGGGCTTTGCTGCGCAATGGCCTCTTTCAAAACGTCAGCGCGGGGCAGTCCAAGACTTTGCTGACCAAAGGCCCGGTGACAAAGAATATCGTCGGCGGTGACAACATCATTATCGATAATATGAATATGGCCAACCCCTGAAGACGCTAACTCATCAACCATTTTCACTGACCAAGGCTCCAGCCCAATCACTAATATTTTCTTATCGTTTAATGCATTTTCAGCTGTTGCTTTGTTAGACCAGGCATTCATAAAGCGCTGATGCATTGCCCATGGTGGCGCAAAGCGGTTATCGGCTTCCATCTCCTCCAACAACCCATTTTTCTTAAGTAGAGCTATAACGGCGCGCACACTGCTTTCGCTATAATCAGGCAGTTTTTCACACACTTCTTGCTCTGTATTATCACCCTGCAATAGCGGCACAACAGTGATGACAAAGTCACTGACACCTTTACCATGCAGCTGAAAATCGCCTAGATCTGATTGCAATAAGACACCATGAAAATTTGGTGTAATGGTGGCAGCTGGTGATAGCAAAAGAGTATTCATCTTATATTCCTTTAATCCAAACAACCCTAGCACTTCGCTAGAATTGTTTGCTTTTCCATAATTAAACCAAGTTAACTAGTCGCACTCAATAAACAAAACGTTACCGGCGAACTCGCACACTGATATCCAGTGTCACAAGGACTACAGGTGACACATTGCAGATTTGATGTCGGCTGACACTGTACACAGTAACTTACTGGACTCGGCGCACACGTTACGCACTGTAACGTGGGTTGGCAGGTCAAACATTGCAGGCCTGTTGCGCACGGCGTGGGCTGACACTGGGCGCAATAAGCAACTGGGCTTGGTGAGCAGGTGACACATTGCACTGTCGGCTGACAGGGTACGCAATAGTAGCAAGGTGCGCATTGCACGTTCGGCTGGCATGGTGCGCATAGCTCAACAGGCCCAGCGGAACAGGTCACGCACTGTGCTGTGGGCTGACAGGGTACGCAATAGTAGCAAGGTGCACACTGCAGGTTCGGCTGGCATGGTGCACATAGCTCAACAGGCCCAGCGGAACAGGTCACGCACTGTGCTGTTGGCTGGCAAGGCGCACAATAGTAGACCGGGCCAGGAACACAGGGTACACATTGCAGATTGGGCTGACAGGGTGAACATAGCACTGTCGGCTGACAAGGCTGGCAATAATAAACTGGCCCAGGTGCACAGGTGACGCACTTAACACTAGGTTGGCAGGTGATGCAGCAATAAGCCGCACTTTGATCGCATTGAGCACAGAAGCTCACGCTGCAGGGTGCGCAAAAATTGATAATACAGGGTAGGCAATTATCACACTTACGCACAGATTGACCACTGTCGCACACCACACATTCAGCTGCGGCGCAGACTAAGCATTTATCTGCCGAGGCTTGGTTACTACATTGAACTTCCAACTCTTTTACTTTGGACGTTAATTCCGTCACCTGAAGCTGAAGTTCCTTTATCGTTTTCTCACTCATTTTTCATTCCTTGAAGCTAAGTCAATAGCGTAGAAATTGCTAACAGATGGTCCCAAAAAATATTTCGAGACAGTTGAACGCCTCAAGCCCTCCATAGCTCTAGCTGTGACGGCTCAAGAACGCTGTTTGAATCGAGGATAGACAGCCTCCTCGAACTCAAATTAGTGTTCGATCTTTAATGACAGTAAATGGATTAAAAATCGCTCTGCAAAGTACTACTGAACTTTGGTTAATGTGTTTGCGGTAATATGGGGGAACTTATATTTTTTGCCGCCGATGGGCAGGTCCAAGGTGATATCTTGCGTATATTGCAGTTGCAGCTGACCGGTTGATAACTGCTCTAGCCAGTAGGTAGTACTAAACGCCGAGACATCTGAATGCTTCTTCATAAATGGCGTGTTGGCGATGGCACCTTTGTTACAGCTGTCTACCGTGAGTGTTGTGGTATTGCTCACTTGCACGCCTTTAGCAGCCAGTTCCAACAGTGCTACATTCAAGACGGCATTCGGGTTGATATTAGGGTTTTTTGCATCATCGACACCATAGGCAACATTGAAAGCTTTTGGTGCATCAAGTGGTAAACAATTGGCCACAGGGATCTTTGGCGCACCAAATATTTTACTCGCTCCTCCCAGTGCCAAGATGGAGTTACCATGGGGCACCGATACTTGCTTAACAATTGCGGTGAGTGGATTTTGGGCTGGGATAGGATTCGGTGCCGGCGGAGTGGGAATAAAGGGCCGAGTATTAAGGGAGTTTTGTCCCTGAGGAGCGGTGACTTGATGTAACCAAGACCCATTCTCTGCATGGACTAACTCATCAGCCTGAGGACCATCGGCGAAAAAAACTCTTTGCTCATAAAACAGGGTGTAAGCATCTTGTTCGTACTCTCCGCTTCGATTAGCCACCTTACCTTGTATTGCGCTAAAGGTAATAACTTCATAATAACTGTGGTTTTTTAAAATAAAACCATTGGGAGCTGTCACCTGAGGGATAGGCATCACATTAAAGCCGCTAAAGCGTTGGCTAACCCACGTACCAATCAAGCCTGCCAACGGGCCCAGTTTAGCCAATATGTCTGGCTTGGTATCACCACCACCAGGCGCAAGCAGTGGAATATCATAATCGGGGACAAAAGGTGACTGCACTGGCGTATTAACAGCACATAGACGAGTCGAAGGGTTTGAATCATTGCACCTAGTAATAGGACAACCAAGCGGTGCACTCTCCGGTACAGCTTGCTCGGCAACAGGGCATTGCTTCTCTAGTTCGGCAACTACCGATGTTAGTTGCTGCACACTCATGTCTAACTGTTCTAAATCTGGTTTTGCGTTCATTGTCATTGCTCCATGCTTTTACAATTGACCAAATCAAGGCTTCCATGCCCAGCCATAAAGGCATCAAACACCATTGAAATGGGGGTATTGAAAAGCTAACACAGCAGATCCAGCATAAAAATAGCACTTTATGAGGATAATCAGTCCATAAAAAAGGAGTGAAAAAACACGATGAAAATCGAGTCAAGTACATCAATGGCAAAATAAATGATCACGAAAATTATGTTGCAGCAGCCATGTGAGCTGAACATAACAACAGTGCGATATGCAGGGTAAGGTTAACGTAAGGTTTAGGTAAGGTTTACTGAAGAGAGGCAGTGATCGCAGTGGCGATCACTCTAACACCAAAGACCTATAAAGTGCTTATATTTGTCATCACAAATAGCGGTTCTAACGGCCTGCCAATGCACTAGCTGGCGGAGTTTGACTTGCTTTCCAAGCTGGATAAAGGGTAGCGATTAAGCTCATTAAAAAAGCGAGAGAAACGACAGTAATGACATCATTAGCCACTAGTTGTGATGGTAGAAAGTCAATAAAATAGACATCCGCTGAAAGCAGTTGAACACCTAATATAGATTCAATTCCTTTGGCGATATCACTTAAGTTAAGCGCTATGGTGACTCCAAAAATAGAGCCGATGAAGCAGCCTAAAATGCCATTGAGTGCGCCTTGTACAATAAAGATTAGCATCACTGACATCTTTTTCATGCCCATGGTTAACAAGATAGCGATTTCCGACTGTTTATCACGTACCGCCATCACCAACGTTGATACAATATTAAAACAAGCCACTGCGATAACTAAAGCCAATACAAGATACATCACCATTCTGACGAGTTGTATATCTTGGTATAAATGACCCTGAGTGCGAGTCCAGTCAGATATATAAACATATTGTTTTTGGCTAAAGCCAAGATCACGGATCAACATTGGCGCCTCGAAAACATTGTTAACCTTAATACGTACGCCGGAAACGCCTTGCTCTAATTTCAACAGTTTGGCCGCATACGCCATAGGCACATAGGCGGTGGTTGTATCGAGCTCACCCCCGAGTTCAAAAATCCCGGAAACTACAAATCGGTGACTCTTAGCGGCAGCTATTTTATTTTTAGACTGGCTATTCTTATTAGGCATATACAGGCTAATTGATTGACCAACTTCAACCCCTAGGTTATTCGCCAACCCCTTACCGAGCACAATATTATTCTGTTCAGCACCTTGCAAACTTTGCCAGCTCTGCTCAGACATAAAGTCGCGGATATTTGAGACTTTTGCCTCTTGCGCCACATCAATGCCAAGCACCGTTAATCCTTGAAAGCCGCCCGGCTTTTGCACCAGACCTTGCATCCGTACAAAAGGCGCCGCAGCAACAATACCAGGGACCTTATCAGCATCCGCGACGATCAACTGCCAATCATGTATAGGCTCATTAACGCCGACTAATTCACCGTGAGAAACCACGCCTAAGAGTCGCTGTTCTAGCTCCTTTTCAAAGCCATTCATCGCTGATAAAACGATAATCAGCACCGCGACACCCAGTGCAATACCAGCAGTAGAGGCAAACGAAATAAAGTTAATAAAACGGTTTGACTGACGGGCTAAATAAAAACGCCAACCAATCCGCATCGCTAACAAACTTTTCATCCAGCCAGCTCCTCAGCATTGACCAAGTAACCATCTTTCATGTGTAGCTGCCGATCCATTCTTGCTGCAAGCTGTTGATCATGGGTCACAACAACAAATGCTGTACCTAATTGCGCGGCGAGTTCAGTGATCAGTTCGTAAACGGCCTCGCCACTGTTGGCGTCAAGATTGCCCGTTGGCTCATCAGCTAGTACCAATTTAGGATCGTTAATCAAAGCTCTAGCGATAGCCACACGCTGGCGCTCTCCACCCGACAGCTCCGCGGGAGTGTGTGCCAGACGGTGCCCTAACCCGACTCGCTCAAGTAAAGCGGTGGCCTTACTTTCTACCTCTTTGCGTTTTTTACCCTGTATCAAGGCTGGCATAGACACATTTTCCAATGCAGTAAACTCAGGGAGAAGATGATGAAATTGGTAGATAAAACCAATATTACGGTTACGCACTTGTGCTTGGCGTTTACTCGACAATTGATAGAGATCTTCATCGAGCATGGTCACATTGCCACTCGTTGGCTTATCAAGTGTGCCCATAATATGCAGCAATGTGCTTTTACCTGAGCCAGAGCTACCGACAATGGCAAGTTGCTCGCCCTTGTAAACTTCTAAATCGACACTATGCAGCACCTGAGTTTCAACCGAACCATCGTTGTAACGTTTACTCACATTGCTGACTTTTAGCAATAGTTCTGAATTCATTATTAACTCACTATTCATGTCTAAGGGTGCTCGCTGGCTGAACATTTGCAGCTCTCAAAGCGGGGTAAATGGTGGCTAATAGAGTGATGACAAGCGTGCCGACAACTATCCAGCTCAGTTGGTTAAATTCGAGTTGTACCGGCAAGTTTTGACCTGCACCAAGAATAGAGATCCCTAATACATTAGTGATCTCGTTTAAATTTATGGTCAATAATATCCCAGTAGCAACACCCGATATCAAACCAATAATAGCATTGAGCGAACCTTGGATCATAAAGATCCCCATCACATCTGCCGTCGTTAAGCCTTGGGTTTTTAACACGGCAACGTCAGTGGTTTTATCGACAACCATCATCACCAGTGCCGATACGATATTAAATGCGGCAACCGCAATAATAAGGCTGAGCATTAATGACATCATGTTCTTTTCCATCTTAACGGCGCCAAAAAGGTGCCCATAAGTGTCACGCCAATCCGTGGTGGTCACTTGGTTCGGAAAATAATCCACCACGCTCGGCGCAATTGTTGCTGCATTAAAGGGATCATCAAGATAAACCCGCAGTTGCTTCACTTCACCCGCTTTTTGCCGCATTAGGCGCTGCGCATCGTCATGGTGGATATAAGCGACGCTAGCATCGACTTGTGAGCCCATTTCAAACACGCCAGCCACGGTGAACTTACGTTGACTTGGAACCGGACCAAATGGCGTATAAACCACACCATCGCCACTAAGGACGCGAATTTTGTTACCGACAACCACATCAAGGTTACGCGCTAACTCTGCGCCCAGTATGATTTGATACTTTCCAGGGTTCAGCGCATCGAAATTACCTGAATAAGTATTGCGCGTAAGGCTAAGCAGGCTTTTCTCTTGCTCTGGGTATACGCCATAAATTTGCGCAGCGCCGATATTCGAGGGCGATTGTAACATCGCTTGAGTCGACACACTCGGCGTTACCCCTTGCACACCTTTTAAGGCCGACAAATGAGTAACATCTTGCTGCCAGTTTTCTAACGGCACAGAAGAGTGAATAGTAAGCTGTGGCACAGCGCCCAAAATACGCTCTTTAAGCTGCCCTTCAAGGCCATTCATCACCGAGCTGACAACAATCAGAGCTGCCACTCCGAGCAAAATACCTGACACAGAAAAAATAGTAATAAAAGATGCAAACGCATTGGCTTTTCTTGCGCGCCAATAACGGTAACCAATATAGAAAGATAATGAAAAATTCATTAAAAAGCCCAAATAAAGTCAAACCAATTCTGATGCTAATAAAGATACAATTTAGGACACTGTAAACGCGACTAAATCTAACCAATACTACTCAGCAATACTCTATTAATTAATAAAGCAAAGACATTTACGCCTCTAACCTTGCTAAATCATAAAGATGCGCACGATAATAGGGGTATTAGCCCCCTAAAGACAAGAGGCAAAACCATTGTTAAATGACTCTAGCGCCTATTTTAGTATTAATCATCCATTTGATGTCTATCTACAAGCTTGGGACAACGGCCAGTCGCTCCCGTCTGTAGCGCAATTGAGTTTTATGTTACCTCCGAGCTTGCAGCTTATTAGTGACATAAAAGTGCTCGAATCAGATTGCCTGTTGCAACTGCGCCACCTTGATGATGACGCCAAAACTGTTGTTGAATTTTTGAAACTCCAATCTCGTAAAATTGACATGGTGTTGCAGCACATCATCGCCAAAGAGGAGTATGAAGGTCATCATTATATCGGCAGCCATTTTGGCGGAAGTTCCATAAGATTAACGGCCAATGAAGCGATAACTGTGGGTAGCCAGTTTAAAGTTAACGTCAATATTAAAGAGGAGTTAGTCGCGCTACTCTGTTTTGCGACCGTGCAAAGCTGTTCGTTAATCTCCAATGAAATTGATGATACGCCCCAGGCCTTCAGCATTGAATTAGCGTTTAGTGTCATTCAAGATGCTGACGTAGAGCAATTAGTAAAAGCAAGCTTAAGCCTACAGCAGAAACAACTAAAATTACGAAAGTTAGCCCCGTAATCTAAAACCAGTTTTAACTGGCCAGAGCGAGCCCAAGCCACTACAATGCCAAGCAACTTTGCTGTTATTGGACTCGTATCCTCGCCCTTAATGAATGCTTTTTCTGTATTGACTCCACCAGCAGTCAAGAGTGCTAAATTAGCACAAACGCTGTGTACTCTTGGTGGCGCTGCCCAAGCGCTTACTATCGCTAATATTGCTAAGCAACATCCAGGTGTGACACTTGTGGTGACTGCTGATACTCCTAGTGCCATAGCGCTAGAGTCTGAGCTTGGCTATTTGCTTAGTGAAGCATCGATAGCAATATGGCTATTTCCAGACAGGGAAACCCTTCCCTATGACAGCTTCTCTCCTCATCAAGATTTAGTCTCGCAACGTCTTGAAGCGCTGTCGAGGATCCCTCAGGCGCAGCAAAGCGTTGTCATAGTGCCGATCACCACACTCATGGTTAAACTGCCTCCAAAATCCTTCTTAAGTGGTAATGTGCTTATTTTGGAGAAAGGTGATAACTATCAGCTGCATGATGTTAGAGAGCAATTGATCAATACCGGCTACCATAGTGTTGAGCAAGTATACGAACACGGTGAGTTTGCCGTCCGCGGTTCAATCATCGACATCTTCCCAATGGGATCAAACCAGCCATTTCGGATTGAGCTATTTGATGATGAAGTGGAGTCTATTCGACATTTCGATCCAGAAACTCAACGCTCTAGCCACGAGATCCCCTCGATTCGACTGCTTCCGGCTAAAGAGTTTCCCACTGATGATGCCGCGATCGAAGGCTTTAGACAGCGTTACCGTCGCCGGTTTGAGATTTTAGTCAATGAACCTGGCTCTATTTATCAGATGGTCAGTAAAAAAACCATGCCCGCAGGAATAGAAAATTATCTGCCGCTGTTTTTTGATGACACGGCCACCCTGTTTGATTATTTGCCTGAGAAAACACAATTAGTCACTGTTGGTGATATTGAGGCTGCGACCCAAGCTCATCTACATGAAGTGGAAACTCGCTATGAAGATAGACGAGTCGATCCACTGCGACCTTTATTGAGCCCGCAAGAGCTGTACCTTTTGACGGAGCAGATCTTTAGCGCCTTTAAAGTGTTGCCAAGATTTCAATTAAAAACGCCGCCCTATACTGGCACAGCAATCGAAGCAAAAGCGCTAAAACTACCTGATCTAGCCGCAAATCATAAACTGAAACAGCCACTCACGCTGCTAGAAGAGTATGCAGGCCTAGGCGACAGGTTATTATTCAGCGCCGAATCTGAAGGTCGCCGTGAAGCACTTGTTGAACTGCTCAGTAAGATAAAGCTCAAGCCTACGCTATTTAGTCACTTTAACGAATTTGCAGCCAGTAAAACCAAACTCGGACTGATTGTCTCGCCGCTGTCTCAAGGGTGTGTCATTGAGAAAAAAACCGGTGGTAAGTTCAGCCTGATTTGCGAAACCGAACTGTTTGGTCAACGCATTTCACAGCGCCGCCGCCGAGATAAACAACGTCAGATCAGCAGTGATGCATTGGTTAAAAACCTTGCCGAGCTAAAAGTAGGCCAGCCGATAGTCCATCTTGAACACGGTATCGCGCGTTATCAAGGCCTTGAAACACTTGATACTGGTGGTCTTGTGGCAGAATATTTGATCCTAGAGTATTCCGGCGGTGACAAACTCTACGTGCCAGTGTCCTCTTTACACCTCATTAGCCGCTACAGTGTCGGGCCCGATGAAGAGGCAAACCTTAACAAGCTGGGCAACGAAAGCTGGGCAAAAGCGAAACGCAAAGCCATTGAGAAAATTCGTGACGTTGCCGCTGAGCTGTTAGATGTATATGCACGTAGGCAATCAAGGCCGGGTGACGCTTGTCATATTGACCAAGAGGAGTATGCACAATTTGTCGGCAGCTTCCCGTTTGAAGAAACCGTTGACCAAGAAACGGCGATAGCAGCAGTACTAGAAGATATGCGCACCCCCAGGGCAATGGACAGATTAGTCTGTGGTGACGTTGGTTTTGGTAAAACGGAAGTCGCCATGCGCGCTGCATTTGTGGCCGTTAATGACGGCAAACAAGTGGCAATTTTAGTGCCAACAACGCTACTTGCACAGCAACATTTCGAGAATTTTCAAGACCGTTTTGCTGATTGGCCGTTTAAAATAGAAGTGATGTCACGCTTCAAAACAGCCAAAGAACAAACCCAAGTGATGAAAGACTTAACCAATGGCAAAGTGGATATAGTTATAGGTACCCATAAGTTGTTGCAGTCTGAGGCAAAATTTGAAAACTTAGGCTTACTGGTTATCGATGAAGAGCACCGTTTTGGGGTTAGGCAAAAAGAAAAGATTAAGGCACTGCGTGCCAATGTCGATATCCTGACATTAACCGCAACCCCTATTCCGCGCACCTTGAATATGGCCATGTCCGGAATGCGTGACTTGTCAATTATCGCCACACCACCGGCTAAGCGTTTGGCCGTAAAAACCTTTATCCGTGAATATGATGAAGCCTTAATTAGAGAAGCACTGCTGCGAGAGATTTTACGTGGTGGTCAAGTCTATTTTTTACATAATAACGTTGAAACTATTGAAAAAAGAGCAGCAGAGATACGCGAGTTACTCCCCGAAGCTCGGGTTGTTACCGCCCATGGACAGATGCGCGAACGCGAACTTGAACGAGTCATGTCCGACTTTTATCATCAGCGCTTTAATGTATTAGTCTGTACCACCATTATTGAAACCGGTATTGATGTGCCCTCAGCAAACACCATTGTAATTGAACGGGCTGACAAGTTTGGTTTAGCGCAGCTGCATCAATTACGAGGCCGTGTTGGCCGCTCTCATCACCAAGCCTATGCATATATGATGACCCCGCATCCAAAGAGCATGACAAAAGATGCGCGCAAGCGATTAGAAGCCATTGGGGCTTTAGAGGATCTCGGCGCAGGTTTTATGTTGGCAACTCAGGATTTAGAGATCCGTGGCGCGGGAGAGTTACTTGGCGACGAACAAAGTGGTCACATTTCCAAGATTGGTTTTACCCTTTATATGGAGATGCTTGAAGAGGCCGTTAAATTACTAAAAGACGGTAAAGAACTTTCACTCGATCAGATGCTACGTCAACAAAGTGAAATTGATTTGCGGATCCCTGCCCTGTTGCCAGAAGACTATGTCAGTGATGTTAATATGCGACTTTCGCTATATAAACGCATCGCTAACTGTAAAACAGAAAAAGCGCTCAACGAGCTAAAAGTGGAATTTATTGACCGCTTCGGTATGCTGCCTGAGCCCACTAAAAACTTAATGGCACTCACTCTCTATAAACACCTTGCCACCCAGCTGGGTCTTCGAAAAATCGAAATGCACGCAAAAGGTGGTAGCATAGAATTTGGCGAAAATAATAAAGTGGAGCCCACCTTTATTATTGGTTTGTTACAGAACCAGCCGCAAATTTATCGAATGGATGGCCCCAATAAGCTAAAATTTAGCATGCCATCTGAATCAGCCAAAGACAGGCTAGCGCTCATCAAACTGTTAATTGAACAGTTGTCTCAACATCGCATTGGAGAGTAATCGTGTTTAGACTTTCAACAAATAAGTTCATACTCGCACTAGGCGCGAGTGTTATATCAAGCCTGTCGACAGCAGCCTTCGCTCAAGAAGAGCGTTGGTTTGAAGTCGAGATCTATCTCTATGAGCACAACGCGCCTACGAGTGAGCAATGGCCAGATAATGCCGTTAAATCGCGACAACGCAAAACCGTCGATTTTATCACCCCTTTGGTGAGCACTGATTTAACTGCGCTCAAAATGGGACTTAATGGTTGTACCTCTGTAGATTGGGCAACGGATAGTCTCAGTTGTAATGAGCAGCTTAACTCAAGCAATCAAGTTAAATCGGTCACGGACATCCCGATGGTGATAGCAGCCTCTAAACCCGCCACGGCTTACTTGGGTGATGGCGCAGTTTTATTGGCTGAAAGTCAAAGTCAGTTTAAAGAGATTATTGCGACGTTAAAGCGAGAGAAAGGTAATAAGAGCCTGCTGCATATGACATGGCAGCAATCCATGCTGCCAAGAAACAAAGCGATTCCGCTTAAGCTCTATTCTGGTCAAGATTACTCCAAAGACTATGAGCAAAATGGACAGCCTTTGCAGCTTAGTCATTTAAATGAAGAACTACCGCAGTTTGATTTTATGAGCAGTGGATTTTTAGCTGATAGCAAAAAACCGGTATGGAAGCTTGATGGCACGCTTAACATCTACCTTGAGCATTATCTGTTTATAGAAACGGCGTTTAATTTGCGTGAGGAGGGTGAGAAAACGGTCACATTCACTCATCATGACACAGCAAGTTTTAGCAGTGAGCGTCAAGAAACAGCGCTAGAGTCAGTCACTAGCCCATTCTTGTATTCGATTCCGATGAAACAAAATAGACGCGTTAGAAGCGACGAAGTGCATTATTTTGATCACCCTAAAATGGGGATGATCATTCAAATCAGAAAGATGGAGCAACCGACTGTGCAAACTGAGATTGATGTGGTGGATAACATCAGTAGCGCCAATGACGTAAACAGCCTTTAACACTAATACAGCTCTCTACAACTGCACAATAGAAAAGTCGAGGTAGATATCATCTGCCTCGTCATCCTCTACATAAACCTTATCAACTTTGGCCATCGGTGCGCCTCTTTGACACCAATCAATTAACTTATCGACGGCTGGGTAACTACCTTGCGCAAGCACTTGAACTGAGCCATCGGCAATATTACTAACATAGCCAGTAAGGCCAAGCATAGTGGCTTGAAACAATGTGTTTTGACGAAAAGAGACACCTTGAACTTTTCCTGTGATCTTAATGATGACACGCTTCATAATTAACACCCACTCCATGATATCAGTCTGTGTAGAGAGAACTGTGTTTACGACTAAACACTATTTTACCAAGCACTAGGCTTAGACTATGTTTAACAACTTAGCCTAAACTTCACCAATGAGCAAAGTAACCCTGAAACTAAAGTCCACTCAATTCAAGTGTCTTTAGTGGACGACTATCAACTTGTTAATAAATGGCTTAACTTATTTTAAAGGCCTTAATGCCATTTAACTGAGTAGCAAGAGAAGTAAACTTGTGGCTCTGCTCTTCATCCCATACGATACTGTAATAATCCTTTAATTGGTTAGCAATAGCATCGTTATCATTAACTTCATCATTTCGAGCCAAAATACACAGTGCTTTTTCACGGTTAAGTAAGCGAAAGTCAGTAACGCATTTGTTCATGATATCGGCGTACTCTTCGGGCCTGTCAATTTTGTTAACCATATCATGTTGCGGAGCGAGGTTCGGATTGATTAACACCGACTTAATCTTATTTAAGAAGCCAATTCTTTCTGCCCAAAAAGCCCCTAAACCAACACCGATGATCAGCGGTGATCTATCCTCTGATGCGATAATATGTTTACTGACTTCATTCAATAAATACTGCATATCATTTTTAGGATGCTGGGTACTATAACTAACCAAACGGACATCTTCGTCAATAAATTGCAGTTGACGCATTTTGTCGTGGTTACCGGGACTAGTTGCATCAAACCCATGTAAATACAGGATCATATAATCTTCCTCTAATGTTGATAATGGCTAATCTAACAAGCTAAGCCGTAGAGTTCGTTGCGCTAAATCAATTTTTTTAAAATGTCAGCTGCGATTGCAGCCGCTTTCTCCCATCGTTCATTATCTTGCAGTGCTTTTGCCACCGTCTCCAAATTAGGTTTTAACAAATTAGCAGTAACTGTTTGCTCCTGCTTAGGCCAATTAACGCCATGGAGTACTTCGGTAGCGCCTAAACTGTCATTACAGACTAAAATCATGTTACACCCGGCATCAATAGCAGCCTGGGCCCGCTCACAATAACCTCCAGCAACCGCTGCACCTTTCATCCCTAAGTCATCGGAGAAGATGACCCCGTTAAACCCAAGCTCTTTACGCAGAACATCTTGCAGCCAAAATGTCGAGAATCCAGCTGGATGCGGATCCACATTAGGATAAATAACGTGTGCTGGCATGATCCCTTGCAGTCGCTCCTTCGCTATAAGCTGCTTAAACGGCTGCATATCATTAGCAAAAATTGACTCTTTTGATCTTAAGTCGACAGGTTTAGCGATATGCGAATCAGCCTCGACACTGCCGTGCCCAGGGAAATGTTTACCCACGCTGGCCATTCCAGCTTGTTCCATTCCTGCAATAAATGCATTGGCAAGTATTTCAACCTCTGCCTTATTCTCACTAAAACTACGTTTGCCGATAACTTGGCTAACGCCATTGAGATCAAGCACAGGTGCAAAACTCAAATCGATATCGATAGCGAGCAGCTCTATCGCCATTAAAAAACCGATCTCAGTGGCCCAGAAGCTTGCCAGCCTGATATCACCCTTAGCCGCAGGCAATATATCCCCCATTGCAGGTAAGGTGGTAAAGTCGTCTCTAAAGCGCTGTACCCGACCGCCCTCTTGGTCAACCGCAATTAAAATATCAGCTCGAACCGCCCTTATTGACTGAATGAGTTGTATCAGTTGACTGCGATCGGCGTAGTTACGGCTAAACAAGATAAGGCCACCAATCATTGGGTGGGTTAACTGCTTTGCTTCATCATCACTTAAAACGGTTGAATCAACATCTAACATCAAATAACTCATATCACCTCTAAAAAATAATATATGGCAAAAGAACGACTAAAAAAATGGCTGACTTAAACATCAACAACCTAATAAAGGCAAGTTAATACATTGTTCTATAACGATTATAAAACCTACTAAAAACATGCCTTATGAAATTACGCAGCTAACACTTAAATTAGTTTATCTAATGCTTTTACAGCCGATGCAAAAAAACTAATGCTATAAATAAAGCGAAAGTATGGGATACTTTTTACGCCAATTCATTCAAGCAACTAAGATTAACATTAAGCTTAAGTTTTTTACGCTGATTAATCGACATATACAACTATATGCTCAATTAGCCACGCGGAGACGATCTTAGTAATATTGGGTATAACTAGAACAATAAAGGTTTAGCATGATTAGTGTATTCGACATGTTCAAGATAGGCATTGGCCCATCAAGTTCACACACTGTAGGTCCGATGAAAGCGGGCAACATATTTATTAATGAGCTCTCAGAGCAAGGTCTGTTTGAATCTACTGATGAGTTACGATCGGAATTATTCGGTTCATTAGGCCAAACGGGTAAGGGTCATGGGACAGGTAAAGCCGTGATACTCGGTTTGATGGGAGAAGCACCTGATACCGTTGATACCGATAAGATTGATGCCATTTTAGAAAGTGTCAGCAATAATGAAAAATTATTGCTCAGTGATGGCCGAGAAGTAAGGTTTTCTCGTGCAAACGGCGTTACCTACCATAGACGTAAAAGCTTACCCGCTCATGCTAATGCCATGACCTTATATGCTTATGCTAACGGTAAATGCATCTATGAGCGGACCTACTACTCAGTTGGTGGTGGTTTTATTTTGGATGAAGATGAAATCAAAGCCCAAGATGCCTCTCCTGCTACGCCAATAAAATCAGCCCCGTTTGATTTTGACTCGGCGCAACAGCTGCTTGAACTCTGCACTGAAAACGGTTTTAGTATTTCATCATTAATGATGGCTAATGAGCTCAGCATCGCAGACTCTGACGCCATACAAGAACAACTGTGGACAATTTGGCAAACCATGAAAGCCTGCGTTGAACGGGGTTATCAAAAAGAGGGTATTTTACCCGGTGGATTAAAGCTAAGACGGCGTGCACCAGCGCTTTACCGCAGATTAAAGGCGGAAGGTAAAAGTGTAGTAGATCCATTTACTGCGATGGATTGGGTCGACCTATTTGCACTTTCAGTCAACGAGCAAAATGCGGCAGGCGATCGCGTCGTTACCGCACCCACCAACGGCGCCGCGGGGATCATTCCAGCAGTGCTCAGTTATTACGATATGTTCGTACAAGAAGTCGATATGGACGTTTGTTGTCGTTATTTACTCACTGCAGCTGCTATTGGTATTCTTTACAAAAAGAATGCATCAATCTCTGGCGCTGAAGTTGGCTGTCAAGGCGAAGTCGGAGTGGCTTGCTCAATGGCTGCCGCTGCGTTAACCGAGATAATGGGCGGTACGATAGAGCATGTTGAGAATGCGGCTGAAATCGGCATGGAGCATAACTTAGGCTTAACCTGCGATCCCGTTGGCGGCTTGGTGCAAGTCCCCTGCATTGAACGTAATGCCATGGGCGCCGTAAAAGCGATTAACGCCTCGCGGATGGCAATGCGCGGTGACGGTAACCACAAAGTGTCTTTAGATAAAGTGATTAAGACCATGATGGATACGGGTAAAGATATGCGTAGCAAGTATAAAGAAACCGCAAAAGGTGGATTGGCGGTTAATATCGTAGAGTGCTAATTCATGCTGTCCAATAAAAAACCTCGCATTGCGAGGTTTTTTTATTGGCTATCGATCATATCCATTTACTACCTAACGGGCAGTTGCATATCTGCGAACATCGCTTCAATCTGCTGCGGATCTCTCAGAGCAACCGCTTTTTCAACAACAGTGCGCGTTAAATGAGGCGCAAAATGTTCGATAAAATCGTACATGTAAGTTCTTAAGAAGTTACCCTTTCTGAAACCAATTTTGGTGGTACTGTGAGCAAACAGATGACTTGCATCGATCGCGACTAAATCTTTATCCATATGCTCATCTATTGCCATTGAAGCAATAACACCAACACCTAATCCTAATCTGACATAGGTTTTTAACACATCGGCACTGGTCGCACTAAAGACGACACGTGGCTCAAGACCTGCACGATTAAATGACTTTTCAATCTCAGATGCGCGATCAAAACCAAATACATAAGTGACTAAGGGGAAGCGACCCAGATCTTCGATACTGATATGACTTCTAGAGGCTAACGGATGATCACGGGTGACCACTATTGAGCGATTCCAGTGATAACACGGCAACATAATAAGATCGCTATAAAGGTGCATCGCTTCTGTTGCTATTGCAAAGTCTGCATCGCCACGGGCTGCCAACTCACTGATCTGTGACGGTGTGCCTTGATGCATATGCAGATTAACTTTAGGATAACGGTCAATAAAGCCCTGAATAATATGCGGTAAAGCATAGCGCGCTTGTGTATCTGTAGTGGCAATATTAAGCTCACCTTGATCAGGTTTAGTATATTCTTCAGCGACTTTCTTAATACTTTCTACTTTGCCTAAAATATCATTCGCAATGCTAATAACCTGAAGACCAGCAGGTGTCACATGGGTTAAGTGCTTACCACTACGACCAAATATTTGAATGCCAAGTTCGTCTTCAAGCATACGTACTTGCTTACTAATACCAGGTTGAGAAGTATAGAGATTTTCCGCGGTAGCAGAAACATTGAGGTTATGGTTAACCACCTCTGCAATATATCTAAGTTGCTGCAACTTCATCTTTAGTCCTTCTCTTTGGTAGGCTTACAGATCCATTATTAGATAAGCAATAACACATTTAAGTATATTTATTCGTTATAGTATAATGAAATAATTAAATCAAATGGAATATAGCATAATTGTTAATCCGTGCGAACTGATAATAACCAAACCATGATCAAGATGACTATCCTAGAATGTTGATTTATAGTAGCATTAAACGCACTGTAAAATATTTGGACCCTCTATGATTATCGTTTCAGTCTTTGTTTTGATCGGTGTTTTGCTTCTTCTTATTATCGGCACTAGCATCATTCAACAACAAAAGGCACGTGTAGAAGCTGAAAGGCGCACAGAGCTTGCTCGACAGAGGGCGATCATTGATGAGACAGAAGCTGTGCTTTCTAACACGGGGCTTATTCCCTGCTCCAGCAATATAATACTCGTGCTATACAAAAGAATAGAAGAAGCCCTTAATATCGCCGCTTCATTATCACCAGCACAAAAAAATGATTATGAACGCCGACTATATGATCTGCGTAGCCAAATTGACGTGCTTAATAATTCACCTAAGTCCGCACCTGCCATTGAACAGTTTAGACTGCCTGATAATGATAGACAGGTGCTTACGTTAGTCCAGACGCTTAAAAAAATGAAAGCCATACTCAGATCTGAACATAATAAGGGACGAGTCGAGCCTGGCATCTTCAGACAAGAAGAGTTAAGAATAGACAGTCTACAGCTTAGAATTAACGTTGATTCAATGCTTGCAAGAGGCAGAGCAGCTTGTTTTATGAAGCAATACGGCTCAGCAAAGCAAATGGTCACTAAAGCTTTGGCGACCTTGCATACCATTAAAGCACAAACCCCTAATGATCCTTTCATTGCAAGAAAAGTCGATGAAGCTAAGACGATGTTAGACGAGATAATGGGCGCACAAAAATTGGCGCAACCGCAGGCTGTAAAAACGAGAGCCGAAGAGGATGATATTGACGTATTATTCCAGCCAAAACGCAAGTGGTAAGCGGTTAATCCATAAGAAAAAAACAGCGTAGCTCTATAATTTGACAAGCAATAACATTAAAAGCACACATTAAAAAGCCCCGATATCTTCGGGGCTTTTTATTAAGCTTACAAACCAAACAACTTACTTATCTTTCGGTTCAGCTTTCGGTTTTGCTTTAGCCTTTGGCTTGGCTTTAGGCTTAGCTTTGGCTTTAGGTTTTGCCTTTGCCTTGGCTTCAGCAACCCACTTACCGTCAATAAACTTTGCATTCCAGCCTGTCGCTTTACCATCAACATCAGTTGCAACGTATTGCTCCTTTGTCTTTCGGCTAAAGCGCACTGACGCTAAATTACCATCGTCATCTGCAACCGGTGCATCAGCGAGGAAAGCGTATTTAGGCCATAACAGCTCTCTGTACTTCACCAGCTCTTCAACTAATGGGCCACGTGTTTCACGGGACTTAGGGAAGGTACTTGCGGCAAGAAATATCCCAGCTGCGCCATCTCGCAATACAAAATAGGCATCAGATTTAGTACATTTAAGATCTGGCAGGTGAATTGGGTCTTCCTTTGGTGGCGCAGCTTCACCGCTTTTTAGCAGTTTACGCGTATTCTTACATTCAGAATTAGTGCAACCAAAATACTTACCAAAACGACCATTCTTAAGTTCCATATCATTTTGACAACGATCGCACTCAATAATGGGTCCTTCATAGCCTTTAATCTTAAATTGTCCCGCTTCGATTTCAAAACCTTCACAGGTGGGGTTATTACCACATATGTGCAGTTTACGTTTCTCATCGATGAGATAGCTATCCATTGCAGTGCCACAGATACCGCAGCGATGTTTCGCGCGTAATGCTTCAGTTTCTGCATCTTCAGCGCTTTCACTTACCGCTTCTTCGCCAGGCGTTAAGTTTAAGGTCGTCTTACAACGCTCTTTTGGTGGTAATGCATAACCTGAACAACCGAGGAATACACCTGTTGTACCAGTACGAATACCCATTGGACGACCACAGGTAGGACACTTAATATCCGTCATTACCATCTCATTAGGACGCATACCGCCCTCTTCTGGTGGTAATTCAGCCTGCTCTAACTGTTTGGTGAAGTCCTTGTAGAAACCATCGAGTACTTTTTTCCAGTCCAGCTTGCCTTGAGCAACATCATCTAATGTCTGCTCCATGCTTGCGGTGAAATCATAGCTCATTAAATCTTGGAAACTGCCGACAAGTCTATCACTGACGATTTCACCCATTTTCTCAGCATAGAAGCGACGATTATCAACCTTAACGTAGCCTCGATCTTGAATGGTCGAAATAATCGTTGCGTATGTTGACGGACGGCCAATACCTCGCTTTTCAAGCTCTTTGACTAAAGACGCTTCACTGTAACGTGCAGCAGGTTTAGTAAAGTGCTGCTTAGGCAGTAGCTCTTGTAGCTTAACCTTGTCGCCTTTAGCGACAACAGGCAGTGTATTGTCTTCTTCGTTCTTTTTCTTAACAGCGGTTTGAACTCGGGTCCAACCATCAAAACGTAACGTACGTCCGGTGGCTTTTAGCTCGTAGTCAGCTGCTTTAACGGTAAGACGGGTCGCGTCATACTTTGCAGGTGTCATTTGACAAGACACGAATTGACGCCAGATCAGCTCATATAAACGCTGAGCATCACGCTCCATATCACTTAACGATGCCGCTGTGACTTTCACATTCGACGGACGAATCGCTTCGTGAGCCTCTTGCGCTCCCTCTTTGCTGCCGTAACGAAGTGGAGCTTCAGGTAGATACTTATCACCAAACTCTTTACCAATCATCTCGCGCACATTATCGAGTGCTTCTTGGCTTAAGTTGGTTGAATCGGTACGCATATAAGTAATGTGGCCCGCTTCATATAAGCGCTGCGCCATCATCATGGTCTTTTTAACACCAAAACCCAAACGCGTACTGGCAGCTTGCTGCAGCGTTGAGGTGATATAGGGTGCAGACGGTTTGCTTTGTGTTGCACGATCTTCACGCGCTGCGACAACAAAGCTTGATTGCGACAATGCACTTACGGCGGCGGCGGCTTCTGTCTGAGTAACCGGGTTAAATGCTTTGTTCTGGTATTTAACCACCTGCATTTTTAGCAGCTCGTCAGCTAAAGTATTTAACTCAGCGTGGACATCCCAAAACTCTTCAGGTACAAACGCTTTAATTTCACTTTCACGTTCAACAACCAAACGCACAGCAACTGACTGAACGCGTCCAGCAGATAGTCCACGGGCCACTTTTTTCCAAAGTAACGGGGATGCCATAAAGCCCACAACACGATCTAAGAATCGACGTGCTTGCTGCGCATTAACCATATTGGTGTCAAGCACCGATGGTTGACTAAATGCGTCTTGAATCGCTGATTTAGTAATTTCATTAAACACGACGCGTTGGTAGCGTGACTCGTCTCCACCAATGACTTGCTGGAGATGCCAAGCAATTGCCTCACCCTCTCTATCCAAATCGGTTGCGAGATAGATGTGGTCAGCTGATTCAGCGAGTGTTTGTAACTCTTTGACAACTTTCTCTTTGCCGGGAAGCGTTTGATATTTAGCTTTCCAACCATTTTCGGGATCGACTCCCATGCGTGCAACTAACGCTTGTTTTGCTTTTAGACTTTTATACTCAGCCTTCTCCTCTGGAGACATCTTCTTGACTTCAGCTGGTGTCTTACTGACCACATTAGCGTCTGGACTCGACGATGTTGGTAGATCACGGATGTGACCCACACTCGACTTAACGATGAAATCTTTGCCTAGATATTTATTAATAGTCTTGGCTTTGGCCGGTGATTCGACGATTACTAGCGATTTACCCATAAATTAATTTGCGCCAACAAGTTTCAAAACTCTGAAAATTTTCTCCATATATAGAGGGTTGTGTAAAGACTTTCAAGCTAATCCCTCTTTTATTTGCACTGGAGTACCATTTTTAAGCGTTTTTGAAATAAATGTGAAAAAAATTAGTGCTTATTTAAAAACTAATATTTCATTATTAGTCGTCAAGCAACTATTAGATGTGAATTTTGATGCATATTCACCATTTTTTAAAAATATAGCCACCTTGTTTAGGCTTTGAGCTTAAGTATACTGAGCTCAATAATTATAACTCAGGAATGGAAATTGCACCTGAGCTACCCTAAAGGATAAAGAATGAAGCATTTTGAAGCCAATTTCGACGGACTTGTCGGCCCAACACATAATTACGCGGGTTTGTCATTCGGAAACGTTGCCTCTTTAAACAACGCCGCCGCGACATCTAGCCCTAAAGATGCTGCTAAACAAGGGATCAAGAAAGCTAAAGCACTTGCAGACCTAGGTTTAGTACAAGGCATGTTTGCCCCTCAGGAGCGTCCAGACCTCCACACACTGCGTAGAATCGGTTTTACAGGCTCTGACGCTGCAGTGTTAAATAAAGCCGCCAAAGACGCACCAGCGTTGTTACGTGCATGCTGTAGTGCCTCCAGTATGTGGACGGCAAACGCGGCGACGGTATCACCAAGTGCCGATACCCACGACGGAAAACTGCATTTCACTCCGGCAAACTTAGTCGACAAACTTCATCGCAGTATTGAACCTGTAACAACAGGTAATATTCTTCAAGCCACATTTAACGATAGCCGTTATTTCAAGCACCACCAACATCTGCCTGAACACACCAGCTTCGGTGATGAAGGTGCAGCCAACCATACTCGCCTGTGTAATGAATATGGCCATGCAGGTATTGAACTGTTTGTTTACGGCCAAGAAGCGACGAATCCTTCGGCGCCAAAACCTAAAAAGTATCCTGCACGCCAAACGTTAGAAGCGTCTCAAGCCATTGCTCGCCTACACCAACTCGATGATGACGGCACAGTATACATGCAACAAAATCCAGATGTGATAGATCAAGGCGTGTTCCATAACGATGTTATCGCTGTTGGTAACCAGAACGTTCTTTTTTATCATGAGCAAGCATTTTTAAATACACAAGCTAAATTTGCAGAGATAAAACGAAAGTTTGGTGAAACGCCATTACATTTTGTCGAAGTACCCACGGCAAAAGTCGCGATTCAAGATGCGGTAACAAGCTATCTATTCAATACTCAAGTCGTCACATTACCCTCCGGTGAGATGGCGATTATCGCGCCGATAAACTGTCAGGAAAATCCTGCGGTGCATGCCTATTTAAGTGAGCTTGTCACTTTGGGAACGCCGATAAAGCAAGTCCACTATTTCGATGTAAAACAAAGCATGCAAAATGGCGGAGGCCCAGCTTGTCTGCGTCTGCGAGTGGCGATGAATCAAGATGAAGTGGCAGCGGTCAATCAAAATACCATGATGAACGATGCATTGTTTGCCCGCTTAAACCTTTGGGTTGATAAGCATTACCGTGACCGTTTGAGTGTTGCTGACTTAGCCGACCCGCAGCTGCTAATGGAATCTCGTACCGCACTTGATGAACTGACTCAGATCATGAAGCTCGGTAGTGTGTATCAGTTCCAGAGATAGTCACTTTTAGCTGCTGCAGCTTTCGTCAAAATTAGATTTATTCTGATTATAAAAAAAACCCGCATTGCGGGTTTTTTATTGCTTTATTTTACTAAGACTACTTTTAATCGTTAGTGGATCACCACAGGTATAGTAGCAATCTGTGTTAAATTTCCTTTGGGTGTAATAGCTTCAATCACAAGAGATCCAGCATCAGGTTCATCTGCGCCTTTCAGCACCACGCTATAGAGATTAGAACCATTGTTATTTGTCGAAGAAACCGTAAATGTACCCTTGCTTGCAAGGCTACCCGCTGATGGGGAAAAAATAATTTCGGTACCTGAAGGTAATGATTGATTATGTAGATCACCAATTATTATTGATATTGCTCCCGTTGATTTACCAAGAATATCCAACACGTTGTTATCATTCAAACCATCACATGGATCTTCTTTTGCTCTATCGTCCTCACAACTATCTATTATTGTTGGAGTTGAAGAAAATGCATCACTTCCCGACATAATAAGAACCACTGATGCTCTCACATTTAGTGATTTATTAATCGTCGAGCAACCAGAATGAGTATTACCATTCACGTCTAATGCACATAGACTTCCGTTATAGACGCCATCAGCAACATCAAAAATAGCATTGTTATTAAAATCAATAAATGTCTCTAGGTCACCACTTTCGTCTTGGTTATCTCCTTTTGCAGGATTATATAAAGTGTCTTCATTGTGATCGACAAACGCTTCAGACAAGTCATATTTATTTCCTGATACATCTTCACCTTCAAAGGTTGCTAGCTCTGAAGCATCGAAACGACCATTTCCGTTCAAATCAGGGAATGACTCCTCCCCTATTGCGGTCGCTAAAATAGTTACCCGCCCGCCAAAATCTGGACCTAAATCCGGAGTTGTTGATGGTTCGCCATCTAATGTCTTCCCTGTTGGTCTTGGATTTTGACTCGTCCATTTAACTGAACAAGTACCACTTACCGTCAAACATGATGGATCTATTACACCACCTTCAGTCGTAAATGAAACTGCCGTACCATCTGGAACTGGGTTGTTAAAAGTATCTGCTAATCTAGCGACAACATTAACTTCAACGCCATCATAGCCCCAGCCCTCTGGGTTTAAGTTATCTGCTGATAACGAAAAACTGTCCTGATCGGGTAAACCCGTTGACACAACTAGCAAATTAGACTGGCTTGATATTTCTGGAGAACTTGCATCGACTATAGCTGTAACTCTAACGGAAGTAGATACAGTTCCAGAGTTAACCACTGTTTGGGCTATCCCTTCACTATCAGTAACGGCATTAGATGGTTCTAGTTCAATATCGCCAGTTTCTGTATTTAGTGAAAAATTGACTAATTGATTTTTAACCGGATTACCATTTTTATCTAGTACCTTAAACTTAACAATTGATGATTCTGTACCACCTGTACCTTTGAGCCTAATATTCTCTGGTGCAGCTTCTATAAAGTAGATGCTGCCCACGCTCGCAGGAAGTACGTTTAGTGTAGCCGTAGCAGTAAGTGCTTTTCCACCAACATTAGCACTAATGTTAATAGTATCATCACCCACACAACCTTTAGACAAGTAGGTACTCGTCGCCATTCCATTCACAGCGACAACAGGTGTACTTAAATCTGCTTCTGGTGTTGATTTAACAAAGCAAGTTGAAGAAAACTGAACTTCCGCAGGTTCGATGAATGGATTACCCTGATCATCTTGGAGAATGACAGAGATACTCGCTGTCCCACCAGCAGAGACTATCGCTGGAGAAATTGATGCCACACCGGATTGAAATGGGTCACCACTACCCATAAAGACATTTGTAGCGCCTACATTGAAGACTAATTCAACTGTTTCACCAGTTAGAAGAGTTGCTGTCGCTATAGCTGCGCCGGGCTCTGAACCTGCAAGAATTTGAACATATGCTTTGTCCTCCTCCGTAACAGCCGTATCTATAGGGATTTCTCCACGAGAAGTAGCGAAGGTCACTATTGTAGCTTTAGACATGCCAGTAACCGTTGCCGTGAGCTTACCCGGCGATAATGTGCTTATGGCGTTAATCGGCACACCTTTCTCATCAGTTAAAACCAACGATACTGTCGGCCCTCCTGTAGATTCACCACCATCACCAACCATCGTTACGTTAATCGTTGCTTTTTCACCAGAAGATATTGTTGCAGTTACTGCAGCACCCGTGGGAATTGAAGCTGTATTCAATTTGATTGTAGCGATACCATCAGCGCCTGTTGATACTTCTCCAGTACCGGGCTCAAAAGTGCCATAAGTATCGTTATTTAAAGTAAACGAAACTAATGTACTAACTGCAGCACCATTCGAGTCAATCACCTTAGCTGTTATCTCAGCGTTTTCTGCAACTGAGATTTGTGTATTTGTAGTACTTAATTGAATTGATATTGTGACAGGACTCGGCGTCCCTCCGTCACCAGGTTCAGCGGATATACTTCCGCCCCCTCCACAACCAACGAGAAAAAACGACCATATTAACGCAATAAAAACACTATACGCTGACTTCATTGTCAGACTCCCTGTTACTCAGATTATGATTTCTGGTAATTATCTGATTACCTAGAAGCTAACATTACACAATTTCACTGCAACTTATCTACAACTAAAGATGGCAAATAGATAAATAACATCAGAAACTTTAACTTTTACACCATTTCAACTGTGGCTCTTTCTTGCTAGTCTTTAACGCGCAAATTGAAAGCATAAAAATTATACAGGAAGCACTATGTCTGCTACGAAATCAAAAAAGCTTGGCCTCACGAGTAAAATTCTACTCGGAATGGCATCTGGTATTATTCTGGGGTTACTCCTTCGTAACCTTTTTCCCGAAAGTGACTTCATCAAAGAATACATTACCGAAGGCTTTTTAAATGTCATCGGTACTATATTCATTTCAAGTTTGAAAATGTTGGTTGTACCCTTGGTATTTGTATCACTGGTCTGCGGAACATGTTCTTTAAGCGAACCCTCTAAGTTAGGTCGACTCGGTGGCAAAACCATCGCGTTTTATCTATTCACTACCGCTATCGCACTTTCGATGGCAATTCTGATTGCTATTGCTATACATCCTGGTAACGCTACCTTGGTGACTGAGAGCATGCATTTTGATGCCAAACAGGCGCCAAGCTTAGCGGAAGTGATCATTAATATCGTACCCACTAACCCACTGCAGGCGATGAGCGAAGGTAATATGCTTCAAATCATCATTTTTGCCGTTATCTTTGGTTTTGCTATCTCTCATATTGGTGAACGCGGTAAACGCGTTGCAGCGCTGTTTGCCGACCTTAATGAAGTCATCATGCGTGTGGTTACGTTAATAATGCAGCTTGCACCCTATGGTGTGTTTGCATTAATGGCGAAACTGGCATTAACGCTCGGTATGGAAACCTTTGGCAGTGTAGTGCAGTACTTCTTCGTGGTACTGGGTGTGTTACTCATTCATGCGTTTATTGTTTATCCGACGCTGCTGAAAGTATTCTCGGGTCTAAGCCCATTTACCTTTATACGCAAAATCCGCGATGTGCAGTTATTTGCCTTCAGCACAGCAAGCTCTAACGCGACCCTTCCGGTAACGATTGAAACCGCTGAACATCGCATGGGCGTTGACAATAAAATCGCCTCATTCACGCTACCGCTTGGTGCAACCATCAACATGGATGGCACCGCGATAATGCAAGGTGTGGCAACGGTATTTATTGCGCAAGTGTACGGTATCGATTTAACCATCTCTGATTACGCGATGGTGGTGGTAACCGCAACGCTGGCATCAATTGGTACGGCAGGCGTACCTGGTGTCGGACTTATCATGCTGGCAATGGTACTAAACCAAGTGGGTCTACCTGTAGAAGGTATCGCACTGATTATCGGTGTCGATAGACTGCTTGATATGGTCCGGACTGCCGTTAACGTCACCGGTGATACTGTGGCAACCGTTGTTATTGCTAAATCTGAAAATGAGTTTAATGAAGATATTTTCAACGACACTCAAGCAGGTAAAGTGGCACCAGGCTTTAACGCTCAGGTTCACGCCGAAGAGAAGTAAGTCAAGCGTACGTTCTGTGTAAAGAAGGCGCCTTTAAGGCGCCTTTTTTGTTTGTCATCTAGCTCATGAATGACCATCTTTAAGTTCAAATATAAACAACCATCAACCACACATCAGCTAAGCGGAATTTAGCATCTTTAATAAACGGGCTGGCGTACCACCTACCATACAATCAACTGGTACGTTTTTATTGACCACGGCACCAGCCGCAACAATTGAGCGAGCACCAATTGTTACTCCTTGATTAATCACGACATTCCCGCCAATCCAAACATCGTCTTCTATGACTATTTGTTGACAATAGGTTTCCCAACGGCGGCGACTCAAATGGTCTGTAGAGTGTGATGCAGTATAAAACTGGCTGTTAGGACCGATCATGACATTATTACCAATGGTGATCTTAGCGCCATCTAACATCAACACGCCCATGTTGAGGAAACTTCCCGCACCAATACTTATCTGTTTTCCAAATTCACAGTTAAACGGAACACTCACCAAAGTCCCTGCTCCGACGTTATTAAACAGCTGCTTAATTAAGTCCTGCGCGTCAGCAAAACTGTGACTATGATTAATTTGTTTGGTTAGCGTGAAAGCCCTATCACGCAGAGCTGAAATCTCGAGATCTGCACCATCAAAAACGTCACCGTTAAGCATTTTTTCATATTCTGTCATCTGCCTATCATATTCCCACAAAGCAAAAAAGCCACCGTTTAGAGTGACTAAACTGTGGCTTATTATATTGTCGTTTGTTTAATACAAACTGAGTCGTTTATCTCAAAATGTAGAATCGCACTGAGACAAGGAGCTGGACCCTAAAACATACTCGTTAAAAATCGGAGTAAGTTAAATAGATTATCGTTCCCAGTATGACTCTTCCAGACTATCTTCACGTTCAGGTAAACCACGAGATAATCGCGGACTGTGTTGCGCTAATACTTCATAAGCGACACGGTTGGCATATTTACAGATCTGCGAGAATGATGAATAACACAGACCGTCACGATTATGCTTGCTTGACCCCGGCACGTTGGTCTTATGGAATCGATTAGAGGCTAGATCATGCAGTAATGCGGCTAATGCACCGTCTCCAGCGCCATTAGTATTGCGAATTTTTTCTGGGCCGCCCATATACGGTGAGATGTGTGCATACACTTTAAGCGGCGACTCACAATCTGCTTTCAGCTTAGGGCGAGAAAACTCATAGCGGTTAAACTCAGGGATTGCACCAGGGAGTAACGTATGACTCGTTTCACGCTTTTCAGAGTCTTCGGTATATCCCGCAGTATAAAGCCCTAAAGGCCCTGCCGTAGTCAACACCATGTCACACCACTCTAACGCTGCTTCACTGGCTTGTAAGGGGTCTTTAAATCCAGTGAGTGCCTCGCCTTCATCCTCATTCATGGCCAAAATGGTCACATGCTCTTTAATAAAACGCTGCCACCACTGTGGATCTTCTTCAATTAGGAAGCGAGTGCCCAAGGTTAATACCACCGGAACTTCAGCCGCTTTGGCGTATTCTATAGCCTTCATCGCCGCATCGGTGATCTTATCTTCACCACTTGCGCGCATAAGGTAAGCTGTCAAAATGAGTGCAGAGCCGCCCTGTACAATATCTTTATCAATAAATTCAGGCGTTAATTTATCCATTGATCCTTTGCTAATCGCAAACGTTCTTTCGCCGCACTCTGAGACCAACGTGAAACAACGGCCAATTGGACCCGCTACAGGCTGCAACTGGTTTAAATCAACCTTTGATGAAGTGTTGCAGAGGTATCGATAAGCGTAACTGCCAATCTCGATATTTTGACTCATAACGCCAAATAACACCGAGCGGTCATCAGCAAGAATGGAGTAATTGTGTACTGTGTTACCAATGGTGCCACCGGCAAACTCGTCACTCACCAGCTCACGCTCTTTTAACTCGGTATACAAAGCATGTGCCTTGTCATCGTCTATCAAGGTCGAATTACCCTTAGGTAAGTCATAGCGACTGAGTAACTCATCTTCCACCTTCGCTTCAATATCTACCAATGTTTGGTCTATACCAGACACGTAAGTAGAGATAGGCTGAGGCTGTTGGATCAACTGTGCTAATAACGGATCACGATTTTTGACCGGAAAATAATGTTTAGACTTACGCTGACCTGGAAACTTCATATTGAGCTCTCTTTCATTCGGCATCCATGCAAAAGATAATTAAAACGGCTAAGGGATCACAAGTCATAACGCTTGGCATCAACAAACGACTCGTGGCTTTCAATTCTAGCAGCCGGTGGTGTTAACGCAGCTAACAGCCATAAAACGATTAAACAAAAAGCGTTAACGTTAGGCGGATACAAAAAAGTGGGGAATTCTACCATACCCAGCCTCATTCGCTAGCTGAAATCACTGCTAAGCAGCCAAATTTAGCACCAACCTAAGGTTTGTTGTTCAACAATTTGGCTGAGCAAGCTGATATGCGGATTTGAGTCATTTAAACAAGCAATAAACTCATAGCGCTCGCCGCCTGCCGCTATAAACGACGCTTTGCCCTCTTCAGAGATCTCTTCCAGTGTTTCTAAGCAATCAGAAGAAAAAGCCGGACACATAATATCGACTGATTTTACCCCTTCTGCAGGGAGCGCTTCCAACAGCTTGTCAGTGGCTGGCGTTAACCATTGCTCTTTTCCAAACTGAGATTGAAAACAGATCCGCCATTGCTTAGCCGTTAACCCGAGTGCATCAGCCACAAGTTCAGCCGTTTTTTGGCACTGCATTTGATAAGGATCGCCTTCGGTGACATAGCGAACGGGCACGCCGTGAAACGACATCAGTAATACCTCACCCTGCCCCTTGCTCTGCCAGTGTTGCTTAACGGATCCAGCAAGCGCGGCGATGTAGCTTGGATGATCAAAATAGTCTTTATTGATCCTAAGCTCTGGAAAATCACGCTTAGTTCGATGCAGATCGCTAATGGCATCGAACACTGGCGCAACGGTAGAGCATGAATATTGCGCGTAAAGAGGCAAGACAAAAATCTTGTTAACGCCTTGAGATTTTAAGTTATTAAGACCTGATTCTAAAGAGGGATTACCGTAACTCATGCCTAACTCGACGGGCACTTTAAAGCCAAAACTGTGGTGCAGAGATTGCATTAGCTTATCGCGTTGTCGCTGGCTTATTACCATTAAGGGAGAGCCTTGCTCCCACCAAATAGACTCATAGAGCTTAGCGACTTTTGCTGGACGGGTGGTTAAAATTATACCATTAAGAATGGGCTTCCAGATCCAAGGTGAGATATCTACAACACGTGGATCACTAAGGAACTGCTTGAGGAATTTTTTAACGTCTGGCGCTGTTGGAGAATCTGGCGTGCCTAGATTAACTAACAAAACACCAAATGGGGAGGTTGTGTCGCTCACGTTTTCTCTCTTTTAACCAAGATATTCAGCGTCAGGCTATCATTGGAAAAAGCATAAAAAAAGCCCACTTACATGGGCTTTTTCAAATATGAGAACTAGCTCATAAACACACTATTATTTTGTGCAAATTTAGCCAAGTGCTGCAACAATTTCTTGGCTAACTTTAGCAACAGACTGAGTGCCATCAAACTTGTTATAAGTCGCTTCACCTTTCGCTGCAACCGCACCGTAATATTCAACCAATGGCTTTGTTTGCTCATGGTAGATATCAAGACGTTTACGCACTGTTGTTTCTTCATCATCTGGACGAATTGCTAAGTCTTCGCCAGTAACATCATCTTTACCTTCAACCTTAGGCTGATTAAAGACGATGTGATAAACACGACCAGAACCTGGGTGAACACGACGGCCGCCCATGCGCTTAACGATCTCTTCGTCTGGCACATCAATTTCAACGACGTGATCGATAGTAATGCCACCAGTCGCCATCGCATCAGCTTGAGGAATTGTGCGTGGAAAACCATCTAATAGGAATCCATCTGCGCAATCATCTTGTGCAACACGCTCTTTCACAAGACCAATAATTAACTCGTCAGATACCAATTGACCAGCATCCATCACTTTTTTAGCTTCTAAGCCAAGTGGAGTGCCCGCTTTAACTGCAGCGCGCAGCATGTCACCGGTTGAAATTTGAGGAATACCGTACTTTTCCATGATGAATTGGGCTTGGGTACCTTTACCGGCACCTGGGGCACCTAATAGCATAATGCGCATCTCAATCTTCCTCTTATTTCGCATTGTTATACCAACCTCTAACGCAGACAAAAGTCTAAAGTGTGGTCACGCGATTGGTATTATTATGTTTAGGGCGGCGATTTTCGCATAATTTGCCGCCATTTTGAAGCGATTTCCCTTCGACTTTAGCCTCACTCATGGCAAATAAGTCTAGATATTGACCATTATCAATAAAGTAAGGTGTAAAGCTTACGGCGATACTGTTTCGCTAAGCTATTAGCTTGACCTAAAGCGGTTAAGATCTCTAAAAACAATCCTTTTACTTTACCGTCCTGCACAGCAAGATCTTTCTGCAAAGGGGCAAACAACAAGGCCAATGCTTCGTCATTACGTTTAGCCTGGTGCAGTGCTTTGGCCAGCGCGAGTAAAGCGTCGAAATCATTGGGTGATTTCTCAAAGTCTGTTTGCAGCTGCCTGATTTCAGGCGTATCAGCCGCATCAAGTGCCAGTGCAAACTTGGCCTTTAGACTCTGGTAATAGCCGTCTTGATCTGCAAGACCCACACTAGCGAGTAGTGTTTGAACATCTTCTAAAGCATCCAGCGACAGATACACATCCGCTAACGCAAGTGCAATTTCAGCAATGGGCTGCTCGGCGTAAGCTTCTTTCAATAATGGCAGTGCACCTATGGCATTTTGCTCAGATAAAAACACTCTGGCTTGCTTAAGCTGCAACTGCCACACGGCTGGTAGATGCTTATCGAGCATTTCGGTAATTTGCGGCGCATCTTGCACACCAGCAAAACCATCAATAGGTTTACCTTCATGTAAAACTAAGGTGGTTGGCAAATTTTGGATCTGGAAATAGTTGGCTATCTCCATTTCAGCTTCGCAGTTTACTTTGGCTAACACAAAACGACCGTTTTGCTGCTGCGAGAGACTCTCAAGCGTTTGCATCAAGGTTAGACTTTCAGGGCTTTTACTGGCCCAAAATGCTAATACAATCACCTGATCCATTGAAGCATCGACGACTTGTTGAATGTTGTCTTTAGTCAGTTCTAGAATATTTTCCATCACTTTCCTTTAACCTTTAAAATACCCAAAAAAAAGAGGCAGATTAACTGCCTCTTTCATTATAGTTGTTTCCTACTTAACGTTAGCTAACAACATCTGGTTCATCAATTTAATGAACGCTGATGGGTCTGCTAAACTGCCTTTTTCAGACAATAATGCCTGCTGTAATAAAAGATCTGACCACTGTGCGAATGCCTCTTCGTCTTGCTCATCGTTAAGACGGGCCACGAGAGGATGCTCAGGGTTAAGCTCAAATGTTGGTTTAGATTCAGGAACGGCTTGACCCGCAGCTTGCATCAGCTTAATCATTTGGGTCGACATTTCGCCTTCACCCGCAACAACACACGCTGGTGTGTCAGTTAAACGTGTGGTGACTTTAACCGCAGATACTTTATCGCCTAAGCTGTCTTTAACGCGCTTAACTAGGCCTTCAGATTCAGTTTCAAGCTTTTCCTGTGCTTCTTTCTCGCCAGCATCTTCTAACTCACCTAATTCTAAGTCGCCGCGAGTCACAGAGTGCATCTGCTTAGCATTAAACTCGGTAAGGTGGTTAATTAACCACTCATCGATACGCTCAGACATTAGCAATACTTCGATGCCTTTTTTGCGCAGCAATTCTAGATGCGGACTATTGGCAGCCGCTTCATGGCTATCGGCAACAATGTAATAGATCTTCGTTTGGCCTTCCTGCATGCGCTCAACGTACTCAGCAAGAGATACGTTTGGCGTAGCCTCACCCGTGTGAGTTGAAGCAAAACGTAACAAACCGGCAATACGTTCTTTGTTAGCGAAATCTTCAGCAGGACCCTCTTTTAGAATTTGACCAAACTCAGCCCAGAAAGATTGATATTTTTCTGCATCATTTTTAGCCAGCTTTTCAAGCATGCCCAATACGCGCTTAGTCACAGCAGTGCGCAGTGAGGTGGTCACTTTATTGTCTTGTAAAATTTCACGGGAGACGTTTAGTGGCAGATCGTTTGAGTCAATCAAGCCTTGCACGAAACGCAGGTAGCTAGGCATAAACTGCTCAGCATCGTCCATAACGAATACGCGTTGTACAAACAGTTTTAGACCGTGCTTACGGTCGCGGTTCCACATGTCGAAAGGCGCTTTAGCCGGGATATAAAGCAAGCTGGTGTATTCCTGCTTACCTTCAACGCGGTTATGGCTCCAAACGAGTGGATCTGTGTAGTCATGAGAAATATGCTTGTAAAATTCTTGGTACTCCTCTTTAGTCACGTCACTCTTGTTACGTGTCCAAAGTGCAGTCGCCTTGTTCATTGGCTTCCAGCACCCCTCTGTCCCAGGGACGGCTTCAGCGCCCGCTTCAGTCGCTTCAACTGCAGGCGTGCCCTCTTCAAACATTTCAACGGCAACAGAGATATGATCTGAGTATTTCGTCACGATAGAGCGCAGACGGTAGTCATCGGCAAACTCTTTTTCATCATCTTTCAAATGTAAGGTGATTTCAGTACCGCGAGATTGCTTAGTAATCGTGTTGACGGTGAAGTCACCTTCACCGGCAGATTCCCAAAGCACACCTTCATCACTGCTGTGGCCCGCTGCGCGAGTACGCACAGTCACTTTGTCAGACACAATAAATGCAGAGTAGAAACCAACACCAAACTGACCAATCAACTGCGAGTCTTTTGAATCATCACCAGATAGATTTTTAAAGAAATCAGCAGTGCCTGACTTAGCGATCGTGCCTAGGTGTTCAATTACACCATCACGGGTCATACCAATACCATTGTCTTCAATAGTAATGGTGCCTTTTTCTTTGTCAGTACTGATGCGAACGCGCAATTCGCCCTCACCTTCGTAAAGATCGTTGTTCGTTAAGGCTTTATAGCGCAGCTTATCTGCCGCATCGGCTGCATTAGAAACTAATTCGCGCAAGAAAATTTCTTTGTTTGAGTACAAAGAGTGGATCATCAAATGTAGTAGTTGTTTGACTTCAGTTTGAAAGCCATGAGTTTCTTGTTGTGACATGAAATGTTCCCTTTAAAATTTGATATAAGTACTGCTTGTTACTAGAAATGGGGTTATAAAATCGCTTTTCAAGGGGCAAAGGTCCCATTGATTTCAATTGCACAAAAAAAGCCCAGTAAATGGATAACCATTTACTGGGCCTTGTGATGACATCAACCATTAATCTTGCTGTATTAAATAGGCAATCGACCGTTAAAAGACAGCGCCAAGGTGGTGCTATCAACGTATTCAAGCTCACCGCCAACGGGCACTCCGTGGGCAATACGGCTCACTGTTAACTTATGGTTTTTAGCCATATCTGCAATGTAGTGGGCGGTGGCATCACCTTCAACGGTTGGGTTGGTTGCCAAAATAAGTTCACTGATCTCGCCCGAGGCTAAATGGGTTTCTAACAGTGCAAGCCCCAACTCATCGGGCCCGACGCCATCGAGCGGCGATAAGTGCCCAAGTAAGACAAAATAACGGCCACTAAAATGGCCACCCGCCTCGATTGCTAATGCGTCGGCAGGGGTTTCTACCACACAAATAATACTAGAATGGCCGCGTTTAGTACTGACGCAAATAGGGCAATAGGTTTCTTCGGTAAAGGTACGGCATGACTGGCAATGACCTACATCGGACATGGCTTTACCGAGTGATTCAGCAAGCTTACTTCCCGCCTTGCGGTCACGCTCTAATAGCTGAAATGCCATGCGCTGCGCTGATTTTGGTCCGACGCCAGGTAAGCATTTAAGTGACTGGATCAACTCATCAACAAGAGGACTAAATTTCATTTAACGTTCCGCATAGCGAGGCAAAATCTGCCTAAGAATAATAAGTTTTGATTTTAAGAGCTGATATAAGTCATAAACTCACATCATCCCCAATCAAATGAACCGCCGATATTACCATAGAATACCATGATGATAATGCAATATTAACGCGATACGACCCCGATAGAGTCATCCGGTACAAAGCTTAAAGCACAAAAAAGCCCAAGTCATCTTGGGCTCTTAAAAACAATAAACAGCAATATTATACTGCAAACGCTAGGCGCAAATACAGCAGGTATCTGCAGTCTTAGAAAGGCATCTTCATGCCGGGTGGCAACTGCATGCCGCCGGTGACTTCAGCCATTCTCTCTTTTTGATTCTCTTCAACTCGACGTGCGGCATCATTACATGCTGCTGCAATCAGGTCTTCTAGCATCTCTTTATCATCTTCAAGCAAGCTAGCGTCAATGTCGACTTTGCGCACACTGTGAGAGCCCGTCATGGTGACTTTAACAAGGCCAGCGCCGGCTTCGCCAGTCACTTCCATACGTGCAATCTCTTCCTGCACTTTAGCCATTTTGTCTTGCATCTGTTGGGCTTGCTTCATCAAGTTGCCCATACCGCCTTTTCCAAACATACTCTAATTCTCTTCTATTATTTATCACTACAAATAAAGTGGGCTAATCTTACTAAATATAGACTGATTAGCAATGAAAGCTGAAATTTCAATTGTAAAATTATGACTCAGGTAACCGCTTAAAGTTCGACATATCGACCAATTCTATCAATTTACCTTTATTAACCAACAATTCTGGTGCATAAGTGAGTGTATCAGGCGTTAGCTGTGCGCCCATGTGTTGCGCTAACCAACGTACATTGTCGTCAGTCATCAACCCATGATGCGCTTGTACGAGGATCTCTTTATGAAAACGACGCCTAACTTCTAGAGGGGTCTCCCGAGTACTGTCGACACCGACAGAAACTCGCACTTCACTTGGCTCGCCAAGCGCTTCACTCATGGCCTCTTCAAACTGCTTAATCGCAACATCAGCAGCAAGATGCTTTTGATCCGGTTTCAATAACAGCGACAACGGTTGTTCAAACTGATGACACACTGAATTGACTGCGAGTTGCCTAACGCGCCCACCGACTTCAAGTTCAGCCATAAAGCGGTACCACTTTAAATCTATGTCATTCCCGCTTAACTCGCCGCTAGGTAGTGCGGGTAAGTTTAACGCAACATCCTGAACTGAAGTTGAATCAAGCTGCATAGCAGTGGGTTTATCACTAGCCTTAGCGGTTTTGTTCTTCTGTTGACTTGGTGCTGCAACAGGTTTAACAGCAGCATTGGCTGGCGACTCAGCTGCATGAGCGGCGCTTTCATCTTTAAATCGCGAGGTGGGATCTTGCTCATGTGGCTCTTCCCATGGCGGTCTGTCGATAATATCGCTACTGTTATCAGCTTGCTCGAACGCATTGATTGGCTGTGATGGTTTTTCAGCTTCAGGCTCTGGCTTAGGTTTACGTACTGGCGGCGCAAAAGCCTTCCGTTCCTTAACGGACTTTTTTGTGGAACTCTCCTTAGGCTCATCTTCGCCTAATCCATCCAGTAGAGAATCCCTTGCGGCTAATACAGCATCCAAAATATCGTCACTTAAGTCGACTTCTGTTGTCGTGCTAGTTATCGTATTTGCTGAATTTTCAGTTTCACTTTTAGCAACCACAGTATTTTGTTCGACCGTAACTGGAGATAACGAGTCTTGTGGTAACGGCGCCGAGTCGGGAGCATCAAAGTCAAAATCGTTGCCGTCAAAATCGATATCCTGCGCGCCAGCATATTGCGAATAAGCAGACAGGTCGTCTTCAGCGGCATAGTCAGTAACGACGGAGGAGGTGACCTCTCCCATGTTGGTTTCTGTATCGGTGCTAGCATTGGTTTTAACACCGACTGTTTCAGCAACATTTTCACGATTGTTATCACTTGCGCTAGATGTTGAATCCCGCGTGGCTTCGGTAGTGATATGAGTGTTGGAACTTGGGCGGGCTACAGCACTGATGTCGGCTGTAGCGACAACCACTGCATCTTCGACAGTCGCCGGTTTATTAGAGGCTACTGTATCTGTGCCCTCTTCAACTAAAGTACTCTGCACTGACGCAGTTAACGGCTTATTAGCAGCTGTTTCATCAATCTTTGCATACCCTTGGCTCTCAGCTTGACTGAGTATGACGGCCATTTCACTGTTCATGCTCTCCAGATTATCCAATACTGGCGGCGCAGCTTGAGTAATATTATCTTGAGGCTTAGCTGTAGCGTCTGAACCTAGGTCTAGGTTTGACTCTAGGTCTGAGTCTGAAAGCTCTATCGTTTTATCGCTAAGTGGACTGGTAACTCCGTCGCTAGCCTCTATCAGCGTTTTTTTTTCTGCTGTTGTATCGACTGATGCCAATTGTGATCCAGTCTTTAACTCAGGTATTACGAGCTTTGCTGGCGTGTCTGTCACCCATTTGGTTACGGGTTGTTCAGGCACAAAGGTCACTGCACGCAGGAGTGCCATTTCAAGCCCCGATTTGGGATCAGGCGCATAAGGTAAGTCTTTACGGCCGGTCAACAGCAGCTGGTAATATAGCTGTACTTGCTCAGGCGATAACTGCTCGGCAAACGCTTTTATTTGCTCGCTGTATAGCGACATCTGCGCTGCAGCGGGAGCAAATTGAGTTAAGGTAATTTGGTGCAATAGTTCCAGTAAACTACGCAGTACCTCTTCCGGCTCAGCGCCAAATGACAATACACTGGCACTGACCTGCATCAACGCCATCACATCTGCTTTGGCTAATGCTTCCAATAAGGCAATGACCTGTTTGTCATCAATGCTACCCAGCATGGTTTGCACAAGTTCAAGTTTGACTTGTCCAGCACCAAAAGCGATGGCTTGATCGGTCAGGCTTAACGCATCACGCATACTGCCGTTAGCCGCTTTTGCAAGCAGGGTTAACGCTGAAGATTCAAAATGCAATGTTTCTTGAGTCAAGACATTGGCTAGCTGATTAGCAATCTCATCTTGGGTCAGGCTCTTGAGATTAAACTGTAAGCAGCGTGATAATACAGTGACAGGTAAGCGTTGTGGATCCGTCGTAGCGAGTAGAAACTTTACATGCTCTGGCGGCTCTTCAAGAGTTTTGAGTAACGCATTGAAGCTACTGCGAGACAGCATATGCACTTCATCGATAAGATACACTTTATAGCGACCACGACTGGGGCGATATTGAACGTTATCGAGTAGTTCGCGGGTATCATCAACTTTTGTGCGCGAAGCAGCATCGACCTCGATGAGATCAACAAAACGCCCTTCTGCGATTTCAACACAAGCTGAACACTCACCACATGGCGTGGCGGTAACCCCTTGTTCACAATTTAAGCCTTTAGCGAAAAGACGTGCAAGACTGGTTTTCCCCACTCCTCGAGTGCCGGAAAACAGATAAGCATGATGCAATCTTTGCTGAGTGAGCGCATTGGTTAATGCATGTAAAACATGAGACTGGCCAACCATTTGCTCAAATTTGGCAGGGCGCCATTTTCTGGCTAACACCTGATATGACATGGAACTCCCCAACGTGTCATGAATATGATTACGGGAGCACGCTCCTCGACTTATTTGAACAATAGCATGCCAAGGTTTGACATGCTATATCAAGCGTTCAAGGAGCGGTTTGGCGGTGATTAAATCACCTTAAACAGATGTTTTAGGCTGATTATTCGCCTTCGAATTCACATAAGCTAAGTAATTCGAGATCCATTGTCCCTAGACGCTTTTCACCACCTAGATCTGGCAGAGAGATAACAAATGCAGCGTGATTAACTTGGCCGCCTAGATTACGGATTAACTTAACCGTTGCTTCAATGGTACCGCCAGTCGCCAGTAGGTCATCAACAACTAAGACTTTATCTTCGCTAGTGATGGCATCAACGTGAATTTCAAGAGCGTCATGACCATACTCAAGCTCGTAGCTTTCGGAAATAGTCTCTCTTGGTAATTTACCTGGCTTACGTACTGGTACGAAACCAATACCCAGCTCTAATGCTAAAGGTGCGCCAAATAGGAAACCACGAGCTTCAGTGCCGACAACTTTGGTAAAACCTTGCTCCTTGTAGTGTTCCACTAAAAGATCAATTGTAAGTTTATACGCTTGTGGATCTTCTAATAAGCTAGTCACATCTCTAAACAAAATCCCCTCTTTAGGGTAGTTAGGGATGGTTTTAATGCTGTTCTTTATTAGTGCCAAGCTGTCAGTGTTCATAACCATAATTATTTACTTTATTGAGTTTAATTTTCTGACACCCTGCAGGCTACATCGCCAAAGCAAATGTCATCGAAGTGTAAAAATGGCCGTAAAGCTTAAGCCGCTTTATGATCAGTTGCAACATTGGATAGTAAGATCTGCTGCGTCATATCACGCTAAATATAGTTACTATTGTTCACCAGCAAAAAGAGCCTTTAGCGGCAGCTTAATTTAAGTTTTTAATTCAGCATGATGCAACAATACAGTGATATCGCTATTCATCAATTTCAGGAATGCTTCTCAGGTAAACTATTAGCGCTGTTCCGGTGCAGACCAACATCACCTTGACCCAAATTAGCGGCACGATTGTGATACTGGCGATAAAACTAAAGCTGCTGACAATATACGCCTTCCTCTTCAGCCCCTTACGAATAGCGCCTTTTGCCTGCCAATTTTGCAGCGCATCAGCAAACCACGGGTGCAACATCAACCATTGATATAGCCTGTCACTTGAACGAGCAAAACAATAAGCAGCCAATAAGATAAACGGCACCGTTGGCAGTATAGGCAATAAAATACCCAATAAGCCTAATGCGAGGCTACAAAGACCTGCTAGAAGAAAGAAACCACGTTTTAACGCCATCAGTACCGCCTAAAAAAACAAAAAGCCACTCAAAAGAGTGGCTAGTATATACCCATCCTACCTGAAGAAGCAGGATTCAGTGGGAATTTAATGGGCTTTAATCAAGGCATTGATTGCCACTAATGGTCGCTCCCTTGGTAAAATCAATAACACAGAGTAAAGCCCATTAAAACCCATCGTAGAAGGCGTTGTGCAAGCTCACTTCGTTGTTGCACTCACTTAAAAGGGAATAACCATTTCTACGTTAATGCGCCTAAAATTGAACTGGCACAACGCCTCTGAAACGAGCATTTTCAAGTTGGATGGGTATACCTGAGCGAAAGTTAAAGGCAGCTTAAATCAGCCCCATTACCTTTAACCAAGATAGGCTTGCTGGCAATGTCGGCAACAACATTACCAGGATAAAACCAATAAAATAAACAATGTTAAATGGGTCTTTAAACGGCTGACTCATGACTTCCTCGACGACTGTTGTTAACGGCAATTATTGATCTAGATCAATTTTTGCCGCCATTATAGGGTTTCGTCACAGCGATAGAAAGTCTATTAAGCAATAAATTCTCTAATTATCCCTTTAGCGCTCAACTGCAGTAATAGCTCAACACAGCCTTGTTGTAATACTGCAGGTTCAATATCAGTAAAAGTCGCTAATAACCAATCAATCAGATCGACACATTGGACAGATTCAAATTGCGACATATAAGCCAAAACCTGCGCAGTGAGCGGATTTAGCTGTAAAAAGCTTACCTCATCTTCGAAGTCAGAATAGATGCAAAAAAACTGTGGATTTACTGTGGGTTGTTGTGGCCGATAATCTTCACTAATATGCTGTACATCAAATGTGTATTGCGCTATTTGCGATGTAGCAGAGACACTCAAGGTCATTGTTGAGATAACGTCGGCATCCATTGCCGCCATATCGAGAACTCTTTGCTTTGGGTTCTCTTGTGCAACTGCCACCACAAGCTCTAGCCATTCATAATGGGCCAGTTCCAGCATAAAGGGAGGATCGATCTCTGTTGCCGTATATTCAGTCTGCAAAAACAACAGAAACTCTTGTGCTATCTCAATAAAAATAGGCGTTTGGCAGTCATGAATAGCAAAAAACTGCTGCACACGTTGCTGCCAGTCTTGTTCGCTGTATAACGTCTTTAATACTGGAAAGGCATTAGAGACAAAGCCATCAATATTGTTGAAAAAAAGTTCGCGGTAAATATTCATCCGCCGAGCTTCAATCCCCTCAGGCAGCGGCTTAGATGGATCTTTAATGTATTCCATGAAGTTTTGTTGTGTGTCAATAAAACTCATCAAGCGCTCCTTTTTAAGCTGGCGATATGACGGTTTTGATAGTCATGGATCTGATTAATTTCTAACAACAGTTCACTGGTTGCTGGAATATTAAAATCTCGCTCGAGCAATGTCGGGAAAACACCATGATACTGATGGCATGCCTCCAAGAGCTTCCAAACAGGATCAACAATATCAGCGCCGTGGGTATCAACGACTAAATCTTCAGCTTCTTCATAATGACCCGCGATATGTAAGTATTCAATTCTTTCTGTCGGCATCGCTTTTAGGTATTCAAGCGCATCATATTGATGGTTAATCGAGTTCACATAGATGTTATTGACGTCAAGCAGCATCTTACAATCTGCTTCTTCCATTACGGCGGTAACAAACTCCAGCTCAGACATTTCAGCGCCAGGCGCGGCATAGAATGACACATTCTCTAATATTAATGGACGTTCAATAATATCTTCAACTTGTTTAACCCGCTTAGCCACATGACGAACGGCTTCACCGGTAAAAGGAATTGGCATCAAGTCGTACATATGGCCAGAGCCAGAACAATAGCTCAAATGCTCAGAATAGCTTTTTATCTGGTGTAGATTGAGAAAATCTTTGATGTTTTTGACAAACTGAATATCCAGTGGCGCGGGGCTACCGATCGATAATGATAGACCATGGCAATAAAACTGATGTTTTTCTGTTAATTCCCTAAACTGACGGCCAAACTTGCCACCCAGTGTCATCCAATTTTCGGGGGCGACTTCGAAAAAACCGATAGCTTTCGGAACTCCTTGGCAGAACTCAGCCAACATTTCACGCCTTAGCCCAAGACCCACCTGTCCTTTATTTGTCATACTGCACGTCCGTCAATTTAGGGGTTTATCAACAAATAAGGCCAGCAAACGCTGACCCTGTCTTACTCAGCAGAAAGCTTATTTTGAACCACCGCACTTACCTTCTGCCTCAGCTTTCTTATCGCCGCCACATTTACCTTCTTTAGCTTTCATCTTGTCGCCGCCACATTTACCTTCTTTAGCTTTCATCTTGTCGCCGCCACACTTACCTTCTTTGGCTTTCATCTTGTCGCCGCCGCATTTGCCTTCGCCACATTTACCTTCTTTGGCTTTCATCTTGTCGCCGCCGCACTTACCTTCGCCACATTTACCTTCTTTGGCTTTCATCTTGTCTTCGCCGCACTTACCTTCACCACACTTACCTTCTTTGGCTTTTTTCTTATCTGCACCGCATTTACCTTCTCCACACTTGCCTTCGCCTTCGACTAGCTGGTAACCGGCTTGCATTTCACTATAACCAAATGGGCTTGCTTGAACAGATGCAGCCAAAGAGCTTCCAAGCACAACAGCGCCAACGGCAACAGTAATAGCAGTCTTATTAACGAGTTTCATAATATCTTCCTTCTTGATTTAATCTACAGTATTTCGGTTACCAACAATGTATTTTGCTGGCTTGCTTAAAGAGACCTGTGCAGCTACAAATAAATTTCATTTATCCTACAATCATCACATTTATGGCGCAAAAAAGCTGATAGTGCAAACATTGTTTATATCTATTCACTACTGTTTAGTACCTGTTTTCACGATATTTGACATAAAAAATTGCCACAAAATAGTACTTAGCTAACACCCAATAGAGGTTGACTGAAAAAACAACAACCCAGTAACAATACTAAATGCTACCGCCACGAGATCACTCTATTACTCGCTTTCGTTTGGTGCCACACGGTGCATGATGTAGAATGCAGCGCCTTTTAAAACTGATGAGTGACTGTTCTGTGCGAATAATTTTGGCGCCTATGGAAGGTGTTGTTGATGATTTAATGCGTGAAATTCTTTCGGCAATCAATCCCTATGATTTAATGGTGACGGAATTTGTACGTGTCGTTGATCAGTTATTACCAGAAAAAGTGTTCTACCGTATCTGTCCTGAACTGAAAACCGATGGGAAAACAGCTTCAGGCACACCCGTTAGGGTGCAACTTTTGGGACAAGAGCCTGGTTGGATGGCTGAAAATGCGCTGAGAGCAATCGAGCTAGGCTCCAAAGGAGTCGACGTTAATTTTGGTTGCCCTGCTAAAATGGTTAACCGCAGTAACGGCGGCGCAGTGATGCTGCAATATCCTGAGCAGCTATATAATGTCGTCAAAGCCATGCGAGATGCAGTGCCAGATGATCAACCGGTAACCGCAAAAATTCGCCTCGGTTTTAATGATAAGTCTCTCTATATGGAGAATGCACTGGCTATTTACGAAGCGGGAGCCAGTGAGCTTGCGGTACATGCCAGAAGTAAAGTTGATGGCTACAAGCCACCTGCATATTGGGAATACATTACCGACATTAATGCCAAACTGCCTATTCCTGTTATTGCTAACGGCGAGATTTGGAGCCAACAAGATGCACAGCGCTGTATGCAAGTGACGGGGTGTGACAGCATAATGGTGGGACGCGGCGCTATTTCGTTACCTAATCTTGCTGCCAGTATTAAAGGTGAGACACCCTATACATGGCAACAATCACTGGCGCTGATGCTGGAGTATACCGACCGAGAACTTGCTGGCCGTAAAAGCACCTATTATCCTGCCAGAATTAAACAATGGTTTAATTATCTCAATCGTCAATATCCCGAAGCCGATACTTTATTTCGCGAGCTTAGGATCTACAAAACAGCAGCAGAGATTATCAATGCACTGCAGGCGGCAAATACCAATTTGTACCAGCAAAAGGCTAATTAACAGAATAATTGGTTATTATTAGTAATAATGCTCGCTGATTTGATCTTCGTCATTACCCGTTGCCGTGACATGTTTAGACTGATAAGTCGAAAGTCAATAATTGTAGGCAAAACCGTGAGTACGAACCAAATCAAACAGATGTTATCCGGTATTGAATCGGAGTTAAGACAGAAGATTGGTGCGCTCCCAGAGATCCGGGCCAAGCTAAAGGACCAGCATAATTATTCCCTGTGTGAGCTCATTGAAATAATGACCCAAGCACATTTATGCGATAACCCATTATTTATTAAGTTAATGCAACTCGATGCAGCTTGTTGCCAACTGGACATTGGTTTGTATGGCGTGTGCTCTGATTGTGAATCAGATATCGAAGCAGAACTATTAGCAGCGGATCCACTTGAACAGCGCTGTTTAAATTGTAATAGCCAATTCAAACGGGAACATCGTCAAGAACTTAGATTAAACCACTAATAGTGATAAGTTGTTTCTATACTTTATTTTGATGCTAGCAAACATAAAAAAACCTCCGTTCAAGGAGGTTTTTTATTATCTAAAAAGTATTTTAGAACTTAACACTTGCTCTTACGAAGAAGTAGCGACCTAGTACATCATAAGTGTACGGATCTGTGTTTGAGTCATTGTTGCCTGAGTAGTACGGTGGCTCTTCATCAAGAATGTTGTTTACACCGCCCGATAGACGAAGTGTATTATTCACATCATAGGTTGCTGATAGATCGTGATAAACAATACTATCTACACTTGGTGCATAACAATCAGCTGGATCATCTTTACAAGCAAATGAATCCATTCCGTCAATGTAACGAGCTTCGTAGGTAGCACTCCAGTTATCACCTGATGCTCTTAAGTTGAAGTTAGTTTTGATCTCAGCAAATGCGCCTGCTCCACCGGTGATGTAGCCACGATAGTCAACCGCATTACCGTCTTGATCAAACTCTTCATAATCACTTAAAATTGAAGAATCAAGACCGGCTTTCCAATCTAGTCCGAAGCCTTCAAACGCATAAGCTACGTTGATATCGAAACCCGATGTATTGGTTTCACCAATATTTTGTAGACCATTATCGAAAGTGATTCTACCTGTACCGTCAATAGCGATGTTAGCCGACTGACATAATGCGGTGCCCGAGTTAATCTGATTACCAGTCTCATCCAAACACTGATTAGCAATGTAGTTATTATCGACTGATGTGATGGTATTACTGATTTGGATATCAAAGTAATCAAATGTGAACGATAAACCTTCAACAAAGCTCGGAGAATAAACTAAACCAAGTGTAGTAATATCTGCTTCTTCAGGTGTTAGTAGTGGGTTACCGCCCACCGTGACTTCCGCTTGAGATTGCTCTGACGCTGGGTGAACAATTTGTTCAAATGAGGGTGATTTACCACCATATAACTCATCAACTGTTGGAGCGCGGAATGCAGTAGACAGACCACCACGAACCATTAAGTCATCAGTCATGCGCCAAGTTAAGCCAAGTTTCCACGTGTTGTCTGAACCAAATGTACTGTAATCGAAATAACGCATTGCAGCGCTCAATTCAACTTGCTGTGCTAATGGTAAATCGCTTAATAACGGAATTGCCAATTCGGCATAAATTTCATTAACATCAAATTCACCCGATGTTGGTTCAACACGAGGGTCATTCGCTAGCCCTTGTGCAGTCAAAGAATCAGGCGTGAAATGTGCAGATTCTTTGCGGAACTCATAACCAGCAGCGAAACCTACGATACCAGCAGGTAACTCAAAAACCTCTCCAGAAAGTGTCGCTGCAACAATATCTAACTCACTACCACCACTATTTATTTCAGTATAGATATAAGGAGCGATGCTTTCGCCTTCCCAAGAAGACTGAGTAAATGGATCAAAGGTTTTGTCTAAAACAGCATCATTAATTGAACCTATGTTATGCAGGTTAGCAAGAGTGTCAACTGAATCGTTCTTACCCTTATTGTATGATGCATCCCATGTCCAACCATTGTCGAACTCGCCTTCTAAGCCAACAACAATACGCACAGTATCAACAACTTGAGTGAAGTCACGAGTGCCAGATTCAACGACTCGACGACCATAATCTAACTTTTCACCCTCTTGAACCAAACCCACGAGTTCTTTGTTCATCCAAGATGAATCATAAGCCCAAGCTGCGCTGTTCCAAATTGGCTGTGGTGCCATTTGCTGCTCAGACCAACGCTTAGAGTACATTGCTTCAGTGAAGAACGTGATTGAATCTGAAAGCTCATAAGTACCAGAGAAAGATAGGTTCAAACGCTCCATTGGCGTTGATAGATAGCTATCTTTTGAATAGTTGTATTTATCGTCATTAGTGAAATCATGGTATTCACCACCACGACCACTGATGTCTGGAACACTTCTGTCGCCAAATGTAGGATCAACGGTTGCGTCATAGTAAACTGAGGCTGTATCCGTTATTGCAGTCCAACTGTTGTAGAATGCATCATTTGACATGCCGTCATCATCTAACCAAACAGTGCCATCATCATTAAGTCTTTGAACGTATTTACCGTAGTAACCAGAGTCACCATTGATAACAATTGCATTACCCTCTTCATCGACGCCACTCATTGTCATCAGATGCTGCGAATCACCCCAGATATGACCGCCTTGAGAATATGAGCTGCCGCCACAATATAGACCATCAGCCCCTTCAGATATTGGGCAATTAGAGAAATCACGATCGGCCTGACTCGCTTCGCCACGTTTTGTGTACTGGCCACCGATAACAATATTACCTTTATCGAATGAGTTACCCATGACAAAGTCAATACTGCTCTCGTCTGCATCGCCTTGGCCAGAGATACCTGTTTGAACGTTCATTTCGAAACCTTCGAAATCACGCTTCAAAATAATGTTAACCACACCAGCGATTGCATCGGTACCATAAACGGCAGAAGCACCATCTTTTAACACTTCAATACGTTGGATCATTGCAACTGGGATAGTGTTTAAATCGACAGTAGATGCAGCTCCTGTCCCTGAAGCGATCATACGACGACCATTAACCAATACTAGCGTTCGGTTTGAACCCAGACCACGTAGGTTGATACTTGCATCACCCCCAGAGCCGTTGTTGACTGCCGCATTCACCATTGCTCCACCCGTTGACGTCATTTTCTGCAAAACGTCGTCAATAGAAGTTGAGCCACCTGCCATAATAGCAGATGCATCAATAATGCTTACTGGGCTAGATGTTTCCATATCGGCACGTTTAATACGTGAACCGGTAACTTGAATGCGTTCAACTTTCTCTTCTGCCGTATTTCCTTCTGCTGCATCTTCTGCAAAAGAAAATCCAGATAAAGCCACACTACTCGCTGCAACTGCAATAAAGCTTTTGCGAATTGCACTTGCTGTTAAGGTCATCGAGCTCATATATTTCCCCTTCAATTTTCTACGTTACACGTCGAAATTGTTATATTTTTGTTTTTAATATTCATATAGAAGTTAATTCTTCGGGGTTAATACTGTTAAATATAACCAAAAGTGTCAATAGCAATTACATTAAAATAACCCAAAAGACATAAATTGATACAGGTCACATTTACAAGTCCAACGAAATAAATACAAAATTCTTAATTAACAACAACATAGTAAAACCCCGCCAAGGGCTAGTATCGAAATAACAAATGAATCACGCAAGTTGCAAGTGTTAACCTTTGCAACATTACCGATACATCATTTATACATATAATAAATACAGAATACAAAATGCAAAATGCAAAATATACCATAATTGAGAATAGCATCTAAAATACAACGCAGTAAGGAAGAGCAATACAATTTAGATATCACTTAATAATGGGTTATATAGCTATATAAGAAGATACAAATTTGCAACAACCATAGTGATGCTTATCGGCAAATAAATTAATAACAGCCTAGTAATTAGTCAATGCTACATTACCAATAACCAAACTAACCTATCTGTTAACAAATAAATTTGTAATACCACGTTATTAAATAAAAATTAGCGGTCAATTAGTATTCAGATCTAATTAACAGTGTTAAAAATATAACGCTGACTGCTGCTACATAGTTTGCATTGAGCCATTAATCTAGCTAGGAGGGCCGAAATCAAACATTGTGACAGCCACAATAAAAGAGGGGGGAATAAGGAGTAGTGACTAAAGAAAAATTCGAAATGTGCCTAAGTGTAAAGCTTCGATGCCTCTAGGAAATAATCAATAAAAAAGCATAAAAAAGGAGCCATGAGGCTCCTTTTCTTAAATCTTAGCGACGTCTCAAATTAACGAGTACGTGGGCAAAGCTCTTCAGTGCTGAAGAAGTATGCTACTTCACGCTCAGCAGAAGCAACTGAATCAGAACCGTGTGCAGCGTTCTCATCGATGCTTTCAGCGAAATCTGCACGGATAGTACCTTCCGCAGCATCAGCTGGGTTAGTAGCACCTAAGATTTCACGGTGTGCAAGAACAGCATTTTCGCCTTCAAGCGTCTGAACCATGATAGGGCCAGATGTCATAAATGCAACTAGTGCACCAAAGAAAGGACGTTCGCTGTGCTCAGCGTAAAAGCCTTCAGCTTGTTCTTGGCTTAGGTGAACCATTTTAGAAGCGATGATTTTCAGGCCAGCAGTTTCAAAACGGTTGTAGATAGCGCCAATGTGGTTTTTTGCAACAGCATCAGGCTTAATGATAGAAAAAGTACGTTCGATAGCCATGAAAAGCTTCCTTCTTAAATAAACGGGTTTTAATTTCGCGCGGATTATACGAAATTAATGCCTAATTGCCTACCCTTATAGTGCTATCAAATAGAGATATGTCGGATTTAGAAATGCATAAAAGCCAATCAGATCACAGTTCAACAATGAATGTGGCCAAACTTGGCTTCTGGATTTACCGCTAAGGGAATGTACTCTGCCGCTATTGACTGAGTTACTTCCGGTTTTTAACCCACATTACGCCAGCTGCAATCACCACTAATAATGCCAGTGCGGGTGCGAGATCCATAAAGTGATGAAATAGCCCAAGACCACCATGACCTTCATGGGCAAAAGCTAAGGTTGGAGTGAGTAATGTTAAGGCTAGAATTAGAAACTTGCTCATATTAACGTTCCTTTGATTAATGGCTGAAACTTATCACTTTTACTACTGTGCATAGTAAAGTCATAACCGTGACGCTAGCCTAAAATCAAACACTGAAGGTGAACTTGATGTTGATCAATCCTACGTTTCTTTCACATATTAGATATCGACTTACATGATTTAGATCACAACAGCTCAAGCAAGTGATGACAATTAGTCTCACTTCTCATCAATCCAGTGAGCTTGGATTGCTTCCAGAATACGCTCATTACAATGGTTGGGATCATCATCGAATGCTTCAAGCTTTATCACCCAATCACACAGATCGGTAAACCGAATAGACTCGGGGTTAACATCTGGATAATTTTCCAAAAGTTCTAATGCAATATCTTGCGAGTCAATCCATTTAAGTTCCATACCCAGCTCCATCGAATCTACATGATTTGAGTATAAACCAATCTCGGTAGGGTGAAGGTGGTTGTACTTGGAATAGCGTTTTTTGGCAAAAAAAACCAGTAGCCAAGCTACTGGTTTCGATATTGTAGTGCAAGACTACTGGCTTTCACTGACCATATTAATGGTGTACTTAGGGATCTCAATGACCAAATCACTACTGGGTACTTTTGCTTGGCAAGAAAGGCGGCTTTCGGGCTCTAAACCCCAAGCTTTATCAAGCATATCATCTTCAAGCTCATCGCTCTCTTCCAGCTCATCAAACCCTTCACGCACGATGCAGTGACAAGTCGTACATGCACAAGACTTCTCACAAGCATGCTCGATATGGATACCGTTACGCAAAGCAACGTCTAATATGGTTTCACCTTCATTGGCTTCGACAACTGCACCCTCTGGGCATAATTCTTCGTGTGGTAAAAATACTATTTGTGGCATGTTGGGACCTATATATTGTCAACTGACTGGCCTTTGAGTGCCAGTTTTATTGAATTATCCATACGCTTAGCAGCAAAGTCCTGCGTTACGCTATCTAATGCTTCGATTGCTTTTTCAATAGCATCGGTGTCTTGTTCGCTAGCAAGTTGTGCTAGTGAGGCCATAAAGCTCTGAATAGAAGAAAGCTCTTCTGCCGTTAGCAGCTGACTATCCTTACTTAAAGCGGCATTAAGCGACTCTAATACTCTCGCAGCTTCGACCTGTTTTTCGGCGAGCATACGACGAGTAATATCTTCTTTCGCATTGGCCATTGAATCTTTTAGCATGGTGCCGATTTCAGTATCTGATAAACCGAATGATGGTTTAACTTGAATGCTGGTTTTAACCCCCGTTGACTTCTCCATTGCCGTTACGCTGAGTAATCCATCAGCATCCACTTGGAATGTCACTCGTATATGTGCGGCTCCTGCGGCTAACGGCGGGATCCCTTTAAGCGTAAACTTAGCTAGTGAGCGACAATCAGCAACGAGCTCACGCTCGCCTTGAACCACATGAAATGCCATTGCTGTTTGACCATCTTTAAACGTTGTAAACTCTTGCGCACGAGCAACGGGGATAGTGGTATTACGTGAAACCACTTTCTCAACCAGCCCGCCCATGGTTTCAACGCCTAATGACAACGGAATAACGTCTAATAACAGCAGATCTGATTCAGGCTTGTTACCCACTAGAATATCAGCTTGGATCCCAGCACCAATTGCAACGACACGATCAGGGTCTATCGATGTCAAAGGCGTTTTACCAAAGAAATGGCTCACATTTTCTCGCACCAATGGTACCCGTGTGGATCCACCGACCATGACTATTTCAAGGATCTCTTCAGTGCTCACACCTGCATCGCGTAGCGCACGGCGACAGCTTGAAACGGTTTTCTTAACTAATTTGCTGATCATGCTGTCAAAAGTTACCCGAGAAACGGCTAACGACAGCTCAGTACCCTTGTCATCAACAACGTTTGCTGTCGTGCTCTCATTGTCGGTCAATGCTTCTTTAACGCGACGAGCTTCTATAAGCAACTTACGACTTAAACTCGCGCTTAACTGTTGCAGTGACCACTCTTGTTGGAAATAAGCTTGTAGCATATAGTCGAAATCATCACCACCGAGAGCAGAGTCGCCGCCGGTTGCTAAGACTTCAAATACCCCTTTATTCAAGCGAAGAATAGAGATATCGAACGTCCCGCCGCCAAGATCATAAACAGCAATGACCCCTTCTTTACCTGAGTCTAACCCATAAGCGATTGCTGCCGCTGTCGGCTCATTAAGTAAACGCAGCACTTTAACGCCAATTAATGCTGCCGCATCTTTGGTGCCTTGACGCTGCGCGTCATCAAAATAGGCTGGCACAGTGATAACGACGCCTTCTAAGGTACCGCCGAGTGTCGCTTCAGCACGTTGTACTAACGGCTTTAAGATCTCTGCTGAGATTTGTACTGGATTAACTCTACCTTGAGGCGTCACAAAAATAGGCAGTCCATTTTCACTCGCTTCGAAAGCATAAGGAAATGTTTGGCTACCTGATTGAATATCTTCAAGGCTACGGCCCATAAAGCGCTTAACCGACACAATGGTGTTTTGTGGATCTTGCGCTGAAAAGGCTTCAGCCTCACGTCCAACAAAGACTGCATCCTGGGTATATCGAACCACTGACGGCAATGAATGCAGACTGCTCTCATCAGCTAAGGTGTTTGCTTCACCGCTACGAACGGCGGCAACTAAGGAGTTGGTTGTACCTAAATCGATGCCCACGGCAAGACGATGTTGGTGGGGAGCAGCAGTCTGTCCAGGCTCTGCGATCTGAAAAAGTGCCATATATATCCAACTTAAAAAAATGTTGGCCCAAGATTATTGAGCCAACAGAATTATAAAATTAAAACCAGCTGACTAATCAAAGAGCGCATCTTCCACTCTTGCCAACTCATCTTGTAATTTTGCCATAAACTTAAGTTTACGAATTTGCTCCGCTGCCTGCAAATGCTCAGCGACTAAATCACTCAACAATAGCACTTTTAGTGCTGCTGTGATCGGCTTTGCAAATGCTTCAAAAGACGCATAAAGCGCTTCTATTTCGGCTTCAGGATCATCACTATCGCTAACCTCTTCAAGAGATTCTCGCCACTCCATCTGCTGCATTAAAAATTGAGTATCTTTAAGCGTAGTAGACTCGTGACTTAACTCTAGCCCTTTAAGGGCCAATAAGTGCTCAGCGCGTTGGATTGGATTTTTCAATGTTTGAAAGGCATCATTGATTTGTGCAGTACGTTGTACTGACAAGCGTTTATCTTGTTCACTTGCGTTAGCAAATTTGTCGGGATGAACCGCCCTTTGCAGATCGCGGTAGCGCTCTGCAAGGATGGCGGTGTCGACATCAAAGGAAGGAGATAAACTAAACAGCTCAAAATAATTCATAGTTTAACTTTTAAAGCTTATACGGTGAAACTCTCACCGCAACCACATTCACCTTTAGCGTTAGGGTTGTTAAATTGGAAACCTTCGTTAAGGCCTTCTTTAATGAAGTCCAACTCAATCCCTTGAAGATAGATAAAACTTTTTGCATCGATAATGATTTTCACACCATCGACATCATATAGCTCATCATCATCGTTCAAGTCATCAACAAACTCCAGTATGTACGCCATACCAGAACAGCCTGATGTTTTTAGCCCTAAACGTAAGCCTAGACCTTTGCCGCGACTAGCCAAAAAGCTTTTAACTCGATCTGCCGCTGCGGGAGTGATACTAATTGCCATCTTAACTCCAGGTATTACTTCGATTGCTTTGATTTATACTCATCCAGAGCAGCTCTAATGGCATCTTCAGCCAAAATCGAACAATGAATTTTAACAGGGGGTAATGCAAGTTCTTCAGCAATGTCGGTGTTCTTAATAGCACCTGCTTCTGCTACTGTTTTACCTTTGACCCATTCTGTGACTAATGAGCTAGACGCAATCGCGCTACCGCAACCGTATGTCTTAAACTTAGCATCTTCGATAATACCTTTATCATTAATGCGCAGTTGTAGCTTCATTACATCACCACAGGCAGGTGCGCCAACCATTCCAGTGACAACTGATGAATCGTTTTTATCAAACGAACCAACGTTGCGTGGATTCTCATAATGATCTATTACTTTTTCGCTATAAGCCATGATACTGCTCCAGTTTATCTATTCGTTAATATCGTTAAGGTTAGTGGTGTGCCCACTGGACTGAGTCCAGGTCAATTCCGTCTTTGAACATTTCCCAAAGCGGAGACATCTCCCTTAAGTTACCAATAGATTCTTTAATTGTTTCTATTGCATGGTCGATCTCTTCATCAGTCGTAAAGCGACCCAGTGAGAATCGAATTGAGCTATGTGCCATTTCGTCATTCAAACCAAGAGCACGAAGCACGTAGCTTGGCTCTAAGCTAGCGGAGGTACACGCAGAACCTGACGAGACAGCAAGATCTTTAAGTGCCATCATCAAAGACTCACCTTCGACGAAGTTAAAGCTGACATTTAAGCTACCGCAATGTCTTTGATCTTTATCGCCATTGATATAGGTCTCTTCAATGTGATTAATACCATTCCATAACTTGTCACGTAGACGACGGATGCGCTGGTTATCTGACTCCATGTCGGTTTTTGCGATGGCAGCAGCTTCACCGAAACCCACAATCTGGTGTGTCGCTAAGGTGCCACTTCGCATACCACGTTCATGCCCACCACCGTGCATAGCCGCTTCTAAACGAATGCGAGGCTTACGGCTAACATACAATGCGCCGATACCTTTTGGGCCATACATCTTATGAGCAGAGATAGACATCAGATCGACTTTTGTCTTTCGAACATCAATTGGCAATTTGCCAACACTTTGTGCAGCATCAACATGGAAGACAATTTTACGTGAACGACAAAGTTCACCGATAGCATCGATGTCTTGAATGACACCAATCTCATTGTTAACTTGCATGATACTAACCAGTAGCGTGTCGTCACGCATCGCCGCTTCAATCATAGCAACAGGGATAAGACCGCTCGCTTCAGGCTGAAGATAAGTGACCTCATAACCTTCACGCTCAAGCTGACGACAGGTATCTAACACCGCTTTATGTTCTGTTTTACTGGTGATGATGTGCTTGCCCTTCTTCTGGTAGAAGTGAGCAACGCCTTTAATCGCTAGGTTGTCAGACTCTGTCGCACCAGAGGTAAATACAATTTCACGCGGATCGGCATTGATAAGGTCAGCAACCTGGTTACGAGCAATATCAACAGCTTCTTCTGCTTGCCAACCGTAACGGTGAGAGCGAGACGCTGGATTCCCAAAAATGCCGTCCATAGTCATACATTGCATCATTTTCTCTGCAACGCGAGGGTCAACCGGCGTCGTCGCAGCATAATCTAAATAGATAGGTAGCTTCATCACACACTCCGTACTTTGTGGCAGCCATTGTGCTACCACTTACAACGTACAAAAATTATTTTTATATTAATAACAGAGACCGCTAAACGCTGACTCTCTGCTCCTGCTGCAAATTATCCTGTTTCACCGAGATAAATTGCACATCTCTTTTTTGCATTAATCCGGCAAGCGAAATGCCATTCAAAAAGTCTGAAATCTGTGAACTTAAATCTCCCCATAAAGAGTGAGTTAAGCATTGGGTTCCGCTTTGACAGTTACCCTTCCCTTGACAACGAGTGGCATCGACAGATTCATCAACCGCTCGTACCACCATACCCACAGAAATTTCGCTGGCGTCGGTCCCTAAGCGATATCCGCCACCAGGGCCACGGACGCTAGATACAAGCCCATTTTTTCTTAGTTTTGCGAAAAGTTGTTCTAGGTAAGATAGAGAGATCCCTTGACGCTCTGAAATGTCCGCTAATGGTACTGGACCATCGGTAGAGTGCATTGCAACATCTAACATTGCAGTGACAGCATATCGACCTTTAGATGTAAGTTTCATTGCTACTACGTCTCCCAAAAAAGCATAGGGTAATTTCATCATACCCGAGTAATTTAGTCAAGTATAAAACCTAGTGAATTGGTCAAGTATTATAAAGAGCATGGCTGGGACTAAATACCCCGTCATTTTACTGGGGTATTTAACCTGTTTATTAGGCAAGATTCAATGGCATTTAGTAAAAATGGCGCACATAAATCTAGATAATGGGATCAAACTCATCTAATGACTTCTGCCGTTTTTGCGCAGCCGCTAATTCAGCTTCACTAAAATCATCAACTTCAAGTTCAGGAAGTTTCTCAGTGCACACACTACCACCCAAAGTTTGTACGGCTTGGCACACTTCCTGTACTTTTGAATCCATCAAATGCATATGATCTAGCATTTGGCCGATGGCATTTGCAACGGGATCTGGATTATCGGGCGCGACGGCATAGGCATCGAAACCATATTTTTTGGCCATTTCAGTGCGTCGGTCTGATTGCTCTTTAGACTGCTCAGTAGGGCTAGCAACCGCGCGACCAGGAATGCCAACGACAGTGGTGTCCATCGGGACATCTTTGACAACAACTGAATTGGAACCAACGCGAGCGCCGTCATTCATGGTTATAGGTCCAAGGATTTTTGCCCCCGCACCAATAACCACATTATTGCCAAGCGTCGGATGTCGCTTGCCAGATTGCCAAGTTGTTCCACCGAGTGTAACACCGTGATAAAGCGTACAATCATTACCAATTTCAGCAGTTTCACCAATGACAACGCCCATGCCATGGTCAATAAAGAAGCGGTCGCCGATGGTTGCACCAGGGTGGATCTCAACACCGGTTAACCAACGTGAAAACGTAGATAGACAGCGTGCTAGCAAACGCCATTTTCGAACCCATAGCTTATGACTGATCCGATGGATCCATATTGCTTGCATGCCAGGGTAGTTGAACAGTATTTCAATTGTCCCGTTCGCAGCAGGGTCTCTATGGTAGATAGACGCTATATCATCTTTAAGTCTTGCGATAACACCCATGCTAACTCATTCCTTTTACTTATCGTTGGTTTCTTTCTTAGCGACGATTTTATCTACAGACGTCAAAATCCCGCGCAAGATATTCATCTCTTGACGTTCGATTCTAGCGCGGCTAAATAACCTACGTAGTTTTGTCATCACCTGACCTGGATGTTGTTTCACAATAAATTGGGTCGATAAGAGCGTGTTTTCCATGTGTTCAAAAAAGTTTTCGCGCTCTTTTGAAAATGGATATTCAATTTCAGGCTCAACAAATCCGTCAGGCTTATTGCTATCAAACTCCTTCTGAACCTGAGCAAGATGCGCTACTCGCGCCTCATAACAGATTATTTGAACAGCTTGCGCTAAGTTCAGCGAGGTGTATTCAGGATTAGCAGGTATCGCGACATGATAATCGCAGCGCTGCAACTCTTCGTTGGAAAGGCCGTTATTTTCACGTCCGAATACGATAGCAACGGGGCCTGCAAGTGCCGATGCAACCAGTTTTTCGCCAGCCTCTCTTGGTTCTAGCATAGGCCAATCCAGTGTGCGGCTTCGCGCGCTGGTCGCTATGACTAAACTACAATCAGCAATAGCCTCTTCAACAGAAGCTACTGTAATTGCATGTTTTAAAATATCTGAAGCCCCGGCGGCTAACGCCACGGAATGACCATCAGGTGCAACCCTAGGTTCAGCTAGATATAAAGTGGATAACCCCATGGTTTTCATAGCACGGGCTGTTGAACCTATATTGCCAGGGTGGGATGTACCGACAAGAACGACGCGAATATTACTGAGCATGAAATGTCTTAATTTAAATGAGAGAACACTTGAAAATATGTTAACACAAGCCTGCTATTTTTACTTATACAAAAATCAGCATTTGATATCATCGAAAAAACACGTATAATTCGGCTCCGATAATTTATATCTGTTCTTTTACATCCAGGGGATTTGCAATGCTTCCAATGCATACCATTGCTGTGCGCGCTGCTCGCGCTGCCGGCCAATTAATCGTTCGCGCTTACGGGGAATTAGACCGTATAGAAGTCACTTCAAAAGGGGCTAATGACTTCGTAACTAACGTAGATAAAGAAGCTGAAGCTGCAATTACCTACCAGATCCGTAAGGCTTACCCTGATCACACTATCATTGGTGAAGAGTCAGGTGAGAACAAAGGCGCTAATAAAGATTACGTTTGGATCGTAGACCCGCTGGATGGCACTAATAATTTCGTCAGAGGTATTCCTCACTTTGCTGTATCAATTGCGATGCAGTTCAAAGGTAAAACAGAAGTTGCTGTTATTTATGACCCGATTCGTGATGAGCTTTTCTCAGCTGTACGCGGGAAATTTGCCAAGCTAAATGAATTCCGTATTCGTGTTAAGCCAAGAAATAACCTCAGCGACAATATCATTGCAACTGGCTTTCCATTCAAAGCAAAACAGCATACTGAAACGTACATGAAGCTTTTTGCTTTAACATTCACTGAATGTGCTGATTTACGTCGTGCAGGTTCTGCTGCGTTAGATTTAGCTTACCTTGCTGCGGGCCGTGTTGATGGTTTCTTTGAAATAGGCCTTAAGCCTTGGGATATCGCTGCAGGTGATTTGATTGTTCGTGAAGCTGGCGGCACAGTCACTGACTTTACTGGCAACCATAACTACCTAACATCAGGAAATATCGTTGCAGGTAACCCAAAAACAACAACTGCACTTGTTAAATCATTCCGCCCATTATTGAGCGAAGCGCTTAAGCGTTAATGATAAGCTGGTTATAAATTATTTGGACATTTTTAAAAACCGCCTAATTAGGCGGTTTTTTTGTGGCTTATTGTCTTATACCCAAACCAGCTAAAAATACTGATATCTCCATATAAAACACACAACTGTGAAAAACATCACATAGCTGACATCGCATTTATACAATTTACTGGTACTCTTTATGAAACGACTGCATTAGGGAGTAACATGGATAAAATGTTTCGAAAATACGGTATTTCAAGTATCAAAGCCGTTGAGCATTTAGTATTAATCATTATTGCTATCGCCACTATTATTGCGATTGGGCAAGAGATAGTGCATATTTTAAACGCGGGAATGGTTACTTTAGCGGACTTACTACTGCTATTTATTTATCTTGAAGTATTAGCTATGGTCTCGCATTATGCGGAATCTGGAAAACTACCGATTAGAATGCCACTCTACATTGCCATTGTAGCGTTAGCGCGTTATCTAATTTTAGATATGAAAGCAATGGACGACTGGCGTATTATGGCGATCTCATTGTCCACATTAATTTTAGCGGCTACCGTGATAGTTATTCGCTGGGGTCAGCTTAAATTGCCCTATCCTCGCCCGAAGGACATTGATTGATCACAATCTAAGATTGCTGAAAACAAGAATGCTCAAAGCTAACACTTTGAGCATTTTTTATGGTTTTACACAATTTACAGTGATTAATGATTACAAATTCGATCTGCCGCAGTCGCAATGCCAGCTTCTGAATGAATGAACTTACCTTTCTTCTCTAAAAAAGCAATCAGTTCTTCTGCATTCATCTCTTGCGCAGAGCAAGTATGATAATGAGCATCTGCGCCAAACGTCTTATGCATTAACGCTTTAAGCGCCTCTTGTGACAACGACTGACCATGCTGCAGCATGAGTTCCATAACTTGATGACCGTGGATTGAATCTGACATATACCCTCAAAATTAAAGCTGTATTTATTAAACACTTTATACTGTAAGTTCAGCTGTTAAACTTTGATCTAAGCGGCAATCTTTAACTTTGGCATACAGTAAAACAAAAAAGCCAGTCATATGACTGGCTTTTTAATCTGAGTATATCCCCATGAAGTGAGTCTGTTATTCGCCCTTTAATAACTCTGGCTCAATTAACACACTGTCATTCTCATCTGAGATCCAGATCTGACCTTCACAAATGTTAATTTGCAAAGCCATATTTTTGCCAACCAGCTGCCCCATGGCTTTTACCGCATCTTCAGGGATGTTGATGACCGTCAGGTTTTTGTAACGTGCAAGCGCAGCTTCATTCTGTTTCCACCAAATAGGTACACTACGGCCAGCGTAGGTAATAAGTTGCACCGCCTTTGCTCGCCCACAGGCTTTACGGATCCATTTCTCATCACTTTGACCAAACTCAATCCAGAGGTCAATTTCACCTGATAAGGTTTTATCCCACAGCTCGGGTTCGTCATCAACGTTCATGCCCTTGCTAAACGCTAAAGATTCGCTGGCATTCATCGCGAAGGCGAGCAGTCTTACCATCATACGTTCATCGGTTTCAGAAGGATGTTGAGCTAACATCAATTGATGATCATTGTAGTAAGCGCGGTCCATATCGGCGATTTGGATAGATACTTTATATACTGTTGCTTTTAAGGCCATGAGTTTTTTCGACAAGAGATTTGCGGCTAAGTGTACCTTATACCCGTTGCATTAAGTATTATATTCCCCCAAAAAAGGGCTAAGCATAAGGCTGCTATCGTTATTGATAACAAAATTAAGTATGAATTTTTCAGGTTAGATCGCCCCTAATTTGAAGCGCTTGGCTTGCGGAAACAGTGTGGCTAGTCGCATGATCTCGTCAACATCAGCACAGACTAAGCAGTGCGCCCCCTCTTTCAGTGCTTGCTTGAGGCTGCTATCACTCCAATTGCTGTCACGCGCGGCGTCTCGCCGCAGTAATTCATTGAGAGAGTGTGGCATCGATTGTTTACTAAAGACAATATCTAACTTTTGCAGATAAGGCATCGCGGCGATTGGCAGAAGTTCGGCATCAATGGTTATATCAAGCAGTAACAGCTCCCCTTGTCCATCTTGCTGTGAAAAACTCGCTTGATAGTGAGACATTGTTTGTTCGTCAAACCGAGATTGATTAAGCTTGAAGAAACGTTGCCAAAATAATCGTCTTTCTTTAAAAATAGGCAGTTTTACTTGAACATCTTGTCGGCGTTCTGCAATAAAATCAAACAGTGGCGTAATCGACTGTGGTAACCATGATTCGAGTCTTGCTCTAAGCTCCCGTGCATAAACAGGCGCAGCCCCCGCTGTGCTTATTGCAATTTGTAATCGACCTCGGTCTACAATAGAGGGAGTTATAAATCGACAAAAGCTTGGATTATCCACCACATTAACCCATATATTACGCTGCTTGGCGACAGTCGCTAACGTCTCATTTAGCAATTTATCTGCTGTTGCCAAATAGACTAGATCCCAGGATTCAATATCGAGTTCCCTTACGGGTCGTTGTTCAAGTGTAATGCGTCCTTGTTGCTGATAAGCCGTGACTTCAGCGCTTATCTCTAATGCAATAACATGCACCTCAGCTTCTGTGCGGCAAAGCAGATCCAGTTTACGGCTGGCAACATCGCCGGCGCCGACGACTAATACTTTCAAAGACTGGGTATCTACAAACAACGGAAAATATTGCATTAAGCGAATCGACCTCTACAGCTAACAAAAAGAACTAACCTTCAACAAGCGGCAATTGTCTCTCAAGCCATGCTTTATAACCACCTGCGAGTGAGACAACTTTAGAATAACCCATAACTTGTAAGTTAAAGGCGGCCATCGCCGAGCGGTAACCACCACCGCAATACAAGGCTAAAGGTGTCGTTTTATCAGGAAAGCGGGTCTCGATATCTCGTTCAATGATCCCTTTGCCTAAATGATGCGCTGCAGGCAGATGATTAATATTCCACTCATGGTCTTCTCTCACATCAAGTAAAACCCAGTCTTGTTGTGACTGGTATTGCTCAATGGTGATTTCAGTAATGTGGGGAAGAATAGTTTCTACTAGGGCCAAAAATGCAGGATTATGTTTCATCAGCTGTATTGCTCACTTCTTTCAGCGCTGCAATTCCAGCACAGCTCAAAACTTGACTCATTAACTTCATGGCAGTTGACACACTTCCATTGCGGACGTTCCGCATTTAACGAGGCCATCTGTTTTTTTGCGCTCTGGTAATCACTCTGATATACCCAAAGCTCTACATTTTGTATCCCTGTCGGTAACTCACCCACCCCTCCTAATAGCGCTTCACCTTTGAGTTCTACGGAAATACCGCTAGATTCAAGCATACCTTTCCAAGTATGTGCTTCTAACAAGTTTCCAGCTGCAAGTAACCGCATTTTATCGTCCATGTTATTTCCTACTGCAATTGCACTAATGGCAATATTTTATAAGCCGATACGACTAACAATAAACGTGGATAAGACATTATTAACCAGTCTTGTTTATATTAATTCGCATTGGAATAGGCCTATATGCTACTGCTAAAGCATCTATACTGTCGAGCGCTGTTTTATCGTTCAATATAAATACCCTATAGAGAAATGAATCTTAGTCAGATACCCTACCGTTGGGTAATAGCATAGTGATTAAAACAAAAAAGCCACCTTAAAGGTGGCTTTTAAACATCAACATAATGACTAATGCATTAATGTATCTTGATCTGCACCCTCTTTTTCAATCTCTACTGGCATCATGTGTTCACGATTGATCCCAAGTTTAATCGCTAAGAAACTAGCGACGTAGATTGAAGAGAATGTACCGACGAAAATTCCCATTAGCAAAGCCGTAGCAAAACCATGGATCATGGTGCCGCCTTTTAGGAACAAGGCCACAACCACGACCAACGTAGTGCCCGTTGTAATAATCGTACGACTCATTGTTTGAGTAATCGATGTATTGACGACTTCTACAGGAGTCCCTTTACGCAACTTAAGGAAATTCTCACGTATACGGTCAAATACCACAATCGTATCGTTTAGCGAGTAACCCACAACGGTGAGTACACCTGCTAATACGGTGAGGTCAAACTCTATTTGGAATAGAGAAAAGACACCTAAGGTGATAATAACGTCATGGCCTAATGCCGTAACCGCCCCCATGGCTAAGCGCCATTCGAAACGGAAAGATACGTATATAAGAATACATATCAAGGCAACCAATACCGCTAAACCACCTTGTTCAGCCAACTCTTTACCGACCTGTGGTCCAACAAACTCAACGCGTTTTTGGATGACAGCAGGATCTAGCTGAGTCACGGCGCCCATGACTTGAGCAACCTGAATATCACTCTTAAACTCTTCTTTAACAGGAAGACGAATAAGAATGTCTCGGCTTGAGCCAAAGTTTTGTACTATCGCACCATCAGTTGCTTCTAATGTAAGCCCATCACGTATTGCGGACAGATTTGCTGGATTCGAAAACTCGAGTTCAACAACAGTACCACCGGTAAAATCCAACCCCCAATTAATACCCTTTGTTGCTAAAGACCCTAACGAGCCCAGCACTAATATCGCAGAAAGGATACTAATAGGTACAGCATGACGCAGAAAGTTGACGGAGCCTTTGATATTTAAAATCTGAAACATTTCAACTTCCCCTTAGATAGACAGTTTCTTCACGCGCTTACCACCCCAGATCGCGTTCACAATTGAACGAGTTCCGACAATAGCGGTAAACATAGAAGTAGCGATACCAATCATTAAGGTTACCGCGAAGCCTTTGACAGCACCCGTACCAACAGCAAATAGGATCAGCGCTGTCATAAAGGTAGTAATGTTTGCATCGGCAATGGTTGAGAATGCATTGCCATACCCTTCATGAATCGCTTGCTGAACACTACGACCGTTACGTAGCTCTTCACGAATACGTTCATAAATAAGTACGTTACCATCAACCGCCATACCCACGGTCAATACCATACCGGCAATACCAGGAAGCGTAAGCACAGCGCCTGGGATCATCGACATAACACCAACAACCATGACTAGGTTAGCCGTTAACGCAAGGTTTGCGATAAGACCAAAACCACGGTAGTAAACCAACATAAAGAGCAAGACAACCGCCATGCCCCAGATCATCGCTTGCATACCGTTTTCGATATTTTCCTGACCAAGGCTCGGACCAATGGTACGCTCTTCAACGATATAGACAGGCGCAATCAACGCACCAGCACGCAATAACAATGCTAAGTTTTGTGATTCAGCATGGCCGAGGCCGGTGATGACAAAGTTACGACCAAGACGAGCTTGAATCGTGGCGACTGAAATAACTTCTTCAATCTTCTTCATCTTCACGCTGCCATCATCGTTCTTATCACCAGTATCTTTATACTCAATGAATAAAGTCGCCATAGGCTTGCCTATGTTGTCTTTAGTCACGTTTGAGAATATAGAGCCACCTTTTGAATCAAGGTTAATCGATACTTGTGGACGACTGAACTCATCAAAGCTTGGTTGTGCACCCTGGATATGAGTCCCCGTGAGCATAACCGCTTTTTTAAGGACTACAGGGCCGCCTTCACGGCGCTGATAAACCTTAGAACCCGCTGGTACACGACCACTTGCTGCCGCTTGAACGTCTGCATTTTGATCAACCATGTGGAATTCAATTGACGCCGTCGCACTCAAAATCTCTTTTGCACGAGCCGTGTCTTGAACACCGGGCAGTTCAACAATGATACGCTCGGCGCCTTGGCGTTGTACCACAGGCTCAGCCACACCAAGCTCGTTGACACGATTACGCAAGGTGGTAATGTTCTGCTGTAACGCATCTTCCTTGATCTGTTTTAAATAAACGTCACTTGGATTAGCGATAAGGAAATAATCACTGCCAGTTGAGCGGTCAGTAAAGACCATGTCGTTACTACGAGACTTAAGGAAGCGTTCTGCATTCGCTAGGGTCTCAGCATCACGAAACTTGATCTCGATACCTTTGGCGCCATTACGAATACCCGCATAGCGAATTTTCTCAGCTCGTAAATCAGTTCTGTAGTCAGCAACTTTGGCTTCGGTCATCTTGCGAACGGCTTCACCCATGTCAACTTCCATTAAGAAGTGAACACCACCACGTAGATCCAGACCCAGCTTCATAGGCGAACCGCCCATAGACTCGAGCCACTCAGGTGTTGCCGGCGCTAAGTTAAGCGCTACGGTGAACTTATCGCCAAGTGCATCAGCAATAACCTCTTTAGCTAATAACTGATCTTCACCATTATTAACACGAACTAATAATTGACCGTCTTCAAGCTCAGAGCGCTTAACCGCGATGCCTTGGTTTACTAATAGATCATTTACTGCCGACTGAGTCGACGCTGTCACCTCAGCTCCGCGGGTTGCAACCACCTGTACAGCGTGGTCCTCACCGAAAAGGTTTGGTATCGCATAGAATGCACCTACGGCGATGAAAATCATCACCATTAGGTTTTTCCACATTGGGTATTTATTTAACACGCCATCGCCCTCTTGGCTTAAAGTGACTTAATAGAGCCTTTTGGCAATACCGCCGCAATGTAATCCTTTTTAATCGTGATTTCGCTAGTCTCGTTGATAGTCAACAATACATAGTCATTCTCATCACTTATCTTGGCAATCTTGCCCAAAATGCCACCGCTGGTAAGCACTTCATCGCCTTTGCTCAAAGAACCCATCAGGTTTTTGTGCTCTTTAACGCGCTTAGATTGTGGGCGGAAAATCATAAAGTAGAAAATAAGGCCAAAAATGACCAACATGAAAATAAGTTCCATAGTGCCGCCAGCGCCGCCTATAGGTGCATCTGCTGCATGTGCATTTGATATAAACATAGTTGTCTCTTCTTATTGTCTGAGTAAAAATTAATCGGTTAATTCAGGAACTTCTGGTACTTCCCGGCCTAGGCCAGTATAGAATTCTGTAACAAAGTCGTCTAATGTACCTGTCTCAATCGCACCACGCAAACCTTCCATCAATCTTTGATAATAGCGAAGGTTATGAATGGTGTTTAATCGAGCGCCTAGAATCTCGTTACAACGATCTAAGTGGTAAAGGTATGCCCGAGAATAGTTCTTACAGGTATAACAATCACACTTATCATCGAGTGTTGCAGTATCATCGCGATGACGTGCATTACGGATCTTGATAACACCTTCACTGGTAAAAAGATGACCGTTTCGAGCATTACGTGTTGGCATAACACAATCAAACATATCTACGCCGCGACGTACGCCTTCAACTAAATCTTCTGGTTTACCGACCCCCATCAAGTAGCGTGGTTTATCCGCTGGGATTTTAGGGCATACATGCTCAAGAATTCTGTGCATGTCTTCCTTCGGCTCACCAACAGCCAAGCCACCGACTGCATATCCATCAAAACCTATGTCAACTAAACCATTAAGGCTTTCATCGCGCAGGTCTTCATAAACACCACCTTGAATAATACCGAACAGCGAGTTCGGATTTTCAAGCTTGTCGAATTCATCACGTGAACGCTGCGCCCAACGTAGAGACATCTGCATCGATTTACGCGCTTCGTCCTCTGTTGCTGGGTATGGCGTGCACTCATCAAAAATCATCACCACATCGCTGCCCAAAGAGTCTTGGATCTGCATCGACTTTTCAGGATCCAAGAAAATCTTTTCACCGTTAATAGGTGAGCGGAAATGCACACCCGCTTCAGTGATCTTACGGATGTCGCCCAAGCTAAAGACTTGGAATCCACCTGAGTCAGTTAAAATTGGACGCTGCCAGTTCATAAAGTCATGCAGGTCACCATGCTTACGCATGATCTCTTCACCTGGGCGCAGCCACAAGTGAAAAGTGTTACCGAGCAAGATATCAGCACCAGTTTCACGCACCTCTTCAGGTGTCATACCTTTTACCGTACCGTAGGTACCTACTGGCATAAACGCTGGCGTTTCAACCGTACCGCGTTCAAACACTAAACGACCGCGACGTGCACGACCTTGGGTTGTATCTAATTCAAATTTCATTGTTCACCTCGCCAGAGAAACAGTCTGACCTGAGTTAACTCGACAATCGAGTTGTAGATTAAGACTAGAGATAAGGGCAAACAATTGAGTATCAACCCTTAGCATTAAATTAAGCACTAAAATGAGGACAAAAAAATACCCACCTCATTTTATGTGGGTGGGTATTTTAAAGCATATTTTACTATTAGTTCGCTTTTTTAGTCACAAACATGGCGTCGCCATAGCTAAAGAAGCGGTATTTTTGAGCAATCGCGTGCTGATAGGCGTTTTTTACTTCATCAAAGCCTGCAAATGCACTGAGTAACATAATTAACGTCGATTCTGGCAGATGAAAATTAGTCACCATTGCATCGACAACTTGGAATTGATATCCGGGGTAAATAAAGATATCTGTGTCACCACAAAATGATTCGAGCTCAGTTAAAGATGCTTTCGCGGCACTCTCTAAAGATCGTACAGAGGTGGTTCCGACGGCAATAACCCGATGGCCTTTGGCTTTAGTCGTGGCAATTAAGTCAACCACATTTTGTGGCACTTCAGCCCACTCTGAATGCATTTTATGCTCTAGAATGTTATCAACACGCACTGGCTGGAATGTGCCAGCACCAACATGCAGAGTTACAAATGCAGTATTAACCCCTTTTTCTTTGAGTGCTGCCAACATAGCATTATCAAAATGCAAACCAGCAGTGGGCGCTGCAACAGCACCAGGGGTTTGGTTATAAACGGTTTGATAACGCTCTTTATCGGCATCTTCGTCCGGTCTGTCGATATACGGTGGCAGCGGCATATGTCCAACCTCTTCTAACACCTCAAGTATCGTTTTATCAGACTGCAGTTCTAATTCAAATAGTGCGTCATGACGAGCACACATTTTCATCTCATAACCGCCATCCAAGCAGATAATAGCATCCACTTTAGGGGACTTTGAGCTACGAACATGAGCAAGTATTCGCTTATCATCAAGCATACGCTCGACTAAGAGTTCTAACTTACCACCGGACTGTTTCTTGCCAAATAAGCGCGCTGGTATGACACGGGTATTGTTAAATACCATCAAATCACCCGGCTGCACTTTGTCAAGAATGGCAGTAAATTGCAGATCAGCCAATGCACCGCTATTACCGTCTAACGATAATAATCTAGAAGCAGTGCGCTCAGGAGTTGGATAACGAGCTATAAGCTCATCAGGAAGTTCAAAAGAAAAGTCTGCAACGCGCATGGAAAGTCTCTACTGTCTTTAAATCGGCCGCTAGTCTATGACTAGAGCAAAATAAGATCAACAATTGTAGGACAATTAAGTCGCTTTATTCATTTTAAAATAAAACTAATCAAATATAACTCGGGTATTTTACGCGAAATTATGCTTTTTCATGTTCAGTTTCTTCTGTGCGCACTTCAGCTTCAATGTCGAGATCTTCTATACGATAACTATGCTGCTCATAAGGAATATCGATTTCTACTTTTCTGCGCTGGGGCTGCTCTGTGCGAGCAAGTTTTTTTGATAACCAGTTCCACATCATCCTTGATCCTCAAACCGTTAATATAAGGGAGAAATTGCAATAAAACGATGCACATCCATGAAGCCAACTCTTTAGCATAATAATTGAAATAAAGAATTTCCTTCGCATCGCACTGCATGTTACCGTGAAAGTACTCATATCACCAAGTATAAAATATGAACTTTCTTGCTCACTTACATTTAGCAGATGTTAGCCACACCTCTTTAGCCGCAAACTTAGCTGGCGACTTTGCAAAAGGTAATATCGAACGTTTTCCAAAACATCTACAACAAGGGATCTGGCTACACCGACAAATAGATAAACTGACAGATACCCACGAACTCACCAAAGAACTGCACGCGAAATTTCCAAAGTCGTTGACGCGCGCAGCCCCAATTATTGTTGATATTTGCTTTGACCACATGCTAGCAAAGTATTGGGATGAGTATCATCATCAAAGTTTGAGTGAATTTGCCAGTCATGCATACAATGAAATCGATACTTGTGAGCAGTTGCCTGAACAGCTAAAAAGTATTGCGCCTAGAATGCGTCAAGAAAATTGGTTAGTCAGTTATCGAAGCCGAAAGGGTCTTAATCAAACCCTCGCATCAGTTGCACAACGGGTTTCAAAACCAGAAATATTTAAAGGTGCTCAAGATTGTGCAGAGAAACTTGATATCGAAATAGAGATCGCTTTTCGCACTTTTTATCCGCAGCTGATGGCATACAGCCGTCTTTGGACTCGTAATACCCCTGCCGAATACCTATAAGTTAGCAAACACGCAGTTGAAAATGATGAGTGAGTGAACATCATCATTTTCGAAGTGCACACAGCGCTCTCTTTTATATTCTTAACTACCGCCTTGATTAAAGCCCATTAAACTCCCACTGAATCCTGCTTCTTCAGGTAGGATGGGGATATATATCGAGCTGACCCGAATGCTAATCTCGATTTCATCCTCAAAAATAGGGCTCTTCTCCCACTTAGATTCATCTAGAGGGTAATTGCCACTTGTCGCCGGAGATTATTTTGCTAGAATTGCCTCGCAACAGGAGAATTCATGCAAATATTTACCTATCAACCCCCTAGTATTCCTTGGATAGATGTTCGTTATGTCGATCGAGACATTATTATCATTAATAAGCCATCAGGATTACTGTCTAATCCTGGGATCGCAAACAATACCCATGACTGTGCGCTCAGCCGCATTCAACAACGATTCAAAGACGCGATTTTGGTACATCGTTTAGATTGCGCAACATCTGGCATCATGGTGTTTGCTCGTAATAAAAAGGCAGAATCAAACCTAAAAACACAATTTCAAGACAGGAAAACCAAGAAAACCTATATTGCCGAAGTGAGCGGACATCTCAGAGACGCTCAAGGCGTCATCGAACTCTCATTAGCAGCTGATAAAACCAGTCCGCCAATGCAACAGGTGAGTGATATTGGCAAGGTTGCAATAACCCATTATCAAACAATTGAAGTTAGGGCGAGTAGTACTCTGTTATTGCTAAAACCGGTGACAGGCCGTACCCATCAACTTCGGGTGCATATGCTTGCTATTGGTAACGCCATTCTGGGTGATGATTTTTATGGTGATAAGCAGGTAATAGATGCTGCGCCAAGGCTAAAACTACATGCTCAAGAGCTCAGCTTTGTTCACCCCTATACGGGTAAAAACATGCAGTTTAAAAGCCATTGTTCTTTTTAGAAGATAAAGCACAGACTAGAAAGGGGCAAAGCCCCTTTAAAAATCAACAATCAACAGATTACGCTGCTGCCACTTCAGTCTTTGTGGCCGTGTAATAACATAAGCTAGAATTACAGAACATCAGATCATTACTTGCCGTCAGCATAAAATACTCACCGAAAATATTGCCGCCCTTATCTTCTAGTTTTACGCCTGCAGCAGACTCATTTGAGATCATCTCATCTAAGCTGTGACAGCCATCGTTGTACCAGGTCTCTAGATAATAAGTATCCGCTTGCTTGTAAATGGTGATGTTATCACCCAGTAGCGGTCTCTCATCAACCCAGCGGCCAATCACTTCTCTAGTTTCAAGATCTGTATCTTGCCAACATAAACGTCTACGCTTTTCGACTACCGACATTTCAATCTCCTTGAGTTTGGCTCTATTCTCAATTTGAATAACTTCTTTTGTCCCATTACGCACAACAGCCATCGACTTCACTACCCCAAATAGTTAACTTGTAAAAATAATATTATTAGAATCAATTGTTAAAATTATGTGTACCACAATAATGCCCATTATCTCTGCAATGAAATTGTATCGAGCAATAGAAATAAAAACGCGATATAAGTCACTTTATATGCATAACTTTAGTAAACATGAATAAAAATACAAGTGCAACAAAGCGAAACAACTTTTTTGGTCGTTATCCCAATAGATTTGATATAACTTCGTTTGATTACAAAAACAAAAATGGACTTCCGGGTCACCACTCTATTTATACCTATCCTACCTGAAGACGCAGGATTCAGCGGGATGGCTATATAGGACAGATAATGAAACTCAATCGCAGACATTTTTTGAAAACAGCGAGCCTTGCTGCCGCTAGCCTGGCTACATCTTCTTTTCCAGCCACGGCAAGCACTGTACCTAGGCCTCCGGCCCTAGGACGAAGCGTCATGGGGTTGGTGGTTCCTAAAATGGAAACGGTAAGAGTGGGGTTTATTGGCGTAGGGCAACGCGGTTCAGGACACGTAAAACATTTCTGTCATCTTGAAGGTGTGGAAATAATAGCGATTTGCGATACAGATCTCGAAGTACTGGACAAATCAATCGAATTTGTTAAACGCCAAGGCCTTAAGGTACCCGCACGCTATACCGGCAGTGAACGAGCATACCTCGACCTACTTAGCCGCAAAGACATCGACATTGTTATTATATCAACGCCTTGGGAATGGCATGCTCCCATGGCTATCAATACGATGGAGAGCGGAAAACATGCCTTCGTCGAAGTACCATTAGCATTGACCGTCGAAGAGTGCTGGCAAATCGTCAACACTGCTGAGAAGACCCAAAAGAACTGCATGATGATGGAAAATGTAAACTATGGTCGTGATGAGCTAATGGTACTCAATATGGTTCGTCAGGGCGTATTTGGCGAACTGCTTCATGGTGAAGCGGCTTATATCCATGAGCTGCGCTGGCAAATGAAACAGATAAACCATAAGACAGGTTCATGGCGCACCTACTGGCACACCAAACGCAACGGCAATCTCTACCCAACCCATGGCTTAGGTCCTGTATCGCAGTATATGAACATTAACCGTGGTGACCGTTTCGATTACTTAACCTCAATGAGTTCTCCAGCGCTAGGTCGAGCCTTATATGCGCAACGGGAGTTTCCCGAAGACCATGAACGAAACAAGCTCAACTTTATCAACGGCGACATCAACACCAGTCTAATTAAAACAGCCAAAGGCCGTACCATTATGGTCCAGCATGATACGACGACACCAAGGCCTTATAGTCGCCATAATCTCATCCAAGGCACTAACGGTGTTTTCGCTGGCTTTCCAAACCGCATTGCGATTGAACAAGGCGGTAATGGCAACTTCCATCAATGGGATATGGACATGACTAAATGGTATGCCAAATACGATCACCCTCTTTGGCAGCGAATGGGGCAAGAAGCCGAAAAAAATGGCGGCCATGGTGGTATGGATTTTTTGATGCTGTGGAGAATGGTTTATTGTCTGAGAAATGGAGAAGCGCTAGATCAAGATGTCTATGACGGTGCAGCATGGTCGGTGGTCAGTATCCTCAGTGAAGAGTCAGTCAATAACCGTAGCAACTCGGTTAACTTCCCCGACTTTACCCGCGGCGCTTGGAAAACAGCAAAGCCACTGGGGATTATCGGCGCCTAGTTGCTTCGCAAAATTATCAAGTAGGCTAGCCAACAACTGACTCAAGAGCCCGTTCGAACAATAAAAAAGCCCCGTCAGTCATGCTGCGGGGCTTTCTTTATACCAAGTCTAGTTTTATCACGACTAAGTCATACTCAATGTGCTAGCTCTGTTTTCTTTCAGCAGCTTCGCATGCCGCCGCAGTAAAGATAACATCAGTTGAGCTGTTCAAACCTGTTTCAGCAGAATCTTGAATCACACCAATAATAAAGCCTACCGCCACAACCTGCATCGCAACATCATTTGAGATCCCAAATAAGCTGCATGCTAATGGAATGAGTAACAGTGAACCACCGGCAACACCTGATGCGCCGCAAGCAGAGACTGCTGCAACGACACTGAGCAATATGGCCGTTAAGATATCAACTTGAACGCCCATAGTATTCACTGCTGCAAGCGTTAAAATGGTAATGGTAATCGCCGCACCGCCCATGTTAATGGTCGCCCCTAAAGGAATAGATACCGAGTAAGTATCTTCATGTAGCTTTAACTTTTCACACAGTGCCATGTTAACCGGAATATTCGCAGCGCTTGAGCGAGTAAAGAACGCAGTAACGCCACTTTCACGCAAACAGGTAAAGACCAGTGGATATGGATTACGGCGGATTTTGTAGTAAACAATCGCAGGGTTAACCACTAATGCAATGATTGCCATTGAACCGAGTAATACAGCAAGTAGTTGTGCATAACCGGCAATAGCTGCAAAGCCTGTCGCTGCAAATGTTGCTGATACCAAACCGAAGATCCCGATAGGGGCTAAGCGGATAATGAAGCGCACCATTTGTGAAACACCATGGCTTACATCTGCAAATACTTGCTTGGTTGAATCACTGGCGTGATGCAAGGCTAAACCAAGTCCGACACCCCAAGCAAGAATACCAATATAGTTACCGGTCATTAATGCGTTAACTGGGTTATCAACCAATTTAAATAACAAGGTATTGATAACTTCACCAATCCCATCTGGCGGCGTAGCACCTTCAGCACCGGTCACTAATACCAATGTTGTAGGAAACGCAAAACTCATTAGAACAGCCGTTAAGGCCGCACAAAAAGTACCAAACAAGTAGAGCACCACGATTGGACGCATATTTGTTTTGGCGTTCTTTTTTTGATTCGCGATTGAAGCCGCAACAAGAACGAACACCAGAATAGGGGCGATAGCTTTCAGCGCACCAACGAAAAGTTCACCAAGAAAAGCGACATTTTCTGCGCCACTTTTTGATACTGTCGCTAACACGACACCGGCAATGATACCGGCCAGAATTTGTAGCACGAGACTGCCATGGACTAACTTGGCAAACAGTGATGTTTTTTGATTCATTACTTAACCTGTCATTATAATTTTTAGTATGTATCAATTTGATTTAAGGGTTATCAGCAAAATAGTAAACCTTAAATAAAATTCATCTTCCTTCCACACTGTTTGTATCGGATGTGACCATTGTTGTCTACCTTTGGTAGGCATTTAGGCTTGGATATTACCCTCAGGTAGCATCTTACTAACAAGATCCTAAATATTAGCGATGGCTTTTACTTTATTAGCGCCGCGTAACATAGCGTCAATAAGCTCATGGGCATCAAATTTGGTAAGCGCTTCGTTGGCGCCAACTTGATGCGCCTGACTCACACTAATCTCACTCGATAACGACGTATGCAAGATGATATAGGCGTCGGCAATTGCCGGATTATTCTTAACTTCAAATGCCAATTCATAACCATCTAAGCCTGGCATTTCAATATCGCTAACTAAGAGATCAATCGCCTGACCATTTTTTTCAGCTTCTTTCATAATAGCGAGTGCATGCTGGCCATCAGCGGTAACCTGATAGGGGATGTTGATACTATCAAGTGCATCAGACAATTGTTTACGTGCAACCATTGAGTCATCAACAAGCAAAATGTGCAGAGGCTTTAGCTGTTCTCGCTGTACGTCGGTCAATATCGCTCGTGTTGTTTCAGGACTGGGTGGAAAAACTTTTGACAGCAATAGCTCTACGTCTAGCAATTGCACTAACTTATCGTCAATACGAGTCACCCCCGTCAGAAAAGCATTCTTGCCCAAGTTATTGGGAGGTGATTCTATATCTCGCCAATTACATTCAATGATCTTATCGATAGCCCGTACTAGAAAACCTATCACCATCCGCTGACAGTCAGTAATGATAATGTAGCTACCCTTACGCTCCTCTGCCGATATAGGCCGGTAACCCACGGCAGCGGCCATATCAACAACAGGAATAGTCGTGCCACGTATTGTTGCGGCCCCTAATATAGTCGGGTGAGAATGAGGTATAACACTTAAAGGGCTATACGGCACCAATTCACGTACCTTCAATGTTCCCAGCGCAAACAACTGAGTATATGACAGCTGAAATAGTAATAATCCTTGGGACTGCTTTGCCTTACTTTTCATCATATTGCCGTCTCTTTTTTTAAATTTATCTTGTTGGCGGATCCCAGACTAACGCTAGCAAATTTTACTCCAATCACATCAAACTCTCAATTAAAGCTGTGACTCAATGGGAAGTAATGCGATGCAATCCACTAAAAACTTAATCCAAAGGCCTGCATCAGGCTCGGTATAGATCTCTCGCTGTTTTGAATCATCATGCCAGACAATTTGCTCATCTCTCGTTGATAAGCGATAGCTATTTTCAGCTAAGCTGCCCTCGATGCTATTAGCCACGCCACTGGCAAGCTCACTGTTGTCAATAATGAGGCCCATTTCAGTGTTTAACCAAGCAGAGCGAGGGTCAAAATTAAAAGAGCCAACAAAGATCGACGATCTATCGATGATAAATGTTTTAGCATGCAAGCTACTCTTTGAACTCCCTGTCCAACTACTGCTTTGTTTCTGATCGAGGCTGGCCTTAACTTCAAATATTCTCACCCCAGCCTCTAATAAGCGTTGCCGATACGTTCGATATCCTGCATGTACCGCCAATACATCGGTTGCTGCAAGGCTGTTGGTGATTATTGTAACTTCAATACCGTTTTCAACCGCATCGATTAAACTGTTCGCACCTGCTCTGGTGGGCACGAAATACGGCGATACAATGAACACTTCTTGCTTAGCCTGTGATAAAAATCTACCCAAGTTGGCCAAAATACTGTCTGAGTCTGATTGATGGTTCTGTTTATCGGGTTGGTCATAAATAAGTCTCGCCTCTCCCCAATACCAAGATAATGAGTGGCTTTCCATCCTCTGCATTAACTGGCTGCTCAGCAAACGCTTTATATAGGGGTTATCTTGATAATTAGCTTTACTGGTCTCAACTAACTCCAGAGCTTGCGTTAACTCTTGCTCTGTCACTTCAACCTCAGCAAGCGCATTGATTTCAACGGTTAAAGGCGCATTCCAATACAGATCAAATTGATCCGACACCTCATCGACGGCCTCACCAATGGCCATCAAGTCAAAATCACCAAAATCGACATCGGTATTATTAGAGAAATACTCATTACCAATATTGCGACCACCAACTACGGTAATGGTGTTATCTACCGTGAGTGATTTATTGTGCATACGATGGTTTAAACGAGAAAAGCTACTGATAAAGGCGAGATTTCTGAAATATCGTTCAAATGATGGATTATATAACCGAACATCAATATTTTTGTTCATTGCCAACATCAATAACGTATTGTCAGCATCCTTGCTTGCCATGTCGTCGAGCAGTATTCTAACTCTGACTCCACGATCAGCTGCATCTAATAAATGCCATAACAGCAATCTGCCAGACTCATCAGCACGATAAATATAGTATTGCAGATCAATACTTGTCGTTGCTGCATTAACTAAGGCCAACCTGGCAATGAAAGCATCAACCCCGTCACTCAATGGCACTACGCCCGTTAAACTAGGATTAGCTTGAAGATCAGCTGCCACATACTGAGAAAGTACTGATAGTGTTTGTTTAGAGAGCTTGAATGTAGATGTTTTATCAGGGTATTGGGGAGCAGTCTGGCAGCCAACCAATAGCGTTATGGCTGCCCAGATAAACATAGATTTAATGAATAAGCTTGTCAGCAATCCGATTGCTTTCATTGGGTAACTTCAGTTGTTAACTAATACCTATTCTTGTAACGCATAAAGCACATCAAATGCAAATTGATCCCAACCATCAGCGCTAAAAGCAATATCACGTATCGCTCTTATTTGGCTTACAGCATGCAATGGCGCGGCGCCGTTGTCCATTAAATAGTAAGCCATAATCAGCCCTGTTCTATCTTTACCTGATCGGCAATGGATTAGCACCGTTTTGCCTTGTGCTTCGCACTCACGAATATAAGCCAGTGCTTTTGGAACTTGTTCGACACAATACTCAAGATCTCCGGTTTCCGGTGGGGCATTACGCGAAAAAGGGATGCACTTGTATTCAATACCCGCTGATGAAAAATCAGCACCCTCACAGGACTCGCCATTATTAACAGAAAGAATGGCATCTATGCCCTCCTCTTTCAATTCAGACAAATTCCACGGGTCTTTATTGGGGCCACTGCGTCCTGCAATTTGTCCTTCTACTAACCAAAATAGGTGCTGCATATTTATTCCTAAATAACCTTAGTGTTAAACGAAGTAAAATTTACAATGGTGAGTTACTTTTTTGACCAAAGGTCAGTGTTTGCCTGTGGCATTTTATTACGGTGTTTCTTACCGCTACCCGCCGGTTTTGCCATCGGTTTTTCTACCCGTGATGGACAGTCTTCTGGCGCTTCTTTATCGGCTTCAAAACCTGGATGTTGTTCACGTTCAAGCTTTAATTTGTTCTTTTTCTCAATCACGGCGAAATGCTGATATTCATCGTGAGAAATCAATGATAGCGCTATACCCGCCTCGCCAGCGCGGCCACTTCGACCAATACGGTGCATGTAATCAGCAGGGCTGCGTGGTAACTCATAGTTAATCACAATCGGCAGCTTTTCAATATCAATACCGCGGGCGGCGATATCAGTTGCAATAAGCACTCGGATCTCGCCTCGTTTAAAACCATCTAGAACGCGAGTTCTTGCGCCTTGGGCTTTATCACTGTGGAAGATCTCGGCGGTTATTCCAGCATTATCAAGTTTATGGGCTAAACGATTACAGGTATATTTTGCGCTGGCAAAGATCAAAATTTGTTGCCAATCATTCTCTTTAATAAGCTGTACTAACAAGGGTGTTTTACGGTTACGATTAACCGTGATCACCCGCTGTAGCAAGGTATTTTCTTCTTGGCTTTGCAGCTGAACGTCCACTGGCTTGTTAAGCAATGATTCAGTTAGCGACGTCACTTCTTCAGGGAAAGTCGCTGAGAATAGCAACGTTTGCTTTTTAGCAGGCATTTGCGCTAGTAATGCGGTGATCTCTTCTGTAAAGCCTAAGCTCAACATACGATCTGCTTCATCGAGCACTAAAGTGCTGACCTTGTTTAACTTGACGGCATTGCTTGCGATCAAGTCGAGTAGTCGACCAGGCGTTGCCACCAGAATGTCTGCACCGCCACGTAAACTCAGCATTTGAGTATTGGTTGACACACCACCGTAAACGGCGAGTACTTTTAGATTAGGCTTAATGTTTTGTGCATAACGCATAAAACTATCTGCCACTTGCTGCGCCAATTCTCGTGTTGGCACCAGGACTAAACTAGAAACAACATTACCCTGCTTACTTTGCCTTGACGATGTAGCAAGTAGCTGGATGATGGGCAGTGCAAAAGCCGCTGTTTTGCCAGAACCCGTGATCGCGCCACCTAACACATCTTGACCGGCAATAACGGCTGGAATAGTGCTTTGCTGAATCGCGGTTGGAGACTGATAATCCAACGCTGTAAGCGTTGCTAACAGTTCGGGGATCAAGCCTAACTCCGCAAATGAACGGTGATTAGCGGCATTATCCACAGAGGTTGGAGTGGCTTTAGTTGTCAGGTCTGGCTGAGTCATATTTACGGGCGTTGCCTAATCAAAAATAAGGGCGTTATTCTACGCTAATCTAGCCCCAAAAGCTTTTACTTGATGGTAAATACCGTTAACAAGCACTGAGTTTTAACCAACATGAGCGTTAGCCACTACTTAAATAGACAGATCCCTTCCATTTCTAACAACTTTTGCTTTAGTGCAATACCGTAGGCATAGCCCGTTAACGTGCCATTTTTACCGATCACTCTATGGCAAGGCACAATAATGGCAATGGGATTAGCGCCATTAGCAGTGCCTACCGCCCTCACCGCTTTAGGACGACCAATTTTGGTTGCGATATCGGCATAACTGCATGTTTCACCGTAACCTAACTTGCTAAGCGCTTGCCAAACTTGCTGTTGAAACTCGGTCCCCTGCGGCGCAATAGACACATTAAATTGTTGTCGTTCACCCGCTAAATACTCAAGCAGTTCATTCTTTGCTTGGCTTAAGTGCATATTAGCCAGCGAGATAGCCTCACTGTTTGCGCTGCTGTCCAAGGTCAATTCTCGCGTCTGCCAACCATCTGTTGATTGTGGGATGAAATTGAGATGAGACAGCCCTAATGCGTTGGCACAAAGCGAGATAACACCTGCGCTAGTATCAAAATTAAGTTTTGCTATTGGTATTAACGGCTTCATGACAAATTCCATAACTGAAAGGTTAAATAACTTCCCCAAGGGCTGACGGTAGTGGCGATATCTTTTGTCAGAGCGCTGTAATCTATTTCTAATGCCTGGTTAGGGGTTTCACTGTACTGCTGATAAAGCGCTAGCACTCGCTTTTTAACAACCAAATCTCCACACAACAGCACGTCGGGGCTGCTCGCCCCCCGCATTTGTGCGTAAGCGATAGTCCAAGGGCCAATGCCTTTAATTGATAGCCAATCATTAAGTTCTGCAGCGGGGTATTGTGTTACAAACTTGCCTAGTGCATTAAGGGCTAATTTTCTGGCACCCGGCATCTTCAATTCCTCTAGGCTGGCGTTCGCTATAACCTCTGCAGTAGGAAATAAAACGACCTCCTTGTTAGCAATGATACGCCGTTCACCATAAGCAAGTACTAACTGATTCAACAATTTTGAAGCCTGAATGATACTAACTTGCTGGCCTAGTACTGCTCTGCATCCTGCTTCAAAAGAGGACCAGGTGCCAAGTAATCTCAACCCTGGGATGATTTTTTGCTGCAATGGCGCTAACAAGTGCAACACTTGTTCTATCGCCTGCATATTGGCATCTAGATCTAACACCCTTTTAATATTGGCGATGATAGCGCTAAGTTCTACAAGACCTTGCTCGTTTTCTAATACAATATCAATGTTAAAACTATTCCGTATTTTATTATGCTTAGCATCGAAGTAACCACTCACGCCATTGGTGGTAAAACTGCGACCATAATTGTTGTCACTCTCTAGCCACTCCATATTATGGACGGCCCTTATTTGATAAAAATCATGTTGTTGTTGCCATGCAAATGGCGGACGATAAAACAACTCGACACTCAGTTTTAGCGGTTCTGCAGCACAGATCACCGGCTCAATAACTGTTGAGTGACAACTAACTTGGGTGTTGGTATTGACAGGCACAGCCTGTTTCCTAAAGCTCGATGGGGTTAATTTCAATATTTGTTTAAACACCTCGTTGAAACGGCGGATGCTATTAAATCCAGCAGCAAGCCCAACTTGAGTGATGCTTAGTTCTGTTTGATGCAATAACTGTTTAGCAAGCATCAACTGTCGGTACTGCGCGTATTGTTTTACCGAAGTGCCAACCCCTTCAGTAAAGAGTTTACGCAGATAGCGACTACTTACCCCCAAACGTGCTGATAGTTGCTCGATACTGATGGCGTCAACTCCGGTAAGCACCCCCATATCAATTAATGAGACCGCCCTCTCTAACGTGGTTGCCACACCTTTCCACGCAAATGAACCCGGCGCACTGTCGGGACGACAACGTAAACAAGGCCTTAAGCCCGCATTGGCAGCTTTAAATGGAGAGTCAAAGTAACGCACGTTCTCCTCTTTAGGACTCACTGCGGGGCAAATGCTGCGACAATAAATTCCGGTAGTAATCACACCAGTAAAAAACTGACCATCAAACCTAGCATCTCGCGCAAGCCTCGCTTTTCGGCAAATCTCACTGGCGATAGTACAATCATGATCGATCATTATTTTTCCGTATGAGTCGAAGCGTTAAATGGATATTACCCAATCAATGTCTTTACCACTAGCGGAAAACGGAACTGGATAAAATCTTACCCTTAGGTCTTCAATTCCGAGTATGCTAGCCCTATTAAGAAACATTTTGACAATCAATTAATAACAACTGAGACATTACATGTTTAAGAGATTTGAATCTTGGGTAAATGCTCTACCCCCGGAAGAACCAGAACAACCCCCTAAAGGGATCTATGCCTTTTGTCGCCATTACACCAAAGGGTTTGAAGTACCGTTAGTTATTATGTCTATTTTAACGGCGCTGCTAGCTATCTTAGAGGTGTCTTTATTCGGTTTTATGGGCGACCTGGTCGATCTTCTAATCAATAATGACCCTGAAACTCTATTTGAAAAAGAGGGCATGAAGTTACTTGGGATGACGATTCTTGTCTTAGTCGTTATTCCAACACTGGTCTTATTGCACGCATTGATTGTTTACCAAGGGCTGCTGGGAAATTATCCCATGTCCATTCGCTGGCTTGCTCATCGCTACTTGCTCAAACAAAGTGTGTCTTTTTATCAAAATGATTTTGCCGGTCGTATTGCCACTAAAGTGATGCAAACTTCACTTGCAGTACGAGAAACCGTCACTAAATTACTCGATGTATTGGTTTATATCTTGGTGTATTTTACTTCTATGGTAGTGATGATTGCAAAAGCCGACTTAAGATTGATGCTACCCATGCTTGTGTGGCTGTTGGTTTACATTGCTTTACAAGTAAAGTTCTTACCTAAGCTTAAAAAAGTATCGACAGAACAGGCAGATGCACGCTCAACCATGATGGGGCGTATTGTCGATAGTTATACCAACATTACCACGGTAAAACTGTTCTCTCACACCCAGAAAGAAGCTGAATACGCAAAAGGCAGCATGAAGACCTTCCTGCATACCGTTTATCGTCAAATGCGTCTAGTGACTTGGATAAATGTTAGCGTGCAAATCATTAATTACATGTTGGCGTTTAGTATTGCAGCGGTATCAATTTGGCTATGGAGTGACAGTGCTATTACTGTTGGGTCCATTGCAATAGCCATTAGCTTATCATTGCGTCTTAACGGCATGTCTCAATGGATAATGTGGGAAATAAGCTCCCTATTTGAAAATATTGGTACCGTAGCGGACGGGATGAATACAATATCTAAGCCGACTGAAATCACCGATATTGATAATGCGCCTGATCTAACGGTTGATAGAGGCTGTATTGATTTTAACGACGTGAGTTTTCATTACGGTGAAAATACCGGTGTTATAGACAATTTAAATCTCAATATCAAAGCAGGAGAAAAGGTCGGCTTAGTTGGTCGCTCTGGTGCAGGTAAGTCAACTTTAGTTAACTTGTTAATGCGTTTTCATGATGTTGAAGCGGGAAAAATCCTTATTGATAAACAAGATATAACCCAAGTGACTCAAGATTCGCTACGCGCACATATTGGTATGGTCACCCAAGATACCTCCCTGCTCCACCGATCCATTAGAGAAAACATTCTCTACGGTAACCCTGATGCCTCTGAAGACGAATTAACCAGTGCAATCAAACATTCGCAAGCATATGAGTTTATTCAAGGCCTAAGCGATCCTGAAGGCAACATAGGGTTAGACGCTCAAGTCGGCGAACGCGGCGTAAAACTGTCTGGTGGTCAACGTCAGCGAGTTGCAATTGCACGTGTACTGCTAAAAAATGCACCGATTTTATTACTCGATGAGGCGACATCAGCGTTAGATTCTGAAGTAGAGGCTGCAATTCAAGAAAGCCTATACCAACTTATGGAAGGTAAAACGGTTATTGCGATTGCACACCGCTTATCGACTATTGCTGCAATGGATAGATTGATCGTAATCGATAAAGGGAAAATAGTTGAACAAGGCACCCATCAAGAGCTTATTCATTCCGATGGGATCTACGCTCAGCTATGGGCTCATCAAACGGGTGGTTTCTTGGGCGTAGACTAGTTAACCAACGAGTCATGATCGAAGAAGGTCACTTCATCTATTTAAAGCCACCGTCAATGGTGGCTTTACTTTATCACAAGCGCATTAATTACCTGATAGTTCCGACAGTTTAAGATAGGGTTATACGCTGCAGTGAAGTGTGTCATTAGTATCACTGACGACCATGATTCATGCCTTATATAGAACTTTCCATATCAATAACGGCATCGTCAATTATCAAGCGCTGTTTGCCTTTCAGGAGACTAAGCATAGCTTTTAAACTTAATGTTCCCTCATTACCTCGTGAGCGTCCGACGAACTACGCCTTGCTTAGATTGACGTGCCAGGGTAAGAGCCTGCTGAGATCGCAGTGAGGTGAAGATAGCTGCTCTAAGCAGTGTTCGATGTAATCGAACGGTGTTAGTCCATTCGCTTTGGCGGTTTCTATGATGCTGTACAAAATGGCACTGGCCTCAGCCCCGCGATGATTGTGATTGAACAGCCAGTTTTTACGTCCTATCACAAACGGTTTTACGGCGCGTTCAGCACGGTTGTTGTCGATATTGAGTCCACTGTCGTCAGTGTAACGGCTCAGCTTTGACCATTGGTTGAGGCTGTAATGTATGGCTTGACCGAGGGCACTTTGCTTTGACACTTGTTGAACTGATTTATCTAGCCACTGCTTAAACAGGGCGAGCTGTGCGCTTGAGTGAGTACGTCTAAAATACAGTCGCTCCTCAAGACTGAGTGATTGAATTTTCGTTTCAATTCGGTACAGCTTAGCTATCATGCCCAGTGCCATATCCGCCTTGCTAACTTTGCCTGTTTTTGTTTTTCCTTGTGCCACTATCGCTTCTTTGAATTTACGCCGCGCATGCGCCCAACAGCCCACTAGTTTGTCATTTGCCCGTTGGTAAGCCGCGTAGCCATCGACCTGTAAATAACCATTAAACACGGTATGTTCAGTGGCAAGAAAATGACTCACGCAAGTGCTCGCGCGGCTACCGTCTTGATAGTCGTACAGAACAATGCTGTCTAAATCCTGATATCGAGGTTCGATACTCGGCCCATCCGCACCAGAGCAATAAACCCACATATAGGATTTCA
>NZ_JAKIKR010000001.1 GCF_023284025.1 Shewanella abyssi | reverse complement strand
TCACAGCGATTTAGCAAGTGTTTACACTGCGCAGCCTAATTAATCAAATTCTAATTTTTAACTTATGAAATCTCTAATGAACGCTAAATACTATATATTTCTATCCTATCTCGCGCTACTAAGCATGCTTGGATTCATCGCCACCGATATGTATTTGCCTGCTTTCAAAGCAATTGAAGACACAATGGCAACATCACCATCACAAGTGGCTATGTCATTAACATTTTTCTTAGCCGGACTCGCATTGGGCCAACTTATTTATGGCCCGATAGTAGAACGCTTCGGTAAGCGAAATGCACTTATTTTTGGCTTAGTGGTATTCACGCTCGCCAGTCTTTCACTGGCGACGAGTGAGTCGATGTTGGTGTTTAATATCTCACGCTTTGTACAAGCCATCGGCGCTTGCTCCGCTGGGGTTATCTGGCAAGCCATTGTGATTGAGAAATATGACTCGACGAAAGCACAAAATGTTTTCTCCAATATCATGCCTTTGGTTGCACTTTCACCTGCGTTAGCGCCGATAGCTGGTGCATTCATACTGCAATCATTCGGTTGGGAAAGTATCTTTGTTACGTTAACTTGTTTAGCTGTTGCCATGATTGCTTTAACAGTTTGCTTCGTGCCAAGCGAAACTAAAGCTTTAGTGGAGCATAAGAGTGAGATCAGCTACCTTTCTATTTTAAAAAATACCAAATATTTGGGTAACGTTATTATATTTGGTGCGTGTTCTGGCGCATTTTTCTCCTACCTTACCGTTTGGCCAATGGTAATGGAGCAACATGGGTTCGATGCCACAGCCATCGGTCTTAGCTTTATTCCACAAACGTTAATGTTTATTTTAGGCGGCTATGGGAGTAAGACTCTAATTCGTAAGTCTGGCTCTGAAACGGCGTTAAAAGTACTGCTAAGTGTATTTGGCCTAAGTGTATTTACCATCGTGTTAGTTACTATTCTAATTAAAGGGTTATCGATTTTCCCATTACTTGCAGCATTTTCAATATTAGCGGCATGTAACGGTGCTATCTATCCGATAGTAGTGAATGGTGCGTTGCAGCAATTTTCTAAAAATGCAGCAAAAGCCGCCGGGCTACAAAACTTCATCCAAATTAGCTTATCATTTGGTGCATCAAGCATAGTGGCTATTTGGGCTAGTAAAGGCGAACTGGCGATAGGCTGGGGAATAATGCTTTGTTCATTTATTGTCTTTGCTGGCTTTAAGCTTCGTAACTACAAGACTTGGACAGAGGTTAATAAAAACTTTGTTTTCCCTGATCCCGCTAGAATCGGTGTGGATCAAGAGCAAAAGTAAGCAATCTGCAGTGTAATTGACCAAGTACACAAAAATCTATAATTAAGCCTTTACAAGATTAATCGAGCGCTATATTATTCGCGGCGTTCGGAGAGATGGCAGAGTGGTCGAATGCACCGGTCTTGAAAACCGGCATGGGTTTGTAGCCCATCTAGGGTTCAAATCCCTATCTCTCCGCCACATTAGAAAAGCCCGATATCGAAAGATATCGGGCTTTTTGCTTTCTATTTTTTGTGTATAAAAATGGCCGGACTGAACCCTAGGTTCCTATTATTTAAAGCCAGCAATCCCTCCGCCACATTAAGATGAAGCCCCAGCAGAAATGCAGGGGCTTTTTCGTACGTGAGCGATAGAACCCCAGAGTTCCTTTCGATTAAAGCCAGCTATCACTGCGCCACATTAGAAAAGCCCTCACAGGCTCCTAGAGTCAATCCAAAAATTTGAATCCCATGATAGCTGTAGCTATGTCCTCTATCGCGACCGCCGTGGCGTGTTTTACTGTACCGGTTTGAAATAGCTCCTTCGTCGATCCAAAACGTCACCGAACAAGGATTGACCAGCGCCTATTGGTTCCTGTCGACAATGTTATGTTAGTTTTCCCATGGACACCCAAGATGAGCGTTCATTAGAGTGATCTAATCGTCTTTATGGGCAAAGGTTCAGTTTAATTAGGCACAATGCCTCTATGGGATGATTTTTATTGGTTGTGATCATTTACACTCTTGCACAATATGCACTGGTATCGATTTTTGGTCATTGTTTAACTTTATTTCAGAATTTAGTCACTCGATAGCTGATGCTCTATAACCTAACCGAAGGAGAATGAAAATAGAAAATAATAATGTTTTAACTCTGATATCTTTTGTCGATGAGCATTCGTCGCCGACTGTATTGGCTGCTACAGGAACCCCTCATGAATAATATCCCTAATATGAACAACAGCAGCGGATTATTTTCCGGTGTTAACCCGGTCATGGCCATTGGCTCGGCCTTGCTGGTTTTCGCTTTTGTGCTATTTACCATCATAGATCCTGCATATGCGGACTCAATTTATAGCGCCGCAAAGTCTTTTATCGCCACTGATCTAGCGTGGTATTATGTTGGGCTAGTTAACGTATTTCTGTTTCTGGCCATTTACACTATTTTTAGTCGTTACGGTAATATCCGACTCGGTAAAGATAATGAAAAGCCTGAATATAGCTTTTTCTCTTGGTTCTCAATGCTGTTTGGCGCTGGTATTGGCATCGGCATTTTGTTTTGGAGCATCGCCGAACCGATTTATCATTTTCAAAGCAACCCATTTATTACTGAAGGTCAGGCCTTATCGGTCGAATCGGCACAAGTGGCGATGCGCATTAGCTTCTTTCACTGGGGACTGCACGGCTGGGGCTTGTTTGCGATTTCGGGTCTGGCATTAGCTTATTTCAGTTACCGCAAAGGTCTGCCGCTGTCGGTTCGCTCAGGTTTATACCCTATTTTTGGTGATCGTATTTATGGTCCAATCGGCCATACTGCTGACTTATTGGCGGTATTCGGTACTGTTTTTGGCATCGCGACATCGTTAGGGCTTGGGGCGCAGCAAATGAACGCCGGACTGAATTACTTGTTTGGCATGGGCATTTCTACCACTAATCAGGTTGTTTTGATCGCTGCCATCTCAGTTTTGGCGACCTTATCTGTGCTCAGTGGCGTTAACAAAGGCATTAAGTTACTCAGTGAATTCAACATGAAGCTGACGGGTGTGATTTTGGCTTTCTTCTTAATCTTCGGTCCAACGGCATACTTATTAGGATCATTTGTCACCAACATCGGCGATTATCTCGAAAATACCATTGCATTAGGTTTTTGGGTTGACCCAGATCCTAAAGGTCAATGGCAAGGATGGTGGACAATCTTTTACTGGGGGTGGTGGATTGCATGGGCACCGTTTGTTGGCATGTTTATCGCTCGTATCTCTAAAGGCCGCACCATTAAAGAGTTTGTATTAGGGGTGTTACTGGCACCGACGTTATTAGCAACCTTCTGGATTTCTACATTCGGCAACACCGCTATTTTCCTTGAGCTATTTGGTGGCGGCGGTGTGGTAGAGGCGGTAAACAAAGATATTACCATCGCTTTATTTACCACGATTGAATTAATGGACTTAGGCACGGTTTTAACATTACTAGGTGCGTCTATTTGTACCTTGTTATTGGTGACTTATTTTGTGACCTCGGCTGATTCTGCTACCTTGGTTATCTGTACTTTGTTGTCCATGGGTGAAGAGCATCCACCAACACGCTATCGTATTTTCTGGGGCATATCAATTGGCGCTGTTGCTGGAGTCTTATTGCTAGCCGGCGGCCTAAAAGCCCTGCAAACTGCCTCGATTGTTGCCGCGTTACCTTATTCGGTGGTGCTGATATTAACGACATGGGGTTTGTATAAATCCCTGCATCAAGAACTTGCTAGCACGGCGGATAACCTCGAAACAACGAATGGATCAGCAACTGAAACAACGGTGGAGTCCAATAAAAACTCTGCTCAAAACTTATCGGTAGATGCGCCTTAATCGATAAGATTTTTTCAAAATTTTTTAAGTATCTAAAAAAGCTCGGTATCAGGTCAACTGATACCGAGCTTTTCATTGCTTGTTACCCTATTTAAACCGCATTAACCGCGCGATATTTTTAGCTTAGTTCGCTACATTTCAACATTAAATCTGGCCAGCCATAGTGAGGACAACGTATCCGTCCGGTGCCAACACCTAGCCTATCTTTACTTTCCAGGGGCTTTTCGTATGTCCGAATAAAAGCCCTCGGGTTCCTTTCGATTAGAACCAACTATCCCTGCACCACAGTCGAAAACGCTAATAATGACGACTTAAGTTCATCATCAAAATTTAGAGCTATAATGGCATAAAGGATATTTAAGTGATTTATCACAAGGATTTGAGATGTCTAAAAACTTTATTTTTCAGTTAGGTACAAACAACTGGCAGCGGGAAGGTGAATTTGCACCAGGTTCTGGGATTTTGCATGAGTCTCATCATAATGTTTATAACAATATGAAAGATACGGTGTGCTATTCGGTATACCCGTCCTCTCATCAAACGAGTGATGATCCACTGGTGTCAATCCTTAAGCTTGATCATGAAGTGCCGATCTGTGAATCCATCTCTCCCGTTAGTTCTTATCGCTTTCACTCTATGACGGAAGAGGTATTTGATAAGTACATCGTTTACTTGATGGATTCAACAGAGAAGGCAATGCTTGCGGCAGAGCAACGAGAAGGCATAGCTATCACTACTGTTATTGCTCACCATAGTTTTTTAAATCCATTGGTTATGACTAGAATAAAAGAGAAATGGATGGAACAGGGAAAGGCCCCTTTTAAGCTAGTATGTTTCGTTCATGGCACCGCTTTAAAGATGTTTTCCCATGAGAAAAAAGGTATCGACCCCGAGTATCCATTAAGATTTTTTAGTTTTATGATAAACGAAGGCATTTTTGGTAAGGCAAGTAAAATAGATGTTTGTGCCACAATATCAAATGAACAATTAGAGAAGTTCTTAGAACTCTATGAGGAGTACCCAAGAGAGAGACTAGTGTTGTCTCAAAATGGTTATTCAAGTGATATTTTTAAGCAGGACAAGTCACTATTTAGCAATCGAGCGAGCTTTTTATCCACCCTTAAGCTTACCAATATAGTCAGTAAAGGATGTCCTGATTCAATTAAAACCACTGCAGATAAAGTTGTTGTATTTTGTGGAAAATTTGCCGACTGGAAAAGACTAGAGACTGTTCTTGGGGCTGCCAAAAGATACGAAGAGGAGTTTGATGTAACCACATTGATTATTGGATCGGGTCCAGCTGCCTCTATTAAGACTTATCATCAAATGGCCTATGAAAAGTTAGCGCTTAAGCAGACCTATTTTCTAGGTCCTCTACCGCAATCTCAGATAGCTGCAATAAATTCAATTGCAGATATTGGTGTATATCCTTCCAGAAATGAGCCCTTTGGTTTGGTTTTAATTGAATGCCTAGGGTGTGGTACTCCTGTGATTGGTGTTAGATCTGGCGGTCCAAAAGACTTTGTGACAGCTGAAGTTGGAAGTTTAATTCCAGAGTGTGAAGGGGTGGAACTTGAAGATGCGTTATATCGTGAAATTAAAAAGGCATTTTCCGAAGATTGGAAAAAAACGAAAGGGCAGCTTGCATATGATTATGCCACGTCGAAATTTAGTATTTATAGCCAGTGTGACAATTTATTACAAGACATCGGCAAATTTTAAGAAAAGATAATAATGATGTCTGCCATAGTCAGAGTCCAGGCTTAAGTAAAGCGATTAAATGGGGTGCAGACAGAACGAGCGGCGATAGTTAGTCGAGAGGACGGTCATCACTATACTGCTCTAACATTAAAAAGCCCGCTAACGAAAGCTAGCGGGCTTTTTAGATAGGCTAACGCCTGATCAATACTATTGTCTTTGCTCTGACAGTTAACTGTTTTGAAGTACAGGTTGGGTGAAATCCTGTTCTTCAATGGGCTCTTCAACCCGTGACTTACTGCCAACCAAGCGTTTGATATCTTCGATAGTCACGTAAAGGCAAGGGATAAGCACCAAGGTAACGACCGTCGCGAACAAGACACCAAAGGCAAGTGATACTGCCATCGGAATGACCATCTGCGCCTGCATGCTGGTTTCAGCCATGATCGGTACTAGGCCGATAAAGGTCGTTAGTGATGTCAGCATAATCGCTCGAAAGCGTCGACAACCCGCTTCAAGGACAGCACGCTTCATCGCCGTTCCGGACTCTCTCGATTTATTGATGTAATCCACCATCACCAAGGAGTCGTTCACCACCACACCCGCAGCGGCAATAATACCGAACACCGAAAGGGCACTGAGATCGAGCCCCAACAACATGTGGCCTAATACCGAACCTATTACACCAAACGGGATCACTGACATGATCATGATAGGCTGTGCATATGACTTTAAAGGCACTGCAAGTAGGCTATAGATCACTAGCATAGAGATAAGGAAATCTCTTAACTGCGTATCGGCGCTATCAAGTTGCTCCTGAATGTTGCCTGACACCTCACTTTTAACCCTAGGATACTTAGCCAGTAACTCAGGCAAGAAGTTATCACGAACATCTTTGGCTAACTTAAATGGTTCAGCTTGGTCTGCATCAACAGAACCCCAAACGTTGATGGTACGATTACCATTCTCACGGCGAATACTGTTAACGCCATCGGTGATGATGATGTTCGCCACTTCCGATAAGGGTATTTCAGCGCCTTGTGGCGTCTTAATCAATACATCAGATACCTGAGCAATAGAATTACGTTGCTCTTCAGGATAACGAAGCATCACTTTAATCTCTTCGCCGTTACGTAAAATACGCTGGGCTTCGAGACCATAGAAGCCGTTAGCTACTTGGCTGGCGATATCCGCTAAGGTTAAGCCTAAGCTATTTGCTAATGGCTTAAGTTCAAATTGAACCTCTTTAGCACTTGATTGGCGACTGTCGTTAACATCACCAACGCCTTTTAGGCTATTGAGTTTAGCTTTTAGCTCCTTAGCGGCAGCAATGAGCTGAACATCATCCTTACCTTCGAGCCTAAAGCTAATATCACCATCATCTCGACCACCACCAAATAGGTTATCTCGAATCGTAAATGACTTCATACCCGGGATTAACGGCATACTTTGTCGCCAAAGTTCTGCGACTGCAAAAGTATCCATTGGGCGAATTTCTGGATCAACAAGCTTAGTCATCACTTGGGCTGATGTACGCCCTCTAAGCTCTACCTGCATGTCAGAGATCATTTTCTGACCGTACTGCTCTTCTAAATCCTTATCGACGCTGCGTAGTGCTTTTTCAATTTCAAGGGCGGCACTTAGTGTCGCACTCTCTGATGCATCAATGTTCATCTCAAACGTGATGCGAGGAAAGTCATGGGGGATCTTAGGCTGACCAATAAAGCGCACCAATCCACCAGCATATAAACCAGCACAGATCATGATTAAGCTGATAAAGATCATAATCACTGTGTAGCGATACTTAACCGCAAGTTCTAAAGAGGGGCGGTAGTATTGTGTGATTAGGATCTTAAGACCTGTATCGACTTTCTTCTGCAGAAAGTTGACCACAATACGCAGCCAATCTAATGGATTTTTGGACCCTGGCTGAATCACTTTTGGCGGTTTCATGCGGGCTAAATGCGCCGGCAAAATCAGTTTTGACTCTACTAATGAAAATATTAGGCACAAAATCACCACAAAACCAATGGCTTGCCCAAAAGCAGAGGAGGGACCATCATCGAGGGTGATAGGCAAGAAAGCGGCAATGGTGGTTAACACACCAAAAGTCGCTGGCATTGCGACACGTTTAACGCCTCGAATTACATTATCGAGGCTTTGCCCTTTTTCTTCGCATTCTGCGTGGGCACTTTCTCCCATGACAATGGCGTCATCGACGACAATACCCAGCACCAGAATAAAGGCAAATAGACTAATAACGTTAATGGTGACATCAATCATGCCCATAGGCATAAAGAGTAGCGTGCCAAGGAAACAAACAGGTAAACCCATCATCACCCAAAACGCTAACCTAACCCTTAAGAATAACGCCAGTAGAATAAATACCAACACAGCACCACTTTTCATGCTGTCTAGCATCAAATTCAAACGACCTTCAAGATAATAGGTCATATCGACCCAAGGCTCTAACTTTACGCCTTGTGGTAACTCTAACTTCTTTTCTGCGATATAACCTTTCACCACATCTGCAACGTCAGTCAAGCTTTGATCGTTAGCTGCGCCGATAAAGAAGGTTACTGAGTTTTTACCGTTAAACTTAGAGTATTGGATCCCTTCCTGAAAACCATCTATGACAGTGGCCACATCACCTAATAGGAGCGTTGAGCCATCTTCTAAGGTAATTAACGGTAAGCTTTCAAACTCATAGCCAACATACGCTTGGTTTTGTACACGCAGGTTAATATAACCGTTCTCAGCTCGAATTTGCCCAGCAGACATATTACGAGAATATCCACGTACCGCCGCAGCCACATCATTAAAGCTAAGTCCAAACTCTCGAAGCCTGTCCTTACTGACTTCGATGGCTATTTCATAACCCAATCCACCATAAAATTCAGTAATGTTAACTTTGGGAAGTTGCATTAACTCATCATGGATTTTCTCGCCCAGATCTTTAAGTTGGCGTTTATTCAAGTCGCCATAGAGGCTGACGTACATCACCTCTTGTCGAAGCTTAATACGTTCGACTTTCGGTCGTTCCATGCCGTCGGGAAAACTCGAAATTGAATCAATCTCTGATTTTACCTCTTCAAGTACCACTTGCGGATCGTATGAATCTTCAATGCGGAAATAACCAGATGACGCATTACGGTTTGAGTAGGTTATGACACGTTTAAGACCTTGAACGCTCTCAAGCGCTTCCTCAATCTTAATGGTTATCCCTTCCTCTACTTCTTGCGGAGCGGCGCCAGGGTAGACCGCATTAAATTCAAGCCAATTAATCTCTACTGCGGGGAAAAACTGTTTGCGGATGGTATTTGCGGTGAGCAAACCACCTAACAAAATAATGATCATTAGCAGGTTTGCGGCAACACTGTTGCGAGCAAACCAGGCAATAATGCCTTTATTGGTATCAATCATGACTATTCCTTTTCGCCCATCGCTATCTGCGTCGGTTGTGGATCAGAATCGTCATTGTCTAGTGACTTTTCCTTAGGCAGTGCTAGCTGCATCCCCTCAATCGGATAATCAAGCGCTGAAGTAATCAGATTCATTCCAGCATCTAAACCATCTGTGATGATGACTTTCGAGCCGATTTGGCGAACAATGTTGACATCTTTATATCTCAGCTTGTTGTCATCATCCAAAACAGCGACTTGATTATTAATCACTAGATGACGCGCGACTTCAGTAACTTGACCAGCATGCAGCCCTTCAATACTGGCGGTAACATACGTTCCATATCGAAGTTCATTGGTATCTGAATTTAGCCCGTATGGATCTGAAACCTCGGCAACCAGATAGGTCATGCGACTACGGCTATCAATAACCCCTTCGCTGCGAACTATTTTCGCTTTCCAGACTTGAGGCTTTCCGGCGAACTGGCCTTTAAGCAAAACTTCTGCGTATTTGCCTTTATCATGCAAAAACTGCAGCTCTTTGTCTGCGATAGGCAGTCTTATCTCAGCATCATCAGTGCTTAACACCTTACCAACTTTGCTACCCATGCTGACATAGGAACCCAGACCGATATTGCGCGCTTCAATAAGCGCATCATAGGGCGCCTTAATCACCGTGCGCTCTACATTACGTTTGGCACGTTTAAGGCCTGCTTCAGAGGAGTTTAGTTTGGCAATCTCTTGGGCTAATTGTGGTTTACGCAGGCTGAGTTCAGTCGGAACACCATCTTTAATGCGTTTCCATTCAGCTTCAGCAACTTTACCGAAGGCTTTTTCTTGCACTAGAGTGGCTCGTGCTGATGCCATACTGGCCTGTGCATCAATTAGAGCAGCGTCATAATCACTAGGGTCTATTTTAGCTAATACATCGCCTTTTTTAACGAATCCACCGCGAACAAACTTTTCGGATAGGAATACAATTTCGCCATTAACCTGAGACACAAGTTCAGTTTCATACTTAGCGGCAACGACACCATAAGAGTTGACTGAAAAATCCATTGGTTTAATTTCGACGGTCTGTACAGAAACTAAAGGTGTTGTATCTATTTCTGCTTTCTCTTCTGGTGGTTTTTTAAGTGCTGCCATGCCAAAGAATCCTGCAACACCAATTGCTATTACTACCACGGGTAAAATTATCTGTTTTTTTGTAGCCACGAACACATCCTCTTGTTGAAGCGAGCCCAACACTCATCACTTTTCTAACCGACAACTCAAATGGTTAAACAAAATCTAACTATTAGTTTGACTGTATGTTAATAGATGTAGAGAAATGTAACAGGGGGATTATGTAAACTTGTGTTTCGAGGATCCACACTATTAATAGAGCGATTTTGACTTACCTTTGCTTTAATTAAAACAGATGATATACAATAGCCAATCATTACAGGCACATACAGAAAAGTGCTGAGCTTGCGCTTAGGCTCTATGTGGTTTTTTATGCGGCATGGCAACTGTGTCAATGGCAGTTTTAAATGCTCAAAAATGTAACACACAAAATGGTAGCAAGACTGACGGCGGTTAAAACAAGCGTTGTAGCGGGGATTGGTTCTATCGTCGTGATAAACAATAAAGAGAGCGAAGGACGTTACATCCTTCACCAATAACACTATTTATCGTTAAAAAGAGCGTCACTAAATAGCTTCGTTGCTTGGATTAGACACAGCACTTCTTATATTTTTTACCACTACCGCATGGACAAGGTTCATTTCGATTAGGCTGTTTTTCAATACGGGTCGTTACCGGTTTATTAAGAATGCCCATCAAATCGATGACGTTTTCTTCTATTGAAGTGTCAATTGTGACCTTACCAACAAGTTGATTATCAGACAGTAACAGGTTTATCTCTTCAAGGCGCTGTTCACTTTGAACCGATAAAACAAGAGGGTTTACGTCGGTACCAAGCTTGGCTACACGTTTAGTGTTGAATCCGTAACTTTCATGTTTCGGTTTAGGGTTTTTGCGACCTTTAAAAAAAAATTTGTCTGACATCGTTACCAAGCTCTAATGTAAAAAGTGTAATAGGACGCATGCTTATACAGCAAAACAGTGCTTTTTGATAGATACAGCGCTTAACTGCAGCTAAATTCGGTATTTTAAGGTCTATTTTGAGCAATGTATCGCAATTACCGCAAACTTTCGTTCTGATGTTGCGCAGTTCAACTGCACCCGTAAAACTCTTACACCAAGCGCTCGGCTAGGTAGATTGGCTTAAAAAGGAGTATATTGGGGTATGGACGACGTATTCGACCTTTTTGCTAATTCCGCATTAGCAAAAAGTTTGTTAAAATCGCCGAAAATTAAAGGAGAGCGTAATTTATGCCAGTTTATGTCGTGGGCCACAAAATCCCAGATTCAGATTCAATTTGTGGTGCAATCGCACTAGCACATCTAAGAAACCAAATTGGAGAAGCCTCTATTGCTTCTCGTTTAGGTCAACTATCACCTGAAACGGCGTTTATTTTAGACAAATTTGGGTTTGATGCACCAGAACTTAAGATGAGCTACGCTGGCGAAGAGGTGTATATTGTCGATCATTCAGAGCTGACCCAAGCACCAGATGATATTGCCGAAGCGACGATTGTCGGTATTGTTGATCACCATAAATTGGGTGATCTCACCACATCGACACCGCTTGAATGTTGGATCCGCCCAGTAGGCTGCAGCAACACCATTATTAAAATGATGTATGATTTTTATAATGTCGAGATCCCAAAAGGGATTGCTGGCATTATGATGTGTGCCATCCTAAGTGATACCGTCATCTTTAAATCACCAACCTGTACTACCGCCGATATTAAGTGTGTTGAAGCGCTCGCTGAAATAGCCGGTATTGAAGACTTTAAAGAACTTGGCATGGATATGTTTAGGGTTAAGTCTGCAGTCGAAGGCACGCCAGCACGTGATCTTGTACTACGTGATTTTAAAGACTTCAATATGAATGGTAACTTAGTCGGTATTGGCCAGCTTGAAGTGATTGACTTAGCAGTATTTGACGATATCAAAGCCGGTTTAGCTGCTGACATTGCAGCATTAAAAACCGAAGGAAATCGCCATAGCGTGTTATTGCTGCTAACCGACATCATGAAAGAGGGTTCAGAAGTGCTTATCGTCAGTGACGATTTAACCATAATAGAATCTGCTTTTGATAAGCAATCAAGCGACGGTAAAGTGTGGCTTGATGGCGTGCTTAGCCGTAAGAAGCAAGTGGTACCGCCACTACAAGCTGTATTTGCTTAACTTCAAAAGTTAAGCAAAAAGGCCGAACAAATGTTCGGCCTTTTTTGATCGTAAATCAATTACTCAGATTTACGATTTTTTTTGTAAAGCGACTTTAACCTTAGCTGAGACTTACCCAGTAAGCTTTTAGGGTGATAGTTGCCTTGCTTATCTGCTTTACCCACTTCAATCCCGGTAAGTAGTTCAATGGCTTGATCTACATGATCGATGGCCCAGATATGAAACTTACCTTTCTTAACAGCAGCAACAATGTCGGCTCTCAACATCAAATTATGAATATTGGCAGCTGGGATGATGACACCTTGGCTATTCTTGCGACCTTTAATTTTACAAACATCAAAGAAACCTTCGATTTTCTCATTTACACCGCCTATGGGCTGCGATTCACCAAACTGGTTCATTGAACCCGTAATAGCAATATCCTGCCGAAGTGGCTGGTCAGCAAAAGAGGACAACATCGCACACAGCTCTGCCATCGTGGCGCTATCACCATCAACGCCACCATAGGATTGCTCAAAAGTAAGATGAGTCGACAAGGGGATTTTGTCTGTTTTTCCCAAGATTGATGCAATATACGCGGTCAAAATCATCACCCCTTTAGAGTGAATACTACCGCTGAGTTCAACCTTGCGCTCGATATCAAAAACACGTCCCTCACCAAAAGAGGTAGTTGCGGTAATACGACTCGGCGAGCCAAATTGATAATCAGTGGTCGACATGACTGATAGCGCATTTACTTGGCCGGTTTTCTTACCTTCAGTCGTTATTAGTGTGGTGCCGTTAATGAAACTTTGCATATAATCGTCTTTAGCACGACACATACGCTGCTCTTTGTTAATCAATGCCTGCTCAACATGGCTGGTGCGGATCATATTTGAATTGACGTTGCGCGCGCAGTAATTTGCCTCTCTGAGCAAATTAGCAATATCAACCGAGTGCAAAGAGAGTAAGTTCTGATCGTCGGCTTGACGAGAGCTAAACTCAATGATCCTGGCTATCGCTTTACGGTCGCAGTGCAGCATCTTATTGCTGTGGACAATACTAGAGATAAACTGCGCATAGTGGCTCTCAGATTCATCTGTTCGCGGCATGCTATCTTCAAAGTCCGCAGTCACTCTAAATAGCTCGGTAAACTCGGCGTCATATTGTTGCAATAGCTTGTATGTAGAGAAGTCGCCAAACAATATGATTTTTACATCTAACGGTATCGCTTCAGGATCAAGTGAAATTGCACCAGACAATGTCACTTCCCGCTCGAGAGAGGTTAAACTCAGCTTGCGAGAGCGCAATGCACGTTTAAGACCATCCCAAACATAGGGATGTTCAAGCACTTTAACCGCATCTATCATCAATACGCCGCCATTGGCTTTGTGCAAACTACCAGGGCGGATCAAAGAGAAATCAGTAAAAACGGTTCCCTTGTAAGTCGCTGTTTCCACGTAACCAAAAATAGTGTGGTAATTGGGGGTCTCTTCAACAATTATCGGCTGATTGGGCGACTCCTGTGCAACCAGCACGTTAATTTGGTAACGCCTTGGCATCTTCTTACTCATAGATGCATAAGCGAGGGCAGCTTGCTCTTCACTTTCTTCAAGAAAGATATCGAGGTTGTCCAAAATGTCTTTATGCATCGCTTTTATATAAGCTTTCACATTCGCTTGATCTTTATAACTCTCTTTTAGCTTAGTAAAGGCCAGTGACAAGACTTCTTCGGCGACTTGTTCATCATGCTTTTGCTGTTTTTCAGAGTACTCATCTTCCCATACTGTAATTTGTCTTACGATGGTGCGAAGTTTTGATTCTAGTGAGCTAATGGCAGTTTGCAGTGTGTCTCGCTTTTTCGACGAAAGCATTAAGTAGCTTTCCTCTGTATGTGGCTCTTCACCGTCAAGGGCGACTAACTCATAATTACCTTGGGGCGAAATAGATAAACTAATGCTTTGTTTTTTGGCTTCTTCTGTCAGCGACACTAACGCTTCTTCTTGCTTTGACGCTAACTGATTCTTCAGTTTATCAGCACGAGAAAAATACATTTCATTATCAAAAGCCAAAGGCAGGCCCTTGGACAATTTGAGCATCAGTTTTTCGATCTGCTTTTTAAATTCGAGTCCACTCCCCGCAGGAAGCTTGAGCACTTTAGGATTGCGGGTATCGTCAAAATTAACGACATAGCACCAATCAAAAAGCGTACGTCCATTTGAGTTTTCTTTTTGACGGCTAAGATGGCGTAACACCATAGTACGTTTGCCTAGTCCATTACGGCCTAATGCGTAGATGTTGTAGCCTTTTTCTTTCATGGACAGCGCGAATTCAACAGCTTGCTGAGCTCTTTCTTGGCCGACAATTTTGTCTAGCGGCTCTAAATGCTTAGTTGATTTACAGGTAGGTGCAAGCTGATTAAGTCTTGAGGTTCTATATAGCTGGTCACTGCAGAGAGGTGTTATTGGCATAGTCGTTCCTCTTATGACGGTTAATAATTCCACTCTATACAGTTAGATAGCTTTTATCCGTAAAAAATTGATAAGAATGAGTAAAATCCCCTCTATACAGACTCAAGTGCTGTTTAAGTAGCCAAAATTGGCCTAATGATTTTTTAAAATCAAAAGTTGATGTTCTATTCTGGAGTAATTCAGTCTAAGCATGTGTAAAAAGTAGACGATTATATTGATACTCGCCGCAAAACATTAACCAGGTGTCAGGGGCTAAAGTAAAGAGGCTGAAAATGACCTTATAAACCTTTCAAATATTGAGCCCGTGTAGAAGCCGAAAGCGCCTGGTAAAGAACGTTTACTTTTTCTGGAGTAGCACCTGAGTTCAGTAATTGATTAACAGCACTAACGAGATCTGCTTTTGGCCAAATAAATTGACTCTGTGTTGCTATAGTGCGCAGATCTAACAAGATATGGGCAAATTTATTCGGTAATGCCTCAATAATCTCCGGGTTGAAAAAGTGCTCGGCACCGAACAAGTTATTGTGCTCGCGCCTCTTTTTATCAACGATAAAGTCGATGTTTTTGACATTAGTAATGCTTGTATGTTTTTTACAAACCGATAAGCACTCACTGTCCATAATCGATTTATCGCAACCTGATGATTGTAAGAACAAACATTGGCGACTCGTCATCAGTAATATCGGATGCAATGCACTGTAATGCAGACTAAAATTCTTCGGCGGATTAATCGCCTTTATCTGTTTGGCATTCAGTTCATTAGAGATAAATGCCCCAACGCAACCGACCTTTTTCAAACTGTCTAAACTAAATGAGTTACTGGTGTTGAGGTGGGGTCCTGCAATCCAGGAGATCCCAAGCTTATGTGCCGTATGTCCGACACCGCTATTGTTGGTGGCTATAAGCGTTTGCGGAATATCCTTAAGCAGCAGCTCTACTGCTACAAAATCATTTTGCAGTACAATTGCACCAAACCAAGGCGTCAGTTCAGGGTTTGCGTTAAACAGCGCCGTTAACTTCTGTTGTTCTGCGGCAATTGAGTCGGGTACTGCATAATAGAAGCTAATGTTTTCAGTCTCACTTTGCTGCTTTAGTTGTTGATATAAGGCGAGATCTTTTCGGTTACCAATCAAAACAGATAATGTAGTTGATTTAGCAGCCTTATCTTGTATTTGCTGGGTTCTAATCGCGAGCCGTTGTTTACGGATCTCACTGAACTCAATTGGCTTAGGCAGCGCTTTATTGCCGTTTAAAAAGGCAACTATGGCCGTTTTCATCTGAGTAAGTTCCTTAAATGAAAGATGGATATCACTCGCTAGATCAGTGCAGTTAACCGCCTTTAACCTGTATTTGAAAGAATTTAGACTCGCGAATCGACTCGTTAGCTCCTCAGCAGATAAATGATATTTATCTGCTGTAGTTAAGCAACTAGTTGATAACACACTGAAAACAGGGGTGTCACTTACCGCAATAAAGACATTAATCATAAGCGGTGTACCAATACTGCCGCTAATGTCTAGTGCGATTTCAGGCTTGCTAATATCGAGCGTTTTGATCTGCTCAGTGACCGAATCAATGATCAGTGTTTTCTCATCATAAAGACGTTGCTTTACCACTTTAATGACGTCAACGTCAGGAGTTTCACCATTGGACTCTAATGCGCTAAAGTGCTGGACTGCGTTATCTCTAGGGTTATCGATATACATCTCTTTACCGACGGTTCCCGTTAGATAACCGTTAGTAAAATCGCGGTTAAACACAGTGTATAGCGCAGTTTTGTCCTTTGATAAAGCTTGCTGCTGTTGCAATTTGGTCAGTTGCTGACGCCAGGTGCTAATAACACTATGCACGTAATGAGACTTCTTGATCCGGCCTTCAACCTTTAACGAATCAACACCGGCATTAATGAGGGCTTCAAGATCATCAAAAGCAGAATTGTCTTTCATGTTGAGCGGGTAATCAGCGCCAACATCGGTGCGTTGATATTGATCTCTGCAAGGCTGACTGCAACGACCACGGTTGCCCGAATTTCCACCATGGGCAGAACTGAAATAGCAAACCCCTGAAAAACCAATGCAATTAGAACCATGGACAAACACTTCTGTTAGCATCTCTAGTTGATGAGCCGTGCTCGACAACTCAGTGATCTCTTTAAGGTTCAACTCTCTAGACAAATTTGCTCTAGTCGCTGCCATCTTCTTTAGAAATTCAAGCTGTCCACTATTATGCGTCGTTAACTGGGTCGAGGCATGAACCGGTAAACTTGGGTAAAAGCGAGAAATAATCTCAAAAACACCAAGATCTTGTACAATGACGCCATCAATGTCGGTATTGACCAGTTGGTTGAGTAGTTTAAACAGCGCGGGGAGTTCATGCTCTAAGACAATAATATTCAGCGTTAAAAATAGTTCGCAGTTATGCTGATGAGCGACTCTCAATAATCCACACAGCTGTTCAAAATTTAGGTTTTCAGCGCGCTTTCGAGCATTAAAATTATCAAGACCGCAATAAACGGCGTCAGCCCCAGCAACGATAGCCGCTTTTATCGATTCAATATCACCACCCGGTGCCAACAACTCAATTTTTCTCACAATATAGTTCAACCTAAAACATGTACGACTAGGATATTCAAATTGGCAATCAATGCACAATTTTGAAGTAGCGGTGTAAATACGCAATTTTAGAGGCTGCATAATCCCGTGGCTACGGAACATGATTAACTTATCGCTAAACTATGACGTGGATCGCCTTTGGTCCGCCTTGGTATAGATTTGACACCATCTTGTGGCTGCTATCGATGATGGGATAGTGCTAGGTATTGGCCTGCGGTCGATGACTAGCGAGTTCATCAATCAATATTAGGTAATAAAATGGCTAATATTGGCTTTTAAAGCGCTTGGTCAATTGATATAAAGTTAAAAACCTCTTAGGATCAACATTCACTTATCAATATCAAGATTGAAGTAAATGAACAACGATACAAAACTAAACGACGCCCAACTTGCTCTGTATTTTATTTATGACAGTCATTGCCCTTGGAGCTATGCAGCAACTCCTCTCGTCAACGCGCTGAGTGAAGCTTTCCCGAAAATGGATTTGCACCTTTTACACTGCTGTCACTTTGATGGAACCGATAGTGCGGGTCTTGATCAGGTTGATAGCATAAAAAAACTCTCGAAGGTTAAGTTTGGTCGGGAGCATATTCGTTATGCAAACAGCCCCAAAGATGCAACTAAAGTCGCTAATCTAATGGCTTGGTTAGAAACCAAACAACCCGAGAAAATGCTGACAGTGTTAAATGCGTTGCAGCATGCCCACTTTGTTGAAGGTAATCCGCTAACCAATAAACATGATTTCAGTACCATTTTTGATAGCCATAAATTATCACCTTCAAATAAGGTGTTTAGAGAAGGCTTGATCGGTGATGCAGAGCAAACTCTTGCGGGGATTGCTGAAATATATGAAGTTATCGGTACCACATCATTTCCAGTCCTACTGATAACCGTTAATGATCAGGGTATTTTCATTGACCATTCGAAGCATTTGTCAGCTCCTGAAACGGTTGTTGAAACAGTGCGACAAGAAGCTGAAAACTTAGACTAACCCACTATAGAAAGGCTTGTGACTCACTCATCGAAACTTTGAGACAAGCCTAATATTGTGAAATGAGTAGGACTGCAACCATAATGCAAGCGATAAACGCCCAGCTAACGTGCCCTAAGGAACAGCACCTTGAAGAGATGCTCACTTGGTTTCATGACAAACAAGCTGTATTTGATTGGGCAGGCCCTAACTTTAGGTACCCATATAGTCTGACATCTTTCAGCGAAGATTTATCACTGAGTAAATTGGCGTCATTTGCATTAGTATCAGACGCACAGCAACTTATCGGTTTTGGTCAATATTACAGGCGACTGGATCGGTGCCATTTGGCGAGAATTGTCATTAGCCCAAAATGGCGAGGTAAAGGCTTAGCCAAAATGCTTATCGAGCAACTCAATGCCAAAGGGCTTAAAACGCTGAATGTGAAACAAAGCTCATTGTTCGTGCTATCCCACAACCATCAAGCAATATACACCTATCAAAAGCTGGGCTTTGTTAAAAGCGACTACCCCGAAGCTATAGCGCGAAAAGATTGCTTGTATATGATTAAGTGACACATTTGTCATCTAAGAGCGTCGTAGGCTTCTAGTCGCGAGAACTCACTCCACCATAGATATCGATAGTTAAGCCTCTTTCTTCAACATAGTGTTTCGGCGTTAAACCAATTTGTTTTTTAAGCTGTCTAATGAGATGAGGTTGGTCGCTAAAGCCGAATTTAAACGCCACATCTACCCAGTCAATATCACTCGCATCGCGCTGATACAAGTACTCCAACATCGCTTCCAGTTTGTTCATCGACTGGCATTGTTTCATCGTTAACCCAGTCACTCTGTTAAAGCTGCGCTCTAAGGTTCTTTGGGAGCAAAACAGCTTGCCGCCGAGCTCTGAAACTGGTGTTGAATCTAATAGCTGCAGCACTTTATGCGTGATGTCACTATGGTGATCTTCTTTAGCATGAATTAACCATGGTAAAAACAGCTCATCTAGCTTGTCACAACACACTAACGGATCGCGACGTCCAATTTGTAAAAGTGACTCTGCAGGAAAACTGCTGACTGAAAGCAATTGTGCCATATCGACGCTTGCCGCCTGATTAAGGGTAGGGTGATTGTAATCGGGAATATCGAGAGAGTAGAGTGCACCTACATGAAATTTTACCCCTAGGTATATAAAACGTTCAGTATGATCTATCTGCAGTGTTTGCTGCTGAGGAAATAGCCAATGACTCCCCCTGCCACTTGATACTTGGGGCGCGGTGTCATAATGGTAACCTTGCTTTTGCGGGCAAATGATCAGCTGAGTTGCCGGATCAGGATTGAGTTTTGGAAAGTTATTAATGTCTTGCAGTGTGGTTTTCTCTATCAGCCAGTAACAACTGATGTATTTAGCCACTTTTACATTCTTTGGGTAATGTATCCAACTCTGCATGGTTAAACCTGAGGTGCTATATCAAACATTGTTTTAGCCAGTATAAGGTAAATGGCTGCAACCTGCAGAGTCCTTAATTAAAGTGCTTAATCAAAGACCATAATTCATAACAATGGTGAACCTATACTCACTGCAAAATAAACCACAATCAATCTTGAATAAATTCAATTTGTATAAGGCGGTTATTTGACACTAAACCTGCTCGAACCATTGCTTTTTGCGCGCCTACATTATCACTCTCTGTAGAGCAAATAGGCTTGAGCCCTTGCCGTGTTGCTACATTGATAAGATAACCAAGTACCTTGGTCGCAATACCTTGGCCACGCTCATTTTTAGCCACTATCATGCCCAAATCAACAAAGTCGGTTTGATAGTCATCAAACTTTCGGCATTCGCCAGTCGCAATAATGTGCTCGCCTTTTAGAGAGACCCAAAGTTCTTGCCTTTGGATCAGATTTGAATAGTAACCAGTAAGCCACTGCTCAGGTGCGCCAATACTTTCAACAGCAAACGCGACCAGCGGAACTAACATTTCTGGAGTTGCTAGCGCCATATTAATTTCAACATCAGAATTTGTAATTGACGCAGTACTTAGTTGATACATCAATGAGTTCACTACAAACTTAGTAGAATTATCGAGACATAATGATAGATACTCAGGCTCTGTAGTGCTGACAAATGCGCCTTTTACTGTGCCAATTACCGCACTGTTTTGCTGTGCAATAAGGGTAAATAGTTCTCGAGAACGGGTTTTAGCTAAAGGTGAAAGATAGTACTGCAACATATAGCGGTCAGCGTTGATACAGCAATAGCCAACCAAAGCTTGATCCTCATAAAAGCCGAAATGGTCTGACATGGGTACAAAACCAAAGTGCCACATTCCGTCAAGAGGTGCTGTAGCGAGTGCAAAGAACTGACCTTTTAACTCGCTGATGCTTACCAGTGATTCAACTTTTTTTATCTCTAACATGGTTAATGACCTACTTAAGTGTTTGAACTCGATTGCTAAAACGTTGTTTAAAGATGTCGGTCAAAATTGCCTTGATGTGAATACTCAAGCATTGCGATGAGGAACTATGAGTTAAAGAGTAGAGGAGAGGGCGGTTATAAGATTGAACAAATACGACAACTTTTTATCTATCAGGATTTAAACCAGCAACTACACTTATGGCGTAGTACAGACTTACTATACTGATGTAAGTGCATATTTATCTCTCTATTCTGACAACAATCAGTCCTTAGTAGAAGATAGTAAATCTAGCATAGAAAGAGACCTGCAAATGACTTCAGTATCGAAGTCTTCCCTATACCGTTCGAGGCCGCGAGTCCAGCTGTAGAGCGATATAACTCATGGATGAGAGTCGACATAAAATGCCATTTTCTAAATTTCGAACTAACAAAGATCAGCTACGATTCTCTAAAGAGCAAAGCTATGTGTGGATTGAACATTCGCCGGTCTGCACCAAGGTTGTCGACCTTGATTTCAATCTGCAGTTTATGAGCTCCTCAGGTGTCAAAGCCCTTGCCATTAAAGATGTGTCTGAGTATTACGGAAAGCCATATCCTTTTGACTTTTACCCGCCGTCTTTTCGTGACGAAATGTCTAAAAACCTAAGAAAATCGAGAGACACAGGGAAAGTTGTAAAGCAAGAAGCTGCCGTCGTAGATACCCATGGAAATGAAGTGTGGTTCCAATCAACTATTTCTCCAGTCAAAGAAGTTGGCGAAAATGGTGACGAGAGTATCGAGTACCTGATGGTCGTTTCAATCGACGTTACCAGACAACATATTGGAAGAAGGAAACTAGAACAACTCAATGATGAGCTAGAGCGCACCGTCTATCGGCGTACACTTGAGCTTGAAAGAACAAACCAGCTTTTACATCATCAAGCTGAAACAGATTTTCTAACCGATTTACCTAATCGTCTTGCCTTTGACAGATACATTAGCGAGAACATAGCACTAGCAAAACGAGACAAGCAGAGTCTCTCATTGTTAATGGTAGATGTTGACGAATTTAAAACCTATAACGACAAATATGGCCATGACATTGGTGATGTCGTTTTGAAAAAAATCGCTGCAGCAATAGCGAATACATTAGTTAGAAATATGGATATAGCAGTACGCTATGGCGGCGAAGAGTTCGCCATTATATTGCCAGGTGTGGATGCCGAATCAGCTTTTTCAATGGCAGAAAAAGTTCGCCGCAATGTTGAGCGATTAAAGATTAGCTATGGTAACAACGATATTATCGGCAACATAACTGTCAGTATTGGCGTCGCATCTTTAATACATGATGAGCTTAATGCCACCGATATAGTCAAACAGGCAGACAAAGCACTTTATACCGCAAAGAATGCAGGTCGAAATAACTCACAAATTTACATTACTGCTTAGAAAGCAATCAGGTTTGGTTTGGAAAATAGTTTGGCTCATTCTACTTTGTTAAATACCATAAAGCGGTGCAGTCAACGTATTTACCACCCCATGGCAACTAAGAAATAGGCCCTGAGATTTAAATTTACGCATCTGCCTTTCATGCGAATCGGTTGGTGTGATAAGTATAATTGCCTATTTTCATATTATTTTTAGAGGTTCAATTTTTGAGTACTATTCTCATTATGGTTTAAACTAAATTAAACTGAGTTCGCAGAGAGAAAGGTATGAACTTAATTAGCATGCTGTTTGTAGAAATGGAAGCTAAGGTTGAACTTCGAGCTGCTCAAATTAATAAATTAAAACTACTGCTCGCCATCGCTACGGCAGGTTTTGCCTGTCCAATATTTGCCGATGGCATCGTCGGCGCTGGCCATTATGCACCGGCAATAGCCAATATCCGCGACTTCACGGTGCCGGACCAAGCCGGCTTTGTATATGAGCAATACAACTTTTATTACACAAGTGACACTCTCACGACAAGCTCAGGTAAGGAGATCGATGCTGAACTGAGCTCTGCCGGTATCGCTCCTCTGTTTTTGTGGGTAACGGATTTGCAAGTGTTGGGATCACGTTACAGTTTTTACTTCAACCCAGTTTACCTGTCTAACGACTTCGAAGGCGAACAAGACCAAGGGCTGGGTGACCTGTACATTCAACCACTTTGGCTTAGCTGGCTGAATAACAACTACGACGTGACTCTGGGGATCGGCTTATACGCTCCAGTGGGTAATGAGGACGTCACTCTAGATATGTGGACAACTCAGTTCCAACTGGCAGGCTATTACTACTTGATGGACCAGGCGACAGCGTTAATGCTTGCTGCCACCTATGAAATTCACAGCGAAGTTGACGGCACCGATGTGACTCCCGGTGACCACCTCACCATTGAGTATGGATGGAGCCAATATCTGACCGCGCAATTTGAAGTTGGTATCCGTGGTTACAGTCAGTGGCAAATGCAAAGAGATGATCTGCCGACCAGCCTGATTAACTTGAATCAACTCTTAGGTACTGATATCGGGAATAAATCAGAAGTACATGCTGTGGGCATACAGGCTGCGTACTGGTTCAATGAACAATGGAACCTTGCGTTTAACTACAGCAAAGAATACGGCGCAGTGTCTCGATTTGAAGGTGAAATGTATTCAATCAACATCACTTATATGATGAATTGAATTTATAAAAAAGGATTAGGTTATGCCGCTAAATCAGCAGCTCTTGTTTTTATTGTTGTCTCTGCTTTTAATTTCTGGCTGCTCTACAAAGCCAGAGTACACCCCAGTTCCTGAACACCTTATAAATAAAGTTGAACCTTTGGGTATTCCTGAAATTAGAGCATGGGGCGATGTTAATGACTATGTCATAGGGACTTATGGCGAGACAATGCTTGCAAGACAGGAGGCTGCTGGACTCTTGTTAAATGAGGACGGATATTTAAAACCAGCCAATATGTTGACTCTATCAGGGGGCGGAGAGAATGGTGCTTTTGGCGCTGGGATCCTCAAGGCTTGGAGTGATTCAGGAGCACGACCTGATTTTTCAGTCGTTACAGGGATCAGCACCGGCGCGATTATATCTGTTTTCGCTTTTTTAGGATCAGACTATGATGATCAATTAACCAGCTTTTATACTTCAACCGATGCTAAAGATTTATATGTTAAAAAAAGCTTTCTCTCTGCGATCACAAGCCTATCTTTATTCGATACAACACAATTTGAATCCAAGGTACGAGACACCATTAATCCTGAGCTACTCGCAAAAACTGCCGAGATGTATGGACAGGGGCGCGCTCTATTAATCGGTACAACTAATCTTGATGTTCAGCGCATGGCTATTTGGGATATGGGATATATTGCATCACTGGGAACACCAGATTCAGAAAAGCTTTTTGAAGATATAGTGTTAGCGTCTGCGTCTATTCCTGGTATGTTCCCAGCGGTGCTTGTGAATGTTGAGTATGAAGGGGAGCGATATCAAGAAATTCATGTTGACGGTGGCGTTGTGCGACAAATTTTTTTACTGCCAGATGAAATATCCATAACACCAGCGCTGTTACCTAATCCCGACAGAGAGCGCAATTTATTTGTTATACGTAATGGTGAATTCAAGGCTAGCTATAAACAGACGGAACTCAAGCTATTGAGCATCACAGGCAGATCTATATCGACATTACTCAAATATCAAGGACGTAGTGATGTAATGCGCTTATACAACAAGGCTCGCGAGGCAAATATGGGGTTCAATATGGCCTACATTGATGATGACTTTGAGCGTGAAGGCCTTAGCAGTGATTCATTTGATAAAGAATATATGCAAGCGCTGTTCGATTACGGTTATGCAAAGTTTCAATCAGGAGACCTGTGGAAAGCTAATCTACCTGGTGTCGACTCTAAAAAACTTAAGCTCTTAAAAGCAGCTGAACTACCTAAGTGAAGCTGTTAACAAACTAGTCAGATTATGGATGATAGGCTTGGCCTAAAGGTTAAGCAGTGTTTCAATAGTTAGGTGTTGTTGATATTGTTCGTCAACACGTTGCCTTTCAGAAGTGGGTTAGGGGGCTTAACTTACTTTACCCGCATGTCATTAAGGCGTACAAAATCCAAGCAGATTATGCGCACAGTTAAATTTTACTTTTGCTAAATTTACGTTATTGAGTGCAACGCTCAAATAATTAAAAATTTGTTCTATTGCTTGCACCACAGTTGCGACATAATGGCGTTAAGTACTTAACAGAGTCATTATAATGAACAACCAGCAAGACAGCTACATGACTGAAGAAACACTCATTGAAACAGTCGAAAATCAAATCGCTGACAGTGAACCCAAAAAGGTAAAAGAAACCTTGATGCGTTTAGTCATGACAGGTACACCGCGTGAAGAAGCGATTCAATGGATGGCGTGCGCGCTGGCTATCGAAGTATTCGATGTCATGAAAAATGGTGCCTCTTTTAACGAAATACGTTATGCCCAGCATTTGGATGCACTACCGAATATGGATTGGATGGAAGAGTAATAGCAACCTAATAACTCCTATCAATGAGACCCCGATAAGTGACATTATCGGGGTTTTATTGAAATTCTAAAGAAGATGTTGAGGAATATATTCGCTATAACGACCATTTGAAATTTGTTTAAAGCTAGTTAATGATTAAGAAAAACTCCAATGAACATCGTATGTGAAGCGGATTAACACTAACGACGTACAAATACTGAGTTGGTAAAAACTATCCGCAAGTAGAACATCAACTTCAGAAATCTTCCTTGTTACAGCTAGTGTGTGTCTAGAAATATTCCACAACGCTGCGTATTTAGAATTGACGGTAAGACAATATAGAAAAATACTGGGTTAAAGACTTACTTGCGGACGTTACCGATTGAAAAACTAATAGCGATAAAGTCTACAAAAGGGCTCAGTTAAAACAACCATCTTAGTCTTAGAGTTCATCTATTCGAGTTAACCAGAAAATCTTTTAGATAGAATAGGTGCTTAAGTGACCATGGATCAAAAATACACTAGTCCATATCCCTACAAACCCTATTTAACATAATATACATTGTGCGCATAACTGTAATAAGATTAAGATGGGCTAACAAAAGGACATTGTCGTGTAATGTTTCAGTCATTAGTTTATTTGCAGATATCCGTTAGTTACGGTGCTAACAGCATGTTTAACTGAGCATTACCTCAATACCTACGTGATGCTGTGTCGATTCTGCAGTGTAAGCCTGCCAAACTTAAAAAGCAGCCACACAGCGCACACTTCTTTTTTTGCGCTATATCTGTATCGCGAATCAACAATAGTAAACGATAGTGAAATTTTCAATCATCAGGATCTAACATCGTTGTGATGGCAAATTCTTAGAGAGTTATTTTATACAGCATTATATTGAAGTTAACTCAGATGTTATGACATCGACGACCAAAGCCATTACAGCAAACAGCTGCGTTGAGACTTACTCACTATAACAATAGCCAAATATAATGAGCAGCTATGTATGGATCTGTGTGGCTTAATCTTAACTTTGCACGGCCTTGCTTAAGGCTTATATGAAATCCGAGTTTGATTAAAGCTGCTCAATACTGAAACCAACATCAGCACTTATATTGGAGGGACAATTCAAATTCACAAGTTAATTTGCTGCTTGTTGTCCTCAATGCATTAAAGAGATCAACCGTATTTCCCTCTAGTCATCTGTATTTAGAGCACTCTTAAATCAGCGAAAACCCAGCATTTCATTAATAGATGATTACCGATAATGGCGACACAAAGCCGTACAAATAGTACGACCAAACGTTGCGACTTTGGCACTCGAGCATTTGATTGAAACGGCTGAAAATGCTTTCTTAAATTGATTTGATTCACGCCATTGTGGGTGCATTCATTCCATAAGATACGAAGGCGACTTAACACTATAGAACTTAAAGCCAGCCAAAATATTTCTCTGTTGGAGTCGCTATAATGCAGTTATTTGCACTTTTTGATGAGATGCCGATAATGTCACTTATCGGCATTAACTCTTCAAGATTTTTTAAGCATCCATTAGCAGCTTAGTGAAAAACTCGATGTCTAATTGGAATTTTTCACTCGCTAGTTACACCTTCAACCAATCCCTTGCAGGTTATCTAGCGGTCTGTTTTGGCCACTTTGATGGCGCTCTATTTGCGTGGTATGCAAGTATTGCGATGTCGTATCGATGCTTTCGTGCCCCGCATCGGCTTGCACATGTGACAAAGGTCTGCCATGAATATTGATGTCATGAGTGATCCCAGTATGGCGAATATTGTGGATGCTGAGCTGGCGCATTTGCGCCCCATCCTCGACGAAGCCGTCATTTTCGGCGGCAATCGCTGCAAGTATGATGATTTTATCGACCTCCTCTCTTATTTGACGGATCCCCAAGTTTGCATTGATCAAACCGACCTCCCTGCCTCGCCCGGCGGCTTTTTGCCTAATAATAAGTGGATGGCCTTCATTGATCTTTGGATAGTCAGGTAAGTTTAGATAACATCGATAGTCGACTAACGCGGCGAGTAAGGCGTCGGACATTGATACCGTACGGCGCTTGCCACCTTTGCTTGAAGGGATATGAAAACTCCATATCCCCGTTTGAGGATTGCGCTTAAACTGATCCATGATGGGCGAGTAACCAGCCCTTGCAGCCACCTCGGACACTCTTAAGTAGCAGGAGTAAATCAGCTTTATAAGAAACAAACTGCGTTGGTGTAATTCGGGCTGCTCAGCTGCTAGCTTTGTAACGGTCGACATAACATAGGACCACTGCAACTCGGTGAATGCGAGTTGATTATCGCCGTCATTATCGAGGCGATATTTTCTCTTCGATGAGAACCGGCTTTTATTGAGCCACATTTGTGCAGGGTTTTTTTCTACAAAATCTTCACTCATAAGATATGCATAGAATGAGGATAAAATGGCCATTTTGGTTTTAAGCGCACTTTCACTTAGGCTATATATCTGAATAACGCCATCGATTTTTTTACCTCTAAATGGCAGCCATTGGGGGTTTGGGGTTCTGAGTGCACTGCCCTTTTGCTCTTTAAACTGAGCAACATTATAAAAGCCAATGAGTGTTTGTGGCGGCGCCTGACAATATTCAACGTAGAGGCTGATCTCTTTACGACCGACTAGTGAGACGTCCGTTTGCGCAACATCAAAACACCAATGCAAGAACGTAGTTAACTCGCTTCGATACGCCTTATAATTGTTCTCGCTGTATTTCTGTTCACAGAGCCAGTCAGTTGCGTGCTCAAATACTAAACTTGCATCTTCAATTCCGCAAAGTGCCAGTTGGGTAATGTGTTGATTAACGATGGGGTTGCCACTTTGAATGAATTCGACAGAATCAAACAGTGGCATAACGTTGGGTAGGTGCATTTTATTACTACTAAGGTCACTGGCTATCACTGCATAATAATCAGTTAGGCAGTATCAAAGTAGCCTTATATTGCCCAGTGACAGCAATTAAGTCGATTTAGCCAGTTGTTAGCGTAATTTTACTCGTGTATTGGGCTGTACAGTCGCTTGAACAAGCTTTTTCACAGTGAATTCGCTTTTCACAGCACCAAAGGCAAAGTTGCCACACGGTCTGCTTTGACTCTGCGTCTAAACATTTAAAATCGGCTGCACATAAGTGCCCTTGCTGTATTAATTGCGCCATCTTCTGTTGTGAGATACTGATGTTAAGTTTTTTAGTTATGGATCCCATGACGTTCTCTTGTTGCATACCCTATTATTAGTCTCAATATAACGCAATGAGAATGATTATCAATAGTGATATTGCAATAATGAGATTTAGACCACATTCATAGTAAGGCAACTTGCAAAGGTTTCACTCTTTTCTACTCTTATTTCATCATTATAAAAGCGGCTTAACTTCAGCGTGCTTTTTCGCTGTCGGCGAGAAACTCAAAGATGGTGAACTTTTCAACACCGCCCTGCTCGTAACTCACAATGGCTTGCCAAACCATGTAGCCGCTACTACAAGATCCGTAGATTAGCGGCGCCTTATAGCTAGTTTCAGTCTCTTGAGACAAATTCACTGGGATAATGCCCATAAACATGTCTCGGCCTTCAATTCGCATTTTTACATTTTCGAGCGCTACTGAGCTGTTCAAACTTAACGCCAGTGGCTTTTCGCTTGGGCTATTCCAGGGTGTGATACGTAAACTAAGTTCAGTATCATCGACGGTGTTGCTACAGGCACCTTTTTGAAAATTGCAAAGTCCCGCATCTTGCTTAAAAGATATCATGTTTTTGCTGTTATCAGGTTCGCACCCACTGATAATAACCGCCATGAAAAACGTATATAAAACTCGCAATACTACTGATTTGTGAGTAACTTGCACAATAATTAACCTTTCAATCAAATCTATTAACATTCTATGGAGTAGCTTGATCTAGATCAACTTTTCTATAGGGCGAATTCCTATCTTTTTTGATATAGCTCAAGTATCATTGCATTGCCTCGCATTTACTTGTTGAAATGCAAGGTTACACATTGACACAGACGGCTAATTTCCGATAGGTAATTTGCTTTTGTGTGTCATTTTACCGAGTAGAGTCACACTCTACTTAATAATAAGTATAAGTAATAAGCAGTGGAAGCAAAATGATGAACCATTCCCAGCCTCAAGGCGCTGATTACAACTACACTATTGTTCGCCAATTTGCCTTAACGACCGTGTTTTGGGGAATTGTAGGAATGTCAGTAGGTGTATTAATCGCAGCCCAGTTAATCTGGCCGCAGCTAAACTTCGATACTCCATGGTTAACGTATAGTCGTCTTCGACCTCTACACACCAATGCCGTGATTTTCGCGTTTGGTACTTCAGCCCTTTTCGCCACATCCTATTATATCGTCCAACGCACCTGTCAAACTCGACTATTTGCACCTAAGTTAGCTGCATTTACGTTCTGGGGTTGGCAAGCCGTCATTATATCAGCAGCAATTAGTCTGCCTATGGGTTTCACCCAAGGAAAAGAATACGCTGAACTTGAATGGCCTATTGATATCGCAATTACCATTATTTGGATTGCGTACGCAGTGGTGTTCTTCGGTACCATCGTTAAACGAACGACGTCCCACATTTATGTGGCGAACTGGTTCTTTGGTGCCTTTATTATCACCGTAGCCGTGTTGCATATAGTTAACTCTATGGCAGTGCCGTTATCACTAACCAAGTCGTACTCACTTTACAGTGGTGCTGTCGATGCAATGGTACAGTGGTGGTATGGTCACAACGCAGTTGGTTTCCTTCTGACAGCGGGCTTCTTGGGTATGATGTATTACTTCGTCCCTAAACAAGCTGGTCGTCCTGTTTATTCGTACCGTTTATCCATTGTTCACTTCTGGGCACTGATTGCTTTGTACATTTGGGCTGGTCCTCACCACCTACATTACACTGCTCTACCAGATTGGACTCAATCACTTGGTATGGTGATGTCGCTTATTCTGTTCGCTCCTTCTTGGGGTGGTATGATTAACGGGATCATGACGTTATCAGGTGCTTGGCACAAACTTCGTACGGACCCTATTTTGCGTTTCCTTGTTGTTTCATTGTCTTTCTATGGTATGTCTACCTTCGAAGGTCCAATGATGGCAATTAAGACGGTTAACGCTCTGTCTCACTACACTGACTGGACTATTGGACACGTTCATTCTGGTGCATTGGGTTGGGTTGCTATGGTTTCTATCGGTTCTTTGTATCATTTGATACCAGTACTGTTTAACCAAGGCCGTATGTACAGCACAAACCTGATTAACGTTCACTTCTGGTTGGCAACAATTGGTACTGTTCTTTATATCGTTTCAATGTGGATCTCTGGTGTCATGCAGGGTCTTATGTGGCGCGCAGTTAACTCTGACGGTACATTGACTTATAGCTTTGTAGAAAGCTTAGAAGCATCTTACCCGTTCTACTTTGTTCGTTTCATTGGTGGTGTTTTCTTCCTTACAGGTATGTTCATCATGGCGTACAACGTGATCCGCACTGTTAGGGCCCCTAAAGATTCTTTGCCAGCTATTGCTGATGCAAAAGCAGCTTAAGGAGTAGATTCGATGAAATTTAATCATGAGTTAGTCGAGAAAAACATCGGTCTATTAGGGATATTGACTGTCATCGCAATCAGCTTCGGTAGCTTGGTTGAGATCACTCCCCTACTTTTCCAAAAAGACACAACTGAACCGCTAGAAGGTCAGATCCCTTACACTGCTTTGCAGATTGAAGGTCGTGACATCTATGTCCGTGAGGGTTGTTATAACTGTCACAGTCAGATGATCCGCCCTCTACGTGCTGAAACAGAACGTTACGGACACTACTCGGTTGCGGGTGAGTCTGTATGGGATCACCCATTCCAGTGGGGTTCTAAGCGTACAGGTCCAGATCTAGCCCGTGTTGGCGGTCGTTACAGTGATAAGTGGCATGAAGTTCATTTAATTGATCCTCGCGCTGTTGTACCTCAGTCAAATATGCCAGGTTTCCCTTGGTTGTCAGAAAACAAGCTTGACGGCGAGTTGACGGGCAAGAAGATGGATATCCTACGCAACCTTCATCCAACACATAAACTATATACAGATGAAGAGATTGCGGCTGCGAAAGACGCTGTGAAAGATAAGACGGAAATGCAGGCATTGATCGCTTATCTTCAATCACTTGGCCACGCGCTTAAATAAGGAGGCAAATTATGGATTACGGCACATTACGAGGAATAATAACCATCGTAGTAATGGTGACCTTCATCGGTATATTTGCTTGGGCATATAGCTCTAGTCGCAAAAAGCAATTCGACGAAGCAGCTAATCTTGTTTTCTCAGATGATGAGCAAAACTTGGTTTCGAAGGACTCAGGAGAGCAAAAGTAATGACAAACTTCTGGAGTATATGGATTATCGTACTCTCGTCTGTGGTCATCATTGGTTGTATCTTTCTACTACGCGCTTGTTCTAAGAACAACACTGGCGTAAAAGAAGGCGAATCAATGGGCCATAGCTTCGACGGTATTGAAGAGCTCAATAACCCACTACCAAAATGGTGGAGTTATATGTTTTACATTACTATCGTGTTTAGTGTTATCTATCTTGCACTTTACCCGGGGCTTGGGAGCTATAAAGGCCTTTTAGGCTGGACTAGCTCTAACCAAAGTGTACGCACTCTCGCCGAATCTAAGCAGGCTGTTATAGATGCTCAGGCGGAAGGACGTTGGGTTCAGTATGATCAAGAAGTAAAGCATGCTGACGAAAAATTTGGTCCTATCTTTAAAGCTTACGCCGATACACCATTGGAAGAGTTAGTTAAGAATAAAGAGGCGCTTAAAGTGGGCGGCCGCTTGTTCTTACAAAACTGTGCAATGTGTCATGGTAGTGATGCTCGCGGTAGCAAAGGCTTCCCTAACCTCACCGACGGTGCTTGGTTATATGGCGGTGAACTTGAAACGATTAAGACATCCATTATGAATGGCCGTCACGGTATGATGCCACCTAAAGGCGGTCTACCGATCGAAGACAGTGAACTACCAGGGCTTGCTGAATATGTTGTTAAGTTGTCTGGCCGTGAACATGACGAAGCACTTGCTGCTCAAGGTCAAGGTTCTTTCATGAAGGGCTGTTTTGCCTGCCATGGAATGGACGGCACGGGTAACAAATTCATGGGCGCACCTAACCTAACGGATAATGCGTGGCTATACGGCGGAAGTCGTGGTGCTATTCAACAGTCAGTTAAGAACGGTCGTAGTGGCGTAATGCCAGCATGGAAAGATGTATTAGGTGAAGAAAAAGTTCATGTAATCTCAGCATACGTTTACAGCTTGTCAAACAAGTAGTTACGCTACCGTAACATAAAACGTAATATTAAGGCCTCGTCACAAACGAGGCCTTTTTTTCAAGTGCTAAATCACACTTTTAACGGTAAAATAGCGGCTCTTAAAAACGTCGTTTCTCAGCAAATTATAGGTGTAAAACATGTCTACTCCTCAGCCTTGGTATAAACAGTTCTGGCCCTGGTTTCTTATCATACTTCCGCTTTGTGCCGTCGTTGCTAGTGTCAATTTATTATATCTTGCGATCAGTAATAAAGACTCACTTGTTTCTGAGGATTATTATAAAGAAGGCAAAGCCATTAATATGGACCTTCGAAAAATTAAACATGCAAAACAGTTGGGTATGAACTACCTACTCGAGTTTGATGATGAGTACGTTGAACTATCACAACAAGGTGGCGAGCAATACGGAGCCGCATTGAGTATTAGCTTTTTCCATCCAACAATGGCAGAAAAAGACTTTGATCAGATTGTCACAGCAGATGCTAACGGTGTGTATCGCATTGAGATCCACCAAGCTATTTCAGGACCTTGGGAAGTTCGCATTGAAGGCTATGATCAAACATGGCGGGTGCAACAACGCATTACGCTCGTTGATGATCAGCAGTACTGGCTCAACTAGTTTTCAATCTCTTTGTTTGCAACATAAACCGATGAACCCGAGTCTATGAGCCAAATCAGTTGTTACCATTGTAGTGAGCAGGTATTAACCGCTAGCCAGTTCACTACTCGTATACAAAATATTGACCAACCTATGTGTTGCCCTGGTTGTCAGGCAGTATCACAAGCGATTATTGATGCGGGTTTAACCAATTATTATAAATTTAGAACTGAACCAGGTAACAAACAGACAGCGCTGGTGCCTGAAGCACTAAACAGTGTCAGCGCCTATGACCTGCCTGAGGTGCAGCAGGATTTTATTCATCAACGCGATGATTTAAATGAAATATCGTTATCAATAGATGGCATCACTTGCGCTGCTTGTGCTTGGCTTATAGAGCACAAAGTCAAAAAACTTAGTGGTATTGCCAGCATTCAAGTTAACTCCACAACTCAGCGTGCGCTTATCAGTTGGCACGCCGAGCAGCTAAAACTTAGCGGTATTCTCAATACCATTAGTGCTATCGGTTACCACGCTGCACCGTTTCAGATTGACGAGCAAGAAACAAAAAGTAAGATAGACAGCCGAAAGTTTTTACTGCGCTTGGGTCTCGCTGGCTTTGCCACCATGCAGGTGATGATGTTCGCCCTCGCCCTATATGCAGGCTATTTTACTGAGCTTGATACTGAGTTTAGAGATTACTTTCGCTGGGTCAGTATGCTTTTTGCAGCCCCGGTCGTTTTCTATTCCGCTCAACCATTCTATTTTAGCGCCATACGTTCTATTTTAATGGGCCGGTTAAATATGGATGTCTCAGTCAGTATTGCCATTTGCGGCGCTTATATCGCGAGTTGTATAGAAACAGTCAACGGTACTGGCGAAGTGTATTTTGAATCCGTCTCGATGTTTACCTTCTTCCTATTACTAGGTCGATACTTTGAACAGAATGCGCGTCAAAAAGCCTCTGTGAGCTCCAGTAATTTACATAAGCTGGTGCCGCTTACTGCGTTTCTTAAAAATGATAACAGCATTGAAGAAGTTCCTGCCAAACGTCTTGTGATCGGTAATGTTATTTTGATAAAGCCTGGTGACGTGATAGCTGCAGACGGGGTTATTATAGAGGGCGGCTCTTCGGTAAACGAAGCCATGTTAACAGGTGAGCAAATGCCCGTCGCAAAATCTGTCGACTCACAGGTGTTTGCGGGAACCATTAACATAGAGCAACCAATAACCGTAAGAGTGACGGCTTTGGGGCAAGATCAACTGGTTGCTGAAATTATTAGGCTGCAAGAGATAGCTTCAAACAGCAAACCAAAAATTGCGCTCTATGCCGATAGATTTTCAAATTATTTTACTGCAGCAATATTGTTGATAGCAACTGCGACCTATCTCTTTTGGTCATTCTATTCACCAGAAGATGCCTTTTGGGTCACCTTATCTGTATTAGTTGCTACCTGCCCTTGCGCCTTAGCGCTTGCAACGCCAACAGCGGTTACCTGCGGAACAGCAATACTGACGAAACTTGGCATTATTACTCGTAGAAGTGGTGTATTTGAGAAGCTACCTAAGCTTAACCATATCGTTTTTGACAAAACAGGGACGCTTACACTTGGATCCTTGTCTATTACCAATATAGAACGAGTGCCAAGTACTACTGAGTCTGTGACAGAAAAACAGCTGCTAGCGTATGCTGCAGCGCTGGAATCTAGCTCACTTCACCCTATCGCTCATGCGTTCCAAGCTTACCTAACTCCTGGCATTACCGTATCCAACAAACAAAGCTTTGTCGGATGCGGCCTTCAAGGTGAAATTGATGGCAAACGACTAAAAATTGGCAGTCAGAGCTTCGTCAATAACACCAATTACGATGAATCAGACGTCATCGTTTGGCTGAGTATCGAAGGTATTGTGCTAGCAAAATTTACCTTAAGTGACGAGATCAGGCCCAATACAACAGCGGCAATACAGTCATTAAAGCAATTAGGGTGCAACATCAGTATTGCTAGTGGTGATAACTCTGGTGAAGTTGAAAACCTAGCTAAGCGGCTCGGTATTGACGATTTTCATAAAGGATTGTCTCCGGACGATAAGTTAACACTCGTTAGCAAGCTACAGAAAAACGCCCAAGTCGCTATGTTTGGCGATGGCATTAATGATGCCCCGGTGCTTGCCGGTGCAAATCTTTCCGTTGCCATGGGAAGCGGCGCGGCAATCAGTAAAAACAGTGCTGATATTATCTTATTAGGCGATGATCTCTCGCGCTTCGCCGATGCAGTAACAGTGGCAAAATCGACCGCGCGGATCATCAAACAGAATTTGTTCTGGGCGCTAGGTTATAACCTGTTTATAATCCCATTAGCGGTTAGCGGCCATGTTGCGCCTTATATAGCCGCCATTGGTATGTCCGCCAGTTCGCTTATTGTTGTTAGTAATAGTTTAAGACTACTCAAGGTACGTGTATGAGCATTATTTATGTCCTGATCCCCATCGCTATGTTATTTGTTCTGGTCGCAGTCGGTATCTTTTTTTGGGCGGTTAAATCTGATCAATTTGATGATCTTGAAAAGCAAAGTGTTTCCATTTTGTTTGAAGAAGACAATCATCTACAACAGAACCATGCCGAGAATGATACCAATGACAAAACCACAGCAACAAACGGACTCAACGCTAGGGAAATAAACAAATAAAGTGAATGATTACAGCATATATGGCGCCTTTCTTGTGGGTATGATGGGCGCTGGGCACTGTATTAGTATGTGCGGTGGTTTGGTCGGTGCTTTATCCGCTAATCTACCTCAAAATGATGCTAGCAACCGACTCGTTAATCAATTGGGTTACCTTTTTAGTTATAACAGCGGCCGTATCATTAGCTACGCCATAGCAGGTGCTTTAGTGGGCGCCAGTACCAGTGCGCTAGGACTCCTGTTTGACGTTGACCTATACTTATTAGTACTGCGAGTACTCGCGGGTGTCATGATGATCATTACCGGTCTGTATATTGGCCAAATATGGTCCGGAGTCGTACAGATAGAGCGTGCAGGAAAATGGCTTTGGAAACTGATCTCACCCCTAGCAAATCGCTTTATTCCGATTAAAAATAAACGACAAGCGTTTATTGCCGGCGGTTTATGGGGTTGGTTACCTTGTGGCTTAGTCTATAGCATGCTGACTTGGGCTGTTGCTGCTGGTGATCCGCTTGATGGTGCTCTTGTGATGATAGCATTTGGCTTGGGTACCCTTCCCGCATTATTAAGTGCTGGCGTTGCTGCAAGTACATTCAGCCGTTGGGTACAAAAAGCATCGGTAAGAAAAGTCAGTGGCATCGTGTTAATCGCCTTTGGAATACAAACACTATACATAGCAATTGGGCAGCTAAACTAGCCCCAATTATCAAATTAGTTTAACATAGCGTGTGAACACAAAACTGAGATAGATAATGAGCGTAGATAACAACAAACATCGTCGTCAAATGACATCAGGCTGTGCGATTCACTGTCATGACTGTAGCATGGCCACACTGTGCATTCCTTTTACGCTTAACACTAATGAATTAGATCAATTAGACGAGATCATTGAGCGTAAAAAACCGATTCAAAAAGGCGAGGCTATTTTCAAGTCTGGCGATCCTCTTAAGTCTCTTTTTGCAATCCGCTCCGGAACCATAAAAAGTTACACCATAACGGAGCAAGGTGATGAGCAGATCACTGGTTTTCATCTAGCGGGTGACGTTATAGGATTTGATGGAATTCATTCACAATTCCATCAGAGCTTCGCACAGGCACTCGAAACCTCAATGGTATGTGAGATCCCTTATACGACTCTCGACGACCTCATCGGTCGGATGCCTAAGCTTAGACAACAAATTATGCGCCTGATGAGTAATGAAATTCAAACCGATCAAGAGATGATTTTGCTACTGAGTAAGAAAAATGCTGAAGAAAGATTAGCCGCATTTATCAGTAACCTTGCTAAACGATTTGGTAGCCGAGGTTTCTCTCCTAGAGAGTTCCGTTTAACCATGACCCGTGGCGATATTGGTAATTATTTGGGGTTAACCGTTGAAACTATTAGTCGCCTCTTAGGACGTTTCCAGAAAGCTGAACTTATTGAAGTCAAAGGTAAATATATTACAATTCTCGACATCGATACGCTAAGTGAGTTATCAGGAAACAGTAATATTGCCCGATAAGCATTATCGACATTTCTGTTGATCTATAACAATACAAAGCCATCTTTATGGTGCAAGATGGTAATACGATATTAGATAAGGATAAAGTTATGATGGACTATCAAAAACTCCTTGTAGTGGTCGACCCAACCACCGATAAACAAGCCGCATTAGCCAGAGCTGTTAAGCTTGCATCGGCTAATAATGCCAGTATTACCGTCTTTTTATCTATCTTTGATTTCTCTTATGAGATGACCTCCATTTTATCTGGTCATGAACGTGAAGCTATGCGCAAAGGCGTAGTGGCACAGCGTAAGGCGTGGTTAGATGATATTGTTAGCGAATTTCAGACTGGAAACATCAGCATTGAAACTGAAGTTGTCTGGCATAACCGCCCCTTCGAAAGCATCATTAAACGTGTCATTGACGGCAAATACGATGTCATCGTAAAAGGCACCCATGAGCACGACAAGCTAAAGTCAGTCATCTTTACCCCCACTGATTGGCATCTATTGAGAAAAGCTCCGGTGCCCGTGTTATTGGTAAAAGATCATGATTGGCCTGTGGCGGGGAAAATCCTCTGTGCGATAAACGTAAGCTCTGAAGATGAAACCAATCAGTCTTTAAATGTCAAAATAATCGAGCATGCTCAGAAACTAGCAAAACAGTTTGACGCACAAATCCATCTCGTTAACGGCTACCCAGGAACCCCTGTTAATCTGGCAATAGAGTTACCCGACTTTGACTCTCACTCCTACAGTGAAACTATCCGTAACCAGCATGAAGAACGCATCACCTATCTAGCAAATGCTTATGATATTTCGCCTGATTTTTGTCATGTAAGAGAGGGTTTACCAGAAGATGTCATCCCGGAACTCGCTCAAAAGCTAGATGCTGAATTAGTGATTTTAGGCACCATTGGCAGAACAGGACTTTCAGCTGCGCTTATCGGAAACACAGCTGAACATGTCATCGACAGTATTAATTGCGATCTACTCGCCGTAAAGCCTGACGGATATAAATCACCTCTAGAGGAAGCTTAACGCTTAACAGGCTTTACCCGAAGCGGTTAAGCTGGAATAATACGCGCCCTGAACAATTGTGTACTAGGCGCGTTTTTTTATGTCCGAAGAATTATCTACAGAACAGATCTCCCGTCGTAGCAAATTACAGAAGCGCTTGCGCTCTGAAGTTGGCAAGGCCATTAGCGACTACAACATGATTGAAGAAGGTGATCGTGTGATGTGCTGTTTATCTGGTGGCAAAGATAGCTATGCCATGCTGGATATTTTGATAAACCTGCAGCAACGAGCACCAATTAAGTTTGAGATTGTTGCAGTGAACCTTGATCAAAAGCAGCCTGGTTTTCCACAAGAGATATTACCCGCATACTTAGACACTCTTGGCGTGGCATATCATATCTTAGAAAAAGATACCTACTCTATCGTGAAGGATAAAATTCCCGAAGGTAAAACGACCTGCTCACTGTGTTCTCGACTGCGTCGCGGCACCCTTTATGGATTTGCTCAAAAGATTGGTGCCACTAAAATTGCCCTGGGACACCATAGAGATGACATTATCGAAACCATGTTCTTGAACATGTTTTTTGCTGGAAAGTTAAAAGCGATGCCACCAAAGCTATTATCGGATGACGGCGCCAATATGGTTATTCGCCCACTCGCTTATAGCAAAGAAAAAGATATTGCTGAATATGCAGAGCTTAAAAAGTTTCCGATCATCCCTTGTAACCTCTGTGGCTCGCAAGAGAACCTAAAACGCGCAGCGGTCAAAGAGATGTTGGTGCAATGGGATAGAGATTTCCCTGGTCGTATAGAAACGATATTTACCGCGATGCAAAATACTGCTCCTTCACAAGGTGTCGACAGAGCGAAGTTTGATTTTCTTGCGTTAGAGCGTAATGCGGATGCGCCTTTGAAAGGCGACGTTGCAGAGTCTGATCTACCCGCCTTTGATTTTGTTGATATCGCTAACAATGGTCATATCGATTTAGATAAAGCGGCCCGTATTGATGTCGTCAGCACTTATAGCCCTAATCAATAGTCAGATTATGAGTTTTTAAAAAAGCCCTCTCATTAGAGGGCTTTTTTATATCTGCTCAGAGGCTATTTTGCAGTCCACGGACTAATCACCTTAGGTGGCTGGCTAAACTCAATCGAATCAAGATTTTTAATCACCTCTCTGCTCAAGCGGTAAGTGCCACTCACGGGGATTTTTTTACCATTAAGCGTCATTACAGTCTCTGTACCAAACTCCAAATTCAGCCCGGCAATTTCAGAAGAAAAATAACGCATCGGGAACCCTTGCATCATGCTTAGCAACTGGTCCATTTCTGTTTCGATCTGTAATAGCTCAGAGCGTTCATATGCGAGCTTAGTGTTCTTTGATCTAACCTGCATCGCAATTGCGCAAGACTTCGCATCACCTTCAACATTTAAATTAATCAGTGCTCGATCAGACTTTAACTGCGCGTCATAAGGAAGAAATATTCTTTGATCTGCTGTGAACGTCAATGGATAGGACTCTTTTTCAGTCGTTATGGTGCCGTCTTTCAGCTTACAGCCATTGGCTTTTGATACAGAAAAAGCCACCTCGACTAATTGATAATTACCTTTATTGACTTGTTTAAGTCGCTGGTAGAAACCGGCGTACTCTAATGAGATAGGTTCAGCATTTACCGTGGCACAACTAAATATGATTAAGCTAAACAGCAGGGATTTTTTCATTTGTTTCCACTAAATAGGGTTGATTTTGACGTAACATTTCAAGTAACTCATCGATATAAGCTTCTTGTCTTTCTGAATAATTAACCAGGCCGTAGACAAGTTTATTGGCACTAGGCTCTTGGTTTTCAGCTCTCATATCTGCGCGAATGGACCTCAATAATGAATATGCTGCATTCGAGTTGAGGTTACGCATATAGGAGGCTACAGAATCCTCGACGGTTTTAAAAACAGCGACCTCATGTGATAGTCCATCACTGCGAGATTGTGGTACTAAACCACAGCCTTTTCTGAAGCACCATTGACCAAAAAAGTTAAGGCCTTCTCTCGCAAAACGAGAGCTTCCCCAACCAGTCTCATTGGCAGCCTGAATTAACACCATTTGCTCAGGCACTACATCGACTCTTACCAGCAGTTTGTTGATAGTATCCGTATTTATTCGTCTTGAAGTATATTGGTATTTTTCTGCAATTTGCTGCAAGCGAAACTCATCGGCATCGGTGAGTTTATTCTCATTTTCAAGCTGGGTTCTAATACCAATCAAGAACTGACGTTCATCTTCAATAATCGCGTTCTGGTGTTTCACTGACGGTCGCAAAAAATTAAAAAAGGCACGTTTCTTTGCTTTCACATCTGTTATGTCACTAAATTTAGGGACTTTGCTAACGAGTTCATTATTTCTTATGGCTTTACCCAGCTGTGCCGAATCGCTCGTAAGCGAAGGGATCATTGTCAGCCTAATAAGTAAGAAACCACCAATAACGACTCCGAAAGCAATGGTAAACAACCCCACTTTACCTGTCTTCACTGCACATCCTTATAATATACAAAATATGTCTTTGCTTAACCTGCGATTTTTGTATTATATGCTAGCTAGATTGAGATTACATCGCGAAAAATTCCGATTAAATCGTTATACTGTCGGTGATGAATAAAACCTTTGGGTATTCAGGAAGGAGACCCCATGAAAAACAATGGACTTAATCAATATCAGCAAGTCGTCGCAATTGGCGGTGGGCACGGCTTAGGCCGGGTTCTCTCTGCACTGTCATTTCTAGGTCCAAAGCTCACAGGGATCGTTGCGACAACCGACAACGGTGGTTCCACCGGCCGTCTAAGAGCCGAAAAAGACTGTATTGCTTGGGGCGACTTACGTAATTGCTTGACACAGCTGGCTAAAAAACCCTCTATCGGTACGCTCATGTTTGAGTATCGCTTCAACGGTGAAAGTGAACTCAGCGGTCATAATTTAGGCAATTTAATGCTCACCGCATTAGATGAGCTATGCGTTAGACCGTTGGAAGCGATCAATTTAGTACGGCAATTTCTAAATATTGAAACTCGACTCATCCCTATGTCTGAGGAGCCAACCCACCTCGTCGCGTTAGAAGCGTGCGGCAAAAGTGTTTTTGGCGAAATAAACGTAGATAAAATGACAGACACCCCTATCGCACTGTCACTTGAGCCGATAGTACAAGCAACGTGTGAAGCCTGTGATGCTATACGTGAGGCAGATTTAATCATCATCGGCCCTGGCAGTTTTTTAACCAGTATTATGCCACCGTTATTGTTACCGAAGATCGCAAAAGCACTTGCTGAATCTTCAGCCGAAGTTATTTTAATTGATAATCTAACGAGTGAACCATCACCTATCGCAAACTGTGGTCTCGCGCAAAAGATAGATTGGTGTCATCAAGTACTTGGCCTTAAAATCATTGATAAGGTATTAAGCCATACTGAGGCCGCTTATCAAGACGGACAAACGAGTTACTATCCCTTGAGAAGTTCACATCATAGAGGGCTACATGATAAGCGTGCATTAGCCAATGCTCTCGCGGAGATGCTGCCAGAGAAACTCAATATTGATTAAACATTAGACACAAAAAAGGACCTAACAAGGTCCTTTTAAATTTTATAAACGGCTTTATAAAACGGCGGCTATCGCTTTACATATAATGGGCATATTTGATTTTGTCATCCCCGCAACGCTGATGCGTCCTGAGCCAACAATATATACACCAAACTCATCTTTTAGCCGTTTTACTTGTGCTTTATTCAGGCCAGAAAAGCTGAACATGCCATTTTGACTAGAGATAAATCCAAAGTCTTGACTGACGCCATGTTCTTTTAATGATGCTACAAACAATGAACGCATTTCAGCGATGCGCTCTCTCATCCCTTGAAGTTCATCATGCCAAAGTTGCTTTAACGACTCATCTTCCAAAATCGTGCTCACGATAAGCGCACCGTGGGCTGGAGGATTAGAGTAAGAAGCACGAATGGTGCTTTTGATTTGGCTAAACGCATTGATCGCTGCAGCATCATTGGCGGCAACGACAGTTACCGCACCGATGCGCTCATTATAAAGACCAAAATTTTTCGAGAATGAATTGGCAATAATAAGCTCAGGAACAGTGTTGGCCACGATGCGAAGTCCAGCTGCATCTTCTTCGACGCCGGTGCCAAAACCTTGATAGGCAAAGTCGAAAAGCGGTACCAATGATTTAGCGACACAGACCTCAGCCACTTGTTGCCATTGTGCTTCATTCAGATCGATACCGGTAGGGTTATGGCAACAGCCATGTAGCAAAACAAGATCGCCCTCTTTCGCCCCTGCCAAATCACTTAACATGGCATCGAAATCGAGACCATGGGTCTCCGCTTTGTAGTAGCCGTAAGATTTGATTTTCAATCCAGCACTTTGGAAAATATTTTGATGGTTCGCCCATGTAGGGTTACTGACCCAAATGGTGTCAGCATTTGTATGACGTACTAAAAACTCTACGGCGACTCGGAGTGAGCCAGTTCCACCGGGGGCTTGTGCTGTTAACGCACGAGCGTTATTGACTACGGTATGATCTGCACCAAACAATAATGTTTGCACCGCACGGTTGTATGCCTGAACACCCTCCATGCCCAAATAGCTTTTACTTTCTTCAGTTTTCAGTAACTGTTCTTCTGCTAATTTGACGGCTTTAAGAATGGGTGTTTTTCCAGATTCATCTTTATAAATACCAACACCTAAATTGACTTTATCCTCACGAGGATCAGCTTTGAATGCATCGGTAAGGCCTAGGATTGGATCGGCTGGGGCAAGTTCAATCTGGGAAAATATCATGACTGCTTTCCTAAATAGGGTGTGTAGGAGGGTTCGGCTGTAGTTATACCATTGAAGCAATGCGGTATAAAGCCAGTTTTAACGACTAAAAGGGAAAAATACTAATACTGAGGTGTTTTAGCAGTTTGAGTGCCTATTTAATTAATAATCAGCATTTTATCGAGCCAAAACTTAAGATTATTAGAGTGAGGATATAACTTCGCTAAAGCTGGCATAAAAAAGCCCCTACCAAGTAGAGGCCTTTCAAACTGAGTATGGGTTAACCTATTTTTTCCAAACCACCCATGTAACCGCGTAACACTTCAGGTACCGTAATTGAACCATCTTCATTTTGATAGTTTTCAAGCACCGCCACTAACGTACGACCAACAGCAAGGCCAGATCCATTTAGTGTATGTAACAAGCTTGGTTTTTTCGCTGATTTAGCTTTGAAACGGGCTTGCATACGACGAGACTGGAAATCTTGCATGTTACTGCACGATGAGATCTCTCTAAATGTGTTTTGCGCCGGTAACCAGACTTCGATATCAAATGTCTTACTCGCACCGAAACCCATATCACCAGTACATAAAACGACTGTGCGGTACGGTAGTTGTAGTTTTTGTAGCACAGTTTCAGCATGGCCAGTAAGCTCTTCAAGCGCTTGCATTGAAGTTTCTGGTTTCACTAGCTGTACTAGCTCAACCTTATCAAATTGGTGTTGACGAATTAAACCACGAGTATCACGGCCATAAGAGCCGGCTTCACTTCTGAAACATGGTGTATGAGCCGTTAGCATTACTGGTAAATCATCTTCATCGATAATAGTATCGCGAGCCATGTTAGTCAGTGGCACTTCTGCGGTTGGGATAAGGCTAAGACCTTGGCCCTCTTCCGTTGCAGGTTTGGTATGAAACAGGTCTTCACCAAACTTAGGTAACTGGCCAGTACCAAGCAAACTATCTTCGTTTACCAGTAGCGGAACGTAAGCTTCGGTATAGCCGTGTTCAGTCGTATGAAGGTCAAGCATGAATTGCGCTAAGGCACGGTGCATGCGGGCAATTTGGCCTTTCATGATGATAAAGCGTGTACCCGTTAGTTTAACCGCACTCTTAAAATCAAGTCCGCCGAGGTTTTCACCCAGTTCTACATGATCTTTAACTTCAAAACTGAACTCTCTTGGGGTTCCCCAGCGACGCACTTCAACGTTTTCAGATTCATCTGCGCCGATAGGTGCAGACTCATCAGGTAAGTTAGGTACGCTCATCGCAATCGCATTAAGCTCATCTAGCAGTGCTGATAATTCAAGCTTCTTAGCATCTAGTTCAGTACCGAGCGTGCCCACTTTAGCCATAATAGGCGCAACATCTTCACCTTTGGCTTTAGCCTGGCCTATCGATTTAGAGATAGCATTGCGTGATGCTTGTAACTCTTCAGTACTGACCTGCAGCGACTTGCGCTTCTGTTCCAATTTACCGAGACGTTCGACATCTAAAATGAAACCACGAGTCGCTAAACGTTCAGCGGTTACTTCTAATTCATTACGCAAAAATTTTGGATCTAACATGTCTTATTATCTTAATAGTTAATAACGAGAAAATACCAATTGCTGTCCTAGATACACGACGAATATACACACGCCAACATTGACAACAACATTCAAAATCGCTTTAACCAAATATCCCTGTTGCATTAGCAATAAAGACTCATTGGAAAAAGTAGAAAACGTAGTGAGGGCGCCTAACATACCCACACCAATAAATGCTTTTATTTCTGGGCTCACTTCACTGACTTGACCAAGGGCGTAAACAACACCCATTAAAAATGATCCCAGTATATTGACCACAAGTGTACCAAAAGGAAATCCACTACCAAACACCTGAAGCATCAATAATGAAATAAGATAGCGTAAAACGGCACCAATTGACCCGCCTAGCGCAACAAAAAGTACATTAGTCATATCTTTTTAGCTCACTGCGCTGATTGAGAGTGGCTAAGTGCTCAAGCTTTTCCTTTATGCGCTTCTCAAATCCGCGTTCTGTCGGATAATAAAAACGGCTATTAGCAATAGACTTGGGGAGATAAACCTCACCTTCTGCGTAGGCATTAGGTTCATCATGGGCGTAGCGATACCCTTCACCGTAACCTATATCCTGCATCAGTTGAGTCGGTGCATTTCTTAAATGCTCAGGTACGCGTTCATTGCCTGTTTCTCTGGCGAGCTGACGGGCGGCTTTAAATGCCGTGTAGACAGCGTTACTTTTGGGCGCACTGGCTAAATATAAAACAGCTTGGGCAATCGCCCTTTCCCCTTCAGAGGGGCCCACTCTATGGAAACATTCCCAAGCGTTAACGGCAACCGACATGGCATTAGGATCGGCATTACCAATATCCTCTGACGCAATGGCAAGTAACCGTCTGGCAATATAAAGAGGGTCGCAGCCACCTTCTAGCATGCGGCAGTACCAATATAGCGCAGCATCAGGATCTGAACCGCGTATTGATTTATGTACCGCTGAAATTAGGTCGTAGTATTGATCGCCATTCTTATCAAAGCCAGCAAGTTGCTGCCCTGCCACTTGAATGATCATCTCTTCGGTAAAGACTTCACCGTCTTTAAGCATATCGCTAATCAATTCGATAAGGTTTAACGCCTTACGCGCATCACCGTCGCTCACCTGTGCTAATTTAAGCGCCACATCAGGAGGTAGAATTAACTTACGTTTGCCGAGTCCGCGCTCTTCATCTGCTAACGCTTGCTGCGTTATCTGACAGATCTCTTCGGTAGTCAGTTGCTTAATAAGATACACACGCGCTCGGGATAACAGTGCGTTGTTGATTTCGAAAGAGGGATTTTCAGTTGTTGCGCCAACAAAAATAACCGTACCATCTTCAATAAACGGTAAAAAGGCATCCTGTTGGCTTTTATTAAAACGATGAACTTCATCGACAAAAAGCAAAGTCCGTTGGCCACGAGATTGCGCAACACTTTTTGCATGCTCTATCGCGCTTCTAATCTCTTTAACACCGGAAGTGACCGCTGAAATGCGCTCAACATGGGCATTAACGTGACTGGCTACAAGCTCAGCCAGAGTTGTTTTACCTGTACCAGGGGGACCCCAAAACATCATGGAGTGAGCCCTTCCAGCTTCAAGTGCTTGCCGCAACGGCTGCCCTTCACCCAATAAATGTTGTTGTCCAACATATTGCGCTAATGTTTCTGGGCGCATTCTAGCCGCTAAAGGCCGAAAGTCTGGTGCAAAATCAAAACTTAAACTACTCACGTAATACTCTTAATTAATAGACTTTAAACGTTGGTCATCGATATCAACATCTTCAGGCACGATAAATTTGAACAAATCACCTTCACTCTCTTTGACCTTTGTTTGATCTGATAAAGTAAAGTTACTGGTATTGCCTTGCTGATCTCTAAGCACCATTTTAGTCAAGGTTATATCGTTAAAACAAACTTCAACTTCCGCTACGCCAGCGTCTTTATCGAGTGGGCTTATTTCAAAGCACTGACCATTGCTTTTTACTTGGTATTGCGACCAAGTATCAGGATCTGAATGGACGAGTAGAGCGATGGGGGAGGCACTTATTGCTTGGTTAACGTCCATAACAGACACCTCTTCAGCAAAAGGGTTGTAGATCCATACATCAGTGCCATCGGCAACAATCAAGGATTCATCCGGTGCTGTTAAGTGCCAATAAAACTGATTGGGCTGTGCCAGTGCAAAAATACCTTCACCTGTCTGAATGACTTTGTCGTTTATGTCTGTAACAGTCTGGCTAAAATTAGCTTTTAAGTTATCTATTTCAGTGAGCTTGGCTTTTAGTTGCTCTGACGCATCCGCTTGAGCTGGAAAATGGGCTAAAAGAGGTAAGCCTGCAATCGCTAATGCGATAAGTCTTTTCATGTTTATGTCTCCGGGTCATGCCTCAAGCACAACACTGATATTGAGTGTCTCAATTTATCGCAATCTATACGCCAGCAAATTGGCTAAGATTAGTTAAAATCTTTTGGTGGCGGCGGTGCCAATACTTCACGGTTACCATTATGCCCTTGGGAACTAACAACGCCTTGAAGCTCCATCATTTCTATTATTCGAGCTGCGCGATTATAACCAATTTTAAATTTGCGTTGCACACTCGAGATTGAACCACGACGAGTTTGGGTGACGAACGCGACAGCTTCGTCATATAACGCATCGATTTCTTCTTCTGAATCACTTGCTTCACCAGGAAGCAATACCTGCTCCCCTTCTGCAGAGCCTTGCAAGATATCCTCAATGTATTGTGGTTTACCACGCGCATGCCAGTCAGCCACAACCTTATGGACTTCATGATCATCAATAAATGCGCCATGAATACGACTCGGAACGCTAGTGCCTGGTGGGAGATAAAGCATATCACCCATGCCTAGCAAGGTCTCTGCACCCTGTTGATCTAAAATCGTTCTTGAATCGATTCGAGAAGAGACTTGGAAAGCCATACGGGTGGGAATGTTCGCTTTAATCAAACCAGTAATAACATCAACTGACGGTCTTTGGGTAGCCAATATTAAATGTATTCCTGCCGCTCGTGCTTTTTGGGCGATACGGGCAATAAGCTCTTCCACCTTTTTACCCACAATCATCATCATGTCAGCAAACTCATCAACTACGACCACAATAGAGGGCAATTTACCAAGTTCTGGGGCTTCAGGTTCCATGCTGTCGGATGATTTCCACAGTGGATCGAGGATGGGTTCGCCAGCCTCTTTGGCATTTTTAATTTTAGCGTTATAACCTTTAAGGTTACGCACACCCAGCGCTGACATCAGCTTATAACGGCGTTCCATCTCTCCAACGCACCAGCGTAATGAATTTGCCGCTTCTTTCATATCGGTGACGACTTCACACAAAAGATGGGGGATCCCTTCATAGACCGAAAGTTCCAACATCTTTGGATCAATCATGATGAAGCGAACATCATCAGGACCAGATTTATAAAGCAAACTGGTGATCATTACATTTACACCAACTGACTTACCAGAACCCGTGGTACCAGCAACTAAAAGGTGCGGCATTTTGGCTAGATCCACAATGACAGGTTTCCCACCAATATCAGCGCCTAATACCATACTCAAATGAGACGGGTTGTCTCTAAATTCATCGCAATCTAGTACGTCACGCATAAACACGGTTTCACGAAACTTGTTCGGTAGTTCTAGACCGACAAATGCTTTGCCAGGAATAACCTCAACGACACGGACACTTTCAGCCAGTAATGAACGGGCCAAATCTTTAGATAAATTAGTAATTTTTGACGCTTTAATGCCTGGCGCTAACTCAAGCTCAAATCGAGTAATAACCGGGCCGGGATAGACTCCTACGACCTTTGCCGTAATATTGAAGTCTGCAAGTTTTACTTCGACTAATCTCCCCACTTGCGCTAACTCTTCTTGGCTTATGGGGTTGGCTTGCCTATTGGGTACATCCAGTAATGAAATACTTGGTAGTGGTGCCATTGGAGCAGTATTAACAGTCTCGTCTTGGCCTGGTAAAATAACGATACCATCTACAATCTTGGCTTTTTCATCTTTTACACGTTTGCTCGCGTTAACCGCGCCTGTTGATTCTTTTGAGTCAAAGTTAATCGTCTCAATTTCAGCTTGAGCAGTCGAGACCCAAGGGGCTTGAATGGTGGGTTCCTTTGCTTCAGTCTGAGTTTCAGTCTCTAATAACGGTTCGATTTTAGGGTCAAGACGAATATTAGCAGTTTGCTGTCCCGTTGAATCTATAGTCTTAGCCGAGTCATCATCGAAAGGAGTCGCGTCAGTTTCTCGCTCTTCCAATTCTGTGTTGCGCTTTTCTCGGAATCGTTCAACAACAGATAAGAACCCACGTGTATCTTCAGTTTCTTCTTTTTTAGATGAAAGCTTTTCCGGTAACTGTCGTAATGACTTGAAAAACCACAGTGTCGCGTAACCCGTTAGATCTATAATAGTGAGCCAGCTAATACCAGTCAGTAACGTAAAACCAGCGCCAACGAAACAGAGTAGCAGCAGTGTAGTACCTAACTGATTGAAATAGGGCAGCATTGCTTGACCAATGACATCGCCTGCAACTCCACCGGCAGAAAACTCATACAAGCCGTTAGCATTCATGCTTCCCAAGGCTGCTAGACTAAACACGATAAGAAGAAACCCTATCAACCTTAAGCCAACAGAAAAGTAGTCTATTTCTAGTAATTTATGGGTACGTTTAAAAAGCAGCCAGCCTGTTAGCGCAATAATAACCGGGATGATATAAGCGGTGTAACCAAAAATATAAAACAATACATCAGCTAACCATGCACCAACTGCACCGGTGAGATTTTGGATGTTCCCATCAAAATGTGATTGACTCCACCCAGGATCGGAAGCGTTAAAACTACTGAGTGCTATGAGGATATAAGTTGCAATCATGCAACAGATGATCAGACTACCTTCTAATAGTCTTTGAACGCCGGAAAGGGTTTTTACACTAGTTGCCTTAGACAATCGCAAACCTACAATAAAAAAGACGATAATGTCAGTAAGATAGCAGAAATGAGTTTATTTTGCAGCGTTTGACTTGCGCCAAATAAAATGAATAAGTATTCACCTGAATTCTTTGCATCATTTTGTATCAATTGTATTTTGTATAAAAAGAAGGGAGTCGAGCGACTCCCTTCTTGTACAATAAAACAACAAAGTTACATTTCAGAGGTCGTATTGATAGCGACACGATTAGTCTGCTTAACCTCTTCCATCACCACATAAGTGCGTGTGTCAGAAACTGATGGCAGTTTAAGCAGGGTTTCCCCTAATAAACGACGATAAGCGGACATATCAGAGACTCTAGTCTTCAATAAGTAATCAAAATCACCTGACACCAAATGACATTCTTGAATATCATCAAGCAGTTGCACTGCATCGTTGAACTTATCGAAAACTTCAGCAGTATCACGGTTTAGCGTAATTTCAACAAACACAAGTAAAGAAGCACCCAAAAAATGGGGATTGACTAATGCCGTGTACCCTTTGATATACCCTTGTTTTTCAAGCCTTTTTACGCGCTCTAAACAAGGGGTGGGACTCAGTCCTACACGCTTCGATAGCTCAACATTGGAAATTCGTCCATCAATTTGTAACTCGTTGAGTATGTTTCGATCTATGCGATCTAAGTCTTTTATAGGACTCTTTTTATTATTAACCATATTTATAACCTTGAATGACATCTATAACAAAATAAAACACCGTGTTTAGATTAACTTCAGCAGCATAAACTACCGAAGGAATACTATACTAGATTTCCCTGAAACATTCACGTTCAGGCATATCAAAATAACAATTACACCCATAGAAAATGGGTTTTTATGCGAAATTGAGGCTTCAAGATGATTATAGGTGTTCCAAAAGAAATCAAAAACCACGAATATCGTGTAGGCATGGTACCTTCTAGTGTTCGTGAATTGACACTACGTGGTCATGAGGTTTTTATTGAAACAAGTGCTGGCTCTGGCATTGGTTTTTCCGATGAAGATTACGTCAATGTCGGCGCAAAAATCCTAGCAACTGCAGCTGAGATTTTTGCTCAATCAGAAATGATTGTGAAGGTAAAAGAGCCACAAGCAGTAGAACGTGCAATGTTAAGAGAAGACCAACTTCTATTTACCTACTTACATTTAGCTCCAGATTTACCACAGACAGAAGACCTTGTTAAAAGCGGTTCTGTTTGTATTGCTTATGAAACTGTAACAGACGACCGTGGTGCACTTCCCCTACTAGCGCCAATGTCTGAAGTTGCTGGCCGTATGTCTATTCAAGCTGGCGCGATGGCACTTGAAAAGTCTATGGGTGGACGCGGCATGTTACTTGGCGGTGTGCCAGGTGTTGAACCGGCTAAAGTCGTTATTATTGGTGGCGGTATGGTCGGTACTAACGCTGCACAAATGGCTGTAGGCCTTGGTGCAGATGTTGTTATTCTTGATCGTAGCATCGATGCATTACGCCGTTTAAACGCACAGTTTGATAATAAGGTTAAAGCTATCTATTCAACTGCTGATGCAATTGAGAAACATGTTTTAGAAGCTGACCTTGTTATTGGCGGAGTATTAGTCCCAGGTGCAGCGGCACCAAAACTTGTGACTAGAGCACACATCGCAGCAATGAAGCCAGGTTCTGCTATTGTAGATGTCGCAATTGATCAGGGCGGTTGTATTGAAACGTCACATGCAACAACTCACCAAGACCCTACCTATATTGTTGATGATGTTGTTCACTATTGTGTAGCAAATATGCCAGGTGCTGTTGCTCGCACTTCTACATTTGCCCTTAATAATGCAACGCTACCTTACATTATCAAGCTTGCTCAGCTTGGTTACCGAGAAGCTTTGTTGCAAGACAAACACCTATTAAATGGTCTTAATGTTATGCACGGTAAGATCACATGTGCAGAAGTAGCTGAAGCATTAAATCTTGAGTTTGTTGATCCGATGATCTTATTAAAATAATGGATTAGTTTATCAAGATTTAAAAAGGGAGCAAATAGCTCCCTTTTTTATTACCTATGACTAAGCCTATTCGCTACATCTCTGCAAAACTATAGCCTTTGCCTCTAACCGTATTGATTAAAGATTTAGGCAATTGTGTGGCCGCCAATTTTCTACGGGTATTACTGATATGCATATCCAAATTTCTATCAAACTGGCCTAACTCTTTTTGCAGTACTCTTAGCTGTAGTTCCTGCTTAGCGATAACCCTGCCCTTGCGTTCGAATAGATATTTGAACAACTTAAATTCTGTTTGGGTAAAACAGACCACTTTTGAAGCAATAGACACGCTATAAGTACTATCGTCAAAAGACACGTCAGTGGCTAAATCATCAGCTATTTCAGATTCATTTCTCACTAATTCTATTCGTCGTTGAATGGCTTTGATCCGTACGATCAGCTCACGCTGGCTAAAGGGTTTACCAAGAAAGTCATCAGCGCCAAGTTCAAATACATTAACCCGTTCATGTTCAGTATCCAGTGATGAGATAACGATAACGGGGGTTTTATCATTGCGTCGTTTTAACATTTCAATGCCATTTAATTTTGGCATACTAATATCGAGGAGGATAATATCGGGGGTAATACGCTGTAACTTTTCAAGCGCCTCTTCGCCATTAGAGGCGAGCGTTACAATAAAATTTTCAGCCTCCAAATAACTCTTTAAAAGACTTTGTAAAACAAGATCATCATCAACCAACAGTATATTTTTCATTTTACGCAATCTAAATACGAACAATTATCATTAAGACTACATTATGCCCATGAAATTAGCTAGTCCATAATCAAGGAATAGATCACAACTTTGTTAAATCAAGGCAAATAGAAAACAAAAAACCAGCAATTATGTTAACTGCTGGTTTAATTCTATGCATACTCAAAACGTACTATTTATGGAGCATCAGCTCTCTAATGTACTTAACCGGAGCACTGCCGTAACTTAAAAACTCTTCATGGAATGCCTTAAGGTCAAAGTCTTCACCTTTCAGCGCCTTATACTCTTCTCTAAAGTCATAGATCTCACGATATCCTGAATAGTAGCTGGTCAGTTGTACTTGACTCAGCGTTGCTCGGCGCCATTTTCCTTGAGCTTCGGCTTGTTGTTGGAATGCTTCATTCATCATAAGGTCAAGGGCTTCAGCTTCTGTCATACCGTTAACCTGAATACCGTAATCGAGTATTGTGTTGCAGATGACACGCAAGTTCCATTTGTAATACATCAACCACATTTCAGGCTCAAAGTTGCCATAGCCCTCTTCGAGCATCATACGTTCTGTATAAACAGCCCAACCTTCAACCATTGCGCCATTACCAAACAAGCTCTTAATTAAGCTTGGTGATTCATTGGAGTAAACAAGCTGTGTGTAATGACCTGGTATTGCTTCATGGATATTTAACACCTGTAAAATCCAATGGTTGTACTCTCTTAGGTAGCTTTCTGCTGAACCATCACTCATGCCATCAAGTGGAGACACATTGTAATAGGTGTTTCCTGACTTCTCATAGGGACCAGGAGCACTAATTGATGCACCGGCATAACCACGCATATAAGCAGGGGTTTCACGCACCACTAGCGGCTTGTTTGGATCGAGAGTGATTAAGTCTTTTTCATTCACAAAAGCAATAAGCTCTGGGATCTGTGCTCTAACTTCATCAACAAAATCATCACGCTTAACGTGCTTAGCTGACAATTTATCGATAAGCTGCTTTATGGCCACTTTACTGTCTTTCGGCATTGGCGTATCAAAATTTGTTGGCCAAAGCTTCTTAGTGATTTTGCTCATCTCTGCTTGTACGCGATTCTTGTCTCTTATCGCTTTTTCATACAAAACTTTTGCTGTCATTCCCGCTTGAATGTCAAAGGCAAATTTCTGTTCGTACATCTCTTCGCCAATTCTGAAACTACGGGCACCCTCTTTGGCTAACTTAACTTCGAGTGCTTTTAGCCAATCAATGTGTTCGTTTATGGCTATGGTTGCTTTATTGAAGCGAGTGACAAACAGCGCCTTCTGCTTATTGGATAATTCCGACGCTATGACTTGATCTAAAAGGTCATTATTAAAGACCGAAAAAGCACCTTCATTTTGCATAATCGCAAGCTGAGTATGTTCTAGTGTAGGGTTACTGATATTGTCGCGAGCCGCTGCGTAATAAGCGGGAACATTTTCCATTCTCGAAAGCACTGACAATAGGCGTTGATCTAAAGGCGCGAAGTTTTCATTGATAATCTGCGCAAAGCCACCTGAAACATTATAGTTTGTTGGGTTCCACTGCCAAGACTTGAATGTTTCGATGTCCCAACGCATCTCAGCAATTAAGTTTTCTATCAGGCGATAATCAGTTAACAATGCAGGCGATAGACTGTCCTTGTCAAAACTGGCTAATAATGCTGCTTGCTTCGACACAAAGTTTAAACTTGCTTGACGTGCTTGCTCATTAGGCACCTTAAGCACAGAGTCATATTTATGGAAACCACTGTACAAAGCCCAAGTGGGTGACTCAACCCATAAGGCATCGATAAAACTCTGACTAAACTGTTGAAATGCAGTACTTTGATCTGCCATCTCTATTGTATTTTGTTCTATAGATGTTTGATTTTGACAAGCCGTAAGCCCAGTGAGTGATAATGCAATAGCAAGCGTTAACGCAGCTTTTTTCATGTTAAATCCCTTAATTATCATTATTCGCGATCTATGTCGCGATAAATTTGTCATCAGTAAAGCATGTTCTTTGTTTTATTACATTATTTAACGCTAGTTGGAAAATCTTTGTTACATAACATGCATAAAGCGATACGTATTATGCATATTGCTAATACAGACCACGCTGTTTTATAGCTGTTGTTCAATCCAATTCAGCACATCTGTAAAGCGATAGCGCTCAAACTGCGCAAATCCTTTAACAGGTCTCATTTTAAGTTTGGTAAATAAAGGGGTTGTCAGTCCACACAAGAAACGAGCGAGTAACACTGCTGATGTATGGGATTTTAACGTTGAGATGGCATCACCACAGGTCAAATGAAAATCATATTCATTCAATGGTGTTAAGTACGCGGGTTCGGGTAATACTGCGATGTGATTAAGACAAACTGAACAATGTCCACAAGCAGTGTGGGCGTTGGGATCAGAGAAATACTGCGCCAGTTGTAAGCTCAGGCAACGGCTACTGCCAAAGAATGACACTAAGAAATTGATTCGCTCAATCTCACTGCTCTCTTTAAGGCTAAATTGTTGATAAAGACGTTCAGCCAACCCATCAATGTTTAACTCTGGCGGAAATACTTGGTAAACCTGGGTTAATTGTTTACTTTGCAATTCGATAAGTTGTTTTTGATCTAGATAATCTAATGCTTTTATCGCTCGGCCACGACTATTGGGGTAGATAGATTCAAGCTGACTAAGATCGGCGCTATACCAGATTTTGGCTTTGACAGAAGTATCCACAATCGCTTTAACGAAGTGCTGCCGCTCCGGATCAAAGCGGCTTAACACCTCTTCTAAAGGAGCTAGTAATTTATATTTGTATTCAGCGAAGTAACTATACTTGGGCTTAATCGCCCCCTGCATCTCTAGATAAACTAACAGTGTTTTTAAGCTAAGAGGGCGAATGTTTGATGATGTAGACAGCTGATTAAGCATTAACTCCCAATCATTGCGCTGCTTGGTCACTGACTTTATCTCATCTATAACACTGACTATCGCGTTAAGCTCTGGGGTGTCACCAAATACGAAATTCTCTAATACATTGAGATTATCTTTGTTTGCCAATACCATACAATCAGAATCGTAACCATCTCGTCCGGCACGTCCAATCTCTTGTGCGTAGTTTTCAATTGATTTAGGCAGATCATAGTGAACCACAAAGCGTATATCACTTTTATCGATACCCATTCCAAAAGCGATAGTGGCAACAATGATGGGGACTTCGCCAGACATAAAGCGAGTCTGAATTGATTTCCGTACACCACTGTCCATTCCAGCATGATAAGCCAACGCGTTGTAGCCATTAGCTTGCAGATACTTTGCCACTATTTCAGCGCTTTTTTGCAAAGTTACATAAATAATGCCGCTTGTTTGCTGCCTTTCATTTAACCAGTTAGCCAAAAAACGGGGTTTGTCTGACTCTTTTATACCGACAGCATTAAGATGTAAATTGGATCGATAAAAGCCGGTTAAGGTAATATTTTCCGGCGCTATTGCAAATTTACTGCTCATATCTGCAATCACTTTTGACGTTGCTGTCGCCGTTAACAACAGTACTTGCGGGATATTTAATGCTCGTTGGTAACTGGGCAGCTTTAGGTAATCCGGTCGAAAATTATGCCCCCACTCAGAGATACAGTGGGCTTCATCTATCACCAGTAAAGAGATAGCTATGCCAGCAATAAAACGCCTGAATCGTTCGTTATTTAACCGCTCTACTGAGATCATCAATATTTTGATCCTACCTTTGCTCACACCATCGAGCACTGCGGCTGCTTGCTCTGGTGTTTGGGTGGAATCAATTGATGCAGCTGAAATACCTCGAGCTTCCAAATAGGCTAATTGGTCTTGCATCAATGCCAATAAAGGGGACACTACCAATGTAAGATTCGGCAGCGCTACGGCAGGTAATTGATAACATAAAGACTTACCTGAACCTGTAGGAAAAATAGCTGCGGCGCTTTGGCCATTTAATATGTTATTTACCACTTCCTGCTGTCCAGTTCTAAACTCACTGAAACCAAAATACTGTTTAAGTAACGCGCGGGCGTTATCCATGCTTTGTCCTGTCGATTTATCTACGAGTGTTTAGTTGCTAAGGAATTTTTTTGAGTAATCTAAAATAGGCTTTTAACGGATTATGATCAGAGCTATCGGTAACAATAGATTCGGTATTTACCAATTCCAAGTCTCTATAAAATATATGATCCACTGAATGAGAAAATACGGTGGTGCGCGAGTCATCCCTAGGAACAGCTTCTATTAGTCCTGCTTTTTGAACCATAGTTAATACATATTTTTCTCTGTCATCGCTCCATGTATTAAGATCTCCTGCAAAAATAATAGGCCCATGGTGTTCTAACATCGCTGCAGCGACAACATTGAGCTGAGCTTGGTAATCCTGAAGGCCTAAGGTGAAATTGATACTGTGAATGTTGACGACCAATAGCTGGCTGCTATCTGACAATTTATAATACGATACCAGTAACGATTTAGGATAGTAAATCAAAGGTTCAGCATGCCTAAAGGCACATGTACTGAGGGGATAGTCTTTCGACAAGTTCATCACTCCCACCGCTTCACCGCCAAAAGTGAACGCCCTGGCTAACACCCAATCTTCTTTCAGCTCATTAACTAAGGATTTTAAATCGTCAGATAGTGTTGCTTCTTGCAGCAATAGCAAGTCAGTTCTATCTGCTAGCTGTTTAAGCACGTTCTGCCAGCCATCATTTTGATGCTTATAGATGTTCCAAGTTGCAATATTGAGATTGCCATGTCTATCTAGCGGTGACGTAGAACTATGTGTGACACATTGAGCAACATCTGCTGCATTAGTATCCCTTGATAACAATGTATCTTGTAGCGGAATTACTGTACTTTGATAAATAAAAAGGGCTATCAATGTCACTAGCAGTAGTGAAAACAAAATGAGCTTACGTAGAATTCTAAACATGATGAGTTATTCTGCTTGTTACTTACATTTACGGTAATCTTTTCATTATAATAGCTTTTACTGCTATGTGGCATAAACATTAGTCGTTGACGACAGTAATGTAGATTAAACTGCAGTGACAGCGCTATTCTCAATCCCCTAAGGCTTCTATTATCAAAGAAAACATGTACCAATTTTATCAATTACTCACCATCGCGGCCGTGTTTGTCTACTGGTTAGTGATCGCAGGGATCAGCGTACGAGTCGTTGTAAAAAGGCGCGCCATTGGCGTCTCTTTAGCGTGGTTAATGATAATCTATATCGTGCCCTTAGGCGGCGCATTCGCCTACCTACTGTTTGGCGAGCTAAATCTGGGGAAAAAGCGGGCTGAACGGGCACAGCAGATGTATTCCCCCTATGAGCAATGGTTTTCACATCTCTATAATGTGCGCCAATATACCCCTCATGTGTCCAGTCTTTATGGGCAATCAATTAGTGCTATATGCGAAAAGCAAATTGGTATTCCAGCGCTTGCAGATAATCAACTTACGCTATTAAACCAGACCAATGAGATCCTTGATATGTTGATCAAGGACATAGACCAAGCAAGTGAATCAATCCACCTTGAGTTCTATATTTGGCAACCAGGTGGTAAAGCCGATGACGTCGCGCAAGCCTTGATTAAATCGGCTGCTCGGGGCGTTACCATTAAATTGCTGCTGGATGCCGCGGGTAGTCGTGCCTTTTTTAAAAGTCACTGGCCAGCAACGTTTAAAAAAGTTGGGATAGCCGTTGTCAATGCACTCGAAGTTTCACCGTTAAGAATGTTCTTTAGACGACTCGATTTAAGGCTACATAGAAAGATAGTCGTCTTAGATAATAAAATAGCCTATACCGGTTCCATGAACCTCGTTGATCCAAAGTATTTCAATCAAGATGCAGGAGTTGGTGAATGGATCGACGTTATGGTTAGGATCACAGGGACGACGGTTCCCATACTAAACAGTATCCATGCGTGGGACTGGGAAGTCGAAACCAGTGAGCGATTTCTGCCGGAACTGCCACAATGTTTAGCGCATGAAAACAATGACATCACAGATTTGGTTCAAGTTATTCCTTCAGGGCCTGGTATGCGCGATGAGATAATCCATCAGGTGTTACTGCAAAGTATCTACCAAGCGCAAAAGAGTATTGTTATTACGACGCCCTATTTTGTCCCAAGTGAGAACCTGCAACTGGCGTTAGTCATCGCAGCTCAGCGTGACGTGCAAGTTGATATCATAGTGCCAGATAAGAATGACTCGCTAATGGTTGAATGGGCGAGCCGAGCCTTTTTCTCAGAACTTCTCGATGCTGGCGTGAATATCCATCGTTTTAAAGGTGGATTATTACATACTAAGTCGGTTGTTATCGATGGAAACCACTGCCTGATAGGGACAGTAAATCTTGATATGCGCAGCTTATGGCTCAACTTTGAAGTGACCTTAGCTGTCGACAACCTCATCTTTACTCAGGAGTTAGAGCGTGTTCAACAAAGTTATTTAGCTGACTCTGATATGGTTTGCCCAAAAGATTGGGTAAAACGCTCATTAGGGAATCGCATAATGGAACGTATTTTTTACCTGTTCAGCCCGTTACTGTAGATAATGACTATGCAATAACGACCTCTCCCCCTATTGTGGCTTACTAAAAACATGAACAAAATCTTTATCATCGGATTACCAAGGACTGGCACCACGAGTATCAGTGTTGCGCTACTCGACTATGGGTTTAACGTTGCCCACACCGCCTATACAAAAAGAGCATTTGAACTAGCTGACGTTATTTCTGACTCGCCATGCTTTTGTGATTATGCCCAATTGGATACGCTTTTCCCCGGTTCTAAATTTGTGTATTTAGAGAGAGACCTTTCGCTTTGGCTACCTTCTATGCAAATGTTAATCAGTAAAATGCGAGTGAATTTAGATCTCAAAAGAGGCATTTTCAATCCAATACTAAAACGCACTTTTAATGACGTTTTTAAGCTTTCAACAACAGCTATCCCAGACGATAGAGAACACTTAGAAAAATGTTACCTGCGACACAAACAAGGTGTACTAAGCTATTTTGCAAACAGAGATGATCTCATTTGTATCGATGTGAGTAAGCCAAATAGCTTAAGTGAGTTACTAAACTTTATTGGGGTAAGTACAGCTTTAGACTCAAAGCAGAACTTCCCTCATCTAAATATTGGTCGGAAAGTCGCGTGCTGGAAAGAGCATAAGCATCCAAATAAAGTTAATTCGAATGCGGCGGGAATAGAGCATCGCAAGTTCTTTGACTACTAGCACTCATTTCCATTCAGACAGCAAAAAGCCCGTTATCTTGCGATAACGGGCTTCTCTATATATGGCGGTGAGCGAGAGATTCGAACTCTCGTTAGGGATAAACCTAAACACACTTTCCAGGCGTGCGCCTTCAGCCACTCAGCCAGCTCACCAATTGATCAATTTTTTTGTGTCTAATCATCACAATAGCTAACAACGTAGCTTACGTTGCCAACGGAGCGCTACTTTACGCAAAAGCTGCAATTGCGTCAAGCGTAATTGTGGCCAACAGTGGTGTTTGCATACTTGCTAACCAAAATAGCGGGATCCATCGCGTTTTTACTCAACTTAGCTTGAATTTGCTGACCTCTTTAGTAACGTTACTTGAGCCTTTAACTAGCTCATTGGTAACAGATTGAAGCTCATTAGCGATAGAGTGAGTTTGTATATAGATCTCACTTATCCTCAGTGCGTTTTGGTTAACCTCTTCCGCTACTGCACTCTGTTCATGTGTCGATGCGGCTATCTGTTCATTCATGCCATCGATAACACCCACATGGTCCACAATCTTTTTGAGATCGGCACTGACCTTCTCTGCTTCTTCAACGCTTTGACTTGCTTGTTTCGTGCCTCGTTCCATTGCAAGTACTGCAATACTAGCCCCTGAGCTTAGTCGCTCTGTCATGGCTTTTATATCACCGGTTGCACTCTGAGCGCGCTGTGCAAGGCTACGTACTTCATCGGCTACAACCGCAAAGCCGCGCCCCATTTCACCAGCTCTGGCAGCTTCAATGGCAGCATTAAGAGCCAATAAGTTAGTTTGCTCTGCAATACCGCTAATAATATTAGACACAGTCACAATGCCTTGAATATCAAGTTCAAGTGCTTGCAGCGCCTGTGCAGACTTGTTCATGTCACTTGCAAGTAAGTTAATGGCTGCACTTGAACGACCAACTTCAGCGTTACCTTCTTGCGCTTCAATGTTAGCCTTTGCAGATGCCTCTGACGCATTTTCGGCATTAATAGCTATCTCTGCAACAGTAGCGCTCATCTCCGTCATTGCGGAAGCGACTTGCTCCACTTCACTGTGGCCAAGCTCGACATCACTTTTTAACTGGGTTGCATGTTGCTCTAACTTCTCTACGGCTTGAAATAAAACCGTCGAATTGTCGGTAACGTGCGCAATGACTTGTTCAAAATCAGCCATCATGCCGTTAAATGCTGTGGCTAATTGACCAAATTCATCATCACTGGTTTGTACTATTCTGACACTAAGGTCGAAATTATCCCGCGCTAAAGTCACTGAACTCTGTACATTGGAAACACTGTCATGGATAAACCGCATGACAGAAATCGACAGCAGCAACACCATACCGGCAGCCAATACCAACACCACTAAGGTTAGATAGAGATATTTATTCGCAACGGCTAACATTAGCTGTGTCTCGTTGATTAAATCACTCGATAACTGCTGTTCAAATTGGCTTAGCAGCTCTATCCGTTTAGTGGCTGTTTGAAACCACAACTCAGGCTGTTGTTGCGATAATTGCAGATTGTTTTGCGCAAAACCGATAGCGCGGTACGCTTCAACCTCTTTAAATGCAGAATTTGTAGTTAACTGCTGAAAACTCGAGTAGTTTTGCGGATCGGTTAACGCCAAGAAACGTTCTTGATAAGCCCCCTGCTCGGACACTAGCGTAATGAAACGGCGATAAGCGCCTGCTTTAAAATTTTCATTACCAAAGGTTGAGCTCAGCACCGCTCGCTCAATTCCCGCACGCTCTTTCAGCTGCAGAAACGCTGCAAATGCGGCGGCCTTGATCGCTATCTGTTGGTTGGCGCCATTTCTTGCTGTTAGGTCGACAATACTGAGTAGCTCTTTGTTCAACTCAGTATAAAATGCGACCTCTTCGGCAACACTAATCGTCACCGCCATGACTTGTCTGCGTATAGCAGCAATATCATTGATTAAATTTTTGCTGTTGTTTATCTCAGTTTTAAAAGTAGCAGGCAGCGGCTGGCTGCTAAGGAATGATTCAAAGGAGTTTATAAGCTTATCGGTGTTTTTATGTTGGGCGGGTAACTTACTTTTAAATGCTGAACCATTGGAGCCAATAAAGCCGGCGCTCATGCCCCGCTCTTTTTGTATTTCATGCACCAAACTACTATTTGCAACGGCTAGCTGGCTCAAAATGAGTACTTGTTCGAGCTCTTTCGTTAACTTGTATTGGTCATTGGCATACAGCCCACCAAAAATGATTGAGGCCAATAAAGAGGGCGCAATTACAATCACAAATTTCTGTTTTAACGTAAGGTTGCCGATCCAATTCCATCTCATTCGTAAGCCTTATTTTAATTTAAATCAATTTGTTGCATAGCATAAACGAAACCGATTTTAGGTAAATAGGCGTTTGAAGTCATTGGCACAAAAAAAGCCTGCGATTGCAGGCTTTTTATACAGGAACACTCAATGCGTGATCTAGATCAACTATTCGCCGAATATGTGACAAAGAGTAACCAAGGACTAAGCATTACCTTTCACCCTCATATTGAGGTTTTTTGCAAAATCTAGCATTCGGTCTAGGGGCTTTAATGCAGCCAATCTTAATGTTTCATCGACAAAAATCTCATGCTGCTGTTGGGCATCACTTTCCAGAGAACTCTCGATAGCCTTTAAGCCATTCATAGCCATCCAAGGACAGTGAGCACAACTTTTACAGGTGGCACCATTACCACCGGTAGGGGCCTCAATTAATATTTTATTTGGTGCAGCTTGCTGCATCTTATAAAAAATACCTCTGTCAGTGGCAACTATAAACTTATCGTTAGCCATTGTTTGAGCAGATTTAATCAGTTGGCTTGTTGAACCTACCGCATCAGCAATTTCAACAACACTGGCCGGCGATTCAGGGTGAACCAACACCGCGGCAGTTGGATGCAATTTTTTTAACTCAATTAACGCTTTGGCTTTAAATTCGTCATGGACAATGCAGTCACCTTGCCACATTAACATCTCGGCGCCAGTCTCTTTTGCAATGTAACTGCCAAGATGACGATCGGGGCCCCAAATGATTTTCTTGCCTTCACTGTCTAGATGCTCAACGATTTCCAACGCAATGCTCGAGGTCACGACCCAATCTGCCCGCGCCTTGACCGCTGCTGATGTATTGGCATAAACAACGACGGTATGATCTGGATGGGCATCGCAAAATTCACTGAATGTTTCAATCGGACAACCAATATCAAGCGAGCAAGTCGCTTCAAGTGTCGGCATTAGCACCGTTTTTTCAGGACTTAGGATCTTAGAGGTTTCCCCCATAAACTTCACGCCTGCAACAATCAGCGTTTTTGCTGGATGATCACGACCAAAACGCGCCATCTCTAAGGAATCTGAGACACATCCGCCAGTTTCTTCGGCCAATGCTTGAATTTCAGGATCGGTATAATAGTGGGCAACTAGAACGGCGTTACGCTGTTTCAATAACTGTTTAATGCGGTCTTTAGATTGTTCCTTTTCTATGTCAGACAAAGGAAGAGGCTTCGCTGGAAATGGATAATCAATACTTTCGATACTAGGGACAAATGCGCTCATACTACAACCAAAGACAATAACTGATTCGCGGAATTATACGGAATAGTTAACCGTTTTAAAACTCTTAAGGGAAATCCAGTACAAAAAAGGTGCTTTATTAAGCACCTTTTTTTTATCTATTCGTAATCAATGCAATGTTTACTGCATTGCAAGCAACATCTCTTGTGGTTGCTCTAAGTACAGCTTCCATAAGTTACAGAAGCGCGCAATAGTACCGCCATCTATCACTCGGTGGTCGCCAGACCAGCTCACTTGCATAATCTTACGAGCCTCAACTTCGCCGGCAGCATTAAATCTTGGTAACACTTGTAATTTACCCAGTGCCACAATGGCGACTTCAGGTTTATTGATGATAGGCGTTGCAACCGTCCCACCCAAGGCACCGATATTTGAAATTGAGATACTGCCGCCTTTAAGATCCGCGGGAGACACTCTACCGCTGCGCGCGGCAGTGGTTAAACGGGTGATCTCTGCTGCCACTTGCAAAATAGTTTTATTTTGCACATCTTTCACATTCGGCACCAGCAAACCCACTTTAGAATCAACCGCCATCCCGATGTTATGGCTCGATAACAATGTTTGCTCTGTACAGTCGGCATTGACACGGCTATTCATGTCAGGAAACTGAGCCAGTGCTAGCGACATCGATTTCATAAAGAAAGGCATCATAGTGAGCTTTAGCTCATCAGTAGAATACTTTTTCTTCATGCTCTCACGCAGAGCAACGAGTTCAGTTAAGTCAAACTCTTCACAATAGGTAAAGTGGGGAATAGTAGACACCGATTCGGTCATCATTCTCGCCATCACAGCGCGTACGCCTTTAATCGGTTCGATGCGATCGCCTGTTGCAACAGTCTGCGTTTCAGAAACATTGCCACTCATTGGTGCAGCAACCGATGGTGCATTGATGCTTGTAGTCACCGGTGCAGATTGATGGCGCTCAATATCCTCTTTAAACACACGGCCATTTTTGCCCGTACCTTTAACTTTGGATATATCAATGTCTAACGTGCGTGCCATACGGCGTACCGCTGGACTGGCTAACGCTTTACCTTGCGGAGCGGGTTCAACACTATTAACAGTGCTAGCTTTTTGCTCTACTGATGTATTTACCGTCGTCGCTACCGCTGGTGCTTCAGCGGCAACTTCGATAGCAAATAACGGCGCATGTACCTGGGCAAGTTGCCCTTTACGGTAATGCAGCTTGGTAATTTTGCCATCTTTCATCGCTGGAATTTGCACCAGTGCTTTGTCTGTCATCACATCAGCAATGGGTTGATCTTCAACCACATTATCACCTTCGCTAACCAGCCATTCAACCAGTTCACACTCAACGATGCCTTCGCCAATATCAGGCAGCAAAAACTCTTCAATGGTGACGTTGGCTATCGTGGTGTCGTTTTGACGCTGATGACTGCTGACCGCTTCTACAACAGCAGGCTCATCAATGACGGCAGCTTGAGCGCCGCCTTCATCAATAACATCAACGGCGTATAGCGGAGCATGCACTTTAGCGATTTCGCCTTTGGCATAATACAATTTAGCGATAGTTCCGGGATAAGGCGCTGGGATCTGCACTAGCGCTTTGTCTGTCATCACATCGGCTATTGGCTGATCTTCAGTGACAACATCACCCTCCTTCACTAACCATTCAACCAGCTCGCATTCAACAACGCCTTCACCGATATCCGGCAGGATAAACTCTTTAATCATGGCGTGCTCCTAAAATTTAACCGATGCTTTAATGGCTTCAAATGTTTTTAAAGCATCAGGCATATATTCTTTTTCATGGATAAGTGGGTAAGGTGTATCCAAACCACAAACGCGCGCAATAGGTGATTCTAGGTATAAGAAGCACTCTTCCTGGATCGTTGCCGCTATTTCACCCGCAAAACCACCGGTTAACGGTGCTTCGTGGTTAATGAGTAATCTGCCGGTTTTCTTAACCGAAGCTGCGATTGTATCAACATCCCAAGGGGACAGGGTACGCAGATCGATAACTTCGCATGAAATGCCTTTCTTTGCCGCCATGTCAGCCGCGTTTTCAAGTATTTCCATCTGAGCGCCCCAGCCTAACAACGTAATGTCGGTGCCTTGGCGGATCACTTCAGCCTTACCCAACTCGATGACAAAGTCACCGTCTCTAACCTCACCAACAGATGCACGGTAAAGACGTTTAGGCTCAAAGAATATAACCGGGTTTTTATCTCTGATTGACGCAATCAGCAAGCCTTTAGCTTGTTCAGCATTACGCGGGATAACCACTTTAAGGCCTGGCGTTTGAGTAAAATAGGCTTCTGGCGATTGTGAATGATAATGACCACCCGCAATACCACCACCATAAGGCGTTCTAAACGTTAAACCGCCTACATTAAACTCATTACCACTACGGTAGCGGAACTTGGCGCTTTCATTGACGATTTGATCAATGGCGGGAAAGATATAATCGGCAAATTGGATCTCAGCAACTGCGGTCATGCCATTAGAGGCGAGTCCATTAGCAAAGCCAGCAATGCCCTGCTCTGTTAACGGTGTATTGAAGCAGCGATCACGGCCAAATTTTTCTTGTAGCCCTGAGGTTGCTCGAAAAACGCCGCCAAAATGGCCAACATCTTCACCAAAAACCATCATTTTTTTATCAGCTTCCATTTCCGAGCTCAGGGCTTCGTTAATGGCTTGCAACATATTCATCTCTGCCACAGCTTATATTCTCCCTGCACTTTTTGGATAGGCTTCTGGATATTTCTTGATATGTGTTTTTAAGTCAGCCAGCTGTTTTTCTAATATTGGCGTTGGCTTGTCATACACATCTTGGATAAGTTCGTCTAAATGCGGTAACGGGATCTTCTCTGCCACTTTAAGTTCTGCTAAGATCTCTTCACGATATTTTCCATAAAGATCGGCATCTTGTTTCTCGTTTAGCCAGCCTTTGTTAATCATCCACAATTTGAATCGTTTTACTGGATCGTGCAGCTGCCATTTAGCTTCTTCATCTTTAGAGCGATAACTGGATGGATCATCTGAGGATGAGTGAGCGCCGAGACGATAGGTCATCGCTTCAATCAATACTGGCTTGTTATTATCGAGTGCATAGGCGCGGGCTTGCTGCGTTGCGGCCAATACCGCCAACATGTCATTGCCGTCAACGCGAATGGTGTGCATCCCGTAACCCGGGCCGCGGCTTGCAATACCGTTACCAGAAAACTGCTCTTCCGTTGGCGTCGAAATGGCGTAACCATTATTACGACAGAAGAAGATAACCGGAGAACTTAATACCGCCGCCATATTGAGGCCGGCGTGAAAGTCACCTTCTGACGCTGCACCTTCACCGAAGTAACAAATAGCGATATTACGCTTTTTTTGCATCTTCAAACTATACGCAACGCCAGTCGCTTGGGGAATTTGGGTTGCTAGCGGCGATGATATGGTCTGGTAATTTAATGCTTGGCTGCCGTAATGGATTGGCATTTGACGGCCTTTGCCTAAATCTTTCTCATTACTAAACATTTGGTTCATAAACTGTTCAGTGGTAAAACCACGGTAGCGAATAGCGGCGTGTTCACGGTACTGGGCTAAAATAACATCGCCGTCATCAAGTGCCGCCGTGCTGCCGATGATTGAGGCCTCTTCACCGGTGCAGGTCATGTAAAAGCTGATCCGCCCTTGACGCTGCGCTCCCAACATACGCTCGTCTAATACTCGGGTAAACACACAGGTATCGTGGATTTTTTTAGCCAGCGCTTCATCTATAACGGGTAATACCGCACTTTCGTATGTCGTGCCATCAGCTTGTAATACTTTAAGGATGGGGATCGCGATGGAGTTCTTATCTAAAAAACTCACACGATGGACAGTCTCAGCATTTGTTGTTGCGTTGCTCATAATGTGCTCTTGTTATTTATGATGCTTGCAAATGTCAAAAGAAGCATCTATCTATTCTAATACGCGGGAAGAACATTACGTTAACGTAAACTAACTCTCAATACTTCCCATCATTCAAAAGACAACTAAGCGCCTCTCTGCATGTATATATTGGTTTACATGCAAAATTATTCAGTTTGAATTTAGTCCAAATTACTATCATCTGCCGTCTTTAACATCAGCACTGTTCGTTGTCCGACTGGCACTTTGGCATTTGGAAAAACAATCGATTCAAACTCATGTTCAATTTTAACGGCTTTACCGCCCTCTTGCGCCAGAGTGTAACCTCTTGGAAATGCAGTAAAGTTTTCAACATCGTTAGTAAAGTTAAATTCGAAATCATCGAAGTGTTTATTCACGGAGCGGCATACTTGATAAAGATTAAGACGCTTAAGATCAAATTCTGGCAGTTGTAAATCACGACCCGTCATCAATAGCGTCAACATCTCCTTCAAGGCGATAAAACGGGTCATGTCATTTTGACCCATCGGGAATACTTTGCCTAATTCTATGGTAAAGGCATCCGCGCGATAGTTCTCAGACGAAAAATAGCTAAAGGTCGTCGTCGGTTCATGATGGAATAAAATGGTGTTTACACCGCAAGACTCGAGGAACATGATCTGTTCTCGGCTGTATTTACGGCCCGGACGGTAGGGATAAATAGCAAATTTTTCGTGTTTAGAGCCGCGAATAGCCGTATGTAAATCATAATGAGTACGTTGTCTTTTGCCTGACTGAGAGGCATAAAATCTATCGACGTATTGTTCTAACTTATGCGCTCTAACGCGTTCAGGGTTACAAAGCCCTTCACCACGGGAATGCGCACCATTAAATAGCCGATTCAGGTTCTCATCGATGAACCGAGTGCCATTATGAATCGCTGCGGGGTTACCGATTAAAAACATCACCCGATGCTGCAACGTTAACTCTTCTGACAGGATTTGCGTTATAAGTGAATTACACAGCTCAATAGGGGCGGTTTCATTGCCGTGTACAGCACAAGACAACACAATATCTTTACTGTGCTTAGCGTGCATAGGCTCAAATACAATAACGCCAGTGTCCCAAACTTCAACGTGAGTGTGCGATCCTAAATCAAATTCAAAACTCTCAGGAAGATATTGTGGGTGCGCCAGCGTTAGCGCTAAAAAATCCTTGGACTGCTTCAATTCGTGAAACACAAACTACTCCTTATTATGCTTGTCAGTTCGCTCAGTGATTGCCTGTATGCCTTACAGAACCTATCCCCCTAGGCGATATTGCATTGAATACTAGCATAAAACACAGTCTGTTAAGGCAACGAATTTGACCGCTTAGTTCAACAAATAGTCAGCTAGTTAAAATTGTGCTTGCAATGATCAAAAAGATAAAACACAATGAGGACATCTAGCCATCCAAACGGCTAACAAGTATTAAGGAGTCAACATGGCTTACGCTACATTCGGTGCGGGTTGTTTTTGGGGTGTTGAGTATTTTTTCAAACAAGTTGACGGCGTAACCGACTGTACGAGTGGCTACATGGGCGGCGATGACCAATATTCCTCTTATACTGAAGTCAAAGGTGGGATGACAGGCCATGCTGAAGTGGTCCAAGTTGAGTTTGACTCCAGCAAAGTATCTTATGAAACGTTACTCGATATTTTTTGGTCAAATCATAATCCCACGACGCACAATCGCCAAGGCGAAGATACAGGCAGCCAATATAGAAGCTGTGTATTTTTCCATGATGTCAGCCAACAAACCCAAGCGATAAGCGCAAAGCTTGCGCTAATAGAAAGTAGCAAGTGGGGAGATAAGCAGATAGTGACTGAAATAGTCCCAACGCAACAGTTTCATGAGGCCGAAACTTATCATCAAGATTACTTGGCTAAGAACAACTTACCGAGTTGTCACATCAGCTTCTAAATATTGCTTAAATATCGCTATAAAAAAAGGCGCCAATTACGCGCCTTAATTATTGTTTGTGATGTAAATTTAGTTCGCTAATGCTTGCTCAACAATAACTTCAGCATCTTTGAGCAACTGTTGTAAGTGTTCTTGGCTGACGAAACTCTCACCATAAAGCTTAAACAATGCTTCAGTACCCGATGGGCGCGCCGCAAACCAACCATTGTCGGTAACGACTTTTATGCCGCCTATTGCAGCCCCATTACCCGGAGCATGTGTTAGCTTCTGGGTAATCACATCGCTTGCAAGTGTCATCGCTGCTATTGAATCAACCGTTATTTTAGCAAACTTAGCTTTGTTTTCTAAGCTAATGGGGCTGTCTATGCGCTGATAAAAACTCTGACCAAACTCACCTTCTAGTTCCAGATAACGCTGTTGCGGTGTTTTGCCGGTAACGGCTAAGATCTCTGCGGCTAATAAGCACAAGATAAAGCCATCTTTATCGGTACACCATGTACTACCATCGAGTCTTAGAAATGCCGCTCCAGCACTTTCTTCGCCGCCAAAGGCAAACGTACTGTTGGCCAGACCATCGACAAACCATTTAAAGCCGACAGGCACTTCAGACATGTGTTTATCATGCATAGCACAGACTTTATCTATCATCGCACTTGAGACTAATGTTTTACCAATGACCATATTGTCGGTCCAATTGGGACGATGAGTCACAAGGTAATCGATTGCAACGGCGAGAAAATGGTTTGGATTCATCAAGCCACTGCCAGGACATACGATACCGTGTCGATCAAAATCAGGATCATTAGCAAAACATAGATCGTATTGCTCTTTATGCGCCAGTAGACCCGCCATAGCATAAGGAGAGGAGCAATCCATTCTGATCTTGCCATCTTTATCCAATGGCATGAAGCTAAAGCTCGGGTCGACCTTGTTGTTGACTATCGTAATATCGAGACCATATCTGTCCGCAATTGGCTGCCAGTAATGAATACCGGAGCCGCCAAGAGGATCGATGCCTAGATGCAGTTTCGCATCGGCAATGGCCGACATATTAATAACGCTTGCAAGGTCGTTGACATAGGGCGTGATCAAATCTTCAGCAATGACGTACTCAGTTTGCAACGCTTTATTGTAATCAATCCGTTTAACGCCCACTAAGTCATGGTCTAAATATTGGTTTGCTCTATTTTGGATCCAGTTGGTGATATCCCCTTCAGCGGGTCCGCCATGGGGAGGATTGTATTTAATCCCACCATCTTGAGGTGGATTATGTGAAGGCGTTACGATGAGACCATCGACCAAACTTTTATCACCCTGCTGTCTATTAGCACAGACAATAGCGTGGGAGACGACTGGAGTCGGAGTAAAACCGTCATTTTCATGAACAGCCACAGTCACTTTGTTGGCGACTAAAACCTCAATAACTGAGATGGCTGCGGGTTGTGATAGTGCATGGGTATCAATACCCAATATTAACTTGCCTGTTATTCCAGCATCGATACGATAATCTGCTACCGCCTGAGAAATTGCTAAAATATGGGCTTCGTTAAAACTACGCTTAATGGCACTACCACGATGGCCCGATGTGCCAAAGGTGACCTGCTCTGTCACCTCTTTGACATTAGGGCTTAACCGATAATACAAACTCACCAATTTAGATATATTGACCAAATCCCTTTGTTCAGCAATCTGTCCCGCTCTTTCATGAATAGCCAAAAACTAGCTCCTTTAGTTAGCGTTAATAATCGCTATTATACTTTGTCGGTGATAGCGACAACTTGTTCATCGTCGGTACCAAATTGGGTTAATACTTCAGACAAAATTGTGCGTTTCTTAGCGGTGTTATTGTTGGTGGTCACCCAAAAGCCACTATTGCCGATCTCTTTTGGATTAGCAGACTTACTTGCTTTTAGCAGCGCATCCTTTGACGTTGCAAAATACAATCTGTCACGTCCTTGGATCTGCAAAACTTGTTCAAACTGGCTCTTTGATGTCTGATATACCGTGTCTAGAATAAACAGGAATCGTCCTACAGCGCCTTTTTGCGTCGCTAACTGATCGGCATCGATTAATTCAGCAAAGTCTGTAACCGTACTCGTTTTGACTGCACTTGTTTGTTTAATAACTTTTACAGCGTTATCGTCACTTTCTAAACTTGGGTGACTGATCGTTTCAGGTTGAGCTTGCGTAACGGCATCGACACGCAGGCCTAATATTCGACGTAAAATATCTGAAGCACTTTCACCAATCTGTTCAGTTTTGCTGGCAATGTGGCGATAAAGCTCTTCATCAACCTCGATATATTTCATAACGGTTATCTTCCTTACGTAGAAAACTGGGATCGGTGTTATATATTGCTCCCAGTGTAGCGAGGTTTAGGGCCTTGATAAAGCATCAATAATTGAAAACTGCGATCCAAATTAGAAAGAGAGCCTTGTTAGCGAACTAAGCGGTTAATAATGCGCCAAAGAGATGATATTTTTATAGGCTTACTTGGATTATAAACAGGATACAGGCACAATCTTGCACCATTCGATCTTTTAGGCGGGCATAAAATGCACTATACGACCCATGGCAGCGGACCTGTTGTCATTCTAATCCACGGGCTATTTGGCGACCTCGATAACCTAAAGTCTCTTGGGAAAGCCTTAGAAGATTGCTTTACTGTGGTGCGAGTCGATGTTGCCAACCATGGCAGTAGCAAACACGTCTCTTCGATGACCTACCCATCATTAGCGAATGACGTAAAACAGTTACTAAGCACGCTCAACATAACCGATGCCATCATGGTGGGACATTCGATGGGCGGCAAAATAGCCATGGCAACCGCGCTCATCTATCCACAATGTGTCAGTAAGCTGGTTATTGCCGATATAGCACCCGTTGCCTATAACGGCCGTCATGACAAAGTATTCAATGCACTTGAAACTATGCCATTAAGCTCCATTAGTGGTAGACGTGATGCGCTTACGCATATGCAGAGTTTAGATATTGATGATGGTACAGCGATGTTCTTGATTAAATCGCTTAAACGAACTGACACTGGCTTTGAATGGAAGATGAATCTAGCAGGGCTAAAGCAAAGCTATGATGACATCATCAGTTGGCCCAAATTTACCACTCAATATACGGGTCCATGTTTATTGATCCGTGGCGGCGACTCAGACTACGTCACATCAGCCCATCGAAGCGCTATAATTGAGCAATTCCCAGCAATAAAAGGCAAGACTATTGAAGGTACCGGCCATTGGTTGCATGCACAAAAATCAAACATTTTTAACCGTGTAGTAAGAGATTTCCTCATCAGTAATTGACTTAGGTTTACGGCTAATATGATGTAAAGCGTATAGCCGCTTTAAAACTTATATGGTATATTCGCGCCACTTTTTTTGGCCAGAAGGAATGGTAGATGTTGATGCAACATATGGAACAGATTGAAGCCTTAGGCTTAAACCTGTTTTTTGCAGCCATTTTCTTTTTTATTGGTATGGCCATTCACGATGTACTAAAGCAGGGCCAAGTGCCTAAGTTTGGTCGATTTATAGTGTGGTTAGTTTTATTTCTCGGCTGTGCCGGGTTTATAGCAAAAGGGATTATACAGATGACCTGGGAAGGCATCGGTTAAATTAGACTCAATGGCAAAAGAAACATCAGATAGAACCACCATTGATCTGTTCGCAACAGAAAAACGACGTGGTCGTCCTCGTAGCAATCCATTGCCGCGGGACCAGCAGCTAAAAATTAATAAAAGAAATCAGATCCAACGCGACCGAGCGAACGGATTAAAGCGAATAGAGTTAAAGGTGTCACAAGATTTGTATGACGCCTTGAATGAACAGGCAATGGCCAGTAAAATCAGCCGCAGTCAGTTAATTGAATTAATACTGCAAAAGCAAGTAAGTGATTAAACGCTTTTACAGCACGCATACCTTAAAGTGAACTAGATATTAAAGGAACAACAATGGCTACAGTAGGTCTTTTTTTCGGGTCTGATACAGGCAACACCGAAGCCGTCGCCAAAATGATCCAGAAAAAACTGGGTAAAAAAATGGTTGAGGTGAAAGATATCGCCAAAAGTACCAAAGAACAGATTGCAGATTATGATCTGCTTCTTTTCGGGATCCCAACTTGGTATTACGGTGAAGCACAATGTGATTGGGATGACTTTTTCCCAGAACTTGAGCAAGTCAATTTTGAAGATAAATTAGTTGCCATATTTGGTTGTGGTGACCAAGAGGATTACGCTGAGTATTTCCTCGATGCCATGGGCATGGTTAACGAAATCGTTGAAGGTCGTGGCGGTATTGTGATTGGTCATTGGCCAACTGCAGGCTACGATTTTGAAGCGTCAAAGGGTTTAGTTGATGACAAGCACTTTGTCGGTTTAGGTATTGACGAAGACCGTCAACCCGAACTTACCGAAGAGCGTGTAGACGCTTGGGTTAAGCAGATCTATGAAGAGATGTGTTTAGCTGAACTAGAAGATTAATAAACGCGTCATTTTAATCATCTCTAGCATCAAAAAACGGCATTTATGCCGTTTTTTGTATTTAAAGACAAAATGACAAATGCGCTAACGTAAGGTAGTAATACATTGACTCATTGTGAGGTTAAACCGCTAAAAGCCACGAATCACTGGGATATATTTTGCTGTGTGGTCGATAACTATGGTGACATAGGGGTCACGTGGAGACTTGCGAAACAACTGACAAATGAATACCAATTTAATATCACCTTATGGGTTGATGACCTGAAAAGCTTCTGCCATATTTTGCCGCAACTGGACCCAAGTCTAAACAGCCAGCAACATAGCGGTGTTCACATCAATCTCTGGGCAGACCCTTTACCTGTGCGCTATCAGGCTGCTGACGTCGTTATCGAAGCGTTTGCCTGTGATCTGCCCGGCAGTGTTGTGGAAGCAATGCATGCGCAACATCAGGCTCATAAGCGAGATAACAGCACCCCGGCAGCTCCAGTGTGGTTGAATTTGGAGTACTTAAGCGCTGAATCTTGGGTTGAAGGTTGCCATGGCCTGCCCTCGATGCAAAATAACGGCCTTAAAAAACACTTTTACTTTCCAGGTTTTACGCCTCAAACCGGTGGTTTAATTTGCGAAAAAGACACACTAGACAAGCGTACTGTGTGGCAGTCTAATCGTCATAATCGTCGTCAGTTGTTCAGTAAGCTTGGCCTGAGTAATATTGATGATAACGATACAGTGATCAGTGTTTTCAGTTACGAGACTGCTTCCTTACTTGGTTTATGCCAATTATGGATGCAGTCAACTAAACGGATCCATGCGCTTATCCCCCAAGGCCGCAGTTTAAACAGTCTAACATCACTGCTGCCCTGTGCTATCGCTGAACTGAGTGCTGGTCAGCAGATCGTCCATGGCAATCTTACTCTGCATATTTTGCCGATGACCGATCAGCAAGGTTACGATCAACTGCTGTGGAGTTGTGACGTTAATATTGTTCGCGGTGAAGACTCTTTTTTACGCGCACAATGGGCCGCTAAACCGTTTATTTGGCATATTTATCCTCAAGACGATGATTATCATCTTGAAAAATTAGCCGCATTTCTGCAAAGCTATTGTGATAATCTCAGCCCACAAGCGAGCAAGATCTGCCGTTCACTCAATATGGCTTTTAATACCGAGCAAGCTGGTGCGACTGCTGAAGAGTGGCAAAAACTCGATTTTATCCAGCCAGAGATGTCACTTCACGCACAACAATGGCCAATTAACATATTAAATGATGCAGATCTTGCTTCTCGACTAGTTCAATTCGTCAAAAATAGCTAAGATACTGCGTTGAAATAGAAAATCCAAAAATAGGAAATAGTGTAATGAAAACTGCTCATGAAATCCGTCCTGGTAACGTGATCATGTTAGATGGCAGCCCATGGGTTGTACTAAAGACTGAAACAACTCGATCTGGCCGTAATGCTGCTATCGTAAAGTTAAAGCTTAAAAACGTTTTACTTGATTCTACAACTGAAACAACGTTTAAAGGCGATGATAAGTTAGATGACATCATTCTTGAGCGTCTTGACTGTACTTACTCATACTACGCCGATCCTATGTATGTATTTATGGATGCTGAATACAACCAGTATGATGTAGAAGCTGAAAACCTAGGTGACGCTGCAGCGTACATTGTTGACGGTATGGAAGACATTTGCCAAGTGACTTTCTACGAAGAGAAAGCTATTTCGGTTGAGCTACCTATTACAGTGGCTCGTGAAGTGACCTATACCGAGCCTTCAGCTCGTGGTGATACTTCAGGTAAAGTAATGAAGCCTGCGACTATCGCTGGTGGTAGCACGCTAAGTGTTGCTGATTTCGTTAAGACTGGCGATATGATCGAAATCGATACTCGCACTAACGAATTTAAGAAACGCGTTTAGTCTTTAATCGTTTCCAAAAAAGCCAACCTATACGGTTGGCTTTTTTATTGCTTTAAACCGCAATGAATCACTACATAATTCAACTTTAATCCTTCATCAAATACGTTTTAGATGACTTACTGAGCAGCTAGTGGATCAATTAGCCTTTTATTGATTTTGATCAACTAGCGAATAACCTAGTGAACTACAAACTGCAGTAGTCATACATGCTGACCACGGAGCTAGTGACGGCATATGACTCCAGCCAAACATATTGGCACGTGCCAGAATGGTAGATTTGACCATTTCATTGAAAATTAAAGGCTATCTTTGTCATTTATTTTTAGCTATTGTTCAATCAACTAACGTCTTAACTACAATAGACTCATTTTTAAAGCATTTTCGAGGTTTAGATGCGGCCAATTATCAAATCCACCAAATTGGACTCTGTTTGCTACGATATTCGTGGCCCGGTTCATAAAGAAGCGCGCAGACTAGAGGATGAAGGTCATAGGATCTTAAAACTCAACATCGGTAATCCTGCTCCTTTTGGATTTGAAGCACCAGAAGAGATCGTACGTGATGTTATTTTAAACCTGCCAAGTGCTCAGGGTTATTGCGAGTCTAAAGGACTGTTTTCGGCCCGAAAAGCCATTGTTCAGCATTATCAATCTCAAGGGATCTTTGGCGTTGATATCGAAGATATCTACATTGGTAACGGCGTATCAGAGCTCATCGTAATGGCCATGCAGGGGCTACTTAATAGCGATGATGAGGTGCTTATTCCCTCACCCGATTATCCCCTATGGACTGCCGCCGTGCATCTATCGGGAGGCAAAGCCCAGCATTATCGCTGTGATGAGCAGTCTGAGTGGTTTCCTGATATTGACGACATAAAAAGCAAAATAACCCCACGTACACGCGGGATTGTGCTTATTAACCCCAATAACCCCACTGGCGCGGTATATTCCAAACAACTCATTCTTGAAGTCATCGAGTTATGTCGCCAGCACGATATGATCCTATTTAGCGACGAGATCTATGACAAAATTCTGTATGACGACGCTAAGCATATTCCATCTGCAAGTCTGTCGAGTGATATTTTAACCGTCACCTTTAATGGCCTATCGAAGGTTTATCGAGCAGCGGGATTCCGTGTTGGCTGGATGATGCTTACCGGCAACTTAAAGTCCGCTAAAAGCTATATAGAGGGCTTAGATATGCTGGCATCTATGCGCCTGTGCGCTAATGTCCCCAATCAACATGCTATTCAAACAGCGTTAGGTGGTTACCAAAGCATACAGGAACTGGTACAACCTGGTGGCCGTTTGTGTGTCCAACGAGATGCATGTGTAGAAATGCTCAATCAGATCCCTGGCGTCAGTGTGGTTAAGCCGAAAGGTGCGCTATATGCATTTGCCAAGCTAGATCAAAAGAAGTTTAATTTACGCGATGACGAGCGCCTAGTACTGGATCTGTTAAAAGAGAAGAAAATACTCTTAGTGCAAGGTACTGCCTTTAATTGGCCTGAACCTGATCATTTTAGGGTCGTCTTCTTACCCTATAAAGACGAGCTAACCAAAGCACTCGCTGACGTTGGCGAATTCTTAGATGGATACCAGCAATAACTTAACTCATTTAGCGAATAGTCTTTTAAAGCAGCGCAAATAAGACGCGGATTCGAAATTGATTTTTAAAGCACATCGTACTGAGCAATATACATTAAACGACCTACGGGTCGTTTTTTAATGTTTAGATTATGGTAGTCTCAACCAGCCCTCCCTTTGTGTAAGGAATGCAATGAGTCACTTATTTGCCCACTTAGCTAGAATGAAATTAATTCAACGCTGGCCGCTAATGTACAATGTTAGAACAGAGAATGTTCAAGAACACTCCCTGCAAGTCGCTATGGTTGCTCACTCCCTCGCCATAATTAGCAACAAAAAATTTGATGGCAACTACGATCCTAACCAAGCGGCTACCATCGCAATATTCCATGACGCCAGTGAGATCCTTACCGGCGATCTCCCCACTCCGGTAAAGTATTTCAATAAAGAGATTGAAGCTGAGTATAAAAAAATCGAAGCCATTGCTGAACATCGATTACTTGAGATGGTGGCAGAAGAGTTCAAAGAGGACTATCGCCCACTGCTTACCAGTGAGTACGCCGATCCACAATACAAGGCACTGGTTAAAGCTGCGGACACACTTTGTGCTTATTTAAAGTGCTTGGAGGAGCGCCGCGCTGGCAACACTGAGTTTAAAACTGCACAAAAACGTTTAGAGCAGAGTCTTAAAGATAATCCTAATCCCGCTGTAAGCTATTTTATAGAGTGTTTTATTCCAAGCTTTACCCTTGATCTCGATGATATTAATAAATTGCTATAAGTAAATAGGCAGGAACCTCCATGGACAAAAGCCCCTGGCATGAAAGGCGTTTGACAGAAAACAAGCAAAGACGTAACGATCATCGTAGCCCCTACCAACGTGACCGTGCCCGTATTCTTCATTCTGCGGCATTTAGGCGATTACAGGCAAAAACTCAAGTTCTGGGCATAGGCCTAAATGATTTTTATCGGACACGATTAACTCATTCGTTAGAAGTCAGTCAGATCGGCTCCGGTATTCGTGCTCAGCTTAAGCAGAAACACCCTGAGCAAGACCAATTGCTTGATTCTATGAGTCTGATTGAATCTATCTGTCTTGCCCATGATATAGGTCATCCACCTTTTGGCCATGGAGGTGAAGTTGCACTTAACTATATGATGCGCAAACATGGCGGTTTTGAAGGTAACGGTCAAACGTTTAGGATCCTAGCTCGCCTGGAACCCTATACCGAATATTATGGAATGAATCTATGTCGACGAACGTTATTAGGCATACTTAAGTACCCCGCTCCTTATAGTCTGTTACACCGTCAATTGCCATTTAGTGAAGTGAGTCATTTTCGGCAGTTAAAACCATCCGAATGGCCACCCGTTAAAGGATTATTTGATGATGACTTAGAAGTGCTTAACTGGGTACTCGAACCATTATCTATAGCAGATAGAGCCCTGTTTCTTTCTCACTATAAAGTGGATGAATCAAAACATCGACGAACCCAATACAAGTCATTTGACTGCTCAATCATGGAGCTCGCTGATGATATAGCCTACGCAGTTCATGACTTAGAAGATGCAATTGTGATGGGGATAGTCAGCCGGGAACAATGGACACTCGATGTCGAAACTAAACTTAAACAAAGTGACGATGATTGGATTAAAAATGAATTTTCATCTATTGGGGAGCGATTATTTTCCAGTAAACATCATCTAAGAAAAGATGCCATCGGTACTTTAGTCAATGGCTTTGTCACCGCGATATCGATTACCGATGTTGATGGGTTTAGTGAGCCCCTGCTAAAATTTAACGCCGCACTTGAGAGCGATTTTGACGAAGCGTTAGAGATATTAAAACAGTTCGTATATCAGTACGTGATTAGAAAGCCAGAGATCCAGATGCTCGAATATAAAGGTCAGCAAATTGTGATGGAGTTATTTGAGGCGTTCATTTCAGATCCAGAGCGGCTGCTGCCAACCAATACCCAAGCACGTTGGACTGAAGCAAAGGAGCAAGGGCTCAACTGCCATCGCGTGATTGCGGATTATATATCAGGCATGACGGACGAATTTGCCGCAAGGTTACATCAACACCTTTTCAGTCCTAAATCAGGCTCAATGATCGAACTAAACCGAGAGCTTTAATACCCAAACTGCACTGCGGTGATAGATATCGATTGGCAATGAAATCGACTCATTTACAATACTGTCTATCACTTTTTATTTATCTAAAAAGTGAGTTAGGCAGTAAGCTAGACAATGATCCTGTTTTATAACGATGAATTTCAATACCTTGTTTACGCATGTACCTGTTACGAAAATCTCATCAATGGGCATTACCTTTTCATAGCACAATTTAAGCATCAACCGAAGCGCTATAGCGTTAAGTTAGCCGTATTCAGAATGCTAAAACGAGTGTTTATAAAGTATGTATAAACTTAGCGCTCTATTGGGTAGTTCATTGCAATCCATTCAGGTAAACCTGAATGGCTAACGCAGGTAATATTATCCAGCCCCATAATAGACAGATTGGTTAATGCGGTTTGGGCTCTACGTCCAGAGTGGCAGTAGATGTAAATATGATTAAAGCCTTTCAATTCTTCCTGGTGTTGTGACTCAGTCCCAAATGGTATGTTTTGACTACGAGGGATATGCCCTTTTGAATATTCTTCTTTTGTGCGATTATCGATGATTAATGTGTTGCTGTTTTCTTTTAGCCAAACGTTATAAAGTGCATTCATCGAAAAGTCGTTATGAATATAAGCATCCGGATTAAAGTTAATACCGCAGTTAGTATTGGCGGGTACGGCTTCATTGATTTTTTTAGGTAGGTCTAGGTTCAGGTTACTCATGATCTGCAAAAAATCATCGAGTGATTTTTTTTGACCCACCCGGGGATTCCATTGTTTCTCTTCAGCAATCGTTGAGCTTGTTTTACCATTATAATCATGCCCTGGATAAATGACCGTTTCATCCGCCAAACTAAACAGTTTTTTGGTGATGCTATTGTACAAATCGCCTGAGTCACCCTCTTGAAAGTCTGTACGGCCACAGCCCCGGATTAATAAGCAGTCACCGGTAAAAACCATACCATCCACATAAAAGCTCATACAGCCATGGGTATGGCCCGGTGTATTTATTGCCCTGATGTGATGCCCCCCTATAGGAAGTTCATCACCCTCTTTCAGTTCTATATCTATTGATTTGACGGCTGCCGTTTGACTGTAAACAATCTGCGCACCGGTTTTTTGCCGGATTAAACCAGCCGAGGTGATATGGTCGGCATGAATATGCGTTTCAATGATATAAAGAAGCTCGATACCAAGCTCTTCAATATATTGCAGGTCTCGTTGCAGATGCTCTTTAACCGCATCAATAATCACCCCTTCATGGGTTTTTGGGTCTGCCAGCAGGTAGGTGTACGTACAGCTATCTCTATCAAACAGTTGCTTTACATATAAAGGACGCTGGCAGCTTGTGATTAGCATTGTGATTTACCCGTACTCATGTATTCGTTCTTGAAAGTATAGCTAGCGTCTTTAGTATTAATGTTAATAAGTACCAGTATGTCACCCTTAGACTCTGTCATCTGCTTTCGGCACAAAAAAGGCACCTTAATAGGTGCCTTTGCGTTACGGTAAAAATCATTAACTCATAAAGCTGGGAAATAGCCCTTTAACGCCGGCCGCGATAACTTCTATACCGATAGAAAGCATCAATAGCCCCATAAGACGGGTAATTACGTTAATACCGGTGTTGCCCAGTACTTTAAAGATCACTGGCGCCATTCTAAACAGCATGAAACTCAATAAGCCGAAAAGGATAACGGTTATAGACATGCCTATATGATTCTCAAAGGTATTATTCTCAGCTGCAGAGACGATAACGGAACTAATTGCACCTGGTCCTGCCATCAAAGGCAACGCCAGCGGCACAACGGCGACCGACTCCATACCCGAGGCTTCACGATCTTCCTCTTTGTTTCGCTTAACTTCACCAAGTTTGCCTTGCAGCATAGACATTGCAATGATGCAAATAAGCGACCCGCCGGCGATCCTAAAGGCTGAGAGTGAAATACTAAACAAATTTAAAATGTGTTGCCCAGCAAAAATAGTCACCAACAAAATAATAACGACGGCAAAGTTAGCGATTTTACCTGTTTGGTTGCGCTCAGCTTCTGTTTGGTGGCTAGTTAAACCCACAAAAACGGGCAACAATCCAAATGGATTGATGATGGCTATTAACCCTAAAAAAAACTTTACATAAAAAGTTAAATCCAACGTTTTATCCTCTGCACCTTGATGCATTGATTAGGGCAATTAAAATATTGGCGCTACTCTAACTCATGTGTCCAAAATCGAAAAATGAGTTTTTCTAACCGAAATCACAACTTTGGATAAATTTTATTAATCTATTTGTAGTGCAGGTTTCAGTCGAAAGGTAACACTCTGTCGTTAAAATAGTTATTTTATTACATATATCAATAATTCTGTGGCGCAGATCACGGTCAATCAAGTCATTTGAGTGTAATTTTTCTTCATTGAGTTTAAATATAGTTAAAGAAAAGTTAGCAAAATATAATTTTGCTAAATTTTTTTAGGATACACACTATGACTGTTACTAATGAACAAGAACTCAATAATCTGGTGAGTAAGGTCGTTGAAGCGCAACGACAATTTGCCGATTACTCACAAGAGCAAGTCGATGTTATCTTTCGAGCAGCAGCCCTCGCAGCGGCAGATGCTCGCATATCGTTAGCCAAGATGGCAGCAACCGAAACAAGGATGGGGGTGCTTGAAGATAAAGTGATTAAAAACCACTTTGCCTCTGAGTATATCTATAACAAATATAAGGACGAGAAGACCTGTGGGATCATTTCTGAAGACCCCACTTTCGGTACCATCACTATCGCTGAACCCGTCGGTATTATCTGTGGCATAGTGCCCACAACCAACCCCACTTCAACGGCGATATTCAAAGCACTGATTAGCCTAAAAACCCGTAATGGCATTATCTTCTCGCCGCATCCTAGAGCAAAGAGCTCGACAACAACAGCAGCACGCATTGTACTGGAAGCCGCTGTTGCTGCAGGCGCACCTAAGGATATTATCGGCTGGATTGATGAGCCTTCAGTTGCACTATCAAATCAATTAATGACCCACCCAGATATCAACCTCATTTTAGCCACTGGCGGCCCTGGAATGGTTAAAGCTGCCTACTCTTCAGGAAAGCCAGCAATTGGTGTTGGCGCGGGTAATACACCTATCGTCATCGATGAAACAGCCGATATTAAACGAGCCGTGAGTTCTATCTTAATGTCGAAAACATTTGATAACGGGGTTGTCTGTGCTTCTGAACAAGCAGTGGTTATTGTCGATGAGATCTATGATGTCGTAAAAGAGCGTTTTGCTAGCCATGGTGGTTACCTGTTAAACGTTGACGAAACCGCTTTGATGCAAGATGTCATTCTTAAGAATGGTGGCTTGAATGCCGATATCGTTGGCCAAAGTGCAGCCAAAATTGCCAAAATGGCAGGGATTGATGTGCATCACAGTACAAAAGTGCTAATTGGCGAAGTCACTAACATTGATGAAGCCGAAGCCTTCGCCCATGAAAAATTGTCGCCACTACTTGCTATGTACCGAGCTGATAACTTCGAAGATGCGATGGATAAAGCTGAAGCCCTAGTCACGTTGGGCGGTATTGGCCACACCTCTGGGCTTTATACAGATCAAGATACCCAAACTGATCGCGTTAAAGCGTTTGGCTTTAGAATGAAAACGGCGCGTATTCTCATCAACACTCCTGCATCACAAGGTGGCATTGGCGATCTTTACAACTTCAAGTTGGCGCCATCATTAACCTTAGGTTGCGGTTCATGGGGGGGAAACTCAATATCTGAAAATGTTGGTCCTAGCCACCTTATCAATAAAAAAATGGTCGCTAAGAGGGCTGAGAATATGTTGTGGCACAAACTACCTTCCTCGATTTATTTCCGTCGCGGCTGCCTACCTATTGCACTAGAAGAGTTATCAGATAAAAAAAGAGCCCTTATCGTTACCGATAAATATCTGTTTAATAATGGTTATTGCAACGAAACCATTAAAATACTGAAGAGCCAAGGTGTTGAAACAGAAGTGTTCTATGACGTTGAAGCTGATCCTACAATGGAAATTGTTAATCAGGGCACAAAAGTGGCTCACAGTTTTCAACCAGATGTCATCATTGCACTGGGTGGCGGCTCTCCTATGGATGCAGCTAAAATCATCTGGGTAATGTATGAACATCCAGATGTCAATTTTGCCGATCTGGCGCTGCGTTTTATGGATATCCGTAAACGTATCTATAAATTTCCAAAACTTGGCAAAAAAGCCATGATGGTAGCGATACCAACAACCTCAGGTACTGGCTCTGAAGTCACTCCATTTGCAGTCGTCACAGATGAAAAAACGGGCATGAAATACCCGATTGCCGACTACGAGTTAACCCCTAATATGGCAATTGTAGATCCTAACCTCGTTATGGATATGCCAAAGTCTTTAACGGCTTTTGGCGGTATTGACGCTATAACCCATGCACTTGAGGCGTACGTAAGTGTTATGGCGAACGAATACAGTGACGGCCAAGCACTGCAAGCACTCGACTTATTGTTTACTCACTTACCTGCATCTTACGAACATGGTGCCAAAGCGCCACTAGCCCGTGAAAAAGTACATAATGGCGCTACAATAGCCGGTATCGCATTTGCCAACGCGTTTCTCGGGATCTGCCACTCTATGGCCCATAAACTCGGCGCTGAGTTTCACTTAGCTCATGGACTCGCAAATGCGTTACTGATCAGCAATGTAATTCGATTTAACGCGACGGACATGCCTACCAAACAGGCTGCCTTTAGCCAATATGATAGACCGAAGGCGTTGTGTCGTTATGCTAAAATTGCAGAATACTTAAAACTTGAAGGCACCCTAGGAGAAGGCATTACAGATGAAGAAAAAGTCGAGGCTCTACTTAAAGAAATCGATGCTCTCAAGGAGAAGATTGGCATTCCAAGCTCAATCCAAGCAGCAGGCGTCAACGAAGCTGATTTCATCGCAAAGTTAGATGAACTTGCCGAAGATGCTTTTGATGATCAATGTACTGGAGCCAATCCACGCTACCCGCTCATTGCAGAGCTGAAACAGGTTTTATTGGCCAGCTATTACGGTAATGACTATAGCGATCAATAGCCTTTAACCTTTGCAGTAAAAGAAAATTTGTTCAATATTAAAAAGCCTTAACAGTGCACTGTTAAGGCTTTTATTTTACTCATTTTTTCAGTCAACTAAATAAAATCAATTCGTTTTAGCTTGAATGCGATAAGCATGCAACAGAGGTTCGGTATAACCCGATGGTTGCTCTACCCCTTTGAACACCAGATCACATGCTGCTTTAAACGCAATGCCATCAAAATCAGGTGCCATGTTCTGGTAACAGCTATCACCTTGATTTTGACTATCAACCACCGCTGCCATCTTTTTCAGTGCTGTCATCACTTCATCTTTTGTGCATATTCCGTGAACTAACCAATTAGCCAAGTGTTGCGAAGAGATCCTTAATGTTGCCCTATCTTCCATAAGACCAACGTTGTTAATATCGGGTACTTTAGAACAACCGACACCTTGATCAATCCAGCGCACCACATAACCTAAAATACCTTGTGCATTATTCTCTAGCTCAAAAGTCTTTAGCTCAGCTGTCAGCTTCTCAGGGAGCTGCATTAGCGGTATCGTTAACAAATCATCTAAGCTAGCACGGCAGCGCTGTTTTAGGTGATTTTGAACTTCGGTCACGTTCACCTGATGATAATGGGTCGAATGCAGAACGGCACCATTAGGGGACGGTACCCAAGCAGTATTAGCACCGGCTTTGGGATGACCGATTTTTTGCTCGAGCATGGCTGCCATTTCATCTGGCATTGGCCACATGCCCTTACCTATTTGCGAACGGCCTTGTAGGCCACATGCTAAACCAATATCAACATTCCAATCTTCATAAGCAGCTATCCATTTCTGTTGTTTCATCAGAGACTTTGCTACAAATGGACCCGCTTGCATTGAGGTGTGGATCTCATCACCGGTTCTATCTAAAAAGCCTGTGTTAATAAACACCACACGCTCAGATGCAACCCGTATACACTCCTTCAAATTTACCGTAGTACGACGCTCCTCATCCATAATGCCAACTTTAATCGTGTTACGAGCAAGCTTTAATGCGTCTTCAATTTTAGTAAACAGATCACAGGTGAATTTAACCTCTTCGGGACCATGCATCTTGGGCTTAACAATATTAATTGAGCCTTTGCGACTATTACTGCGATTGTTATTATTTCCTTGCAGGTCGTGCATCGCGGCAAGGACGGTCAGCATACCATCCAAGATCCCCTCTGGAACCTCACGTCCCTCTTTATCCAGTACCGCATTGATGGTCATTAGATGGCCAACATTTCGTACAAACAATAAGCTTCGACCAGCAAGAGTTAACTTTTCCCCTTTAGGATTGAGGTAAATTCTGTCTTCGTTAAGCTCACGGATGATCTCTTTGCCATGTTTAAACAATGACGCTGACAAGTTACCTTGCATTAGCCCAAGCCAATTACGATAGATCTCAACTTTATCTTCCGCATCGACTGCAGCAACTGAGTCTTCACAATCCATAATAGTGGTGACTGCGGCTTCTACTAGCAAATCGCTGACACCAGCTGGATCGCACTTGCCAATAACACTAGTGGCATCAATCTGGATCTCGATATGCAGACCATTATTCTTTAGTAAAATGGCACTAGGGCTTTGCTGTTCGCCCTGGTAACCCACAAACCGTTCAGGTTGTTTAAGTCCAGTAACCGCGCCACCTTTTTGCCTTGCCTTTAGCAAGCCTGCTGCAATAAAGTATTCGGTTACATCAGCATGATGACCCTTTAGCAATGGAGCTGCTATATCAAGATGTTGTTTGGCGAACGCTATCACCTTTGAGCCACGCACTGGATTGTAGCTTTTGGTTAATTCTGCTCCATCTTGCTCTGAAATCGCATCGGTGCCGTATAGAGCATCATATAAGCTGCCCCAACGTGCATTTGCCGCATTTAGCGCAAACCGGGCATTTTTAACCGGCACAACCAGTTGTGGTCCTGCTTGCTCGGTAATTTCAGTGTCGACATTTTCAGTGCTAATTGAAAATGGTTCACCTTCAGGTACCAAATAACCAATGTCGTAGAGAAAAGCTTTATAGGCGTCCACGTCGAAACTCTTGCCTTGATGACTAATATGCCATTGGTCTAACTGACGTTGCAGTTGCTGGCGTTTTTCCAACAGTTGGCGGTTTATCGGAGCAAACTCGGTAACAATCTCTTCAAATTTTGCCCAAAGCTGCTCTGCATTGATGCCTGTCCCTGGACACATTTCATTTGCGACTAGATCTGATAACTCGGTGGCGACTTGTAGACCACCTAATTGGATATATGTTGTCATTTTTTGCCCCTGTTCATCCTTTACACTGCTCTTATGTTTCTTGAACACTTGTCATCCATCTACTGATCACACCGACTATTAGTTACACCCATTAGGGGTAATTTTCTTTACCCTATATCAAGCAATGTACATTCTGCCAATTTATAGCTGTGATTCTCACTATTCACCAAACTTATGCGAAATGGTCTTTTCGTGTAAAAAAACATCACAATTGTAGGGGGATCACTCGTTAGCGATTGTTACGGCTAAAGCTATCTGCGGTTTGTGTTATTAGTTTCCGCATCCATTTATGGGCCGGATTGTGCTGTAGTAATGGGCTCCAAGCCATGGTAAGTGCTATAGGTTGGATGATGAACGGCGGCGCGACGATGCTAACCCGACTGTTATGCTCATGCAGCCTAGCCATCTTACTTGGTATGGTTGCGATCAAACCTTGTTGTTCTGCCAACAAACAAGCTGCTTGGTAATGGCGGGTAAATACGGTAATACGTCGTTTAACACCTATTCGCGTTAAAGCTTCATCTACCCATCCTAAACGCTGTACATCATCAGGATCCATACCGACACCTACACCCATGCCGGTTTTACTCACCCATACATGTTTTGCTTCAAGATAACTCTCAAGTGAAAACTTCTCTAATACAGGGTTATCCTTATTAATCAAACAACTAAAGTCATCACTCCACAGCACCTTTTGATGGAACGATTGAGGAATAGTATCAAATCGATTGATCACCATATCGACTCTTCCTTGTTCTACATCAGGGAAATTGACATCGCTTGGGGTCATGATATCGAGAATAACATTTGGCGCTTCAGTACGGAGCTTTGCAATAAGCGGTGGGATCAATGTCGCTTCAGCATAATCACTTGCCATCACACGGAAGACTTTGTCACTTTCTGCTGCATTAAAATTGGCGCGTGGCTGGACGGCTTTTTCCAAACCAATCATTAACTCGCTTATTGTTGGCTGCAACTCTTGCGCTCTTTCTGTGGGCGTCATCCCCTGGCTAGTCCTAATTAACAGGGGATCATCAAACAAAGTCCGCAATCTTTTTAGGCCGTTACTCATCGCAGGTTGGCTGATCCCGAGCTGATCCGCCGCTTTTGTAACATTTCGTTCACGTAGTAAAACATCTAAATAAACCAATAAATTCAGGTCAATACGAGATATATTCATGAGATAAATACCGAGAATAGAAACTATAAATTAGACTTATTTAACCAAATCTAACTAATATTTTCAACGTAATCAATCGCCGCTAATCATATTGTTAAAGGAATATACACATGACAACTTACAGAAATAACATCGATGCAGCCGCTACCTTGATTAATGCAGAAGGTAGTGCATGGAATGCAATCAATCCAGAGTCAGTAGCGCGTATGCGTTTACAGAACCGTTTTCAGACTGGATTAGACATCGCTAAGTATACTGCCAAGATTATGCGTGAAGATATGGACAACTACGATAAGGATTCTTCGCAGTACACCCAGTCTCTCGGTTGTTGGCATGGTTTTATTGCCCAGCAAAAAATGATTTCGATTAAAAAGCACCTTCTAACCACAAAGCGTCGTTACTTATACCTTTCTGGTTGGATGGTTGCAGCGCTTCGCAGTGAATTCGGTCCCCTTCCTGACCAATCAATGCATGAGAAGACATCTGTAGCGGCGCTCATTAAAGAATTGTACACCTTCCTACGTCAAGCCGACGCTCGTGAATTAGGCGGTTTATTCCGCCAGCTAGATGGTGCTAGCAAAACTGAAAAAAGTGCTATTCAAGATAAGATTGATAACTTTGAAACTCACGTAGTGCCGATTATCGCCGATATTGATGCTGGTTTTGGTAATGAAGAAGCCACTTACCTCATGGCTAAGCAGATGATCGAAGCTGGCGCATGCTGTATTCAATTGGAAAACCAAGTGTCAGATGTTAAACAATGTGGCCACCAAGACGGTAAAGTCACCGTGCCGCATGTTGAGTTTTTAGCCAAAATTAACGCGGTACGTTATGCATTCTTAGAACTCGGAATTGATGACGGTGTGATTGTTGCGCGTACCGACTCTTTGGGTGCTGGGTTGACTCAAAAGATTGCTGTAACTAACGAAGCTGGTGATTTGGGCGACCAATACAACGCATTCCTTGAGGTTGAAGCAATTGATGCTGCCAACCTTGCCAACGGTGACGTCGTATTCCAACAAGGCGGACAATTGGTTAAGCCTTCTCGTTTACCTAATGGACTGTTTAAGTTCCGTGCCGGTACGGGTGAAGAACGTTGTATATTAGATTGCATCACTTCGCTACAAAACGGTGCAGACCTGCTTTGGATTGAAACCGAGAAGCCTCATGTATCGCAAATAGGCGCTATGGTTAACGAGATCCGTAAAACGATTCCAAATGCCAAGCTGGTGTATAACAACTCACCGTCGTTTAACTGGACACTGAACTTCCGTCAGCAGGTGTTTGATGCTATGGCTGAGGCTGGTGAAGATGTATCAGCTTATAACCGTGAGCAGCTAATGAGTGTTGATTACGATAGTACAGAACTTGCTATTCAAGCAGATGAAAAAATCCGTACCTTCCAATCAGACTCTGCTCGTGAAGCCGGTATTTTCCATCATCTCATTACATTGCCAACGTATCATACTGCTGCGTTATCTACCGATAACCTCGCCAAAGAGTACTTCGGTGACCAAGGTATGCTCGGTTATGTCGCCAACGTTCAACGTAAAGAGATCCGTCAAGGTATCGCCTGTGTTAAGCATCAGAATATGGCAGGTTCTGATATGGGTGATGCTCATAAAGAGTACTTCTCTGGTGACCAAGCACTAAAAGCATCGGGTAAAGACAACACCATGAACCAATTTTAGCTAATGTCGTCTTTGGATTTGCTAAGTTTTTTGAAGTGGACTTAGCCCCAAAGTAAGCTAACCCTAAAAGGCCTGCTCTATAGCAGGCCTTTTTACATCTATGCCCAAAGGAGGACAGCCAATCACAAAGTCAGTTAACTTTTGCTGAAAGTACCCTTGCCAAGATTAAAGCTCTTGCAAGCTGTACATTTCAATATGGTAACCATCCGAATTGGGATGCACGCTTTTTATTGATGCTAGTGGTACTCGGTTGCACGTGCAAACGGTTATGCAACCGCTATCGAGCCTGTAGCGTCCGCAGACAAGCTCAATGAGATCGAAGCTGACACTTATTATTGCCCGTCGTTTATAGCTCGCCTAGCCCTAATAGGGCCTACATTGTCAAAGGAACAGCTTTATATTAGATAATCACGCTCAACTTTAGCAATCCTTAACGCAAAATGGCTGTACCATTTTCCCCTGCCCATCGTCTGCGCTGCTTGATGTTCAGCATGTTGTTTCCACGCCTTAATGGCATCGAGTGTTTGCCAGTAGGAGACGGTAATACCAAGCTCTTCTCGTGCCGATTCTATGCCTAAAAACCCTGGTTGGTTTTGCGCTAATTCAACCATGCGCGCTCCCATGGCAGAGTAGCCTTCTGTATCATTAGATAAAATCGAAGTAAACACCACACAGTAATAGGGTGGTTTGGGTGTATCGGCTAATGCTGTCATATAGGTCCTTTATTAAAAGCAGTTCAGATAAGTGTTATAGGCCAGATCTTTGCTCGTGCTTGTTACCAAGCCAACTTGATTAGCTATTGCAATATTTAGCTCTACCAAATCGCTTCAGAGTAACCCGTTATCCGTTTTACTCGGCACAGCAACTAATCGACAAAAAAAAGCCAGAACATATGTTCTGGCTTTGCTAAATTGAATTTACTTCTCAGTCCAACGGTCCATCCAACCTAAAACATTGTCGTACCATTGCTCTAAGTTATCCGGGTTTAAGATCCAGTGGTTTTCATCCGGGTATATGAGTAGCTCAGACGGGATCCCTTTACGCTGCATAAAGGTGTAGGCAGCAAGTCCTTGACCATAAGGAACACGGAAATCTTTCTCACCGTGGATAACCATCATAGGTGTCTGCCAGTTCTCAACGTAGTTGACTGGGTTAAACTTCTCGTACAGCGCTTTGTTAGCATCATAAGTGCCACCAAACTCATACTCTGGGAACCAAAGCTCTTCAGTGACGTAATACATAGAGCGCATGTCAAACAGACCGGCATGATTAATCAGACACTTGAAACCATCGTTCCAGTTACCTTGGATCCAGTTCATCATGTAGCCACCGTAAGAACCACCAAGTGCACAGGCACGATCGCCATCGAGCCACTTTTGCTGTTTCGTCACTGCCGCTAGGCCTTTTTGAAGATCTTCTAGTGGCTTTCCGCCCCAATCTTGAGTGATTGAATCGGTAAATGCTTGACCGTAACCCGTCGAACCGTGGAAATCAATCATCACCACGCCATAACCCGCACCAGCCCATAATTGTGCATTCCAACGACTACTAAACGAGTTACCAAATGAACCTTGTGGTCCACCATGAACTAAGAAGGCGATTGGGTATTGTTCGCCGGCTTTATAGTTTGAAGGCTTTATCCAGTAACCATAAACCTCTTCGTTATTCCATCCTTTAAAACTAAACTGTTGATATTCACCAAACTTAATTTCAGCGAGTTTGTCTTTGTTTATCTCTGTTAAGCGGCTTAGGTTTTGGCCATCTAAATTAATAGAGTAAAGATCGCCTGGTTCTACAAGTGATTTATGACTAAAGACTATCTTGTCAGCACTGATGCCAACGACACTGTTACTACCTTCGTTATAAATCGTTTTAATATCGCCAAATTGGGTGTTCACTTCGAAGATAGACACTTGGCCAATATCTTGCGCTGTCACGTAAAGTGTTTTGTTGTCTTTACCAAATGCCAATGAACTTGGGCTACGATCCCACAGCGGCGCAATTTCTTTTTCTTGGCCGGTGACGGTATCGCGTAACATGATGCGATAACGATCAGCCTCAAAGCCCGCTTTTGTCATGGCTAAATATGCCAAATAACGTCCATCGGCAGAAAATATTGGATGAGCATCCCACGCTTTATTGGACTCCGTTAAGTTTTTGACATCACCGCCATCCACGCTCACCTGCCACAAATCATAGTTTGTCGTCCAAGCTTGGTCTTTACTAGGTGCTTTAGCGCTATAAACGACAAACTTACCATCAGGTGTGAAAGTCACCTCTTCCATTCCTGAGAACGGCTTGGGTGGTGTTTCAGTATCAAGGCCAGCAGTAACATCAACTGCCGTAGTGACTGTCTTTCCATTAAGCTGTGCGACAAATAGGTGGCTTCTAGAATGGTCATTCCAGGTATCCCAATGTCTCACCATCAACTGTTTATACTCGCGGCCTGTTGATGTACGCGCAGCTTCTGCATCAAATTTATCTTTTGAGCATGCTAAGTCTGTGCAGTCAGGGAAAACACGCATGTTGACCACGACTTGAGTACCGTCATTTGCAAGCTTAAAGCCTTCAACGTCGAGTGGAAAATCTGAGACTTGCTTCGCTTCACCACCCTCTAAAGGCAGTTGGTAAATTTGGCTTGAACCATCGCGCGCGGCAATAAAATAGATGCTGTTGTCATTTGGGCCAAATGCCACGCTGTGCTCTGTCCCTGCAAACTGTGTGAGCTGTTTTGCATTGGCTGTGCTTGAGTTTACATCTTGAATATAAAGGTCTGAACTGCCCTTTCCATTGGTATCAACATTTTTGACAGCATAGACCACTTTAGTGCCATCATTGGATAATACAGCCGAATGGAGTTTATTAATTTTAACGAGTTGTTGAACGGTAAAAGGCGTGGGAGATGCAGCTTGAACGCTAAAAGCAGCGCCAACAGAGGCTAACGCCATAATGATTGCAGTTTTTTTCATCGTTTTAGTCTTATTGTTATGTTTAAAGGTGTGTTACCACGATGGGCGACAAAATAATCACTGAAGCGAATACAGCACATTATCCAAATTAAATGGCTTAAGCAATACGTTTAAGCCATTCAAAGGGTGACGGTGACTTAGCAAACGATATCATCAACAGCTGGGTTAGCGATACGTTAACCCTATAACGACAATTGATTAATACCGGTTAATGACTATCCGTTTAACTTTACTTTCCAGATAGCAGGTCCAGTATCGTGGGCATTAACCCCCTCGGAATCAACGGCAACGGTTACTGGCATATCTTTTACATCAAATTCATAGATAGCTTCCATTCCTAAGTCTTCAAAAGCGACGACTCGAGACTTTTTAATCGCTTTAGACACCAAGTACGCAGCGCCGCCAACCGCCATTAGATAGCAAGACTTATGCTTCTTAATGGATGCAACCGTAGCCGGTCCACGCTCCGCTTTACCGATCATGCCCATCAGGCCTGTTTTATCTAACATCAGATCGGTAAACTTATCCATGCGGGTGGCCGTCGTCGGCCCCGCAGGACCTACAACTTCATCACCCACTGGATCAACTGGACCGACGTAGTAGATAAACTTGCCCTTAAAGTCGACGCCTTCAGGTAAGCCTTCACCACTTTCAATTAAAGTTTGAATGCGCTTATGAGCCGCATCTCGTCCAGTCAACATCTTGCCGCTGAGTAACACGGTATCACCGCTCTGCCACTGCTCCATCTCTGCTTGGGTAAGGGTATCCAGATTTACGCGGCGCACGTTCTCGCCCACTTCCCAAGTGATTTTTGGCCAGTCGTCAAGCGATGGTGGTGTGAGTTCAGCCGGGCCACTGCCATCTAAATGAAAGTGTACGTGACGAGTTGCGGCGCAGTTGGGGATCATCACTACAGGCTTAGATGCGGCGTGTGTCGGGGCAGATTTGATCTTAACATCCAATACAGTGGTAACGCCGCCGAGCCCTTGAGCGCCAATACCTAATTTATTAGCACGTTCAAAAATCTCTAAACGCAGTTTTTCCTCAGTCGTTTCAGCGCCGCGCGCTTGTAACTCATGAATATCGACCGGATCCATTAACGATTCTTTCGCCATCACTGCGGCTTTCTCAGCGGTACCACCTATACCAATGCCGAGCATTCCAGGAGGACACCAACCGGCGCCCATTGTCGGCAATGTTTTTTCAACCCAGGCGGCAATGTCATCTGATGGATTAAGCATCACCATCTTGGATTTGTTTTCAGAGCCACCGCCTTTAGCTGCGATTGCCACATCGATATGATTGCCCGGCACCATTTCGACGTGCACTACAGATGGCGTATTGTCTTTGGTATTCTTACGGCCACCAGCAGGATCGGCAACAATAGAGGCTCGAAGAGGGTTATCAGGATTGGTGTAAGCGCGGCGTACGCCTTCATCTACCATCTCTTGAACCGTCATATCGGTTTTATCCCACTGCACGCCCATACCAATTTTAACGAAACTGGTCACGATACCTGTATCTTGGCAAAGAGGACGTTTTCCTTCGGCTGACATGCGTGAATTGATCAAGATCTGTGCTATCGCATCTTTTGCAGCGGCACTTTCTTCACGCTCATAGGCATCAGCCATTGAGTCGACGAAATCTTTTGGGTGATAATAGGAGATATATTGCAGGGCATCAGCAACGCTTTCGATTAAATCGGCTTGCTTGATTACAGGTATTTTGCTCACAGACACTTCCTTTTTAACAGACACTTATTTTAATGACTGATACATCCCATTAAAAGACTGAGATGTACGCTCCAGCAGCCTTATCGGCTTGTGTGTTTTGTTTTTATAACTTGTGTTAGCAATATGATACTCTTTCGCGACTTTGAGTTAAACATCACATTTTAGATAGGGTTAATAGATGAACAAATCGGCGCCTAAATCCGTATTTTCGATGCGTCTTGATTGGAATTTAGACACTAAAACACTTTTTGGCCTATTTTCTGATTCCCCTTGGGCCATTTTACTCGATTCTGCGGATGCCGATCATGTTGATGCAAAGTGCGATGTGATCTGCGTAAGTCCAATTGCGACATTGGTCAGCAGTGAAAGCTCAACTCAAATAACAAAAACAACCAATAGAGAACCGTTATTCTCGCTTGCAAGCAACCAACTATCATCATGCCATTACATTGAGCAATACACGGAGGATCCTTTTAGTCTGTTAAAACGGACCTTGTCTGAACTCTTCCCCATTCTCAAGGACAGCTCGTTACCCTTTTCGGGGGGAGCTATGGGCTGTTTTAGTTATGATTTAGCGCGTAACATCGAAAAACTGCCGGTTATCGCAAAAGACGATATTTCACTGCCAGTGATGAATGTAGGGCTATATGATTGGGCGCTGGTGTTTGATTATCAGTTGCAGGTATGGACGCTGGTGCATTATCAAAGCCAGTATGATTTAGAGAAAACAAAAGCGGCGCTTGATTCGCTAATTTCCGAGTCAAAGAGTATACAATCAAATCTCGAACCATCAGAAAATCTTGCAACTAGGGCTAATGCGTTAAAGTATGCTAGCAAAAAACCTTTTAGATTAACCAGCGGTTGGCAAAATCAAACCGATGCCGCCGCCTACAGCGACAAATTCAGTCGAATACAGCAGTACCTCCAGAACGGCGATTGCTACCAGATAAACCTAACACAACGATTTAGTAGCCAGTATGAAGGCGATGAATGGCAAGCCTACTTAGCGCTAAGAGAGAGTAATGCAGCGCCATTTTCTGCCTTTATTAGGCTCCCTCAGCACGCTGTATTATCAATATCACCGGAACGGTTTGTCTCTTTACAAGCGGATCAAATACAGACCAAGCCAATAAAAGGCACCATGCCTAGAGATAGTGATCCACGCATAGATGAACAGATGGCTTCGCTATTAGCCACATCTGAAAAGGATCGCGCTGAAAATCTAATGATTGTCGACTTGTTGAGGAATGATATAGGTAAGGTTGCCACCGCTGGCTCGGTCAGTGTGCCGACACTTTTTGATATAGAAAGCTTTCCTGCAGTGCATCATCTGGTGAGTACTGTAACGGCTACGTTAAAACCAACGTTAGACGCTAGCGATCTTTTGAAAGCCTGCTTTCCCGGTGGGTCCATCACTGGAGCACCAAAAATCCGTGCGATGGCCATCATTGAAGAGCTTGAACCATCACGAAGAAGTCTTTACTGTGGATCTATTGGTTATATTAGCCAAAACGGCAATATGGATACCAGTATCACTATTCGTACCCTAGTCGCGCAAAAGCATAATAGTCCGTTCGATTCAAAACAGACTAACGTGCTGTATTGCTGGGCGGGAGGCGGAATCGTTGCTGACTCTAAGGTTGATGCTGAGTATCAAGAAACGTTTGATAAGGTGAGTAAAATTTTACCGGTGCTATCCCGCGTTAATCAAGAGGCTTAATGATATGGATTTAGTGGAGTTTAGGCTTAAATTTAATCTCCACTCGTTGCATCAGCCGCATCATTTACCCGCATCCCATCAATTTGATCTATCTAAACCTTTGCGAAAAGCTGCGGTGCTGATTGCGCTGAGTCTTAATAACGGCGAACTCGAGCTTTTACTTACCCGTCGGCCGACTCATCTACGTTCGCACCCTGGGCAAATCAGTTTCCCAGGGGGCAAGGTTGAAGAGTTTGATATCAACCTTGAAGCAACAGCCCTGCGTGAAGCGCAAGAAGAGATTGGTTTATTGACTAGCAATGTTGATGTGCTTGGTATATTGCACGATCATAAGACGTTTACCGGTTTTGATATCACTCCAGTGGTCAGTATCGTTAAGCAACCTTTTACCCCGATTATCGATCCTGGCGAGGTAGATGAGCTTTTTACCATCCCGCTATCATTTCTATTGGATAAAGATAATAGACATACGCAGTATTTTAGTCGTAATGGAATTGAATACCCGGTTCACTTTATCCCCTACAAGTCCTACTTTATTTGGGGCGCCACCGCGGCAATGATTGATCAACTGTGTCGGCTTATCACTCAGCGCGATGCTTAATGAGTCCAGCCTCAAACCACATAACGTATATACAGCCCCGCTGATAAAGAGCATAGAAATAGCAGAGGAATGTTAATCCACCAGCCAAGACGACTGTGTTTGGCAATATAATAGTTAAAACCTAAGTTTATAAAGCTCACTAATGCACACCACCAAACGATATCAGCAAGCAATACTGTTTGCACGGGATCCCACTCAAGCTGAATTTCAGCACCCTTACTTTTAAGATAACCCACAGCGGTATCGGGTCTCGCTTGATCGAACAGCATCAATGCATAAACCGCTAATGACCACCCTATGACTGACAACGTTGTTAGCAAATATTGGAATGCTCTGAGCCTTTTCATCGATACCATCCTTAGTTTTAGCCATCTTTTTGAAACAATACCAAGATCCAGACCAACTTACCTTACTTTCCACTTGAGAAATGCTTGTATCAAGGTAATATAAACCCCCAAATTTTTATTCAAACGTTTCGTTGGAGAACTAAGCAACAATGAGCATTACATCTGTCGCTTCTGTGTTTAAAGGTGAATTTGCGATTGGTTCGCAAATCACAGTACGTGGCTGGGTTAGATCCCGCCGCGATTCTAAAGCTGGGATCTCATTCCTCGCTATTTATGACGGTTCATGTTTTGACCCTATTCAAGGCGTAGTACCGAATAATTTAGAGAATTACGACAACGAAGTGTTAAAGCTTACTGCGGGTTGTTCTGTCATTATGACGGGTGAGGTTGTTGAATCTCCAGGTAAGGGCCAAGCCTACGAAATGCAAGTGACCAACGTTGAGGTTGCTGGCTGGGTTGAAGATCCAGACACTTACCCTATGGCAGCTAAACGTCACTCTATTGAGCATCTCCGTGAATTAGCCCATTTACGTCCGCGTACCAATATCATTGGTGCAGTGGCGCGTGTGCGTAACTGTTTATCCCAAGCGATTCACCGCTTTTATAACGAGCAAGGTTATATTTGGGTTTCGACTCCCCTCATTACCGCTTCAGACGCCGAAGGTGCTGGTGAGATGTTCCGCGTATCGACACTGGATCTCGAAAACCTGCCTCGTGATGATAAAGGCGCAGTTGATTACAGCGAAGACTTTTTCGGTAAGGAATCATTCTTAACCGTATCTGGTCAGTTGAATGCTGAAACTTATGCCTGTGCACTTTCTAAGGTTTATACCTTTGGTCCAACCTTCCGCGCTGAAAACTCAAATACGAGTCGTCACCTTGCTGAATTTTGGATGGTTGAACCCGAAATTGCGTTTGCCGATCTAGATGATGCTGCAAAACTGGCTGAAGATATGTTGAAATACTGCTTTAAAGCAGTATTGGCTGAGCGAAGAGATGATCTTGAGTTCTTTGCACAACGTGTAGAAAAAACCGCTATCGAGCGTTTAGAAGCCTTTGTAAGCAGTGATTTTGCTCAAATTGATTACACTGATGCAATCGAAATTCTTAAAGCTTGTGATAAAAAGTTTGAGTATGACGTTGAGTGGGGAATCGATCTGCATTCAGAGCACGAACGCTACCTAGCTGAAGAACACTTTAAAGCACCTGTTGTTGTTAAAAACTATCCAAAAGATATCAAAGCATTCTATATGCGTTTGAATGACGATGGTAAAACCGTTGCTGCTATGGATGTATTAGCACCAGGTATTGGTGAGATCATCGGTGGAGCTCAGCGTGAAGAGCGTTTAGACGTTCTTGATGCTCGTCTTGCTGAGATGGAATTAAGCCAAGAAGATTACTGGTGGTATCGTGATCTGCGTCGTTATGGCACAGTCCCTCACGCTGGTTTTGGATTAGGTTTTGAGCGTTTAGTCTCTTATGTAACTGGCGTATCTAACATTCGTGACGTCATTCCATTCCCAAGAGCACCTAAGTCCGCTAGCTTCTAAAAAGCCGCCTTAGATAGAGCCAATTTTAGACAGCTTAACTAAAAAAGCCTCTAACGAAAGTTAGAGGCTTTTTTGTATCTGTAAACAGCTAAATAATTCTTCAAATAGATAACCTAACGATATCAGTCTATTTTATAGCAACTGTTAACCGTTGAGTTGTTATCAGTATTCGCCCGCTTTGCGTGCCATTGCTTGCTGACCATCAATCTCTCTATGGCCATAGAGTTTGCCGTCAAACTTAATGAGACCAAAGCGACGTCGAATGTACTCAGCTAGCACAATGCCCATCACTAAACCTAAACTCAAGCAACTCACAATAACAGACACAACTATCTCATCTCTGATATCACTTATGATTAATGCCACCATTCCCATCGCGAACATAGGTGCTAACACGAGTGCAAGCCACTTAAATGACAGTACCAATCCTGAGACAACCGCTAAAAATATTCTTTCACCCATAATAATTCCCTTTAATATGACTATTTACACTTTATTGATGTTACAACAATCTAACGCTATCAGCGTGTAATGAGTAGAACACAGTGTAAATCAAGCATTTATCAGCGTCGTCTGAATTAACGATACCTTAATAATAAAACGAACTCATATAGTGATGTACATCACACATGCGTTACAGCGTAGACATTTTGTCCTTTGCCACAATAATTAAATGATCTAGCTCAAGCCAATATAATCTTCCTCTTAACCTACCTCCCAAACCCCCATAAACCTTGACGCATATCAATATTATGATGCTTTTTGACGCCTAGACTAACTTCGTAGAGCAAACTCCTTACCAATAATAATAAGGTTTAACCATGGAAACACACGAAGCCCTTTATCAGCAAGGTGTGGCGCGAATGGAACAATTGCGTCACTTGAAACCTCGTCACGGTGAAACGCTGCAAGATAAAATGTTACAGAATGGCATTAGCCGTCGTGATTTTATGAAGTGGACAGCATCTGTTACTGCAATGTTGGCCCTTCCCCTACCGTTCAGCACGTTAGTGGCAGAAGCTGCCGAACTTGCCAATCGCGTGCCGCTTATTTGGCTGCATATGGCGGAGTGTACCGGGTGTTCTGAATCACTTATTCGTACCGATACCCCTAACCTAGATTCACTGATATTTGACCACGTTTCTCTCGAATACCACGAGACACTAATGGCCGCATCAGGCTGGCAAGCTGAAGAGAACTTAGAGCATGCGTTAGAGACCTATAAGGGTAACTATTTACTTGCGGTAGAAGGTGCAGTTCCGACAGCCAATAATGGTGCCTACCTTACCGTTGGCTGTAAAGGCCATACTGGTTTGCATATCGTGAAGCAAGCCGCAGCCGGTGCTGCAGCCATTATCTCGGTAGGAACCTGTGCCGCATTTGGTGGCATACAAGCTGCTTCACCGAATCCTACGGGTGCCAAAGGCGTATATGAAGTTGTCGACAAGCCGGTAATAAACTTAGGTGGTTGTCCGCCAAGTGAGAAAAACATTGTTGGCACACTGATGTATTTCATCATGTTCGGCAAACTTCCTGCGCTTGATATGTTTAACCGTCCAAAGTGGGCCTATGGCGCACGAGTACATGACAACTGTGAACGACGCGGACGTTTTGATGCTGGCGAATTCGTCGAAGAGTTTGGCGACCAAGGCGCTAAAGAGGGTTACTGCTTATATAAAGTCGGTTGCAAGGGTCCTTATACCTATAACAACTGCCCAACAGAACGATTTAATCACCATACCAGCTGGCCAGTACTCGCAGGCCACGGCTGTATGGGTTGCTCTGAGCCAAACTTCTGGGACGATATGGCTGATTTTGAAAAACCATTAGGTAGACAGCTACTACACGGATTGGACGCCACCACCGATACCATAGGTACGGTAATTTTAGGTGCAACCGCTGTCGGTATTGGTGCACATGCAGTGGCGAGTGTCTTTGCCAAATCTGAAGAGGAATAATCATGAGTAAACGTGTAGTAATCGATCCTATCACTCGTATTGAAGGCCATCTACGAGTAGAGGTCGAAGTTGACGAAAATAATGTGATTCAAAAAGCATGGTCATCTTCTACCCTTTGGCGCGGCATTGAAGTCATTCTTAAAGGCCGTACACCTATGGATGTCGGCTTGATTGTACAGCGTATTTGTGGTGTTTGTACCTACTCTCATTACCGCTGTGGTACAGAAGCGGTAGAGAATGCTTTGGGCGTTAAAATTCCGCTAAATGCTAAGTATCTACGTAGCTTGATGCAAACCTCGCTTTATATGCATGATCATATTGTGCATTTTTACCATCTTCACGGCTTAGATTGGGTTGATGTAGTATCCGCGTTAAGTGCAGATCCCGCACTAGCAGCTCAAGTCGCGCTTAAATACACTGATAAGCCTATTAGTGCTGGTGAGGGTGACTTAAGAGCGGTACAAGAGCGTGTTAAAGGTTTAGTGGAGACAGGTAAGCTAGGTCCATTTGCTAATGCATATTGGGGCAATGGCACTTACAAGTTTACTCCTGAGCAAAACCTTATTGCGCTATCTCATTACCTTAAAGCACTTGAAGTGCAACGCGTTGCTGCAGAAATGCTTGCTATCTTCGGGGGTAAGTCACCGCACCCACAGTCGATTGTTGTGGGTGGTGTAACCTCAGTACGTGACATGTTGAGCCCTGCTAGATTGCAAGAGTGGAAACAAAAACACGCCATCGTAAATGACTTTATCATCCGCGCTTATAAGGCCGACATCGTGATGGCAGCCGAAGCATTTGGCACGGAGCCAAGCGTACTCGGCGGCGTTAACGTGAAAAACTTCTTAGCCACAGAAGATTTCTTACTCGGTGATGGACAGTACATGTTCAACCAAGGCGTGATCATGAATGGCGATTTAGCTGGGGTGAGCGATTTAAATCCAGATTGGATCAAAGAAGATGTGACTCATGCTTGGTACAAAGCGGATGGTCCACAACACCCTTTTGATGGCACTACCATACCGGATTACACTGGTTTTGTAGAAAGAGACACCGTCTACGGCAAGCTGCCAACAGTTGATGGTGACGGCAAATACAGCTGGGTTAAATCACCTCGCTACCAAGGTGAGCCTGTTGAAGTTGGGCCTCTAGCCTGCTTATTGGTGAGCTACGCTCGCGGTAATCAAGTCGTCGTTGACGCTGTAAATGGACTGCTTAGTGCAACGGGTCTACCTATTGAAGCGCTATTTACCACTTTAGGTAGAACAGCTGCTCGTATGCTGCAGACAGTGATTGTCGCAGAAGAGGGCCTTAAAACCTTTGATGCATTACTCACTAATTTACAGTCAGATGAGTCTACTTATACCAAGCCTGAAATTGATCCCAATAAAGAGTATGTCGGTCATTCAATGATTGAAGCGCCACGAGGCATGCTAAGCCATTGGATCCGTATTAAGGGTGGCAAGGTAGAGAACTATCAAGCAGTGGTACCGACAACGTGGAATGCAGGACCTGTCGATGCCGCAGGCAATATGGGGCCTTATGAGGCATCCCTTATTGGTCTTAAGCTTGAAGATCCAACTAAACCATTAGAAGTTATTCGTATAATTCACTCTTTTGACCCTTGCATGGCATGTGCTGTTCACGTCATGGATTTCAAAGGAACCAATCTGGGTGAGTTTAAAATCGATCCCAACGGATTTTAGTTAAGGGGGTTAGCATGGCAAATCAATCTGCAACCCACCAAAGAGAACTTGTTTTTGGTGCAGCGACAAGGATATTTCACTGGTTAAGAGCTTTAGCCATCCTGGTCCTTGTCATTACCGGGTTTTATATCTCCTGGCCATTTTTAGTGGCACCTGAGAACTCAGATGTATTGGTACAAGGTTTTATTCGAGGAGGTCATCAAGTATTTGGTTTTCTTCTGGTAGCCATTACTTTGGTCCGAGCGTATCTGTTCTTTTTTGGTAAAAGTGACAACGAAAGACGTTCGTTTAAAGACGTACTAAACCCTAAGAGTTGGATAACACAACTCAAGTCTTACCTATGGATGGGACATTTAGATAAAGCAGGCGTCTACGGGCCACTACAATTTGTGACTTACCTTGCAATTTCTCTCGTTGCCTTTCTGATCTGCGTTACTGGCTTAGTGTTATATGCCAATGTGTATCATCAAGGATTAGGTGGAGCACTTAGCGGCGTCGCAAACTGGGTCACCATGATGATGGGCGGTCTTGCACCGGTCAGAATATGGCATCACTACTTAACATGGGTGTTTATCATCTTTGTGGTCATCCATGTGTATATGGCTGTTTGGAGTGGGATCCGCTTTAAGCATAACTCTGTTGACTCGATTGTCTCTGGTTACGACTATCATAAGAAAAAATAAAAGGAAAACATGAAGATATTGCTACTTGGTATTGGCAATGTCCTGTACGCCGATGAAGGTATCGGCGTACATTTCGTCAATTACATCCAAGAAAACTTCGATTTCCACCATCCTGAGCATCAGCTTGATCTACTCGATGGTGGCACTTTGGCCCAAGGCCTAATCCCTACTTTATGTCAGTATGACTATTTAATTGTTGTTGATACGGTTAATGCCAACGGAGTTGAACCTGGCGAGGTTTACTTCTTTGATTTCGATAAAGCACCGCCAGAAATTGATTGGCAAGGCAGTGCTCACGAAGTAGAAATGCTACAAACCTTAATCATGATGGAAATGGTCGGTGATAGACCAAAAACCTTTGTTCTCGGTGTTACTCCAACCGTGCTTGAACCTATGACTCTTGGCCTTACGCCACAAATTCAAGCCGCTGTGCCTTTAATGGAGCGCACGTTATTCAACCACTTTGAACAATTAGGTTTCTCTCACTCCCGTTTAGCAAACATCGATATCAATGCACTCATTCCTGACTCTTACAAACGTGGCTTAATATCAGATGAAGAATATTAGATTTGAATTTGACTGTCAGCGTGAGGTGCCCTTCTATGGCCACCTCTGCAACCAATACTTATTAAACGACCAATACGATGTCACTATCGGACAAACAGGCAATAATTACTTTATTGAAGCCAAAGGTGAGCAACCCGCACTAGAGCAACTTGCCGATGCCATAGCTGAAGATTTTTTGATCTCATCATGGTTAATAAAACCTAATATCTCACTTATTGTAACTCCTATTGGCAACAACAAACTTTTACAGCATACGCCACTAGTACAAGAGTATTGCCAACACTGCCAACCTCAGTTTGGTGATAATCAAGCCAGACATTTTGGCCAATTAGACTATGTCTGCCCATGCTGCCAAGCAGAAAAGCGCCTTAATAAACAACATCAGGCGCTTGGCTTAAATGAGGTTAAACAGCTGGTCGATAATCTTGAAAGTAAGGGCTATGTCGACCTACCCACTATCGAGGGTAAACAGGCAATACAACTGAGTTATAAACCCAATAATGCCATGGGAGGCAGTGAACGACAAAAACTGGTGATCTGTAACCCGAATAACCTTAATGCCCACTTTGTGGTGTCAGATCAGCAAGTCCTTGCATTGTCGAGTATCGAAAAGCCACTAATTTGTAGCCGAGCCATTGATAACCACCCTAGACTGACTGAACCTCTCTATTCACTGTGTTTCGCTAATTCTCGCTTACTGATGGTGATTTGCGAGCTCCTGCGTCAGCGTGGTGTCGATTGGATCTATATCAATCACACCGACAACCCGCAACTCGCTTTAGTGAACGCGCAATGGGTTCCGCTACAAGAAACAGGGCATAACAATACTACACTAATCTATCCGTCAGATAAGGCGCCGTTGCACGACGATGCGCAACTTGGACAATACGATGTGCATTGGGTTAAAGACCATATTGAAGTCAGTGCGCTATCCCTAGCAAATTCTAAAAATACTGAGTTAGCACCGGTTCAGCAACTGCATGAAGCCGCAACCTGTGCCCTCCATGCTGCAAACCTCGGGGTAAAGAAAGCAAAAAATTGTGCAGTACTCTATTTAAGTGATAGCAATAAAAGTCGTATCGTGACCATGGATTCTAAACAAAAACTAGAACTGTTTTTTGAGTTCCCCACGTTACCTGATAATGGTTATGACATTGTTCATCAAATCGATTCGTCTCCACAAAAGAATCTATTCGATAAATTTAAACTCAAGTACCCTGAAGATTATCTAGCGTTACTAGAGTTAAAGCTTAGCGGACCGACAAATAATGTTCAATCTCTATGGGCAATCGCGGCAATCATACTTGGCGCCACCACGGCAGATAAAAATATTAGCAGCAATAAGGTACAGCTTAATGACTTTGTTATCGCCAATGCGATGCGCCACAAAGGCAGTAATGCACCTAGAGTCGACTTTCCCCTTACTCGGGGTGAAGCTTTTAGGAGTTTAAACTGGTGCAAAACCCTTGGCAGCATTATCAGCTTTAGATTGGCTGAAGATGGCAATATTGAAAAACTTGCGTTTGGCATGCACGATTCGCTCGCCGATTTTATCTGCAACTGGATTGAGCATTTAGATCAAAACATCACTATTAAATCAGTTGCATTGGCAGGGAGTACATTTAGCAATGAGCTCTTGGGAAAAAGGATCTCATTACGATTAGGCAAGAATTTTACCCTTAACCCAAATCTACAGATGGACTTAGAAGGTCTCAATATCGCTGTAGGCTCGTTGTTTCTAAAGCAGCGTAGACATTAATGCCACAATCTACTCAACGTGTTTGTATCAAGATATCCGGCATCGTTCAAGGTGTCGGTTTTCGCCCCTTTGTCTACCGATTAGCCCATGAGCTAAACCTCAGTGGCAGCGTGCTCAATAATGGCGAAGGTGTAACCATTGAGGCTCAAGCTAGCACCGATGTCATTAATCAATTTACACTAAGGTTAGCCCAAGAGCCGCCCCCTCTCGCTCGGATAGATAACCTCACCATCGTTGCTAAACCAACAATTGAAGACGAGCAACACTTTAGTATTATCCATAGCGAAAGCAACACTGACGCTGTCGTCGCTGTGTCTGCTGATAAGTGCACTTGTATTGACTGTATTGCGGATATAAACGATCCATTAAGTCGATATTTTCAATACCCGTTCACCAACTGTACTAATTGTGGCCCACGATACTCAATCATCAATGCATTGCCTTACGATCGTAAAAACACCTCTATGGCAGATTTCTCAATGTGCGAGAGCTGCCAAAAAGAGTACCTCGATCCGTTAAACAGGCGCTATCATGCTCAACCCGTCAGTTGCCCCGACTGCGGCCCAAGCCTTAGCTTTAAAAATCCTGACTTAAGCCTAAACAACATTCAGCTTGATCCGCTAGCGCAAGCTGTTAATGCGCTAAGAAAGGGCATGATTGTTGCGATAAAAGGACTCGGCGGATTCCATCTCGTTTGTGATGCAAGCAATCATCATAGCGTCGAGACACTGCGAGCTCGAAAACACCGCCCCGCAAAGCCGTTAGCAATAATGGTGAAAAATATTCAAGTCGCTAAACAGCTAGTCCAAGGAAATGAGGCTGAATGGCTGACCTTGTGTGGCAATGAACGCCCTATTGTGGTGATGAGGAAAAAATCCCAGCCAAAGCTGAATATAAGCTCGCTGGTGGCCCCCGATATCGACAGGCTCGGCGTGTTTTTACCCTATACGCCTTTACATCAGCTATTGCTACAACACATCGACTCACCACTGGTGATGACTAGCGCCAATCTAACCGGCGAACCCATCATTACTGATAGCGCCGACATCGCCCTAAAGCTGGGCCATGTGGTTGACTACATTCTGGATCACGACCGGCCAATTTTAAATGGTTGTGATGACAGTGTGGTGCAGCATATAGGCGAAAGGCTACAAGTCCTTAGACTTGCACGTGGTTATGCGCCGCTGTCTATTTACAGCCCAAAACAGATCACCTCAGCGACTTTAGGGTTAGGTGCACAGCAAAAAAATACCGTCTGCTTTGGCTTTGGGCATAATTTGTTTATTAGTCCGCATATTGGCGATCTTGTCTCTATCGAGGCTGAAAGCTATTTTCATGACACTCTGAATACGTTCTCTCGTTTATATCATTTTGAAGCGAAGCAGTTAGTGCATGACTTGCACCCCGACTATTTCACTAGCAGTTGGGCGGAGACCCTAGTTGACGTTGAAAAAAGATCTGTTCAGCACCATTATGCCCACGTGTTAAGTGTGCTTGCTGAAAACAAAACAACAGCCCAGGTATTAGCGTTTGCGTTTGATGGAACGGGACTCGGCGCCGATAACACTCTATGGGGTGGAGAAGTACTCCTCGCTGACGTGCATAACTATCAGCGTATTGCTCACTTAAAGCCTTTCAAGCTGATCGGCGGTGAACAAGCCATTAAGCAACCGGTAAGATTACTGCTATCAATACTGCTTGAAAAATATTCACTGCAACAAATAGTGCAATTAAACATCCCTGCAATACAAAATTTATCCGCCATAGCATTAATTAATTTAGATAAGGTGTGGCAGAAGACATCCGCTATAAACATGACCAGCTCTATCGGGCGTCTATTTGACGTCGTTGCGGTACTGCTTAACCTTATTGATAAGGTGCTATACGAAGGACAAGCTGGGATCTTACTCGAATCTGTTGCAAACAACGCTGAACGGCCTACTGCATTCGAAAATACTGATAATTCAAATGACGCGACTGATGGTAAAAACATTAGTTTCGAAATGCCATTATCAAACGACAATCAATGGGATCCAGCAGAGCTTGTCGAACAGGTCCTCAATGCAGTCTCTAGCCAACCGCTAACTCAAGACCGAATCGCATCCATTGCAAAGGCGTTTATGGACGCCATTGCAAACATGGTCTGCGAAGTCGCTTTACAGTATCCACAGCTGCCCATCGTATTAACAGGCGGCGTATTTCAAAATCGTTACCTGTCAGAACGCTGCGAAAGTCAACTGCAAAGACAAGGAAATAAACTCATGCCAAGTGGTCTGGTACCCATTAATGATGCAGGTATCGCTTTAGGCCAAACTTGGCATGCCATTCACAACACAATAGACAACAGCTCTGATAGCACTGGCGAAAACCCAAAGTAAACGTGAGCCGCATCACCTTCCGACAAAGCTAAAGCTGATTTACATCAATGCTGCGCGATAAAAGGTGGCAGACAATAAGACATAACTAATAATACGGAGTTACCTATGTGCCAAGACTGTGGCTGTTCAATTACCCGTCATGATCACTCTTTAAGCCCGAGCCATTCGCATTCAAAAACAGATCAAAACATAGCAACTAACCCTCAGTTGAACGACAAAAAAACCTTGTCTGTGATCCATAAAATTCTCGATAAAAATGACATTGAAGCACAACATAACCGCGATCACTTGGAAGCAAAATCTGTTACCGGTTTTAATTTAATGAGCAGCCCAGGCAGCGGCAAAACAACACTGCTTGAACATTTACACCTCCACATGGATCTTAAGTATGCCGTTATTGAAGGCGATCTTGAGACATCAAGAGATGCCGATAGATTAAAAGCAAAAGGGATTGAAGCATTCCAGATCCAAACCGGTGCAGCCTGTCATTTAGACGCATTTATGGTTCATAGTGCTTTGCATCACATCGATCTGGAACCACTCGATATCTGTTTTGTCGAAAACGTCGGCAACCTAGTCTGCCCTGCCAGTTATGATGTGGGCACACACAAAAATATCGTATTGCTATCCGTTCCAGAAGGTGATGACAAGATTGAAAAATACCCGGTGATGTTCCGCCGCGCCGACGTCGTGTTGATCACCAAAGCTGACTTACTACCCCATTTTGATTTCAGTGTTGAGGAGTCAAAAGCCCAGCTTAGAAAGCTCAACCCAAATATTGAATTGCTAGAAGTTTCAATTCAAGACACTCAATCACTGCGCAACGTTGGTGACTGGATAGCCAAGCACGTTGGAGGTAAAGCCTAATGTGTTTATCAATCCCATCCCAGGTCGTCGAAGTGCATGAAGATGAAGGTTCTGTCACCGTAGACACTATGGGGGTAAAACGTAAAGTCAGTAGCCATTTAATGACCGAGCCGCTGGTTCTAGGCGACTATGTGCTCATTCACATTGGCTTTGTGATGAATAAAATAGATATAGCAGACGCGCTCGAAAGTCTGGCGCTATATCAAGAGATCGTAGCAAAACTAGAACAAGAGGAGAACAGATCCTAATGCTTTCTTTAAACGATCTCTACCGAGGATTTAGAGATCCCGAAGTCATAAAATCGTTAGCAAAAGAGATAGCGATAGAAGCGGCAAAATATTCGGGAAAAATTAATATTATGGAAGTATGCGGTGGTCATACCCATACCATTATGAAATACGGCCTCAATCAGCTGTTGCCAGATAACATTGAATTTATTCACGGGCCTGGCTGCCCTGTGTGTATTATGCCTAAAGAGCGCATTGACCACGCAGCAGCCCTAGCAAGCCTACCTAATATTATCTTGATCACACTGGGCGATATGATCCGTGTGCCCGGTTCCAACGGTAATCTAGCGCAGTTCAGAGCTAACGGCTGTGACATTCGGCCTATTTACGATCCCCTAGACAGCCTAACCATCGCCACAGACAATCCAGATAAAACAGTGATCTTTTTTGCCATTGGATTTGAGACATCAACCCCGATGACTGCTGTGTTGTTAGATCAAGCAGAAAAGCGCAACATTTCAAATTTACTCTTTCATATCAATCATGTACTTGTACCACCGGCAATAGATGCAGTGATGGCCGACCCAAGAGCGAAGGTTAACGCCTTTATTGGCCCTGCGCACGTAAGCGTGATCAGCGGTGCTAAAGTATATCGTTCTGCAGTCGACTCCTATAACACCCCTCTGGTGGTATCAGGATTTGAGCCCGTTGATGTAATGGAATCGATCTTGATGATCGCCAAGCAGAAAGCACAATCTATCGCCGTACTTGAAATTCAATACAGCCGCGCAGTATCAGAAGAAGGTAACTTGACAGCCCAAGCGCTGGTGAATAAATACATGACTATTCGGCCTAGTTTTCGTTGGCGCGGCCTTGGCCCCATCCCTGATTCAGCCTTAATGCTCCGCGATGAATATAGCCATCGGGATGCTGAAAAGGTCTATCGTGAACAGTTACCTGATCGAGAAATAGACGACCATAAAGCTTGCCAATGTGGCGATATCTTACGTGGATTATCTAAACCTAAAGATTGTAAGGTCTTTGGCCGAGGTTGCACCCCCGAAACACCATTAGGTAGCTGTATGGTCAGCTCTGAAGGTGCTTGTAACGCATATTACCGTTATAGCGGAGTTACTGAATGAGTCATTCAAACATTAACAAAACAGTTCAGCTGAGTCATGGCGGCGGTGGTAAAGAGATGAACCGCCTTATTAAAGATATATTCTTTAAGGCGTTCGATAACCCAATCCTTCGAAGTGAAGAGGATGCTGCATGCCTGCATTTGAGCGGTAATACCGCCTTTACCACTGACTCCTTTACCGTGGCACCGCTGTTTTTTGCTGGCGGTGATATTGGCAAACTTGCGATAGCAGGTACCGTGAATGATTTAGCGATGATGGGAGCGGAGCCGCAATTTTTAAGCAGTAGTTTTATTATCGAAGAAGGCTTCCCTATTGCCGACCTCAAAACGATTGTCACCAGCATGGCAAACGAGCTAAAGCGCTCCGGGGCGCGTATTGTTTGCGGCGATACTAAAGTTGTTCCCAGAGGCTGTGCAGACGGCTTATTCATCAATACCTCGGGTGTGGGCCGTATTCTCAATAATGGGATCTCAGTAAAAAACCTAAAAGAGGGAGATGCCATTATTGTATCGAGGGATATTGGTCGCCATGGCGCCGCTATTTTAATGGCTCGTGAAGGTCTTGCGCTTGAATCTGAACTCACCAGCGATTGCGCTACTCTGTGGCCTATAGTTGAGCAATTGATTGCAGCCAATATTGAAATCCATGCAATGCGAGATGCCACCCGCGGCGGTTTGTCGGCTGTACTAAATGAGTGGGCATTGGCATCAAATGTTGGCATCGAAGTTAACGAGTCAGAGATCCCTGTCAGTAATGAAGTTACTGGTTTATGTGAGTTATATGGGTTCGAACCCTTTGACTTGGCAAACGAAGGTACCTTTATTCTTGCAGTGCCACAAGCCGTAGCAAAGGCAACGTTAGAGATCATGCAAACCTTTTGTCATTGTGAGCAAGCTGCCATTATTGGCCATGTAAATGACATTAAGCCAGGTAAAGTGATCCTCAATACTCCATGGGGCAGTAGCCGATTTTTAGATGTCCCCCAGGGCGAACTGCTACCGAGGATCTGTTAGTGCACGAATACTCAATAGTTACTGCATTGATAGAAGAGTGCGAAAAATTTGCGGCGCAAAACGATGCTAATAAGGTGACTCGAGTCGATATAAAACTGGGGATCTTAAGTGGTGTGGAACCCGCGTTACTCGAAACTGCTTTTGAGACATTTAAGTTAGAAGGTATTTGTGCTGAAGCGACTTTGAACATGAACATACAACCATTGGTGTTGAGTTGTTTTGTGTGCCACAAAGAAACAGTACATAAAGAAAGGAGCATTATCTGCAGTCACTGCCAAAGTTGCGATACTAAGGTATTAGACGGTGAAGATATGATGCTAATGCAGCTGGAGTTAGAGCAGGTTTAAACATTAACCGACGGACACTAGTCGTGTTAATGTTTAATGCAAAGAAAAGCCACAGGCAATCAAGTCTGTGGCTTTTTAATTAGTCGCATGCCTAAACTCGTCAGAGAGTTCAGCCCTGGCTCTTTTTAAGTTTTTTTGCGCTTGTTCAAAATAGCTTGGTGAGGTGTCGATAGCTTTTTCAAACAACTCGATTGCTTTCTCATAATTCCCCTCAAGCATCAAAAAGTAGCCTAGGTCATTGAGCGCATCAGCAGGTTCCATCGCTTGTTCAAAGGTTGCTAGAGCACGTTTATACAAGCCTTTCCTCACGTAAATTAGACCTAAATTTGTCCAAGCTCTATCCAAAGTCTGATCTTCCCTAATCGCTTGCCTTAGGTATTTTTCAGCGGTGGTGAGATCACCCGTTAAGTAATAGGAGTAACCCAGATTTGAGATAAGAATGGCAGAATGGGGCTGCAGCTCGATTAATAACCGGAAGTACTCTCGCGCTTTTTGGTGATTATTTTGCACATCATCTAGAATCGCTATCGCATTATATACTCTTGCAGGAGATTCTCTATCGGGGACGTACAACTCTCCAATTAAACGACTTGCTGTTATCGATGCAAGCCTTTGTTGGTCAAGCTCTATCGCTTTTTCCAAATGAACTCTAGCCTCTCTATACTGACGCTTATCCATGCTAACAACACCAAGATCGGCATGTACCATCACTAAATTAGGATCGAGTGTAAGGGCTTCATTATAGGCTCTAAAAGCGATGTCAGGATTCCCTCGCATCGTATGGATCCTGCCGATATGATAAAAAGTGTTCGCATTTTTAGCATTAAAATCCAAAGCTTGAATATAAGCGTAGAGTGCTTTTTCCAAATTACCCGATTGCTCCTCATTCCTCGCCTTTTTTAGTGCTTCCTCTTCAGTTTTAGGCGCTTCAAAATCAGATGTTATTGACGATAAGGCGCCAGCATCAAGCAGATCTTGTCTGTCAGGTGGCTTAATGGCTAACGGCTCATCTGGGGTTGTGGAGGAACACGCACTCAAGACCGCGAAAAAAAATAGTGCTAAAAATAGCTTTAGCGTACGTTTAACAGTCAGCATCATACATTCCTTATTTTTTTGTTTTTGATTGTAGCTGCCAATAGATTAAAAGGCTTGTCCCCATACTTTCATCACTTTTAATACTGCGGGCCCTACAGCCACAATAAAGAACGAGGGCCAGATACAGCACATCATCGGAAATATCATCTTTACCGCCAATTTGGCAGCTTGCTCTTCAGCAGCCTGCAAACGCTTATCACGATATTCATCGGAGAACACTCTAAGGGTCTCGGCGATCCCCGTACCTAAGCGCATACTCTGAGAAATGGCAGAGTTAAGACCTTTAATATCTTCCAAGCCCGTTCTTTCAGTAAACTCCTGAAGAGCGACTTTAATCGTCAAACCGGCCCTCACCTTACTGCAGACTAAATCAAGTTCACTGGCCAAATTGGGATGACTAAAAGCCAACTCTCTAGCCACTCGTTGCAAAGCTGCCATCAATCCTAAACCCGACTCACAGCAAACAACGAGTAGATCCAATGCATCAGGAAAGCCAACTCGTAATCTACGCATTCTTCTGTTAGCCAGTGATTGTAAAATCATTGAGGGTAAAAGAAACGCTCCTCCAATAAATAAACAAAATATGTAAACAACCCAAATTCCTGATATTTTTGGAAAGAGATTTAACATCACTATAGAGATAATGCCGCCAAGCAAAATTAATAGTAAACGAGATGCATTAAAAATCGCTAAAGCATTTTCTGAGTGAAAGCCAGCATGTATTAGCAATCTCCTTGTTTCATAATTGGAAAAGTTTAAAAAAGGCTTCTTTGCCATTTCCCCCAAACCATGCTCAAGAGTTCCTGTAGCATCTTTGTTTATGTTGTTTGCTGATACCCCTTCGTTAAGTGATTTTAGACGCTTTCGAAAAGGAGAATATACACCACTAATGAGGTATGAAATGGCGATGGCTAATGTAACCCCTGCGATACCTGCTACTGCATAAATCGCCCATTCAACATGTTGAGGATCATCGAAAAACTGTCCGAGTAAACCAATTAGGAAGTCCATATCACATATCTATCCTTATTATTTTACTGATCCAAAAGCCACCGATAAACATACCAATAGCCCCCCAGATTAATAATTTATGGCCCTCTTCAGTACCGGTAAGTTCGCCTACATATCCAGGAGTTTGGATGTAAATAACCGCAAACAAGGCAAATGGCAATAACATGAGTATCCACGCAGATAAACGCCCTTCTGCTGATAATGTTCGAACCCGTCGCCTAAAGGTAAATCTGAGACGAATAACTCTAGCAAGGTTATGGATATTTTCGGCTAAATTACCACCCGTTTCTTTCTGCACCATAACAGCACTAGCAAAAGCCATAGCAGAAACACTTGGGACTCTTTCAATAAAGGCTAAGACTGCTCTTTTAGTATCTTTACTGTAATTAATATTGGCAAACATCAAGCTAAACTCTTTAGCAAGGGGGCCTTCCATCTCTTCAGTAATTAACTTAATCGCATCAGAAAACGAGTAACCGGCTTGCAATGCACGCCTCAATACATCCAATGCATCGGGAAAGCTCTCTTCAATCTTGTCCATACGTTTCGCTGTATCCCGATTTAACTTAAAGTTGAATAGGTAAAGCGTTAACCCAAATACAAAAACACTCGCTAATGGCTCTCCAAGATATAGCCACACAAGAATTGAAAACGTAATAGCCGCAACAAGTGCTAAGGCGATAAACTGGTGTCCCATTAATTTATAATCAGCAAGTTCCAAACGGTAACTGAGGCTCTCTATAAATTGAAAACTTTCTAAAGAACGGCCAATGGGCCCCAGTTTTCCTAAACGACTTTTTCTTAAAAGCGAAGTTTCGAAAGTAACATCTCCGGACTCTTGAGAAAGTTTTTTCAATCGTTTTCTAATTAATGCTGTATTTGCCCTTTGCGGACTGTAAACAGGCAAGAACAGTGCTTGCGATAAAAAAATTACAGCAATAAAAATCAATCCAAGAAAAATAACTTCATTTGAAAACATAAGTTAAACCTCAAAATTCAGCAAATGGGTCACCACAATTGAATAAGTGATACGGTAGTTCAATACCATGTTGTTTCAATTTAGTATAGAAACCAGGTATCACACCCGTAGCCTCAAATTTACCAATAATATGTCCATCTTCATCGACACCCGAACGACTGAATCGAAATATCTCTGACATGGTAATAATGTCGCCTTCCATACCATTGATCTCTTGAATACTAGTAATTCGACGCCCACCATCTTCTTGTCGCTCCAATTGAACAACAAGGTCAATAGCAGATGCTACCTGGGTGCGAATATTGCTTACAGGCATATCAAACCCGGCCATGCACACCATATATTCAAGCCGACCTAAAGCATCTCTCGGACTGTTAGCGTGTAGCGTTGTAAGTGAACCTTCGTGACCTGTGTTCATCGCCGTTAACATATCAAGTGCTTCTCCACCACGAACCTCACCAATCACAATTCTATCTGGACGCATTCTTAAACAGTTTTTGACTAGATCTCGTTGAGATACCTCTCCTTTGCCCTCAATGTTTTGTGGTCGCGTTTCCAATCTAACAGTATGAGGCTGTTGTAGTTGTAATTCAGCAGAGTCTTCAATCGTGACAATTCTCTCATTAGCTGGAATGTACCCAGACAGCATATTGAGTAACGTCGTTTTACCACTACCTGTTCCTCCGGAAACAAGGATATTGAGTTTGCCTTTTACACTCGCTTTTAACAGTTCAATCATAGGTTCAGTAACAGACCCACCATTAATAAGCTGCTCAGCATTTAATTTATCAACAGCAAATCGTCGTATCGAAAGGCATGGCCCATCTAATGCGAGTGGTGGAATAATGGCATTAACACGAGAGCCGTCAGCTAAACGAGCATCAACCATAGGGGAGGATTCATCAATACGCCTGCCAACACTTGAGACTATTCTGTCGATAATATTTAGCAGGTGAGCATTACTATGAAACTTAATATTGACAGCTTGTAGTTTACCTTTTCGCTCAACATAAACTCTATCGAATGAATTGACCAATATGTCAGAGATCGTTGCATCGGCAAGTAAGATCTCCAGAGGTCCTAAACCTAGCACTTCATCAATAATTAACTTTACTAAACGCTTTCTAGACGAAAGGTTAATCGGTAAATGTAGATCCGAGAGTATCTTTTCACAGATCTGACTTATTTGACTTTCTGCTTGCTCCTTTGAAACGGTCTCAATGAGTGACAGATCCATAACGCTAAGCAATTTGTCATATAATTGAATCTTAATATCCTGCTCTTCTTGACTCAAAGGCTGAAATTCTGTGACACTTTTTTTATTCTGTTGATGAATATCCATATCACTTCCCTAATAAACGCCCCCAAAAACCCGCTTTCCGTTTGATATTTACTTCTTCTAGCGGCATTAATTCAGTTACGAGAGATTCAAAATCCTGTAACATTCTTTGTTTTCTAGCCAATGCTGTAATAGGCTTGCCTAATTCGACACATTCGCTCGACAATTTGTAATCATTAACAATGGTAAAGACAGAATTAATTCCAACCGTTTGTTTAATGTCTGCCAACTTTATATTTGACTGTTTGTCATATCGGTTTATAACAAGGTTAATTTTATCTTGGGTAATCCCCATATTATTAGTCAACTGCCGTATCAAATCTTTAGTTTGTCGTAAGTGCATAATATTTTGTTGTGTAACCACTAAAACTTTAGCATCGAGTAAAAGCTCACCATTCCAATGCTCTGGACCACGAGAAAAATCAAGAATCACCTGCTTGTGAAACTGTCGGCACTTTCTCACTAGATCTATCGTTTTTGACAGATCTAACTCATTGTTTAACCCTAGTAGCTCAAAAGGCTTAGATGCCAATAAATTTAAATTATTTTTTTTCGTCATGGTACTTTTCAGCGCTATTTCATCCAACTCTTCTAACGACCAAAGTGCATCGCATATGGAATAGTTAGCATTCATTCCCAAAATATGAGCTAAAGAGCCATGGTGGAGATCAGTATCAAGTAAACAGACATCGAAGTTTTCTCTCTGCGAAGCAATATCAGCTAAACTCGCGGCAATAAAACTCGCACCGGAACCGGATTTCCCATTAACCACTGCAAGTACAGGCGCAAGATCTGCGTCTTCAATCAAGCGGTTAGATACCTTCTCTATCGAGCCAAAAAGTTCTTTAGCTGAAGCGTCAATAGAAATAAAATCGCTAACGCTGTATTGAAATGCTAAGCGTAAGATATTTGGTGGAGTATCGTTACCAATTAAGATAATATCTGCAGCAAATTTTGATGCGTAAATAAGGGCACTTTTTGCTTCTAACTCGTCATTTGGCAGATGTAAAAGTACCAAATTTATATTATCTTGTTCTCTGCCCAGATAAGTTTCTAAATAGGAGTTCGCCGTCCAAGTAAACCTTTCTATTTTATTAAGATATGTCGTCATTCGCTCCAGCGTATTATCGCCTTGACTTGCAATAACGGCTCTAATAGGGAAAGGCAGTGACATAAGCATGGATAATTCATGCTCATCGTCAATATTAGAGACACACAATTCTAGCGACTTATCCATTTCACTCCTCTGCACCCTAAATAAATTACCTTTATTGACTATAGTCACTAATTCCTTAGTTATTATTTTATTTAACAAAAACTTCATTCACAGGTAGTCGTACCTCCTTTGAAGACACCCAAGCTTTCTCGTGGAAGAGTAGATGAAAAGGTTGGAGAATTAAGTGTTAGAGAAAGGCCTGGGACGATAAATTGATGCTGGTAATTTTTTATCTCTGCTCTCACTAGCCTAATATCACTTCCATAAGTAAAGTCTGTTGAATTAGTACCGTCAATATCTAAATAACTAATATATAGATTACCAATGCCCAAATTGGGAACTAACGAAGCACCATTGAAAAGGCCTAAAGTTCTTGTATCATCGGTAATTAAACATACAACAGCTATCCTTGCGGCTCTTCGTGCAGCTTCATGAAGCACATTATAGGTATAAAGCAAGCGGCCAACTTCAATTGCACTAAACAACAAAAGAAAAAAAACGCTCGCTACGATAGAAAATTCGATAGCGTATACACCGCGAATACGTTTCATATTGCCCTCACCGCATATTTTGAGGTTAAGTTAAAGCTAAAATCCACTCCATCCCCAAATCCAAATCCAGATAACTTATCAAAAAATATTGGAGTCCAATCATAATCTACGGTGATAACCACAATGCCACTACCGGCTGGAGTCTCTGCAATACTAACATCTGTAATCGTTATCCCAGATAACAGTGCTTTATTGCCGGTATTTGCGCCATAAATCAGTATGTTCTTAGTATCTGAGATACAGCCATTACAAGTGGCATCATTAAGAGTCGGCGGGATCCCGTACCCAGTAGTTTCGACAGTTTGAGACAGGTGCCGACCCGCGTCACGAATCATTCTCGTAAGATGGCTGTATTGATATATTCCGCGCCCAAGTTCCGCGGTAGTAAATATCAGCAACAGAAGCAGAGGTAAAAGCAGAGTAAACTCAACTGCTGCGACTCCATTTTGTTTAAGTTTTCGTGTCTTTTTGTTCATATGTAGGCCTTAAGAATCCGGGCTATCTGGGTCCCAATATAAGACGATTGTCGAACTATTTCCGACAAAATTAGGTTCCAACGATGCGGTCCCCGTATTTTTACAAACGTTCAAAAACTCACCCACGATGTAAGAGCTTTGACCGTTGCCACCGACTTGTTGAGTCAGGAAAAAACAAGCGGTTCCCATGATATCAATATCGTAGGAACCATTTTCATTTGGGTCACATACACCAACCACAACTGATAGTTCTCTTCTACCTGTTATTGCATGTTCGTTATCTGTTGTAGCACATGCTTCTACTGGCGATCTATTGTCGCTATCGTACTGAGCCCAGCTGTATGCGTTTATGGAGTCAGTTATTACGGTCTCCATTACAGGATGACCTTGTTCATCAACAACAGGAACGCCATCCAATTCAGCCTGAAGCTCGCCAATAGTCACAGGTGTACCTTCACAGATATTAGTGTCTCGAGGATTATCAACACTATTCGTACCTGCTTGTCCCCAAACACCAAATCTTGTGTTCATTCCTTGAGCGGCTGGGCCAACGGTATTACCTGTTTTAGTCGTTGCAATTAAGCCTTCTCCTACACATTCGTCAGGAGAGTAGGTGCCAGAAAAGGCATCACGCAAATCGCCACCACCACGATCGCCATTTAAACTAATAAGCTGAAAATTACCAGCACCATTAGCACTTGGTGCGCCAGAACCGACCTTCATGACATGTAAGCCCGGAGCTAATCCATAATTATCAGCAGCGGTTGAGCCTGGTTCTCCACAAACTAACAGCGGTACAACTTTATTAATGCATAATAAATCTTGACTACGCCCTGCAACAGCAGACGCTCTAACCTCTTTATTGAAATCAAGTATATCGGCTAGAAAGTTTGATAGAGGAACATTCTCAACACTCACTCTTACGTATTCACTTCCCTCGGCAAGTACGGCCGAAAATGGATCTGGTAATACCGAGAACTCCACCTGTAAACGCGTTGTGACTTGAGTTTGATTAAAATCTGGTAAGGTCAAAGATGCAGCTGATTTTAATTCTGCGTTTTCACCAAAATTCAAATTTTGTAGCAAAATGTTATAGGCTGCTTCTCTGGCTTCATAAAGCGTTGCACCACCCTGCAAATCTTTTGCAGCGCTCAATGCCGCAGCATCTACCGCATTTTGTAAGCGTCCTTTACTTAACAACAAATGACCACCGTCTAATGCTAGTGCTGCTACAGCAACAATTGCAAATATGCCGATGGTGAACATGACAAGAATAGCTCCTGTCTGAAACCCCTTATTAACGAGGTTACATGGTTTTTGAAAACGCTTTAAATCACGCATAACACGCCTCTAGATTAATTGCTACTCGAACTCCCCGCTGTCACAGAGCCCATATTTTTAGAACTTTGAGGCGCTACACTACTACCTCTATACGCCTGCATAACCTTACGACCATAGTTACCTTCAAGGCTAAGTATAATGCCGTCATTCCTTTCTGCAGCGTCTGGATCTAAAATTTGCACTTGCTTTATTTGATAATGACTTTCTCCCATAGGGAAATCATTAACTTGAGTACATCCTGTAAGAGCAAATAAACCCATAGTAATTGTCATAAAGGAGGTCAAGAAGGAAGTTGGCGTTATAAATTTCATAGTATTTTCTCCTAAGACTAAAGTGAATGCCCGTATTTTTGTTGGGTGCCAGTATCATCAAGCTTAGCTTCCGATTCAGCGGGTTCATAAAGGCTTTCACTCGAACCCTCACCTTTTTCTTTATGGGATAGCTTACCGAGAAGGTAAAATTCAACATCTGAAGGGAGCACGAACCCATCTGTTGGAAGAGAGATATCTTTCCTGTTGAATGGTCTAACTAGCCTGGGCGTAACAAGGATAACTAACTCACTCTGACCATTTTGAAAGCTTTTACTGGTAAATAACTGTCCTAAAATAGGTACGTCCCCAAGCCCGGGTAATTTGTCTATGTTTTCTCGAAGCGTGTCGCTAATCAGCCCACTGATTGCGATTGTTTGTCCATCTGCTAGTTCCACCGTCGTAGAGGTACTTCTCTTAACTAGTGCTGGAACAATAAGTGATGTGGATGTATTGCCTGAAATAGAAAAACCATTTGCTGTGCTTATTTCACTAACAACAACCTTCAAATTCAAATTAATTTGACCAGAATCAAGTACGGTTGGAACAAATTTTACGCCCACACCATAGTCACGGTATTGGATTGTTGTAGTACCATTTTCACCTGCTACAGGGATTGGAAATTCACCACCGGAAAGAAATTCTGCAGACTGGCCACTCATCGCCGTGACATTTGGCTCAGCTAGTACTTTTGCTAAACCGTTTTGCTTAGCAACATCTAATGCAAAATTCATTAGCAGGTCACCATTAATATATTGAGCAAAAAGCCCCTTTCCACTAACTCCGCCTATCCCCCCTGGGTCAAAACCACCACCGCCGCCACCAATAATACCGCCGGAGAGATTATCTCCTTGATTGAATATTAAAAATTTTGAATCAAATTGACGAGCAACATTTCTTTGCACTTCGGCAACAACCACCTCTAGCATCACTTGGTGATCACCACCAATCGTCATCATGTTCAAAACTCGACTAGGCGCTGTACCACCCGCCGCGGCCTCAGCATAGCCCTGAGCTAATTCCACTGCTGTATTCATCTTTTGCAAATTCGAAGCTTGCCCGCTTAACAATAATTGGCCTTGCGAGGTTTGAACTCCAAGCTTTTCAGTAGGCAAAAACTCATGAAGCCTTGTTTTTAAACCATTAAGATCATGGGTAACCTCTATGTCCATGATACTGGAAAGTTGTTCATTTTTATCCCAGATCATAATATTTGTACTACCTAACTGTTTACCCAAAATATACAATTCATCGTTAGGTAATAGCTTAATATCGGCAATACTTGGATTACCAACCGAAACCCGATGCACTGGTTCATTCAGCTGCAGAACTCTAGACTTGAATATTGGGATTTTTTGAATGTCACTTCGAACTCCAGCTGTCGGACCACCTGCGTGGGCTAACGAACTAAAAAGCAGCGCTAACAAACATATTAAGGAATATTTATTAAAAAATGGCATGTTGTTCTCCTGTCAAACACTACGCATTAGGCTTGTTAACGATGATCTAATTCTTGATCTTTATCTCTTGCTCTTTCATTCCCTTTAGCAAAAATACTTTATCCGAACTTTTTGCGCTTACATTTGCAACTTTTTGTATTGCAACTGGCTGGGGATCTTTCTCTTTTCTCGTTTCTTTCTCCTCAATCGCTGCAAGCTCGATAACAGCTGTATCGTTGGGATTTCTAAGGGCGAGCTGCAGTGATCCTCGACTTTTTGCAATCATCAAGATTTCTGCTTGTTCAAGGCTTAACTCAAGTGTGACGGCCCTTACGACAACCGGCTTGTTTTCGTCGCTAGAAGCTCTTTGGTCAATCGCTAAAATCTTAATATTAGAAAGTACAATGTCGGTTTTTATGCCGTTACTTTTGAATATATTAATGATATCTACGCGGTTACCTGGAAGAAGAAAACCAGCAACACCGACAACATCATTAACTCGAATCGTCACGGCACGCATTGTCGGAGTAATTAAACTCGCCAAGGTACTGCCTTCGCCTTTAACCGTTAACCTTTCAGCTCTTAACACTTCTCCTGGATACAGCCTTTGCTTAACCACCTTTCCCTCTGCTTTAGCGATATCGGTAACCGAACCTTTTGGTATGAACGCTTCTGGAACTGACGTTATAGCAAGGTGCTTCCGTTCCAATATCGTGCCAAGCGGGACTTGAACAGCCATAGTTATAACTGACTTAGTTTTACTGGTTACTTCCTCTTTAGTATTTGACTTCAACCAATTTTGAGCAAGGTAGACAGCTGTAACCCCAAATACCAATGATAAAACGACAAATAAGAGAGTTTTGTTATTCATTCTCCGCTCCTAGAATAAGACAAATTGCTTACACAAAATAAATAGACCAAGCCGAATCAACTAACGACGGAGTGACCACAGATTCAAACTCCATGAAGTTAATTTGATCAGACATTATTCCCAACAAATCTCGTGGGTAACATGGGATTAGAGGCTTCTTGAATCGCTCATGAAATTCAATCAACAAATACTGGAAAACTTCTTCAGTACAGCTTAGTTCAAGATCCGCACATACCTGAAACCAAATTTTTCTATACAACTCTTCATCAAGTGCATCAAAATGAATTTTGTAACCTAACCTTCTTAAAAAAGCTTCATCAACTAATTCATTTGGATCAAGGTTAGTAGAGAAAAGCAATATTTGTTCAAACGGGATCTCAAAATGTTCGCCAGATTGTAAACTCAAAAAGTCTCTACGCTCTTCCATTGGAATAATCCAGCGATTAAATAATTGTTTTGCGCTTATTTTTTGTCGCCCTAAATCATCCAAAAGCAAAATGCCGTTATTGGCTTTCAATTGAATAGGTGCCATATAAGTTCTGCTGTGACTATCAAATTGGACTTCTAGCATTTCTGCCGATAATTCCCCCCCGGTTATGCGCAGTGGACGTTCGCATCTAAGCCAGCGTGGATCATGGCCTTTCGCTAAATCTAAACTTGCTGGAATAGCATCCTTCTCGACTCGATGGTGTAATTCTGGGTCGAAAACCTGAATAACTTCATTGCCAATCGCGAGTGCATAAGGGATTAGTACATTGTCCCCTAAGGTTAGATTTAAATGACGACACAAATAACTTTTTCCTGTGCCTGGTGGTCCATAAATTAACACCGGCCGACTTGAATTCATCGCAGGGCCAATTTTAAACAATAGATCTTTTGGAAGAACAAGTGCAGCTAAGCCTTTTTCAAGCATCTCAAAAGTTATGGGATTGGCACGGCTAGACTGTTTTTTACATATCGAACTATATTGCCCTAAAGGTATAGGCGCTAAGCCTAGGTATCCGTTTCGCGAAAGAGCCAGCTTAGCGTGTAGTTCCCCACCCATACTTAATGCATAGCGCATTTGACCATCTGCTGTCGTTTGTCTATTTTCAACCCAAGCTAGCGTCTTAGCAGAATCGAGCAAATGTTGCACAATACCGCCGGTAACACCTAGTAACTTAACCATTTGCTCCCTAGTCAACACACCACCATTCATTAGATGTTTAAGTAACAAATCCAATAAAAGAGACTCTGATAGACCAGTTTGTTCGATAGTGGTCGGTCTTGGGGCAAGTTGTGCTGAGCGACTTGTAATTGCAGTGGTAAGTGTATCGGGAGAAACTTGTTTAAGGCTGTTATCCTGTTGCATAGCAAACCTCTAAAAAAGACTTTGGCTAATTGAAGAATACAAATGATTTACCTGTGGGTTTAAGCTACAAGCCCATAACCAACCAAGTGCAAGTGCGGGAGCGTAAGGTACTTTTTGCCCGGCGGCTTCTCCCTGTTCTGGCTTAAAATAGGTTCTCAGATAAAAACAATCCCAGTAGCGTTTAGCTGTGATTTTTATTCCTGATAACCCTGTCTTCCAAGCGATAAGTACAATACTGGTTAGTGCTCCTGCAACAATGGCGTATAATATACTCCACATAAGTAAGCTAGGCCCCATAATAGCGCCGATACCCATCATGAGCTTAATATCACCAGCACCTAGAATTCGAAACATAAATGTCGGAAATAGAATAATAAATGCTAAAGAAAAACCAACAAATGATATTAACAATCCGTTTAGCTGCGCAAAGTAGCTGTTAACTGCGAATCCAAAAAATATAGCGATAAGACATAACCAATTAGGAATTCTCTCTTTAGACAAATCAAAGGTGATAGCAAGTACAAAAAACATGCCCGCCGTGATTACTTGTATAGAAAGTTGAAGGTCCGTCATCACATGCCTTTACTAGCAAAGTCTGAAAAAATTATGCCCACATGTCACGTGGGCATTGATTTCTTGATGTCATTATTTTTAAGTTAACTGCAATCTGTACTTGCCCCATTGACTGCTGACGCCAAGCAATTAATCTTAAGCGTTGCATTGTTACCTAGGAGATTAAAAGCACCAATCATCCCTCCTACAACCAGTCCTCCTGCAATTGCGTACTCAACTGCGGTTAAACCACTTTCATCTTCTACAAATTCTTTTAACAAAGCTTTAATATTCATTTTTATCTCCACCAAACCAATTAAATTATTTTTGGCTTAAAGCCAAATTCCCTATGGACTGCTTAATTCATCCACATCGTTTAACGGTGTACGATGCTATGTATAAAGGTAGCAAAGCTTAAACTGAGTCACGTTGAAGAATAATTATCTGGTCTACTTTTGTATTTAGTAAACTCTCTATAATGAGTGGGTAATAGTCATAACAGGACAAGTAACCGACACCAAACACCGTTAAAGTCCGCGTTTAGGGCGCTTTAGTAGCGCTAAGCTACCTAAATAAGCAACCTTTCAACAGCTATACCTTCAATTTAGCGGGTTGAGTACTAGCATGTAAAGAGTAAAGTTTTTGTGAAATTAGACCAGTTATTTATTCAGTAGAATAAATAACTTATGCTTATTGCATATAAAATATACGATTTTTTGTATTGATTTCACCACATTAGCTCTAAATAACTTGTTGGAACCTATTCGTTAGAGATATTAGAAGCACAATTATTGCACTCCTGGAATAAAGCCCAAAATATAGAGAACATCATTTTATAACGGATTTGTTCAGCCAATCTTTTGACAGCTTTGCAAAGCTACAATTATAGCTGTCGTCAATTTCTTAACGGCACTTATCGTTAGCGAAAATGCAGAGCTGGAGTCCTAAGTTTACTTATGAGGAAATATTTATCGGGGAATTTATTTATAAACATCAACTGGTAATTACATAGTATGATATAAAAGCAAGTCAAGGTCTCCTATATAATGGAGTTCAGATTCAAAATGAATCAGACAAATATCATTTTCAGCTACAAAACAGTGGTTCAAAACAGTGGTTCAAAACGATAGGCCACTTACTTAATAATTTGATGGCGAATTATAACCCAGACGTGCCAGAATCTTATATATATTCGAGATCTCGTATTTAATTCCAAATTCCCTATCTATATAGTTTTGTATGTCTGTTCCTTTAAACTTATCAAGCTTGCTATTTTCAGTTATGTTATCAATGTAATTTGTAAGTTGCACCTGTTGAGATTCAGATAAACCTGATGGACGGCCAGGATGTTTTTTTTCTTCCAGTCCATGGAGACCATGGGATAAATAGTTACTTATCCATCTATTGACGCTAGTTCTGCTTACTTTAAGGTAAGACGCTATCTGATATCTAGATTTTCCATCTTGAAAATGTAGAACAGCTAACAGTTTAAGCCTCATTTTGGCGCTTTTCTCTTTTCTGATAAGTTGACTCAAAGCAAGGTTATCATAACAATAATTATCCATTACTTACTACCCCATCGATTATAAATATCCGGTCTAACCTGCAGTAAATCATTATCATCTACCCATATATTTTGATAGGTGATGATAATCGGCAGTGGGTTTGTTAGTTTAATATCTACAGTAGTTTTCCCACGCTTTGCGGAAGTTAAAACCCTTCGGCTTTTAGCATTTTCCCGGCTAATGAGATAGTCTGCAAATAACTCAGGATTAGCCAAGCGGATACAGCCATGACTTAAAGCCCTATCACTTCTATTAAAGTCTTTTTTATTTGGAGTATCATGTAAAAAAATCATCTTGGTATTAGGGATGGTAAAACGATACTTCCCCAGAGCATTTTTGTAACCAGACATTTGAACGAGCTTATATTCTATCAGTTCCTTTTTCAGCTGGTTAGCGCTCATTCCCTCTAGACTTTTAACCTCTTTACTACTTCCTCTTTTTAATAAAACAAACTGTTTATTCTGTAAGGATCCTGGTTGTTTTTCTAAGTTAACTAGTAGTTCTTTATAGATGATACTGCTCGGGGGAGTCCAAGTGGGGTTGACTGTTAATTTATTTATATACGTTTGTAATAATGGCGTTTTATTTATATTAGACCCAACAATCACAGCCATTTCCAAATTGATGGTATCTTCACCCTTTACCCGCAATTTAAATTCAGCAATATTAATCTCTACATATGTCTTTTGTAAATATTGGATACTCGCAAGTTTATCTTTAAGCGCTTGCTGTAGCTGAACCACTCTAACCGATGGGTAAATGTTTAGCTGTACCACCGTTTCTATTGTGAGCTTACCAATTTGCTTTAACCCATGGCGCATCTGGAATTTTTTAAGAGCGCTTGCGATACTCGGGTCATAAACCTGCTCTCTATAGGCAGAAAGATTATGATCGTTAATGTCTTCAAGCTTAAGCAACATCCATCTAAGTTTTGCTATCTCTATAGATTTCTGCCCTAAGCTAAAAGCTATTGGCTCCAATTGCGGCCATCGATAGCTTGATAGCTGTTTGTACTGCCTAATTTTTTTCCTCAAACGCATGATCTCTACATCAGAATCAACGAATGGGAATAGTTGTTCGTACTTAGAATGACTTTCTATGCTAATGGAGTGTTCATCATAAGAAGAGGTATTCAAATCGAATAAAGTGGTTGTTATTTTTCTTCTAACTTCAGTAAGATCCTGATGTGTGGCATGCTCACTTATACCAAAAACATTCGAGGTAGCTAGCCCTAGGTCTTGAGCTAAGCTTAAGCCTCTTTTAAGGCTACTCTTTGTGGCAATTCCTCCCACGCTTTCACTCGTATTTGCAGCAAATGCATTACAACTGATAATTGATATCAATAAACTGCAAAACAAAAAATGTTGCTTCAAATTTTGGCCCCAAGGTATCTGTTAGATTGAAAATCAGGTAATTTTCAATAGCCTCGTCCTTGAAACATTGGAAATGTGCTTTAATCACCAAACTGTGCGTGAGTCTGTTCACTTAGTCATCTGGTACCTATATGGTTTAGTATAAAACGAAGAGAATTACAAAGTCATCCCGTCATATAGTCACTAATGAATTCTCTTACTCTAACTGGTATTCAAAAAGTACTAGCAATAATTTCAAATTAACCACTATTTATTCAACACTTTGCTATAGAGCTTCTATACTTAGAACTAAACTATTAAAAATATTATTAAATCTCTTTCCTAAAGCACATTTGAGATGAGAAAATGATTAAAATTAAGTCTAAAATTAAACTTGAATCTGCCCTATTGATAGCGTTTATCTTGCTCATTATCAGTGCGCACGTGAAGGCAATGTTAGATACTCGTGCAACAGTATCCAGCATAAAAACAGATAACCCTTCCGGCTCTTCTCTGGCAGAGAGATATCTAGTTCTTGGTGATTGGCCAGCTAGTCGACAAAATCATTTAGCTGAATTTGTTACTGAATTTGAAATAAACAAAAGAGTTAAAGAGGATAAAAAATAATGAAAAAGAAAGAACACTCTCTAGTTAGAGTCTTTTTTAGAACTTTTAGCCTATTATTACTTTTTACCATCATCCTGATAAATTATCGCAGCAGTATTCAGCCATACTCTTTTTTTTCAATCGCTAATGCGATGACACACATAGAGCCAAGGCATTTCAATAGTATAGGTTTAGTAAAGGACTTAGCTTACTTCGTCGGGATCCTCACGCTAATTCATATATTTTGGGCATTTGTGATTATAGTTTCTTTTCAAGCGATAAAAAACAGCAATAGAAGTGAACTTAATAATGACCTGTTTTGGTTGATTTTAGTGCTGTTACATCTTACGCTGGTCGTTTCACTCAACTCTCATTATTTCCCAACGTCTCTAACTTCATATTTCAGAGCTACAATATTATCCTCACCAAGCTCAATAGCTTTGCAATCTTTAGTGCTATTAACACTATTTATAATTGGATTAAAAAGGTCAAAACATAAGACAGTAGTCTCTATCACAACTATAGCTTTGACATCATTATGTCTGTACCCATTAATATCAAAAAACACAGATGAGTTCTTTTATAATGACAAACCCAATATAATAATTATAGGTATAGATGGTTTAAGACCAGACCATTTGAACTACGATAGTGCTCAATCAGACTATGCGCCATTTATTAATGCATTATTATCAGAGTCTCAGAATTATATAAATAGTTATAGTCCACAGGGAAGGACTTACGTAGCGTGGATGAGCATCCTAACAGGGCTTTACCCAAAAAATAATGGCGCCAGATTCAACTTGGCGCCTCCTGAGTTAATTAACAAGAAGCTTCCTTTAGTTGAAAAATTGAAGTCTAGAGGTTATCACACTGCATACGCAATGGATGAACGCCGTTTCAATCAAATAGATAAAGCCTATGGGTTTGATAGTGAAGTTGGTCCTATGATTGGAGCTGCGGATGCTTTTATATCAAGTTTCTCTGACTTGCCTTATATAAATTTGATGTTAAAACACCCTTATTCCAAATATTTATTCCCATATCTTTATAACAATAGAGCTTACGGAAAAACTTATAACCCGAAAGCATTCAATGATGAAGTGATAGAATCATTAAATACAAAAAAACCTAATTTCCTTGCTGTACATTTTTGTCAATTACATTGGCCATATACCTCGATAGATTTTATAGAACATACTCCAGAAGAATGGGAAGGGAATTACAGTCATTTCATGTATAAATCTATGTTGAAAAAAGTTGATGATCAATTACGTACTTTTTTCGAACAGATGAAGAATAAAGGATTCTTGAAAAATTCAATTGTATACTTAATATCTGACCATGGAGAAGGATTTAAGCTGAAACAAAGTAAACGTTTTACAACACCAATAAATGGGCCTGATACACAGTCGTGGGGACACGGGACGAATGTACTTGACCAGCAACAAGCAAAGGTCGTCCTAGCCAAGTTAAGATATAGAGATGACAAAGTCATTAATAAGCCGATCAAGATCGATGGGCTTTATTCATTGATCGATATCTTACCTAGCCTAGATGATGAGCTTAATTTAGACCTCATAGTTAAATTCGATGGGATCATTCTGCCTGATTTAACACTAGTTAAGCCTTCTAATCGGCATATTTTTGTCGAATCATCGCTGCCGTTAAAGTCTATTAATGCAAGCTTTGTAGATGAAAAAAAGGTTGTATCAGAAACAGCCAGTAGTTATGAAGTCCGGCCTTCAGGCAGAGCAGTTATGAAGCCTGAAGAATACAAGAATTTGCTATCGCGTAAACAACGCTCTATTTACCAAGGGGATTTTCAACTAGCAATGTTACCTGATAAAAACATGATAACTTTATTGAATTTTGATTCTAATGAGTTGAGCATTATTGCTGCTGATATTGAACCTAAAAGCGATAAGGTTAAGGCGTTGCTATTAAAGCTGTGTAATTTCTATAAAACTGATTACGGTTTCGATAGCGAAAATCGATGCAATGACATATCAGATAAAAGTGATGAGGACAATCATGGTTAGCAAAAATGCGGAGGACGGATTTTTATCGCTACGAGACGCCGATAGGGTTTTGGCTCTAATATTGGTTCTTTTCTCAATGTCGATTTTATTAATTGGTTATAATACATCTTTTAAAACAGGTCTTTACGTTACGATATATCAGATAACATTTATAGTTACCTATATGGTTTTATGCCACAAATTTGACTCATCACTATCTACAATTGTTAAAGGTACCATTTTAAAAAATAAATTAACAATAGTGGTTCTATTGCTCTATTCCCTCTATCTTACCTCATACCTCATCAATTTGACTGCAGTTAATTCTGAAACCCATAAAGTCGCAATGAGTTTAAGGTTTCTATTTTTAAGTTCGCATATATTTTTCACTTACGTACTGCTTTGCTTTTTTATAAACACAAGCAATAGAATAGCTAATACTTTTTCAGTCGTTCCCATTACCGTTATCATTATTATTATCTGTATTCTCCTAGTATATGTTTCGTTTGATTCACCACAGATAAACTTCACCATAACAACAATACCTTTTGCAACTAACATAAGACACCTTGGCTATATAGCAACCATTGGCTCTATCGTCGCTTCAATTAAACTACTCCTGTTAAGTAATCGAACAAAATATAAGTTAAATTTGCACATGGGCCTTTGGTCTTTGCTGCTTGCGTTAAATATCGCATTTTTATTTTGGCTTGGAGGAAGGGCTTCTATTGTCTCATATTTTTTCTCATTACTTACGCTCACTGTTATTTTAAAGTTTAAACATCAATTGAGTCTAAAGACCTTGCTGTACCTATTCTTTCTAATATGTCTAGGCATTGCACTTTCTACCGTTTTTTCCATCTATCCTTGGAATGGTATTTTAAGGGTACAAGAGTCATTACAAAACGTTTCCGACATCAATGACCTCTCATCAAATAGGCTGCAGATGTGGCAAAACAGCATCACTTATGGTTTAGAGAAAATGTGGCTAGGTCACGGACCGGACGCCTACCGTTTCATGCCGACTAAAACAGCTGGAGTTCAACCCCACAATATTTTTTTACAAGTATTTTTAGAAGCCGGTGTACTTGGTTTAATGGTGTTTTTGGTGATCTTACTAAGCACATTATTTAGAGCCATTTCATTAATATGGATAAGCACAGATATGAACCAAGACGAGAGTATATATATGGCTTTTGCCATTCTAGTCTCGCTAACAATTTATGGAACACTTTCAGGTGCCTATTACCATGCCCAGCCGCTATATTTTTTAATGATCTCTTTTGCTGCTGTTGGTAGTTTTTCAATTAAAAAGGACATAGTCTAAATGTTAGTTTTAACATTATTCTATTTCGTTATAGCGTTATAGCGTTATTTACAATGATAACTTTCAATATGGGGAAATCTTCAAGCTCATAGACCTAGACTTTATCTCATGACGCGTGAGATAGAGAGAATCTTCATCAATTTCAATATTTTAAAATTGGGATCGAGTACTTGCTGATACAAAATGCCTGTTTTAAACCCGGTATATGGTCAAGAATCAATCCTTACCAACATAGAGATGTTGCAGGAAGTCGAAAGGTGCAGGTAACGCTGCAACATCACAATTTCCAGGCAATAAAAAGAGCGCTATAAGCGCTCTTTTTATACAAGTTGTACTAACCGCTTAAGCTTCCGCAGTACGCTCAAGTTTTGCGTAGTAGAAACCATCAAACCCTGTTTCTGCTGGGCTGATGTTTTCATCTTCGATAAAGCTGAAGTGTTTGTTTGCCGCTAAAAAGGCATCAACTTGGTCGCGGTTCTCTTCAGGCATGATTGAGCACGTTGCATAAACCAAAATGCCGCCCACTTTCACCATTCTGCTATAGCTTTGTAAAATCTCTTTTTGCAGTGCTACTAATATAGGCAGTCTTTCAGGTGTGTCACGCCATTTTGCATCTGGGTTACGTTTTAGTACACCAAGGCCTGAACACGGTACATCGAGTAAGACACGATCAGCGGTCAATTTAAGGCGCTTAATCGTCTTGCTGCTAGCAATAATGCGTGTCTCAACATTGTGAGCTCCCGCTCTACGAGCTCGCTGCTTGAGGTTATCGAGTTTCCACTGCTCAACATCCATTGCGAGCAATCGTCCTTTACCCTGCATTTGCGCCGATATTGATAGCGTTTTACCACCAGCACCCGCACAAGCATCTACAACACACATGCCCGGCTTAGCACCAAGGGCGATAGCGATAAGTTGTGAGCCTGCATCTTGCTGTTCAAACCAGCCCTTTTTAAAACTCTCTGTTTTAAATAATGCTGAATCAGATACCACTTCTAAAGCAGTATCTACACCTTCTACCTCTTCGGTTTGGACCCGTTCATTACGTAGCTTCTTCGCCAAATCATCGCGAGTAGATTTTAGTGTGTTGACACGAATAAAACGTTTAGCGGGCTTAGTTAGCGCCGCACGTTCGGCAGGCCAACGGTCGCCCAACTGTGCTTCACCCATTTCATTCAACCAATCAGGACAGCCGTCCCAAAGTGCTGGTTGTTGGCGTGCTATCTCAGTTCGCTCAGCGAGAACCTTTTCATCTACCTGTAATGCATATTGCATTTTAGGTAGCGGTAATTGATGAAATAGGTGCCAGGCATTGAGCAGTCGAGAACCCATTCGAACCATCTCTTCAGGCTTAACGTCCGATAGATAACAATACAAATTTAAACGTCTTAAAATATCACCGGTGACAAAGGTGATACGTCCTAGCTCAGAAGACTCTAATTGTTGCCCTGAGAAATGTTGTGAATAAGCACGATCAAGAGGCTTGCCCTCTTTTAATACAAGGTCAAGAATACTAATCACAAGTTCAGTCGAGCTGGGAGATAAAGACGAATTTAGCATTTAAAAGTTACCGTAGAAAGAAATCGCAGCGATCATAGGAGCAAAGTGGCCAATACGCAAGTCAACTTAAGAAAAGCAGCAATAAAAAAGCGACTTAATTGAAGTCGCTTTTAAAATAACTGCTTTGAGTGAGGCTAATAGCAATTAATCTATAATTTGCAGCCTTTCGCACCGTAGTAGAGGATAAAGCCGTAACAGATGACCAGCAGAACAGATGCTTGCTGGATCCCCATATTGTCCGCAATAAAGGCACAATGGCACTACCTACACTTGCTAGCGCATCTAATGATTAACGTTTCAGCTCATAATCACTGCCATCTTTGGCAGTAAAGACTTGGTCGAGTACCGACGACGCTACCACGGTGTTTTCAACATTGACCAAGCTTATCCAGTACTGATGCCCTTCAACTAAAATATCTTCGATATTGGCGCAATCTTGAACGCCCTTTTCACTTATTCTGTCAAAAGTCAGTTCAACATGAACGCCATTGTCTTTAAGCAAAATAGCAGTAGGTTCACTCTTATGGCCGTTCAGTGCAACGAACTGTTTTGGACAACGCAGCCCTGTTTGGCTACCGTCTTTCATAAACACTAACAGTTGCTGGTAGTAAACGACATAACTACAGGCTTCTTTATGTGAACCTTGAGTGAGGGGAAACTTATCATCCAAGAAGGATTTGGCACAGGGTGTTGTGGTGTCGTTTGCTGCCTGGGTGACAACATTCACAGCAGCAAATTCTGAACCCATATATAGATTGTTCTCGTGGTTATTTGCAGTATTATTGATTGTTGATATATCCATAGCCCTGTCCTCATTCAATCCTAAAATAGGTCGTTCATCGTTGCTAACTTCATTTGCTTTCAAAAAACTTATTCGTTTTCTGATTGCTTGATTTGTAGTCTAGTGCAAATTTCATTACAATTTCACAATAAAAATTTTACAATGTGAATTTTACAATATGAAAAGTAATCAGAGCCTGATCAGAAAGTCACATTTTCTTGGAACCAAGATTAGAAACTTGCGTAAAAGAAATCACCTTACAATGGAAGATCTATCTGCCCGTTGTGTACGGGTCGATCCTGAGTCAGCCCCCTCTGTATCTTACCTTTCGATGATTGAGCGGGGTAAACGCGTACCTAGCGCAGGCATGCTAGCCGTCATCGCTACAGTGTTTCAAAAAGAGGTGGATTGGTTTCTCGATGATGTACCTGAAGACGACGCTATTACCCCTGATAAAGGTCGTCGTGGTGGTATAAGTGGTATGGCTTTAGAACCCAGTTTTCTGTTTTCCAGTGATATTTTACAGATTGCCATCCCAGAAATGCTGTCACAAACAGGCACAACAGGACGAGAATTTGCACATTTACTCATTCGTGCCCACCAAGAACACCATCAAAACCACTTCCCCGATCTTGAACGCGCTGCTGAAGAGATCGGCCACAAGCGCTTACCACTCGCCTTAGATGATATAAAAGACATTGCCAAATCATTAGGGCTAAAACTTAAATGGATAGACAGAACGCCACAAGAGGTCGTTGATGAAATGGGGGTTAGCACCGCTCATGTCGTCACCTCTTTTTTTGAACCACCTTCAACTATCTATCTGAACAAGATGCTCAAATCTTACCCTACACGACTTAAATACGACCTGTCAGTGCATATAGGGCATTGTGTATTACACAACAAAGATGGCTTAAAATGCGTGCTAACCGCAGGTAGACGCTACACAGCTGCCCATGAAGAGATTGCTGCTCCAGCATCATCGACTCTAAACGCGCAAGATATTCTACATGCCTGGCGAGATTTTGAATCTAGCTTCTTTGCCGGCGCATTACTGTGCCCTAAAGTGCCGTTTCGGCAGCTGCTTGACCGACATGGTTATGAAATTAACGTCAATAAAACGGTGGGGGTTTCTGCATCTGTAGCCATGCGGCGGATGACGGTTGTATCCCCTTATCCTCATTGGCATTACTTTGATGCCTATGCACCGGGTAAATTAAAAGCAGTATACCGTGGCAATGGTATTCCACTGCCTTGGGGCAACATGCGGGTGGTCGAAGATCCGTGTCAGCATTGGGCTGTATTTAGAATGATAAACGAGCCAAAAATCGGTACATCTGCGCAAATATCCATTTTGGATGTCGCACATGAACCACGGATCTATTGTTGTGAATCGATAAAAGTTGAGGACATGGCTGGTAACAGTCATGTGCTTTGCGCGGGTATCGACCTTAACCCTGCTATTGATGCCCAAGGCGGCGATGCTGCTTCTATTGCTGCGGATCTAAAACAAATCTGTGCATCCAACAGCGGCTCAGTAGAGATGCCTAAGCATATAAAGAAAAACCTCATGAGCGTCGCAAAAATTCTCAATATTAACTGGGTGGAACGCGGCATACAAAATGATGCACGGCTTATTTGTTCGCGCGGTGCAGTATGTCCAAGACAGCCTAGTTGTTATCAAGCAGGCAAAGCTTTATGTGAAGATGCTTAAAGTTGCTATTGCTTGCTAAGTAAGCCAAAAGCAATGGCATGCACAATAATGCATTGCTCTGAATAACCAAATTGAATTGAAAGCGTATCGTCGATAATCATGTCAGTTAATACGACGGTACCCTCAATTTTCTGCTTTGCATTATTAACCGCAAGCAAAGTGGATACACTTTCATCAATCGGCAGTAAATACAAAAACTGTGTCTGGCAACTTATCCCAACCACAGGCCCTAATTCTACCAATGATTCTTGATCTGCTGGTGCTTGATAGGTTTTACTGGTAAATGAACCATGGTTTGCAATATTACATCCAGACAAAATTAAAACCATCACAATTACAATCCGTTGAGCCTTGAAAATTTGGGTCATCTGCAGAAGCTCCGTTTATCAGGTGTTTCAATAGCGTTAAATACACAGCGTGAATACATATGTGTTGTGTTGTGCCAAATTTAAGCTCAAGGTTAACATGAAAGCCTACTTTTTTTCATACACGGCTTGTGGTGTGGTCAATAAAAGTAGGGGCGTTTCTAGCAATTCACGTTGTTCGCTTTCACCCTTTTATAACAAACATCAACCAAACTTGGCAAAAAAGTTAGCCTAGGAATTTGTTAATGACAGTGTCGTGACAGCGAAGTTAGCTAGCCAACTAAATATCATTCGGTTTGAAATGACAGAGCCCGCCAGTATCAAGCTAACGGGCTTTTGTTTTCTATTGCGATTCAATTGCTAATACTACGAGCTAACATCAGTTGCAATTATTCAGCCGATAAAAACGAGTTTAAGCTCTGTCGGATTGCAGCATTGCATATTGATACTCACTGCCCCATTGCCCTTTAAAGAAAATGTTATTAACAAAATGAGCTTCGCGGCGAAAACCAACCCTCTCTAACAATCTATAAGATGGATGGTTGTCGCAATCAGTGGTGGCAACAATGCGATATTTATTCATGGTATCAAACAGGTAATCAATAAAAGCGGCAACTGATTTTGCAGCAATACCCTTGCCTTGGTTTTCTGGTGCTAAGGTAAAACCAACCTCTACCTGCTCTGCATCAATAAAGTGTATCGCCAAGTCACCAAGTAAGGCGTTGCTCTGCTTGTCTGCAATCGCCAGCTGAAACCACTGCCCTACCGCACCAAATTCATGACCTTGCATTGAATCAAATAAGTGAGTGGCTTTCTCATAGGAATAATCACTCCAACTTTGGTATTTTGCCACATCAGGTACGGCGCGGTAGCGAGCAAAAATATGCAGGTCGTTTTGTTCAAACTGGCGAATAATGAGGTTGTCTAGCTCTATTAAGGTGGACATTTTTAGTTACTCTATGGCTAATTTAATCGACGGCGAGTTTAAATAAACGACTCTCTTCATCATATGCCGCTAATTTTTCGACTTTACTGAATAAAAAACCTAAACGCTCTAGTGTCTTTATCGATGCTTGATTGGACATCGACGTGACCGCAATAAACTCTTTGGCATTCAACTGTTGCTTGCCGTACTCCAGCACCGCAGTTGCCGCTTCTCCAGCGTAACCTTTCGACCTAAACATTTTAGACACCCCATAACCGAGCTCGAAGTCATCACGATAATCTCTGCGGATCAAACCACAGATCCCAATAGGCGTGCCGACTTCACGTAGCACAACTAGGAACATACCGTAACCGTTGTCGTGATAACTTTTAGTAAAGGTGTTAGCAATATACTCAATAGCTTGCTCTACGGTATAAACCTGCTTATCCCCGATCCCTTCGATGAAACTAGGCTCATTATAAAGCGCCATGATAAACTCAGCATCGGTTGAGGTAACTTCTCTCAAAATCAGTCGTTCTGTGGTAATTAACGCCATATAAATCCTTTTAGATGATAACGAAAAAGCTTAACTGCACGGTTAAGCGTAAAGTTTAGTTTTAGTTTTAGATTCGAGCTAGCTTATAGTGTCGATTTCATAATGCTGGGCTTTTCCGGCTATTGTGAGGGTAATTTCATCGCCTATTTCACGTGTCAGCAATTTTTGGCCTATGGGTGATTGAGGTGTTATCAGCATAAAACTGCCCTCTGCTGTCTGTACTTTTAAGCCCCCCCCGCTAGGACCCAAAAACAGTCGACTGAGTTTATCGTTTTCATCAATCAGCTCAACCAGATCACCTAACGCTACTTTTTTTTCAGCTTTAATGGATACATCTTGCAAAGCGCCAATAACGGCCTTTTGTTTCAGTACGCCAAACAACTGCTCATAAGCCAGCATATCGTCTTTGCATTGTGCCACTCTCACCGATTGTCCGTGAGCAAGATATGATGCTTCTAAGCCAAAAGTGTCGTACTTATTTTCAGCAACACTTTCGCTCCCAGTCGCCGTGTCATGGGCTCGCTTGGCCGCATCTACGGCATCTTGATAGGCCATAGTTAATGCATGTTGTACTGATTGTTCAATGGTGATTCTTGGTAACACTTAACGCCCTATTTAGCTGACTTCGATATCTTGACTGATTTTAGAAATCAGCTTGTTTAGATCTCTTTAAAGATTAGCAGCATAACATGCTTGATTAAGCTGACAAATTGGTTAACTTAGAGTAATAATTATTGCTATTTTTTATGGAATAGAACCAGCACAGCATCGCTCATTAATGATCAAGTAAGGATACTGATTGAATATTAGCCGTCAATATAAGTGTAGTTTTATCGCCCCCGCTAAAATGCTTGCTGTTGTCATACTTTCTAGCAGCGGAACTTACTGCTTTGCGCAAGATTTAGAACCGAGAAGTTACAGCAATATCCCTATTGGAATGAATTTCTTGGTGGTGGGTGCCGCCCATTCAGAAGGAGAGCTATCACCTGCTCCGTCGGTGCCGATTGAGAATGCTGATCTCACCATTAATGCGGGCGTTGTGGGTTATGCGCATACTTTCGCCTTAGCTGGGCGCTCCTCAAAAATTGACATGACGGCCAGCCGGATCTGTTATAAAGGCAGCGCCGACTTTCAGGGTGAACGTGTCAGTGCTGACCGTTGCGGTTATGGCGATCCAAACATTCGACTCTCATGGAACTTTTACGGTGCCCCCGCTCTCAAACCACAAGACTTTGCCGCTTGGCAACAAGGCTTCGTTGTCGGTACCAGTTTGCAGATCACCATTCCGGCAGGATCATATGAGAAAAATAAGCTAATAAATTCAGGCGCTAATCGCTGGGTGTTTCGGCCTGGGATCGGTATGTCTCACAAACTGGGGGATTGGTATTACGACTTAATCGCTTCAGTACGATTTTATGGCGATAACGATGAGTACTTTAACCGGGTGACACTACAGCAGGAACCACAATATACTGTACAGGGTCACTTAATTTATAACTTTAGTCGCGGCCATTGGTTGTCGCTCAATACTAATTTTTACTTTGGCGGTGAGACTCAGAAGAATGGTATCGATTCATTCGACTCCCAAGAAAACGTCCGTTTTGGCATTACCTATTCAGCGCCAATCAACAGAAGTAATAGTATTAAGCTGTATGCCAGTACCGGAGTGATCACTCAAATAGGCAGTGATTTCGATACCTTGGGTGCGGTATGGCAATATATTTTTTAACTGCTAGCCCATCTCTAGGATCTGGCTCAATAGTTCAGGCGCTTTATCCGCTCGCCTCCCTTTAAATTCAGTTAAAAAAAAGGGTTCAACGACTAACGTCACTGAACCCTTTTAAAGGATCTAAGCCGAGTTAGTCGATATCGTCAAAATACCAGTAGCCAGCATTCACCCAATCGGTTAATTGCTCAATGACTTCGCTATTGTCTAACCACGGGGTTAAATCTGCTAATGTGAGCTGCTGCGTATCGCAAAGCATGGCAATAAATGCCTCATTGCCCGCCGTTAACTGCTGTTGTTCACCATTGATATACAAAACACCGTCAGCAACGCTTGTTTCGAAATAAAGACAACGTAAACCACCCAATTTAATCAAAGGCTGCTGCTTTATCTGCTCAGTCACATCTAAGCTTTGAAACCCTAGAGGCTGTTCTGGTAAATCAAGTTCACACTTGGATTGTGTTAGGTAACGACCACTAAACTCACTGACTAACTTATCATCAAGCGTCGCAAACAGTTGTTGCTTAATTCGCTCGAGATCGGTGTTATTAACCACACCGGAATGTTCACTTATTACGCGATCTGGATCGGCAATCTGTTCATTACACAGATCATTATCAATGATATGGTCAGCCATCGCGCTAACCATATCTTTTGCTGAAGCGGTTCTGTAACCGACTGAGAAACTCATTGAAGGCTCAATAGTCACCCCATCATGTGGGTATCCTGGCGGTAAATACAAAATATCACCCGGCAGCAGTTCAACATCAATGATAGGATCGAAAGCTTCTGTATGGAGCAAAGCTGGATGCGCCGCAAACTCTTTATGTGGGCCAAGATCACCCACTCTCCAACGACGTCGACCAGAACCTTGGCAAATAAACACGTCGTACAGATCGATATGAGGCCCTACTCCGCCGCCAGGTGTGGCATAGCTAACCATTACGTCATCTAAGCGCCATCGAGGAATGAAATCAAAACATTGGATAAGCTCTTCTGCTTCAGGTACCCAGTTGTTAAGTGCTTGCACAATTAACGTCCAGTCTTTCTCGCCAAGCTCTTCATAAGATTCAAATGGGCCAAACTCAGCTTGCCATTCATCATTTGCTTTAAACACCCGGCGCGACTCAACCATCTCATCGCAAGCAAGCCCCGCCATCTCTTCTGGTGAAAGCAGATCCTTAAAGTTTTTAAAGCCTTGACGGATCACCAGTGGTTTCTTCTGCCAATACTGCTCAAGAAACTGTTTTGGCGTTATACCATTTAAATCTAATTGCATATTTATCACTCACTATAATTTGCAGCGAGTCTAACAAATATTAGCATTTAGTAATTTGGTCAAGATCATAAAATTGGAGATCTGTGGTCTTAATAGCGCGATTAAGCCTGCGTACTCAATAAACTCAACATTTGCATTGACTCACTTCGCTGTGGAACTACAATAACCGCAAACTTAATAGGGCTCGTAGCACTTTGGCACACTTTTCAACCACAGCAGATCCTCAGCAAATAACAACCGAAATTTCAAGCAAAGCCAATACGGTTATCGTGCTGGATTTCGAGACTACCGGCTTATCGCCTAATCAAGGTGACCGCGCTATAGAGATTGGTGCGGTGATGTTAAAAGACGGCATTGTTATTGACCGGTTTCAACAGCTAATGAACCCAGGGTTTCGTGTTAGTGGCTTTATCGAGAGCTATACCGGCATTAGCAACCAAATGCTCAGTGGGGCAGCGCCTTGTGATGAAGTGATGGATCAATTTGCCGACTTTATCGCAGATTATAATCTGGTTGCTCACAATGCCTCTTTCGACCAACGTTTTTTAGACGCCGAACTTAAATCAATAGGTCGTGACTATCGCGGTGAGTTCGCATGCTCGATGCTAATCGCCAGAAGACTTTATCAAGATGCACCTAATCATAAACTTGGCAGCTTAATACACTATAAGCAGATTGAACATGATGGTGTATTTCACCGCGCGTTAGCGGATTCAGAAATGACGGCGGATCTATGGTTAGTGATGCTCGATGATCTTAAACAAGATCATCGCATTCAAAATCCTGAATTTACGTTAATGCAAATGATCACCAAACAAAGCAAAGCCAACGTCAATAGATATCTCTCTAGCTACGGACGCTAGTTCTCAGAGAGCTAGAGGGAACTAAAACTTTAGCCATTACCAGTGGCTTCATACTGCTGCCTGTGCTGGCTTACCTCTACCGTTGAATGCGCTATGCCAAAGCGCGCTTTCAACAAGGTTTTTACTGCTATTGGTGGATTTGCGAAACTAGCCACTGGAATGTCGTCATGCCCGATGACGGCAATATCCCTCTTAAATCCCTAGCTCGTCAAACAGATCATCTGCACTGGCACTCATTTGAACATCTTTTTGTTTATTTTGTGCTGGCTTTGAAACACTGCTATGACCATGTTCAGCTAATAGGTCGTCTAGGTCGAAGTCTTCATCGGCATCAAAATCGGTTAGCTTAATAAACTCCGTTTTATCCATGGCGAACTCAAGATAAAAAATATGATTATTTTGCGTTTTGAAAGACACTCTTCTTGCCACAGCTTCATCAAGATTGGTATCTACCGAAATGGTAAGCTCTTTATTAATCGTCAACATTTTTGGCTGACTTTGACTAATCGACGTTTGAAGTTCTTTACTAATTTTATTGATGAAATCGCCTAACATCTGATTCATCAGCTCACCCATGACATTACCAACTTCATCTGATGTATGTGAGAACGCCAATTCAGACTCAGGCATGCCCATATTAATCATATATTTGCGATAAATTTCAATTGCAGCTGGTGCCGAAAAATTGATAACAACGAGCCCAGAAAAGCCACCGTCAAATATTGAAAAACAACCTAAATCAGGTTTTAAACAAGTACGCGTGATGGATTGCACCATCCCAGCGTGCGTGATCTGGCTATTAGTGGTGCTAGAGAGCACATGAGAGACTGACAAACACAGCTTGCGTAATATGTCATCAGTCGTTACAGATTCTTGCGTTGTTAGCATAATTAAAACCTTTATTATTGTAATCGTTTCATAGTGCCGCAAACCGATAACAAATCAAAGTAAAAACATGGCAAAAATGGCTATTTCAGCAGCGTTTGCTCAGACATTAGACTAAATCATTTAGTCTAAAATAAAAGTTCAGCCAGCCAACCGAGTCCAGTCGCAGCTTGTGGAAAAAATGTAAATACCAAAGGGGCTAAAATATACAAGAAACTGAATGAGAAAAAGACTAGATGAAGTTAACATTTTTAAAATAAACATACTGTTAGTGGTTCAGTTTGTTGCTAATAACAGTTACATTCAACTTACTCTTTTTTTAGTAGAGCGACGCTATAATGATTGCCCTTTTAAGACAACTGACCATCCTCCAACGTCTCATATTAATGCTTATGCTAGCAGCGATTGGAACGGTATGTTTTGCTAGCTTTTCGATAAACGAGCAATATAACAATCTTGTCACACAGAAATGGCAACAAAATGATGCGCAGCTAAACACAGTGATGAGTGTTATTGAAGCCCATAGGATCCAAGTTGGTAATGGTGACATCACGGAAAATAGTGCGAAGGCACAAAGCGCTAACCTTATTAGCCAGATACATTTTGGCGATGATGGCTACTTCATCTTACTCGATAAAGAGCAAACTATTTTAGCCCATGGCGCTAGCCAGCAAGCGATCGGTAACAACGTTTCCAGCATTAACCAACCAGGTAATGAAACGACATTATCTGCCATCGTTGCTGCCGCAAAAATTAATGGACTGGCCAAAGGCGAAGTAAACTTTCTCAATCCAGAAAACCGCCAAATCGAAGATAAATTACTTGAGGCTAGATATTACCCTGCGTGGAATTGGACGCTAATTACCGGCAGTTTTAAGAGCGAAATAACAGCGGTGATGTATTCAATAGCTATTGATTATCTAGTCATTATGTTAATGATATCTATCCCAATATTCACTTTCTTTATTGTGCTTAACCTGTCGATTACCACTCCGCTAAAAGCGGCTATCGCCGCAATGAAAGATATAGCACAAGGTGAAGGTGACCTCACTAAAAGATTACCAACCAAGGGTAAAGACGAAGTGGCAGAGCTGGCAGAGGCTTTTAATCTGTTTGTGATAAAAATTGCAGATACGGTAGCGCAACTACAACCGCTAGGAAAAAATCTTGATGACGACGCAAGCCGTTTACTCAATGCGGTAGAGGAGTCAAATAGCAGCGTTGATCACCTCCATCAAGAAACCAGCAGTGTTGCTACAGCAATCAACGAGATGCTATCAACCACCCAAGAGATGGCGACCAACACAAGTCAAGCTGCAGATGCTGCTAACAGTGTAAAGCAGCAGGCTCAACTTAGCATGGAGAAGATGGATAACACCTTAGACAACACCCAGCGCTTAGTCGAAGAGCTAAAAACATCTGAGCGAATAACCCATGATCTTGGCACCTCTTCACAACAAATTGGCAGCATATTAGATGTGATTAGGGGTATCGCCGACCAAACCAACCTACTCGCGCTAAATGCCGCGATTGAAGCTGCACGTGCAGGTGCCCATGGTCGTGGATTTGCAGTCGTCGCCGATGAAGTACGTGCGCTAGCAAATAGAACTCAAGACTCGACTAATGAAATTCAAAAAATCATTACCGAAATACAGACCGGCGTTAGCTCAGTAGTTTCCAGTAATGAGCGCACGCAGCAGCAATCAGTGCAGGTTCAAAGCCAAGCAAAGGGTGTGGGAGATTCCCTCGGTGAAATTCTAGCCTTAATCGCCCATATTAGTGATATGAACACACAGTTAGTCAGTGCAACAGAGGAGCAATCTCTGGTCACTGAAGAGATTAATCGTAATATTTGCAGTATCACAGAGCTTACCGAAGTCTCGGTTAAGGCCAACGAAAGTAACCGAAATGCAGCTATGTCACTACAATCCATTAGTAAAAACTCGGCTAAAACCTTAAGTCAGTTTAAGGTTAGCTAAGCGATTATATACCCATCCTACCTGAAGATGCATGATTCAGTGGGAGTTTAATGGGCTTTAATCAATAACACAGAGTAAAGCCCATTAAAACCCATCGTAGAAGGCGTTGTGCAAGCACACTTCGTTGTTGCACTAACTTAAAAGGGAATGACCATTTCTACGTTAACGCGCCTAGAATTGAACTCGCACAACGCCTCTGAAACGAGCATTTTCAAGTAGGATGGGTATCGATTAAATAGGGCCATAATTTGCCCCTTTTTCATTATTCAAACTATGTTAAGCTAAATTCAATTCGGAAGTTCTATAAAAACGGAATTGATTTATGGCACACATGACCTTAGCGATTCATCCGCAACTTTTTACCATTCACAGTCTCGCCCCAGACAGTGTTGTGCCAAGTGCTATTTTTCAGCAAGAGATCTACTTTATTGGTAAAACAGGTGGAGAGCTGTCAGTCGTCGTAAGTTCAACATTCGAAATGGACAGTCTTGAGCAGGAAGACAACTGGCGATGCCTCGAGGTAATAGGCCCGCTGGGGTTTTCCATGACGGGTATTTTAGCAAGTGTATCTGGCGCGTTAGCAGCGCAAAAAATTAGTATCTTTGCCATTTCAACATTCGATACCGACTATATTCTAGTCAAAAAAGACACCTTGGCCGAAGCCAGCAAAGCACTCAAGAAAAAGAACTATCAAATCATTGAATATCAGGGTTAGTCCTTTACCGAGCCTTGTATACGTGAAGGACTCGCTTTTTGCCTTTTGACGAGAATATCTCATGTACCAAAAAACCGTTACCATTACAGCCAAGCATGGCATACACACTCGCCCTGCGGCGCTATTAGTCAAAAAAGCTAAATCGTTTGATTGCGATATCATCGTTGAATGTAACGGCAAGCAAGCTAGTGCCAAGAGCCTTTTTAAGCTACAAACACTGGGGCTTTATTTTGGCATCGAAGTCAAAGTTATCGCCCAAGGCGAGCTAGCTCAACAAGCCGTTGAAGAAGTTTCTGAACTACTGATCACACTTAGCTAAAAGGCCTCATCATGTCGATTAAAGGTATTGTTGTTTCGTCAGGTATCGCGTTTGGTCGAGCTCTACACCTCAACCTTCACCATGAAAAAATTGACTATCGACGGGTATCCCCAGCGCAAATCCCCAATGAGCAACGAAAGCTAGAGCAGGCATTCAATAAGCAAAAATGCCATTTAGAAGAGGGGCTAGCAAAGCTTGAAGTGGGTACTGAACATTACGATCTTATAGAGGCAGACATACTGTTTCTTGATGATGAGTCGTTGCTAGAGGTGGTGGTCAATGAAATTAGTCAGTTACAAATTAATGCTGCTGTAGCCATTGAAAGAGTCTTTTCTGATCAGGCTGCTGAAATGGAGCAACTAGAGGACCCCTATTTAGCCAACAGAGCACAAGATGTGATGTGCCTCGGAAGCCGTTTAATCGCCAGACTCAGCGGCGCGCAACACCTAGATCTCAGCCAGTTAACCGAAGCAACGATTATTTTGGCCCATGATCTGACCCCCGCTGAATTTGCAATGCTACCGCTACAACACATAGCGGGCTTAGTACTTAACACTGGCGGGCTAACAAGCCATACCGCCATTTTGGCGCGCAGCGCTGGGATCCCAGCGCTGTTAAGCTGCCGCTTCGAACGTTCACAAATTAATGATGGTGATGCTGTTGTACTCAATGCTATCGACGGCGAGCTTCACCTAAAACCTACAGCTGAAACCGTCGCAAGACTGACCCATCTACGCCAACAAGACGAAGCGCATAAGCAACAACTCTTGCTGCTGAAAGATCTTCCAACCACAACCCTTGATGGGCACAGTGTCGGATTACTGGCGAATGTAGGCAGTTTAAACGAAATAAGTCATCTTACCGATGTGGGTGCTGAAGGGATCGGCCTGTTTCGTACCGAGTTCATGTTGATGAATAGCAGCACCATTCCAAATGAAAAAATACAGTATCACTTTTATTGCGACGCACTGCATCTGATGGATGGGAAAACCTTCACCATACGCACGCTAGACGTCGGTGCAGATAAAGAGTTACCCTGCCTAAACCCCACATGTGAGGACAATCCAGCATTAGGGATCCGCGGGATCCGTTATACCTTCGCTCATCCAGAAATACTCACCACCCAACTAAAAGCTATTTTGCGAGCATCGAATCATGGGCCTATTCGGCTGATGTTCCCGATGATCAATCAAGTTGAGGAGTTAGACACACTCTTTGAATTGATTGAACAATGTAAAAGCCACTTAAACGAAGAGGAAAAAGGCTATGGTGAGCTAAGTATTGGCATTGTCGTTGAGACTCCTGCTGCGGTGATCAATCTGGAATCAATGCTGCCAAGGCTTGATTTTATCAGTATAGGAACTAATGACTTAACACAATATGCAATGGCAGCGGACAGAACTAATCCACAACTAACACGAGACTACCCTTCACTTTCACCCGCTATTTTAACCTTGATTCAAATGTGTATCGACACTGCAAAGCAACACGATGTAAAAGTCTCTCTTTGTGGCGAACTGGCCAGCGATCCTATCGTTGCACCGTTACTCGTGGGTATGGGGATTGATGAACTAAGTGTAAATTTAGCCTCATTGTTGGAGGTAAAGTCTGCGATCAGAGCGATTAGTTATAAGGCGTGTATAGAGATGGCTAAACGCGCTCGCAAAATAAAAAGAATCGAGGAATTAAATCTTTATCTAACAGGTCTTAGTTTATAGAGATATAATAACTGCAGTCTAATTTGAATATAATAATGATTCCAAGGGGCAAATAGATGGGATTTTTAAGCCGCATTAGACGTCTTATTTCCGGACAAACAGACATCGCGGGCAGCGTAAATGTATATGCACCCGTATCCGGCAAGATTGTTGCTATCGAAAAAGTACCCGACGCCGTCTTCTCAGAAAAAATTGTCGGTGATGGATTAGCCATCGAACCCACTGGGCAGCATATTGTTGCGCCTATAGATGGCACTATTGGAAAAATATTTGAGACAAACCATGCCTTTAGTATTGAGTCTCCACAAGGACTAGAAATTTTTGTTCACTTTGGGATCGGCACGGTCGAGCTCAGAGGTAATGGCTTTAAACGTCTCGCAGCAGAGGGGCAAGAGGTCAAAATGGGCGAACCTATATTAGAGTTCGATATCGAGTACCTGAAAGAACATGCTGATAGTTTATTAACACCTGTACTTATCGCCAATATGGAAGATGTACAAGGGTTGGATAAAAAACAGGGCAACTTAGAAGCGGGTAAAGACGTTATCTTTTCAGCGATGCTCTAATTAAAGAGCATATTGGCTATCTGGTCATAGTTTTTGGTTGCGATAAGCTCAATTGCCGTTTTAATCTATCAAAAAACGAATGAAAAGCAGCAGACTCTTGTTGCTTTCATGTTGCTGCCCTAACAATGTCATTCACATTTAGCGGCCTATCAGTTGAATAAAACTCAATAATACTAAACTGAACTATTTCGTCCTTGAGGCTTTATTAAACCAATGCCACAATGCAATTCACTAATAAAACAGATAATGGAGCACCCGTTTTGACACTTTTCGGCATTAAGAACTGCGACACAGTACGTAAAGCGCGTAAATGGCTCGAACAAAATAATCTCAGCGTTGATTTTCATAATTTTCGTGAACATGGGCTAACTGTAGAGCAAGTCGAGGAGTGGGTAGCGGTCGTAGGATGGGAAGCATTATTTAATAAGCGTAGCACCAGCTTTAGAAATTTAACTGATACAGAAAAAAATGACATCAACGAAAAGAAAGCGATCGCGTTAATGGTACTTTATCCAACATTGATAAAACGTCCAGTTCTCGTGGGCGGCGGTAAAGTGAATGTCGGCTTTAAAGAAGCTGAATATAAAGCGTGGTTTAACCTATGAGCCAGTCTCAAGATTCCCCAGTACTGGCATTGGCTAAAGATTTAATCTCTCGCCCATCCGTTACACCACTCGATGAAGGTTGTCAGACCTTGATGGCCAAGAGGCTCAGCGATGCTGGCTTTAACATCGAAGACATGCTGTTTGAAGACACCACTAACATGTGGGCTAGAAGAGGCACCAAAAAACCGGTGTTCTGCTTTGCAGGCCACACTGATGTCGTCCCTGTTGGAGACCTTAATCGTTGGCACACCCCCCCTTTTGAACCGGTCGTCATTGACGACTACTTGCATGGCCGCGGCGCAGCCGATATGAAAGGTTCCCTCGCAGCAATGGTGGTCGCGACAGAGAACTTTGTTAAAAAGCATCCCGATCATAAAGGCTCTATCGCCTTTCTAATCACCAGTGATGAAGAGGGACCATTTATCAATGGCACCACTCGTGTCATTGACACTTTAGAAGCGCGTAACGAGAAGATTACTTGGTCGTTAGTCGGTGAACCTTCTTCAACCCATAAACTGGGTGATATCGTTAAGAATGGCCGTCGTGGAAGCTTAACCGGGAATCTTACCGTCAATGGGATCCAGGGCCATGTCGCCTACCCTCACCTAGCAGATAACCCCATTCACAAAGCAGCTCCTGCGCTTGATGAACTCGCCCGCATGAAGTGGGATAACGGTAATGAGTTCTTCCCACCAACCAGTTTTCAGATAGCGAATATCAATGGTGGCACTGGCGCATCAAACGTCATACCGGGTGCACTAGAGGTGATGTTTAATTTTAGATACTCTACCGAAGTTACCGCTGAAATATTGATAGAGCGAGTGCTTAACATACTCGATGCGCACGGATTAGATTATGATATCAACTGGATATTCAATGGCCTCCCCTTCTTAACGGGTGACGGACCATTGCTTGATGCCACGCGCGATGCCATTAAAAAAGTGACCGGATTAGACACTGATCCTCAGACCTCTGGTGGAACGTCCGATGGCCGTTTTATCGCACCAACTGGCGCGCAGGTGCTTGAATTGGGCCCGGTCAACGCAACCATTCACAAAGTGAATGAATGCGTTAAAGTCACAGATCTTGAACAGCTCGCCCTGTGCTATGAAGCTATTTTGGAAAACCTGTTGTGCTAGTAGATGCGCCTCATCTTTATGGACTCAGCAGTGCTCATTTGGTTGAGCGCTGCGGTTACTTTCTTGAGCAACAAACCGCTGCAGCATTTGAAAAGATGCGCGCGGCTGCTGCACAAGAAGGTATAGCGATAGGGATCTGCTCTGCTTTTCGAGACTTCGACAGGCAACAGTTAATTTGGAATGCTAAAGCCAGTGGTACTAGAGCTCTGCTAAACAAAGACTCACAGCCAGTAGATATCAACGGCAAAACGGCAGCGCAGATTGTAGAACTTATATTGCTTTGGTCGGCACTGCCGGGAACTTCAAGACACCATTGGGGTACTGACCTCGATATTTTTGACAGCCATAAAGTATCGACGCGCGACTTACAGCTTATTCCGCAGGAATATCAATTAGACGGCCCCTGCTATCACCTTAGTTTATGGTTAGCTAAAAATGCGCAACGCTTTGGCTTTTATTTGCCTTTTCAACAAGGGCTTAGTGGCGTAAGTGCAGAACCATGGCATTTGAGTTATTACCCTGTATCTAAGCATTATGTTGATGCCTTCGATGTCGATACTTTGTCTGAAGTTCTTCAAGGATCGGCGGTATTACACAAAGAGCAGATCTTATTAAGACTCAAAGAATTAACGCAAGAATATGTTTTCCGGGTTGCGCCAATCCCGTTATAATCATCTATCAGCATTAATCGCAAATAACGTCAGAATTAACAGAGAATAAACCGTGAAAAATCTAGATTTTGCCAGCCATAGACAGCAATACAGCATCGATGAACAAACCATTAGCTATATTGATATCGGCCAAGGCCCAGTGCTTTTATTGGGTCACAGTTATCTGTGGGACGCGCAAATGTGGGCGCCGCAGATTGAACTTTTAAGCCAACAATACCGCTGTATCGTACCTGATCTTTGGGGTCATGGTTTATCGAATGCGATGCCAACCAATACCCGTAATTTACGCGATATATCAGCTCAGATGCTCTCGCTAATGGATGCTTTAGACGTTACTGAATTTTCGGTTATCGGCTTATCTGTTGGCGCTATGTGGGGAGCGGAACTTGCGCTACTTGCACCAACACGGGTAAAACGTTTAGTGATGCTCAATAGCTTTATTGGTTTCGAGCCTGAGATCACTCGTGACAAATACTACGCCATGCTTGATGTCATAAAGCACGAACAAGGACTATCTCCGGCGCTGCGTGCAACGATTATCCCGCTCTTTTTTGCAGACAAACCTAACCCCCAGCTCGTTGATCAGTTTGAATTAACATTAGCAAGCATCAACAATGAGCAAATAGACACTCTATACCGTTTGGGTAAGATGATTTTTGGACGACGGGATACCTTAGAAGAGGTTGAAAATTTGACTTTACCTTGCTTGATTATGGCTGGCGTGCAAGATAAAGCCCGTTCTGTTTTGGAAAGTTATCTGATGCACGATGCCATTGATGGCAGCAAATTTATCCATATTCCTGATGCTGGCCATATATCGACTTTAGAGCAGACTGAGTTTGTAAATCAGCATCTCATTGAGTTTCTGACGGCGACAAATTAGCGCTTAATGACATAATCAATAGAACCATTACCGTAACGCAACATTATTTAACAACCAGTTAAGGTTTGTGTTCTACTATTTTATTAATGGTAGAACACCAACAACAATGACTGAATAGACCAGCAAGACCAATAATAGATGGTATGCTTGGCTTGCATAAACATTCTAGTTAACTGACTGAAAATAAGAGCAGAATGAAATTACTAAAACCGCTTTTTGATAATAATAAACGCTGGGCTGAACGCATTCTCAAAGAGGAGCCCAAATTTTTTGAACAATTGGCCAAACAGCAAAACCCAGAGTATTTATGGATTGGTTGCTCCGATAGCAGAGTCCCTTCTAATCAAATCATCGACTTAATGCCTGGCGAAGTGTTTGTTCATCGTAATATAGCCAACATGGTTATTCATACCGATCTTAACTGCCTGTCGGTACTTCAATATGCCGTCGATGTGTTAAAAGTAAAACATATCATGGTGGTAGGACATTACGGCTGCGGTGGTGTTAAGGCAGCGATGGGCACAGAAAGACTCGGGTTAATTGATAATTGGTTAGGTCACATACGCGATATTCACCGTCTGCATAAAGAAGCTTTATCAGAGATGGGGGATGCTGAACGTTTTGACCGTTTGTGCGAGCTCAACGTGATGGAGCAAGTCGATAACGTTCGCAGTACCACCATAGTCCAGGAAGCATGGCATCGAGGTCAAGAAGTCGCGATTCACGGTTGGATATACAGTGTTGAAAATGGGCTACTGTCAGATCTAGATGTTACTGTAAATCAAGACAGCGAAATGAATAAAGACTAAGCCATTTTTCACTTATATACAGGCTATCTGCTCTTTTGGGCCGATAGCCTTTTTTATGCTCTTTAACACCGCAAACTAACAATAGACAACCACGGTCTGTTTGAGGTTCTAGCCTATCACAACTGATTTACAGTCAAACTTAAACGGGCGACGGTGACTCTCGCAAACAAAACATCCACATCGATAAGCCATAAATCCGCCATTATTAGCTGTAATTGGCATTAATCAGTATAAAATTGCTAAGAAATCTCGCAGTTACCCCCATATCACAGTTATAATCCATTAGTTATTTTTAGCGCTTATGAGCGCAGTGAATTCTAAGGAAATTTCCATGCCTGGTTTTGAATTATTTGGTCCTGAAGAGAAGCAGGAAGTTGCAGATGTAATGGATAATGGTTTTACATTCCGTTATAACTTCGATCATATGCGCAATGATCGTTGGAAGACTCGTGAGATGGAAGCCCTACTTTGCGAAAAAATGAACGCAAAGCATGCTCACCTAGTGTCAAGCGGTACCGCCGCTCTACAAACTGCGATGGCAGCTGCAGGCATTGGTGCCGGCGACGAAGTCATTGTGCCGCCATTCACTTTTGTAGCTTCAGTTGAAGCTGTTTTCATGGCAGGTGCAGTCCCTATTTTTGCAGAGATCGACGAAACATTGTGTCTATCTCCAGAAGGCATTGAAGCCGTTATCACACCTAAGACTAAGGCGATTAACCTCGTTCAAATGTGTGGTTCTATGGGTAAGATGGATGAGATTAAGGCTGTTTGTGCTAAGCACAACTTGATTATTCTTGAAGATGCTTGCCAAGCCATTGGCGCCAGCTATAAAGGTCAGGCGCTTGGTACCATCGGTGATGTAGGTTGCTACTCTTTTGATTCTGTTAAAACCATCACCTGTGGTGAAGGCGGAGCGGTAATCACTAACAATGAAACCATATACAACAACGCGCACATGTTCTCTGACCATGGTCACGACCACGTCGGCAGCGATCGCGGCGCTGAAGGTCACCCAATGATGGGGTTGAACTTCCGTATCTCAGAATTGAACTCAGCGATGGGCTTAGCGCAACTGCGTAAGCTTGATAAAATCATTGATATTCAACGTACCAATAAGAAAGTCATCAAAGATGCGATGGCCGATATTGCTGAAGTCACTTTCCGTGAACTACCCGATCCAGAAGGCGATTCAGCAGGTTTCTTAACCTTCTTTATGCCAACAGAAGCGCGTACTATCGAGATCAACAAGAAACTGGCTGAAAATGGCGTTGATGGTTGTTTCTACTGGTATATCAATAATTGGCATTACCTAAACAACTGGAAGCATATCCAAGAGCTTAAGTCTCCTGCAGCTTTGCCGATCACATTAATCGAAGATAGACCTGATTATACTAAAGTGTCTGTGCCTAAATCTGATGCGATTATGAGCCGTACTATCTCTATGTTGATCAAGCTTTCTTGGACTGAAGATGAGATAAGCCAACGTATTGAGAATATTAAGCGCGCCTTCGCTTAATAGCATTTAATTCGCCGTCGGATTGATTATAATCCGGCTGCACTTTTTACAGTAATAATCTCAACGGAGAATGTTGTAATGAGTTTTAAAAATTTCAAATGTGTGCCAAAAATGATTTTTGGTCGCGGATCTTTTGTACAGCTAGATACTGTTCTCGCTGAAGAACGCAAAAACGAAGATGATTTCGTGGTCTTTCTGGTCGACGATGTGCACCAAGACAAGCCGCTAAGTGGCCGTGTTCCGGTAAAAGCTCACGATCTACTTATCTACGTTAATGTAGATGATGAGCCATCAACTGTACAAGTTGATGCACTTACTGAGCAAGTACAAGCATTTAACACTAAGCTTCCGGTTAGCGTTATCGGTCTTGGTGGCGGTTCTACCCTTGATTTGGCTAAAGCGGTTGCCTTGATGCTAACTAATGAAGGTGGCAGTGCTGCCTATCAAGGATGGGATTTAATTAGAAATCCAGCTATCCACCATATCGGCATACCAACAGTATCGGGTACCGGTGCTGAAGCATCTCGTACTGCAGTACTGTGCGGACCCGTGCGTAAGCTAGGTTTGAATTCAGATTACACAGTATTTGATCAGATCATTATGGATTCTGAACTCATTGCGGGGGTGCCAACAGATCAGTGGTTCTATACCGGTATGGATTGCTTCATCCACTGCGTTGAATCACTCGAAGGTACCTACCTCAACGAATTCGCCAAAGCTTTCGCTGAAAAGTCGATGGATCTTTGCCGTGAAGTCTTCATCGACGATCATGCAGAGAAAGATGACAAGCTAATGATGGCATCGTACATGGGCGGAATGAGCATTGCTTATAGCCAAGTAGGCGCATGTCACGCGGTTTCTTACGGTCTAGGCTATGTCCTTGGTTACCATCACGGGATCGGTAACTGCTTAGCGTTTGACGTACTTGAAGAGTTCTACCCAGAAGGCGTTATAGAGTTCCGTAAGATGATGGATACACATAACATCGTCCTACCAAAGAATATCTGTAAAGACTTGCCAGATGAAACTATCGCGAAGATGGTTGCAGTCACTAAGAGCATGGGCCCACTTTGGGACAATGTTTACGGCGCAGGCTGGGAAGAGAAAGTAACAGACGAAATGCTGACAAAGCTATTCCGTCGTATCTAAGTCCTCTTTAGATGCTAAATGGGCTTCTATACAGAAGCCCATTAATTTTATTATTAGGTAAATTGAATGAATGTAACCTTGTTAATCCCTGCGCGATACGGCTCAAGTCGTTTTCCTGGCAAGCCACTGGCTCCAATTAACGGTAAGCCGATGATCCAGCATGTTTACGAGCGTGCATCGCTAGCCAAAGGGCTTAAAGATATCTACGTCGCAACCGATGACGAGCGTATAAAAGATGCGGTCGAAGGTTTCGGTGGTAAGGTTATCATGACAAGTATAGAGGCCGCTTCAGGTACCGACCGTATCGAAGATGCGATTACCCAGTTGGGTCTTGCAGAAGATGACTTAGTGGTTAACCTCCAAGGCGATCAGCCACTAATAGACCCCATCTCTATTGAACAAATTATTAGCCTTTTTGAACGTCACCCAGGTGAGTTCGGAATGGCAACTCTCGGTTTTCAAATTACCGAAGAGGAAGAGCTCAACGATCCGAAACATGTAAAACTGGTGTTCGACAATGAGTTTAATGCATTGTATTTCTCACGCGCACGCATTCCTTTTGGCCGTGATACCGACGATTACCCAGTGTATAAGCACTTAGGCGTCTACGCTTACACACGTAAGTTTGTGCACACGTTTGCCAAGTTGCCACTCGGTCGATTGGAAGATTTAGAAAAGTTAGAGCAATTGCGCGCACTTGAACACGGCTACAAAATCAAAGTGGCCATCAGTGCATTTGACTCTCCAGAAGTTGATACACCTGAAGATATTCGAATTTGTGAATCTCGTTTAGCCGTTGATTAAATAGAGGGTAAGATGATGTCTGATTTAGAAGTTGGCTTACTTATTTTATTAGTCATTGGGGTTATCGCCAGTAATTTAGCCGTGCTTAAATACAGTGCTAAATACAAGATGCCGCAATTTGGTAAAGATCATAAAAAACCTAAATCAACAGATTCAACAGATTCAACAGATTCAACAGATTCAACAGATCAGAATGAACCAAAAGAGCAAGATGATAAAGGCGATAAACCGCAGTAGGTTTATCCTGCTGTTTTAATTATAGTTTACTTATCATTCAGACAATAAAAAAGGCGCTTATAGCGCCTTTTTTATTGTCCATTTCTCACATATTCTGTTATATCACCTACTCCGCCAACTCTTTTTCAAGCTGCAGGGCAACCATCTCTGGCGAGCCTGAATTCTTAGCCAGCAATGAATAAGCCACTGGAATAACAAATAGCGTAAAGAAGGTCGCTAAACTAATCCCTGATAACACCACCACGCCAATAACAAAACGAGTTTCTGCGCCAGCACCTTCTGCCATTACCAAGGGGATAGCGCCTGCTGCGGTGGTGATCCCTGTCATTAAGATGGGTCGTAAACGTTGGCTAGATGCTTGGATAATTGCATTTTGAAACTCAACGCCTTTATCGCGAAGTTGGTTAGCAAATTCAACGATTAAGATCCCATTCTTAGCCGCTAGTCCTACCAACATTATGATACCAATTTGGCTATAAATATTGAGGCTTTGATCGGTCGCCCATAGGCCGATTAACGCACCTAATGTGGCTAGCGGAACGGTCAGCATAATCACCACCGGGTGAACAAAGCTTTCAAACTGCGCCGCTAACACTAAGAATACGATCCCTAACGCTAAGATAAAGACAAAGTACATTGAGTTACCAGAATCTTGGTAATCCAATGACTGACCCTTATAACTTACGATGGCTTCGGCGGGGAGATACTCATGAGTGAGATCGTTCAGATAATCAAGCGCTTCACCCAAGCTATAACCATCGGCGAGGTTAGCCTCAATGGTGATGGCTCGCATGCGGTTATAGCGGTTAAGTTGGCTTGCATCGGCGAACTCTTCAACACTCACCAAGTTAGATAACGGCACCAGCTCTTTTGAACGTTCTGAACGTACATAGATATTCTCCAGATCTTCTGCCGTATTTTGATTGTCACGATTACCTTCAATAATGACATCATACTCTTCGCCATCACGCATAAAGGTTGTCACCAGCCTTGAGCCTAACATCGACTCGAGTGTTCGGCCGATATGTGCAATGGACACACCGAGATCAGCGGCTCTATCTTTATCAATCACCACCCGAAGTTGTGGCTTGGTCTCTTTATAATCATGATCAACCCCAACAAGGTTAGGGTTCTCTTTCGCTTTTTCGATAATAATATCGCGCCAGCGAGCGAGTTCATCATAGCTTGGTCCGCCCAGCACAAATTGTACCGGTTTACCCACACCGCGGCCGAATGCCTGACGCATTACAGGGAAGGCCCGCACGCCTGCCAAATCTGACAAACGTCCGCGAATGTCACCGATAATATCGAAGGCACTGCGTCTCACGGCCCAATCTTCTAAAACGATGATCGCCATACCGTTAGAAAAATTAGCGCTACGGCCAAAGCCGCGAGGCGCTCTAATGAGTAAGCGTTTTATTTCACCGGAGTCGACTAACGGCATCAGCCTGTTCTCAATCTCATCCATATAAGATTCGATGTATTCAAAGCTCGCACCCTGTGGACCATTGACGATAAGGAACATCGATCCCCTATCCTCTCTTGGAGCAAACTCTTGCGGTACTTCTGTAGCAAGGTAGGCACTACTCACTAAGGCGATGAGAATAAATGATGACACGATAAACGGATGCAACATCGCCTTTCTCAGCCACGCTCGATAGCCCGCAGATAGCTTGTTCATGCCATTATCTATTTTCCTTACCAGCCAAGATGACTGACCGGCAGGCTTGAGCACTTTAGAGCACATCATTGGGCTTAACGTCAGCGCCACAATGCTAGAGAAAATGACAGCGGCACTCATGGCGACCGCAAACTCTTTAAATAGCTTACCTAAATCGCCTTCAAGGAAGGTAATTGGCATAAACACCGCTACCAGTACTAATGTCGTGGCTACAACCGCAAAGGCCACTTCACGAGCGCCTAGATAGGCTGCTTTTAACGGCGTATCACCCTCCTCTATTCGTCTATGGATATTTTCGAGCACCACAATCGCGTCATCAACCACCATACCAATCGCGAGGATCATCGCCAGTAGCGTCAGTAGGTTGATGGTGTACCCTAACGCATACAGCACGATAAAAGTCGCCATTAGCGACACGGGTACCGTTAGTGCGGGAATAAGCATGGCACGAACACTGCCTAAGAACAGGTAGATCACCGTAATAACTAACGTCATAGCGATAAACAGTGTTTGGTAAACCTCTTTTACCGATGCTTCGATAAACACCGAACTGTCATAGGAGCGCTTTATCTCCATGCCAGCGGGTAACGTCGGGTTAATTTGATCAACTAAGGCATTAGCTGCGCGGGCAACATCTAAGGTGTTGGCAGTAGATTGCTTAGACACGCCAAGACCAATCATCGCCTCACGGTTGCCTCTAAAGGTAATACGCTCCTCTTCTGAGCCGATCTCAACCTTTGCCACATCACCTAGCTTGATTAAGTAACCGTCATCGCCCTCGGCAAGGACCAAATTAGCAAAGTCATCTGCACTGCGATAACTTCGTTCCAGTCTTACGGTAAAATGACGCTCTTTAGACTCAATACTGCCTGCGGGTAATTCAACGTTTTCCGATCTTAATGCCGATTCAATATCTGCAACGGTTAAGTTTCTTGCGGCCAACGCTTGTCTATCGATCCAGACTCGCATTGCATAGACTTTACCCCCGCCTAAACGCATATTTGCCACACCATCAATGACAGAAAAACGGTCGACAAGATAGCGCCTTGCATAATCAGTCAGCTGCAATGTATTCATTTGATCTGACACCAAATTGAGCCACATAATAACTTCATCACCACCATTGGCTTTTTGTACTTCTGGCGGTTCGGCTTCTTCAGGAAGGTTATTTAACAGCCCTGAGACTCGGTCTCTGACATCATTTGCAGCAGCTTCGATGTCTCGACCAACATCAAATTCCAGAGTGACACGAGAGCGACCGTCGCTGCTTGATGAATTAATGTGTTTAATCCCTTCGACACCACTAATTCTATCTTCAATAAGCTGAGTAATTCGGCTTTCAACCACCGCAGCACTGGCACCGCGGTAGTTAGTCTGAATAGAAACAACAGGGGGATCGATGTTAGGATATTCTCGTAGGGGCAGTTTTTCAAATGCCACTAAGCCGAAGATGATTAACAAAATACTGATAACTGAAGCGAAAACCGGCCGCTTAACCGAAATGTCAGTTAAGATCATGCCACAGGCTCCACGCTAGCTTGCTTTCGAAAGCTAAAGTTCTCGCTAAAGGTGACTTTAACGGTGTCACCTGGGCGGACTTTCAAAATACCGCGGATCACAACTTGCTGATCTAACGCAACACCATCAAGGATCTCAACCCAACCACGTTTACGTAAGCCAAGAGACACTTGTTTTTGCTCTACCACGCCTTCGTCATTGACCAAATAAACATAGTGTCTATCTTGAATAGGAATAATCGCTGACTCGGGTAAAATTAGAGCTTCTCGGCTTTGTTTAATGAGTTTTACCTTCATCAACATACCAGGCAGTAAACGACGTTTAGGATTTGGGATCTCAGCCCGTACAATAACGGTACGCGTTCTGGGGTTAATGCGACTATCAATAGAGATCACTTCACCCATAAACATCTCGCCGTCAAACGCAACTGCTGTTGCCTCAACTATTTTGCCAATCGCTAAAGATTGTAAAAAACGTTCAGGAACAGAAAAGTCCAACTTAATGACGGAAATATCATCCAATGTAGTAATGGGATTACCAGGAGAGACTAATGCGCCAACACTCACTTGACGTAAGCCAAGCGCGCCCGAAAAAGGTGCCGTTATACGGCGGTCGGCTAATGCTGATTGCGACTGGGCTAATTCTGCTTTGGCGGTATCGATGAGTGTTAGTAATCTATCACGCTCAAGTTCTGCAATTGTTTGGCTAGTGACTAGCGAGCTAATTCGGTCCAATTCACGCTGATGATCTTGGACTTTAACTTTTGCCACCGTCACTCGCGCTCGTTGCTCACTATCTTGTAGCTGCACGATTAAGCGACCTTTCTCCACCAGATCCCCATCTTCAAAGTTAACCTTAGTCACGACCTCTGTCACTTTAGGTGTTACCGTAATCGATTCGTTGGCTTTACTGGTTCCTAGTGCCTCTACCTCATCACGAATGGGCTGCATCAATGCTTTAGCAACGACAACATTCGGTGTTGGCCGCGCTTTTTTAACCTGAACCATTTTATCTTGCTGATAATATTGATATCCAAAACCTGCAGCTAATGCAATTAGTACAATTATTGTTATTTTTTTCATGAATTTCCCAACATACTGCTTTATTCAATTAGGGGTAGTTTACCTAGCTGTGACCACGCATCAATACGTTTTACTTTTTCTTACAATTAACACGTTTTAATCACATGTTAAGTGGCAGAACTTTATCTAGCAATCATCTTTTATTGGGGCATTTCTTCGGCAGAAACGCTTATAGCAACTTTTAACGTTAAATTTTAGTCAGCGGGCAGGATATATACCCTTTGCACTCGAAAAGTAATATTAAGCTGAGATTGACAAAAATGAAGTCAGTTAATGACGGACAAAAAAAAAGGAGCCTAAGGCTCCTTTCTTATACACTCTACCGTGTTAGCGCACTTTACGATCTTCTTCCATTAACCCAGAGAAACCTTCATAAACGGCAATAACAACTTCGCTATCTAATGGCTCATTGTCTGCACCTAGAAGATGGATCTGTGTTTTATTATCTTCAGCGTCGTCTTTAAGTTCGATACGGTAAGAGCCCTCATCGAGTGTCAATTTCTTATCACCCCATAACGAACTCCAAAAACCAGAATCATCGGCAACATCGATAAATAACAGCCCTTTGTTGCTGTCCATATCCACAATTTCAAAGCCCATTTCTGGTAACACTATACGTAAACGATCCCATGTACGCTTAAACTTAGCATCTGCAAGCCAATATGCTTGTTCGTCTTGCTCTGCTACAAGATCGACGTCAATACCTAAACTCTGTTTAAGACGCTTAGCTTTCATTGCTTGAGAACGTTTAATACTCATATAGCTAATCGAGTCATTAAGAATGTCGATGGTATAACGGCGCTTATCTTCGCCACTAAGTATAATTTGCTGCAGCTCACCATCATATGATTCTTCATGTTCGATAAGATCGATGGTCACGGAACCGCTGCGACCATGTGGTCGAACACCGACATTGTAGATGTAGCGTTGACGTAACACATAAACTTTGTCACTGCTCCAAAAGCTAGATTCAACCACTTCTGAGCTTTCAATCCAATCAGTTTCAAACGTACCCGCTTCGTAGTCTTCCGCAAGGATTTGAATAGACTTACTGGCAAAATACTCTTTTAGGACATCAAAAATCTCTTGCTTTAGGTCAGAATCATTATCAATCGACTCAACCATAATCTTGATATTGTCGTCGCCCTCTTCGACGCGCGTACCCGCGGCCATAGGTAAAACCTGTAGCGGAGGACGAATGTCTAAAGTGCTGCCCACTAATGTGGCATCAACTTTAGAACCTAACTGAGGAATATCATATTCCTTGCTGTAGGTTGGTTGACTTAGGCCTTCAGGAATAACTAACGGAGGCGCAGACACGAGATCGCTATATTGTTGATCCACGTCATTTGCTTGCCTTCTGTCAATCGGCGTACTGCAAGCTGTAACAGCTGCAATCAGTAGTAATGGTGATACTTGCTTTAGCATTTATTATTAAACCTCAATTCGGGCATTTTTCATTGCTTCTAGCAACAGACCATGAAACTCGGTAGAAAGTTCAGTTAAAGGTAAACGAATTTCACCTTGGCTGATAAGTCCCATTCTGTGGGCAGCCCATTTTACTGGGATAGGATTGGCTTCGCAAAACAGTGCACTGAACAAACTTTGAATAGATTTTTCGGCGGCAATTGCCTCTGCAGTGTTACCTGCCAATGCAGCGTCACACATCGCTTTGAACGCTTTAGGGACTATGTTGTTTGCAACAGAAATAACACCATGACCACCTAAAGATAGAAACTCACGCGCAGTTGCATCATCACCGCTATACAGCAGAAAATCATCGCCACATAATTTACGTAGCAGGCTCACCCGCGATAAATCGCCAGTCGCTTCTTTTACACCGATAATGTTGCTAACGTTTGATAACTCAGCAACAGTCTCAGGCAGCATATCAACAGCTGTGCGCCCGGGAACATTATAAAGAATTTGTGGAATGTCAGTGCTTTGTGCAACTGCTTTATAATGAGCAATCAGTCCTTTTGGTGACGGCTTATTATAGTAAGGGGTCACGCCGAGCATGGCAACAACGCCAACTTTCGACAGTCCTTTCGTCAATTCTATTGCTTCAGCTGTTGCATTTGCGCCATTACCACCAATAATTGGAAGACGCCCCGCTGCAAACTTTACGGTTTGTTCAACGACTTTAATATGCTCGCTTGCTGGCAGAGTCGCCGACTCACCAGTAGTGCCAACAGCAACAATTGCATCAGTACCTTGGGCGATATGGTACTCAACTAAATTTTCAAGACTTTCATTATCTACTGTGCCATCACTATTCATTGGTGTGATTAAGGCTACGATGCTTCCGTTTATCATGTGTGTTCCCCAAGGGTTCAGGACTGGCTATGGTACTGATGGAATCAGTTAAAAACAAGCACTACTGCGCAACTGATGGCAGATTCATTATCAACTTGAAACATATTAAATATGTTAGCTATCAACAATGACAAAGATCGCAAATTAACTCACTTGTGGTAGCATTGTTGACCACAAAAAAAACACACTATATAAATGCTGTTTTTTTGGTCTAACTAATACAATAAATGGGGTACTGAATGTCCAATCACTTGGTCGTTACTGCAATGGGGGCCGACCGTCCAGGTATTGTGAGTAAATTTGCTCGACTCGCAAGTGAGTGTGACTGTGATATTGTCGACAGTCGAATGGCACTTTTTGGTAATGAGTTTACCTTAATTATGATGTTGTCAGGTTCATGGACTTCTATCACCAAGATAGAGTCTACCCTGCCAAGTTTAAGTGTTGAGCTCGAATTGATGACCGTAATGAAACGCACATCAAAGCACACTGCCCAGAATTATATTTCCCGCTTAGAAGTCAACTTCAATGGTCATGACCAACGTGGCACAATGAAAAAGATAACCCAATTCTTAGCTGACCGTTCGTTAGATTTGGGCGCCGTAAAGTCCCATGCTGATGAAGATGATGCGGGTAAGCCATCACAAAATATTTCACTGACCATCAATGTACCGGAAAAAGTAGATCTCGAAAAACTGGAGATCAGTATTCATCAACTTGCCAAAGAGTTGTCGTTAGAGTGCACCTTGGAACATATGCAGGGCATTGATAGCTAGCTCGGAAGTTAAAGTTAAAAAGGAAATATATGAATACGTTAACTGCAGGCGATAAAGCGCCACTGTTTACCTTACAAAATCAAAATAACGAGACTGTTAGCTTAAGCGATGCGTTAAAATCAGGTCCAGTATTGGTCTACTTTTACCCTAAAGCGTCAACACCTGGTTGCACAGTGCAAGCCTGTGGCCTACGTGATAGCCAACCGCAGCTCAATGATTTATCAGTCACTGTATTTGGCCTTAGTCCAGATCCTGTTGCTAAGCTTGCAAAATTTTCAGACAAACAATCACTAAACTTCTCGCTGTTAAGTGATGAAGACCATGCCATTGCTGATGCTTTTGGTGTATGGGGTGAAAAAAAGTTCATGGGCAAAATTTACGATGGTATTCATCGACTTAGCTTTTTAGTTGGACAAGATGGCAATATTGATCATGTGTTCAATAAGTTTAAAACGAAAGATCACCATGAAGTGGTGCTAGCGCATTTAGCGCAGTAAGCGTTGATGTTATTGCAGTAAAAAGGAGCCTAAGGCTCCTTTTTTGTATGCCACTGTTATTAACTCAAAAGCTGTTCTAAATATGGATAAACTAGTGCAAATGCGATAGACCACATCGTTAAGCAGATAAACCTGTCTAAGTAACACCATGCTTTTGGCTTTTTAAACACCGGACTTAAATACCTCGCGCCAATGCTCAAACTAAAGAACCAAACAAATGACGCCAACACCGCACCGGCACCGAACCACTGCTTTGCCGTACCTTCAAACTGCACACTAATGCTGCCCAGTAACACCACGGTATCAAGATACAGGTGAGGATTCAGAAAGCTGATTGCTAGTGTAGTAATAACAGCCTTTTTAAGACTATCTGCAGCTAAATCTTGCTCATCTTCCATCTTTTGCTCAGAAAAAGACGATTTTAATGCCCCATAGCCATAAATGAACAGGAATATGGCTCCACCAAAACTGGCGATATCTTTGATGAGTGGAAAAGCCAAAATGAGATGTCCTAAACCTGCGACACCTGCCGTAATCATTATCGCATCGATCAATGAGCACAAGGCTGCTATAGGCAATGAATGAGCTTGCTTTAGTCCTTGCTTTAACACGAAAGCATTCTGTGCGCCGACAGCCATAATTAGACTGCCACCGATTGCCATTCCTTGAATGAAAGCTGTTTGCATGGGTTTACCTTGATAAAAATATGACGACTTGGTGCGCAGGATATTCGTCAAACAAAAATAAGTACAACTACTTTTTTTTATGTATCATAAGTAAAACTTATACTACGATATTGGATCCCCTATGTTTGATTACGCCCATCTAAAAGCGCTGTCCGTTGTCGTGTCACAAGGTGGTTTCGATAAAGCAGCAAAACAGCTATTTATCAGTCAATCCGCGGTATCCCAGCGCATAAAACAGCTGGAAGATAAAGTAGGCCAAGCATTACTCGTTCGGGCATCCCCTGTTTATGCCACCGATATGGGTAAACGGTTACTAAGGCATTACGCTCAAGTGCAGTTACTTGAAAGCGAGCTTCGTAGTGAGATGGACGTGGATGACCCGTCCTTGCCTACCATCGTTCGTATCGCTGTTAATGCTGATAGCTTAGCCACATGGTTTTTACCCGCGCTCACTGAAGTATTTAAACGACATAAATGGCTATTGGAGTTAGTCGTCGATGATGAGGCCTACACCCATCACCTACTAAAAAGTGGTGAAGCAGTAGGCTGTGTGACCACAAGCCAATCACCTATGGCCGGTTGCAGCAGTGAGTTCTTAGGCAATATGGAATACATTTGCGTCGCCACTGCTGATTTTATAAACCATTTCTTTAATGACTTGAAAGAGCAGCCGCAATCAATACTGCAAGCACCCGCGGTTGTCTTTTCGACCAAAGATAAGCTGCATGATAAGTTTCTTAATGTCTATTTTGATATTAACGAAGGGAGTAGTCGCGAACATAAGATCCCCTCTTCAGAAAGTTTCTTAGAGGCGATAAAAATGGGGTTAGGCTATGGCTTAGTCGCTCATTTACAAGCAAAGCCTTTGCTCGACAGCGGCGAACTGGTAGAAGTATTTCCGGCGAAACGCATGCAAGTGCCACTCTATTGGCAGCATTGGAACATTAAAGCCAAGCAAACAACCATAGTTTACCGCTCATTGGCGGCGACGGCTCGCCATCTATTGATAATCCAGGACTAACAAAAAGGGGCTATTGAGCCCCTATATCGTCAAACTCAAGTGATGACTGTTACTTTTGTTTTTCGGAGGATCCGTCATTACTGGTTAACAGGGGTTCATGCACCGGCCAGGCATTAATAACCGCTTTAACCAGGGATGCGAGCGGAATAGCAAAGAAGACACCCCATACTCCCCATAATCCACCAAACACCAACACTGCTGCAATGATGAACACCGGATGTAAATCGACGGCGTCAGAAAACAATATTGGCACCAACAGATTACCGTCTAAGGCTTGGATTATTCCATAACCTATCATGAGGTAACCAAATTCAGTACTTATCCCCCACTGGAAGAAAGCCACCAGTGCGATAGGTAGAGTCACCAGGGTTGCACCCACATAAGGAATAAGCACTGACAAGCCGGTTAACACACCTAACAATGCGGCATACCTAAGATCCATAACAGCAAAAAAGGCATAGCTCACAACGCCGATTATCACAATTTCAATCACTTTTCCGCGAATATAATTAAAGATTTGTTGATGCATCTCATTCCAAACCTTACGCGCTAAATCACGGTTTGAAGGGAAAAATCGTTTGCTGCCACGGAGCAACTCATCTTTATCTTTCAGGAAGAAAAAGACCAATAACGGCACTAAAATAACATAAACCATCAACACTAGCAGAGATGCAGAATAGCCTAACAACTGCTTACCAATATCCAATAGGTGCTGGGTATCAAGCATTTTTTTCAGCTCTCCAACCATGGTATCTAATTGGGTCGGATTGACGAATTGTGGATACTTATTAATATACTGCTGCGCGGTATGTAACCCTTTATCGATCATATTAGGCAAATCACCGATTAAGCTTACACCTTGACGCCAAAGACTAGGAATTAAACCGAAACTGATCAGTAGCATTAGCCCGATAAACAAGATTAATACCAAGGATGCAGCAGGTGTACGGTTGATGCCTATTCGCGCCATCTGAGCCACTGGCCACTCCAACAAAAATGCAAGTACTAGCGCGACGAGTAACGGTGCTAGTAAGCCACCGGCGAAGTAAATCGCTAGCGCTAATCCAACTAGAATAAGTACTAAAGTAACAGCTTGTGGATCGCTAAAACGCTCTTTATACCAACGACTCAAAATGGTTAACATTTATGTTCCCTAATCCAGCAGAAAATACATACTGTACCGCTGCTGTTAAAAAATGATGCTTTACACTAAACAGATGTAAAACAGTTTAAAGTCACTTTACTTAGTGATCTCAAGTGCCAAAATATACTCATCGAGTTTAAATATTTCGTGATGATAACCGACTTTTTTTAAAAAGCGGGGAACATCTTGCTTAGACCCAGGGTCTGATAACAGAACCCTTACTTTTTGTCCCGAGTTAAGCTGCTTTAAAGCCAATTTCACTTTGACTAATGGCAATGGACAACGAAAGGCTGTTAAATCAATAATATTCATAATGAACTTGCTATAAACAATCTAAGGCTATTATCCTAATAAGCAGCGCAAACCACAAGCAAGCATTGTGGCCTTACAACAAGAAAAGCATAGCCCAAATTAAGGATCCGCTTGAGTAAACTAACTTTTTCAAAATCAGTTATTGCAGGCACGTTAGCATTTATATTAGGTACAGCGACACCTGTTGCCTATGCAAATAACGATCTGCCTGATTTAGGCACTGCCGCAGTCAACACATTCAGTTTGGAGAAAGAAACTGAATATGGTGATGCGTATATGCGTGTTATCAGGGCATCGGCCCCGATGCTCAACGACCCCGTGCTTAACCAGTATCTAACTGAACTGGGCAATAAGCTGGTAGCCCATGCAACAGGGGTGAAAACGCCGTTCTATTTTTTCTTACTGCGTAACGATGAAATTAATGCTTTTGCCTTTTTTGGTGGCCACGTTGGCGTACACACCGGGCTATTTCTCAATGCTGATACCGAAAGTGAGCTTGCCTCAGTCCTTGGCCACGAAATTACTCACGTTACACAGCGACACTTAGCGCGCTCACTCGAAGCACAAGAAAAAAGCTCTACTGCTACCATTGTCGGGCTGTTAGGGGCAATATTATTGACCGTAGCCTCGCCTCAAGCGGGTATGGCTGCCCTTGCAACAACCCAAGCGTTAGCAACACAAGCAAAAATTAACTTCACCCGTTTGCACGAAAAAGAAGCTGACAGAATCGGCATGCAGATCTTAGTTGATGCAGGCTTTGACCCTAATGGTGCCGCCAATTTCTTTGGTAAGCTTGCCTCGCGCTATCGATTCACCACTAAGCCACCACAAATGTTGTTGACTCACCCATTACCAGAGTCTCGGATCTCAGAAGCAAGAATTAGAGCGCAACAATATCCATTAAGACATATACCAGACAACTTGAACTTTCAACTGGCGAAGGCGCGGATTCAAGTTCGATTTTCTGGCTACAGTGAAGCTGCAGTATTATCAATATTTGATCAACAGTTAAAACATAATCGTTATAGCTTTAAAAGTGCGGCAGAGTACGGCAAAGCACTGGCGCTATTTAGAATGGACAAATTCGACGAATCTGAATTGATAATTGATGAACTACTTGCAAGCGCACCTAACAATCTGTTTTTCATTGATACGAAAACTGACTTATTGACTCAAAAAGAAGATTATAAAGGCGCAATAGCCTTACTGCTTAAAGAGCAACAAATTAAGCCAACCTCAACGGTGGTCAACACCAATTTGGCCAATGTTTACATAGAAGATGGCCAAACCGAAAAGGCCATCCCGTTGCTCGAAGACCTGATATTTTTTGATAAGCAAGACCAGCTTGCCTACATCTTGTTGAATCAGGCTTATAAAAAGAACGGTAATAAGGCAATGGAACATTATGTAAAAGCAGAATCATTAGCGCTAGCCGCCGATTATAAGACGGCTATCGATCAGCTAAATTTTGCCTATAAACAGTCCAAGGATAATCCATTACAACTGGCACGAATTGAAGCCAGAATAAGACAATTTAGACAAGCAGACAGAGCAATGGAAGCCTTGCAGTAAACACTGTTTATTGTGACTCAAGTCACTAAATACAGTATGATATCGGCAATTTTTTAGATAAGAATAAAATGACTATGACAAGTGTAAGTATTATCCATAACCCTAGATGCTCAAAAAGCAGACAAACTCTCGCTTTATTGGAAGAGCAAGGCTGTGATATTCAGATCATTGAGTACTTGAAAACACCGCTATCGGTAGATGAAATTACCAGCATAAGAGCCAAGCTTGGCGTGGCGCCAAGACAGATGATGCGAGTAAAAGAAGACGAGTACAAGCAGCAAAACTTAAGTGATGAAAGCTTAACCGATCTGCAACTAATTCAAGCCATGGTCGACACTCCAAAGTTAATTGAACGACCGATTGTATTAGCAAATAATAAAGCGGCCATTGGTCGTCCCCCTGAAAACGTATTAACCATTTTATAAGCGAGCACGCCAATGGAGTCATCTACCCTCTTTACACTTTGCCGCGCTGGCTATGTCATTTTAGTGATATTGCTTGGCACTTGGTTCATTCAACAAGGCATGTCTGGCGAATATTCAATGTTATTTAGCCTGCTCTGGTTAGTGCCGCTATTACTCCCTCTTAAAGGGATCCTAACGGGCAAGCCATACACCTATGCTTGGGCAAGCTTTATACTTTGTTTATATATGTTGCACGCCTTAACACTGTTCTATGTTACTGACACTAATTTCATTTTTGCTCTGATAGAATCGCTACTCATTGGCGCACTGTTAATCGGTTTTCCCTTCTACGCTAGGATCCGTGGCCGCGAATTGGGCCTTGGTCTTAAGAAGAAAAAATAACTCGAATCCTCAAGGGCTGGTTTAGGCCAGCCTTTGCAATACCCATATTTAGTGCATTTACCTCACAGCCTACTCTAAGGCTAAGCTGCGATATTAATAGCGGTTTAGGCTCATATTTATAACTCTCGCCCGCCACATAAAACGCTATTACTGCCATTACACAAGCAAAACAATACTGCCCTTTTTCGGTAACATCTTGCATGCTATATTGAATAAATAACGAAGCCAACTAATTAAAATAATATTGAGGTCGGTTAATGATTAACAACAATCAACTGATGTTACTGGGGATCTTTTCTCTCGCGGCCTGTGGAGGAAGTAGTGAAAATATCGATAGCGACTTAATCAGTCGATGTGACACTCAATCATCACTCGTTGAAGTGTCTACCCATTCCAACCTTCTTTTTCATATAGAAAGCTATAACGCACTGCAACCCGCTGTCATTGCGGCCACCATTAATGGTGCAGACAGCACAGATTATACGTTTCAATGGACACAGAAATCTGGCAACACATTGCTTTTAAAGTCTAACCGTAGCCCGCTATTGGCTTTTACGGCGCAAACAGTTGGCAGCTACCAATTTGAATTAACCGCCATAGGGCTAGGAAACACCTTCACAGAAACCGTTACCATAGAGGTAACGGAAGGCCAGTCGAATCCATTAGCAATCCGCAGCGATCATCAAGTTACCATGGGCAGCGGTGTTAGCTTTAGAATAGATACCCCAATCTCAAACAGTCCTCAAGATATTAGTTGGTGCCTTGTTGCAGGCCCAGATCTTACTATTGACCTTTCAACCTCTGAAAACCCTCTATTTAGCGCCCCAATCGTTACTGAAGATACCTTTGCGACGCTACGCGCAACTGCCACCATCAATGGACTGGCGGCATCAGATGAGGTTCATTTATTGATCACCAAAGAAGCTGCAATTACGTCGCCCTATTTCGATACCTCCATTGCAAAGACCTTTGCTTATCACAGTGGTTCACCTTATAACTCAGTACTTCAAAACTGTGTGTATTCGAATCAATTGAACCAAAGCTGCACCATTGAACAATTACCGTTAATTGGCCAGCAGCCCAATAACAGCAAGCAGCAGATTTTAGATAGACTGTTAGTTTCACATCAGTGGATGGGTGAAAATTTTGAGTATTTTCTTGATAACTTAGATCCCAACAGTGACTTTGCTACGTTACTTCAGTCAGTCACCGCAGTAGTTATTAGCTACGATGTGCGACCATCGTTTTATTGGGTCGTCACCGGTGCCATTTATCTCGATCCAAACGATTTATGGTTACTCGCTGAAGAGCGAGATACCATCAACGAAGCACCTGATTATCGTAGTGGTTTTGGTAGTGAATTGAATTTTCTTATGCCGTGGCGCTATGTCAAAAATAATCAATATACTTCCTATGTCACGCCAAGAAGTACTAGAGTAAACCGCAGTGCCACTGAAATGCATCCAGATCTTGCATCCCTGCTCTATCATGAGCTAGCACACGCAAATGACTTTTTTCCTCGCAGTATACATTCAAGCCTTCAAGGCCCGACACTACTAGACGATTACCAAAAGAGAGAGAAGCAACAACTGCTCATCTCTGATCAATTATCCGCCATGTATCCGTTAAGCAGTGACATAATGACCAATCTCGCCGATGTGAGTTTCAGAGGAGAGGCTGCCAATGAGACCCAAAAGGCCTACAGCCCGAGTGATATCACTAGCTTTTTCTCAAACGATACCGCATCAGATTACTACGCCTATTCAACACGTAGAGAAGATGCAGCCATGTTATTTGAAGAAGCCATGATGAGCTATAGGTTATCAATACAACGAGATGTAGCGGTGACTGATAAGCCTGAAGTGACAACGGCCGATACCATTAGTGTTGACTGGGGTCAAAGAGGCAGAGTTGGTGATAATGCTCTTCAATCACGCGCCGCGTTCGTTATTGAGCAAATACTACCTGAATTAGATAGCATGAGTCTGGTAAGTAACCTACCGCAGCCCATTTTTATGGTTCAAGGAGATAGCTGGTCAGAAAATTTAACTATTTCACCAACCACATCAAGCGCTGTTAATCGCGTCTCACCACAGACTGAAGTCACTGCGCCGCCTCTTACCTTAAGCGGCAACAGACACCGGTTACGCGAAGATTAAGCCTATTAAGTGCTAATAACAAAAAGCCCAGTTAATGCTGGGCTTTTAATATTTGAAATAACGAGTCAAAAAAAACAACGGTTAAAGTCGCAACATCTCTTTTATAAAAGGGATCGTTAGCTTACGTTGATGAACCAAAGATGCTTTATCTAGCCGATCTAGTACATCAAATAAGGTTCTTAAGTCTCTGGCTAATCGATTAAGCAAGAATCGACCTACATCGTCAGAAAGCTGTAAACCACGCATTGCAGCACGACGCTGCAGCGCTGCTAACTTTTCATCATCCGCCATAGGTTGCAGCTGATAATTTAGACCCCACTGCATACGTGAAATGAGATCGGGTAACGAAAAGCCAGTATCTACCGGTGAAACACTGGCACTTAATACTAATGAACAGGTTTTTTGTTCGGAGATGCGATTGTAAAGATCAAAAATAGCCTCTTCCCAAACCGGATGACCAGCGATGGCATTAACATCATCAATACACACTAAATCAATCTTTTCCAAACCTTCTAACAAGGCAGGTGAGATACTGGCATGGATCCCTAATGGGATATAAAAGCTGCTGCGGCCAAGATCATTAGCGTGAGCACACGCTGCATGCATTAAATGCGTGCGGCCGGATTTCTCTGGGCCCCAGATAAAAACAGCACCTTCAGCCAGCCCTTCTGCACAGGATTGTAAACTCTGTATGAGTTGATCGTTGCCTGCAGCAGGATAATAACTGTTAAAGGTTTCATCGTCCGGTAGATGAACGGGTAATGATAATTGTAACGGTGAGTTTGATTTCACTCGGGAGTATCTCGACAACGCAGTATTTCAATTTAGGTGCACATGTTACCACGGGCACCTACAAATTGGGAGCTATTGACCTTTCCAATAGTAGATCTGTGTCTGTTTCTCGACCTTGATCATTGTTTCAAAGCCTGCATATTCCACGTCATCCGCAGCAATACTCTTTATGCCTTCAATCCGCGGATCAAGCTTCATCAAACGATGTAGATCATCTTCATTACCAAAAAGTGCCAGGTTAAACTCAACCGTCATACCTTCAATGCGAGCAACATTTACCGTTTTGATGGCGCTAAGCTGATTTAGATACTTTTCTATTTCAACCAGTTGTTTCATTTGGCTAACATCGGTAAATGCTATTTTAGTGGTCAGTTTCTCACCTGAATCTGCGATAGCATATTGACCCACATAATATTCACTCGCTGCCGCGGTTATCGCAGTGACAGCCTGCTCTACAGTCACGACTTCGCCATTCGTTTTAATTGAGGGGGTTAATTGACTGACATCATCGGCACGCTCTCTTGGGTAAAGTGCCATCTGATAACGAAATACAGACCCTTGCGGCTCTATAGTCGCCATAATGAAGTAGTTTGATTGATACCTTAACGAGGCATTGGCAACATTATCAGTGAACTGGCCCCGTATATCGTTAACACCAACCTGCATAGCATCATCGAGATCCATTAGAGGAAACACTAACGGCACACCACGATTAGCCGACTGTGTATTAAACGCATCGCGAGTAGACGACAAAGAGGCATCACTTAAGATACTCTTCTCGTTCTCTACATCTTCAACAAGCCACACCAAAGTTAATGGACGTTGCTTGCCCCAAATAGGCAAACCTGCTTGACGTAATAGGCTAATCACTCGTTTGTGGTCGAAGTTTACTTGGATAAATAGATCACCGTTTAACTCTTGATAACCATATTGGGTCATCAGTGAACTAGCTTTAGCGAGCTGCTTGACAACATCCGGATGTGTTAAAGCACTTTGAGTGCCCGTATTTTTAAGAACAACTTCCTTAAAAGCCTGTTTAATTGCCTGGCTTCTCAAGTTATTGGCTCTCGATTCTACAGCCACTAAGCTTTCATCAAGCTTATTAACCTCGGCGGCAGTAGCAAGAGGAGGAATACTCACGAATAGCGCAAATATCATCAAGTAACGACAAATAGATCTCGGCATATTTAGGCTTCAAAAACGACACAATTAAGCAAATTGTACCACAGTAGTCAGAATTAGGAATTTTTATAAACAAGGCCTTAATGCAATAAGATCCCAGTAGTTTGAACAAAATCGCTTTATATTTTGTTGCATAAAGATATGATTACTAAGTTTATTTAAAATAAGAGAATAATAATGAAAAACCTTACACTGCCTTTACAGGGGGCACAAATGTTGTTTGTTGCCTTTGGTGCACTCGTATTGATGCCTTTATTAACAGGCTTAGATACCAATGTTGCATTATTTACTGCTGGAATAGGCACCCTAATCTTTCAGTTGATCACCAAACGTCAAATACCGATTTTCCTTGCCTCCTCTTTCGCCTTTATCGCGCCTATTATGTATGGCGTACAAACGTGGGGGATCCCATCGACCATGGGCGGGCTCATGGCCGCCGGCATAGTGTACGTTTTATTAGCTAGCGTCGTTAAAGTAAGAGGTCCAGGTTTTATTAAACGCTTGTTACCTCCGGTCGTTGTCGGCCCGGTAATTATCGTTATTGGATTAGGCTTGGCGCCAGTTGCAGTCAATATGGCAATCGGTAAAAGCGGTGATGGCAGTCTGGTACTCGTAGAACAAAATACTGCGCTCATCATCTCGTTAGCCTCTTTATTCACCACCATAGCGGTTGCAATCTTTGCTAAAGGCATGCTCAAACTAATGCCTATTTTGGCCGGTATTTCCGTCGGCTATGGCCTCAGTTTGGCATTTGGTATCGTGGATTTCTCTGCGGTCGCCAACGCTAGTTGGATTGCGCTGCCTAACTTTGTCGCGCCAGAGTTTAATTGGCACGCCATTCTCTTTATGATCCCGGTAGCGATTGCACCAGCGGTTGAACACATTGGTGATATTCTGGCAATATCAAACGTCACAGGAAAAGATTTCATCAAGAAACCAGGCCTACACAGAACGCTCGCCGGCGATGGTTTTGCGACCATAGCCTCATCTGCATTCGGCGGCCCACCTAACACCACCTATTCGGAAGTAACGGGGGCGGTGACACTGACTAAAGCATTTAACCCAGTGATCATGACCTGGACGGCCATTACTGCCATTACTCTGGCCTTTGTCGGTAAATTGGGCGCGTTGATGCAAACTATCCCCGTGCCTGTTATGGGCGGGATCATGTGTTTACTATTCGGCTCAATCGCTGCGGTCGGCCTTAACTCGTTGATCAAGAATCACGTTGATATGAACGAACCACGTAACTTGAGTATCGTTGGTGTAACCTTAGTATTTGGTATTGGCGGCATGGCGTTTGGTATCGGCTCATTTAGCCTTACCGGGATTAGCTTGTGCGGTATTGTCGCGATATTAATGAATCTTGTACTGCCAGATAATGCTGCTGCACATAGTAAAATCGTCAGTGAAGATCTTGACCAAATTTAACTCGTTTGCATTGTATTATTCCTAATACAAACATCCATAAAAAAAGCCCTGAATATCTAAGATATTCAGGGCTTTTCTTTAAAAAACCAAAGATTAGCTACTTGCTTGCTCATCTTCCGTTTTATATTTTGCAGCCGTTTCCTTGATAAGGGTCTGTAACTCACCCTTTTGGAACATTTCAGTAAGAATATCGCAGCCACCGATGAGTTCGCCTTCGATCCACAATTGTGGGAAAGTTGGCCAGTTAGCATATTTAGGAAGTTCGCTACGAATATCTGGGTGCAGAAGAATATCAACGAAAGCAAATTGCGCTTCACAATTAATCATGATCTGCGCGACTTGAGAAGAAAAACCACAGCTAGGTAACTTTGGTGAGCCTTTCATGTAAACGATAATTGGGTTTTCGGCTATTTGCTGCTTGATTTTTTCAACTGTTTCCATTGTTTCCATTTTAAATTCCTGAGTTATACAACATTGCAATAGGGTTATTGTACGCCAGTATAGTGCAGAACAAAAACCTACTTTTAGTAAGGATACTTGCTAATAGATTTAATCGATTGAGGTAATCGACCATTTCGAATAAACAATGATACACTTCACAAGTTTATTAGGTAAAATGTCCCAAAGTGAGCAAGAACGCATAAAACAACAATCAAGAGTTAACGGAGAAAACTAATGGCTTTCGAATTACCCGCATTACCTTACGCAAAAAACGCCCTTGAGCCACATATCTCAGAAGAGACAATTAACTACCATTACGGTAAGCATCACAACACTTACGTTGTAAAGCTTAACGGCCTAGTTGATGGAACTGACCTTGCAGAGAAGAGCCTAGAAGAGATCATCAAGACCTCTACTGGTGGTATCTTCAACAACGCAGCTCAAATCTGGAACCACACTTTTTACTGGAACTGCCTATCACCAAATGGCGGCGGCGAAGCAACGGGACCAGTAGCTGACGCAATCATTGCAGCTTTTGGTTCGTTTGACGCATTTAAAGCACAGTTTACAGATTCTGCCGTTAACAACTTCGGTAGCGCTTGGACTTGGTTAGTGAAAAAAGCTGATGGTACCGTGGCAATCGTTAATACTAGCAATGCAGCGACACCACTCACTGATGATTCTGTTACACCGATCATGACAGTTGATGTTTGGGAGCATGCTTACTATATCGATTACCGCAATGTTCGTCCTGACTACATGGCTCACTTCTGGCAGCTAATTAACTGGGATTTTGTTAACGCAAATTTCGCTGGTTAATCTCCAAGCCTCTTTCAACGCTATAAGTTGAAAAAGAACATGAATACAAAATCCGAACTCTGATAGAGCTCGGATTTTTTTATAGCTATTTTATAGCTATTTTTTAGCTATTTTTTAGCTATTTTTTAGCTATTTTTTAGCCATTGTTGTAGTCATAGCCGTTGTCGGAAGACAGTAAAGTTTGAGTATTGCTCAACTCGTTTTTGGACAGAAACGAGCGACTGAATAGCTGTTGATAGTTCCAACAACAATGGCATTTCCTACGTCCGTGTAGGTCAGATTCAGGAGGCAGAGCAATGCAGGGCGCAATTGCCGAGTGAAGCTTCTGGGCCGGGATCCAGTGCCTTTAAGTCTGAAATTATCAGGCCATATTGAAATTGCAGACCATGCGCCCTGTGTCTTAGCAAGCCGCCACAAGTACGTCCATGTAGGCTCTGCTAAATCATCCGTGATTTAGAAGCTTGCACGCCCCACAGCACATGCTCTGTCAGCAAGTTCAATGTAGCGTCTGACACGCTTTTGGACAAAATCTTGTTAGAGTTAAAGCTCTTAAAGTAACTATTTACATTAGGGAATGTATGACAACCTGACAGGCACCAACAGCGCAAGTTTTGGGGGGAACTAGAAATTTGCTGACTGCCAGATTAAGGGAGGATAATAAAGTTTACACTGACCCCACTTGTTTCTGACCCCACTTGTTTAAACGATCAATCCCAACAATCACAATCTTCACCGCATCCGCCGGGCATATAACAATTTGGATCTACTGGGGGAGAGCTTAAATCATTTACTTGATATCGAGGACGTGAACTGCCTTGACGAAATTCAGTGTTTTCCCACGAATAGATGACACCGATGTCTCGAATATTGCAATGATAGCAGTGCATTTCCCAACTGAAATTTTCGTATAAAAAATCGTTAACACGCTCCCTCATCTCAGTAGGAGTAACATAAAACCATTCAGAAAGTCGGCCTGAAATTCTATGAGGTATGCACCTGTATGATTTACTCAGAAATGTTTTTACTGAATCTTCAATGATGGCGACTCCATCAGGATTAACACCTTCTTTTATTTTGAAAGCGCAAAGAAGAGCATAGAAAGGGTTCTGAGTTCCACTTGACCTTGTACCAAGAGAGCCTGTCGTTAATCCAATTTTTGCCATACCTTCGCGCTCTGTATCAACTCCAATATAAATCCAGTTTGTAGTGGAGTTGTCTTGCCTGAGTCTTTCATCTTCAAGCCATTCCATTTTGTAGTCATGTCCGAACGCTCCACCCGCCATATGCACCTCTAAAAATTCAAAATATAAATGCGGTTGAACCGCCGAGAAACCTAACGTCTTAGTATTTATGCATTGCGCTGTTTGCAGAGCACAAATCGTGTATTGGACTTGGCCGCTGCCACATCCAAGTTAATTGGTTAACAGATAACTTATTAATCACTGTTTAAACTCTAATAAGTGACGTTCAGGAACTAAATAAAGGTTTCCCTTTGCTCTAGTACACGCCACATAAAGTTTGTTTTTCGTCTGTGATGGTAACTCGTGTAGCTTACCTTGGTTTAAATAAGTCAGGGTCTTTTGATTCAAAACCACACAAACATGCCCATAGTGATCTTCACCTTTTGTTGCTCCCCAATTTTCCGTTAGTCCCTTGTATTTATAGCTTGCTTGATAAAAAAGCTTTACTGTCTCAGGACAAGTAAAAAGCTCATTAGCACGTTCTTTGCATTTGATAAACTCTACATTCGTTGCATCTTTTCGGTGTGAAAGAATATTTATCCCAATGTTATCAGTGACAAATTCACACGTGTTTGCACTACAGCGGTAACTACGAGAAAGGGTATCAGTATCAATCGTGAAACCAGATTTGATAAACTTTTGTTTATATTTTTCATAGCAGTCATGCAAAGTTTTATTAGTTGTACCATCTCTACTGGTATCGAATGTGTGCTGGTAGTAATCCCCAACCAAGAGTTGGTTCACTCTCGCGCTTGCCAGTTGAAGAAGCAGATTGAAATCATGTCCGGCAAAATCTTGAACTTCATCAATGCAAATACTATCAAAGTACTTTTCCACCCTTGATATAAGTTCATCAATGACTCCAAACTGTTCCAACATTTTAGCAATACGGTTATGGTACAACCTTTTATTTTTATCGACATAGAAACGTTCATCATTTCTCTTTAGGCGGAGCGTAAATTGAGGAGGTATGTCCCAGTTTATGCCCTTGATTTTTACATCATGACCCAAAATTGGCTTGAAACAGAATGAATATATAAAAGTGAAATAGGTATACACTTTGATACCGCTCGGGATGTATCCAAACTTGGCTGATATGCGCTTCTTTAGGCTTTTAAAATTGTTTTCAGTATAAGTTATGATAAGGGTACGCGACCCCTCATTTAAACCATCAATGATATGGCTGGTCTTACCTGAACCAGCTACAGCGAAAATTACTCGTTTATCCATGCGAACGCTCTGGCAATGTAATCAGGTGTAAGTAATTCTTCGGCTTTCTTATCAAGCAGTTCAAAAGCCACGTCAGCTTTATGACTTAACATGTACTCAGGGAGTGTAATTTTTTCTTCTTTTTTCGGTTTCTTTCTTAACTTTTTACTAAATAGCTCTTCGCAAAGTTTGGGATTTGAAGCCAGTATACATATTTCGAAAGTCCAATTAGTATCATCGTCATCACAAAATACCTGCATATTATCGGCTGTGTAATCAATGAAACTATCAACACAGTTTACTTCCTTATCACCATCATTGTCTCTGATGACCGCAACTCTCATACCTAATAATTTTGCAATATCAAGATAACGCTTAAAGCTTGTTCCACCGACCGAAATGATGTGTACATCATCACGTTCTGGTGTGGATTGTGTGACGTTTATGTAAAGCTGCTCAATAAGCATGTATTCAGCATCACCTTCCACCAGAATGACCTTGGGTGACATTACAAACTCCAGAACGTTATTGTCTGGGGCTTTCATAAAGAACTTGGCGGTATCATTAGGCAGGTCTTTTAACAACAGTGGGTCTGTCGATTTGCTATTCAGGAAAACTGTTTTTCGAAGATCTAACCTAGTACTGATCAAACTGCTATGAGTAGCAATGAAGATTTGCTTTGCTTCAGATTCAGAAATTCGATCTACCAATTTTTTCATATTGGTATGACTGAGGTGATTTTCAGGTTCCTCTAAAAGGAGAACATCTAGATCTTGGTCTGGATTGCTTCGCTGTAGTGCAAATTCAGTTTTGATAAAACACTGACGCCCTTTACCTTTATTTTCAAGTGGAACATCATCTTCAGTAATTGTTAAATCAGTCTCAAGATTAGATTTTGTGCCCGATTTAACCGAAAATTGATAGTTATCCAGAGTGTCATTAATCGGTTTTAAGCTGTTTTCTTTAAAGTTTGCCTTTTGCTGGCGATAATCGTTCTGCAATCCAATCCTTTGTGGTTGATCTACATGAGATTCATAAACAGTCTTAATATACTCTCTAGTCGCATATTCGTTATTTATCTGGGAACTATCGAGTGTCAAGTGTTTCAAAAACTTACGATAGCCAGTGTACGCCTCGTCAGCAAAGGTAGAAAACCTTATTGAGTAATATTCAAAAGGAAAATTGGCCTCGGCTTGAGCTAACACCTGAGCTACTTCATGGCTCAGCTCTTCGTTAGGTTCGCAGATCAATCTAAGTCCATCACCTGGAACTCCATCCAGGTTGTTTTTACCGTTTAGAGAAGGGTTGCCTTGCTCATTTAAGTACAGTTCGATAATAAGAACTGGTAGATTTTCAAACTTCTTTCCACTAGCTAAAAAATCCTGTATCACGCTAGTATTAAAAAAACTTTCTAGTCCAATTGTCTCAACTTTACTTTTACTGCCACTTAACACTAATTCAATAGCCGTTAGAATAGTGCTTTTGCCAGCTTCATTATCGCCTATCAGTAAGTTTAGTTCCGGATCAAAGCTGACATTAAATTCACGATATTTTTTGAAGTTTCGTAATTGTATTTTAGTTATCGTTTTCATACTGTTCATTCTTAGGAAGTGCGGTTGAATACTTAGACAGCGAAAAGCTGGTTACCTTCTAACCAGAATGCCATCTTCCTATTATTTATTCAATATATAATCAGCCACTTAGTGATATACATCGAGAATGAAATTGCTAAATGCGATCTGATTTTAGCGTTCTTTTACCGTAAGCCTTTTCGGATAAGTTTTAGTAAGGCAATATCGTATTCACTACATGTTAATGAGCTTTTACTCTAAGTGGTAAAGGGGCATAAATGAGTTTGACGCTTCGATGAACTTGCTAGCAGCTTGTGCGCTGAGTGGCGTGCAAGCTTCTAAATCAGGGATGATTTAGCAGAGCCATCAGGGAAGATTTTACGGCGGCTTGCAAAGACACTAGCGCATTGGCTGCAGATCGTTGATCCTTACTCCAAATACAAAGCAAAGGTCGCTAGACTCCAGTCCAGAAGCGTTACTGGAGTGACGAATTGAATTAGCGCTAAGTTGTTTTGGGGCAGTAATGAGCCAGTATCCATCTACCGACTCGCGTTTAGACCGATAAAAATGACAAACTTTAATGTCAATTATTAATCTTTATTGTCTACCGACAACCGTACTCTTTTAGACTTGATTAACAGCGAGTTAAAGCGTATAAAAATGCCGATAAACTTAGAGTTTATCGGCATGTTCAATCTAAGCCTGCTGGCCCGGTTTTCGTTTCAAACTCAGTTAAAACTTATAAAGTACCGTTGCCATTGCAGGCGTTTTTGATTCAGTTGCTCGCCCTGCAAATATGGCCTTTAAGTAATAACCTTTACCTACTGAGGACGCCACATCAGCAGCTATGCTGAATTTGACGTTTTGAGTTTTACCTGCAGGCATTACTGTTTCACGTATGGCTTGGGTAAACATCATTTCATTGGACCAAGCCCACACTTTGTTGCCAGTGGCATCCATTAGCCATAGATCAGCCGTCATACCAGAGTTAAACATCAAGGGTACGCCATGAGATTGATTGTTGGTGTATTGCAAAGTCACCTTCATTGGCTGCGCTGCTGTTTGCTCAACAATCAATTTAGCATCAAACAAGCCCTGTTGGCTTAGTTTAGCCTTTACATCACTCTTATCTGCAGGCGTAACAATGACAGGTGTTACTTTAGCACTACTGTTATTTGATTTTGTCATATCAGCGTTCTCAACTGCACTTGTGTCGATGCCTTGCGAGCACCCTAAAGCACTTAATACCACTAGACCTAATCCTGCTTTATATAACATCAAAATCCTCCGAATTTCTTAAACAAGCTGTCTTTAAGCTTATTGGTTTCATCTTTTAACTTAGAATCTAACAAGGCTTTGGTATCCAACGCAAAATTAGGCTCGGACATTGTGCCGCTAATCACAAATGGGATCTCAACGCCGTATAACGCGTCACGTTCATTACCGCCCTGACCTTCAAGAGATCCCACTACGGAGGTGGTTAATTTGTAATCTAACGCTTCGTTGATGACATTGGCAGTCCCAGCTCCAGTCAGACGTATAAGAGGTGACGCCATGTTTAGATCGGGATTTAAGACAACCCCTTTGGCCACCTTGAATGAGCCGGTCATACTGGTGAAATCTGTCTTCTGCTCAGTAGAGTTACTCGATGACATATCGCCGCTAAGTTTCGCTTTGGCGTCTCTAATCATTTGCGGAATATTAACGCCGTGAATCGCGCCATCAGCAATTTCAAATTGCCCATTGGCACGTAGGTTCTTTTTAAGATTATCCGGCAGTAAGCTCTTACCCTTACCGGTAACATTAAAGTTAGCCGTACCGTCTAGCATATCGACTTCAGCAGCATCCATTAATAAAGCACGAATATCGACACCACTCAGACGTTTGTCAAACTGGTACTGCGCCACTTTATTGCGGCCATCCAGTTTTGCAGACACTTTTATACTGCCACCATACAAATTTGCCGATAACTGGCTGATATTGGCAATGCCTTGCTGCATGACCATTTTTAATACCCAGTCTTGAGTTTTCACATTGGCTACTTTTACTGATTTAACCTTTACACTGACATCCAAGTCAACCGACTTCATCGCGGTTAAATCAGGTTCGACTGCAGCGGTATTAGACTGACTTGCTTGGGTCGCGTTTGCAGCGCCCTGCTCTTGTTTTGGCAATAATCGATCTAAATCAATATCGCCAAACTCAAGTTTTGCGACAACCTTAGGCACTTTCTTGCCGTAGGCGATATCCAGTTGACCCGAGGCATTAATATCTGCGGCACTAAAACTGGCTAACATCAAACTCATTGTTTGCTTATCTAACGCCATCTCCAGTGAAGTCCTAAGGTCAGCTTTTAACGAACCGTTGGGAATACTTGTTCCAGTGATTACATTGCTCACAACAAAATCATTAATCGTCACTCGCTGTAGATCTTGAGACACTCTGATTTGCCCTTCACCACTGCTACCCACTTTTAGATCCGGCAATGACGCTGTGAGTTCATATTGTAACTTAGCGAACTCATCAAGCTGAAAACGTCCTAGTGTTAGTGACTTTAAAGATAAAGATTGCTTGGTGTTAGTTTGGTGGTCGACATTACTAATTTGGGTATTAGTAATAGAGATACCACCAATGTCCAACTTTGATAAAGTCGCACTAGATCCTCCGCCAATGCTGTTTTTTGCTGGGACTGTGTCGCTAGCTTGGCCAGTTAGCCCATCAAAACTCGTTCTGCCATCTTTCTGAGTTTCCAGCGCCAGCGTTAAACCATCTAAGTTTAGTTGTGATATCACAACCTCTTTGTTTAACAATGGCATTAGCGCCACTTCGGCGACAACTTCATTCACGGAGACCATCGCAGGGTTTTCAAACCCTTGTGGATTTGAAAGTGTAATCCCGCCTAATTTAATCCCTAGACTGGGGAAAAAAGTCCATGATAGGTCACTGCTGATCGTCAAGTTACGACCGGTATTTTGCTTTACCACATCAACAATCTGCGGTTTTAAATCATTTGGGTCAAAAATTAGGGTGATATATAACACCAACGCTGCAACTAAAGCTAAGATTGCGACAAAAAACCATTTTAAAAATTTCATGACAGATTCCATCTGAATAACAAAATGCGATTACGACTAATTTAGCACGGATAAATCTAAAGCTTGGTTAGATATTGCGATGCCGTTGAGATCAGCATACACAAATGAGTGTGGCGAAATAATGACGCCATAAATTTCTACTGCAACATTAACCTCCCCGAGACCTTTTTTAACGGTCTTTACTGGACTAACCCCGATAGCTTGTATACCAATATCCATGGTCTTTAGCGCGGCCACATCTCGAACGCAGCCAAAAATCACAATGCCTTGCCAACCGTTTTCTTCGGCATTTTTAGCGATCATGTCGCCAAGTAACGCACTGTCGGTCATCCCTTGCCCATCGACAACAAGCACCTTGCCTTTGCCGTCTTTTGCTAGCACATCTTTGACTAACGAATTATCCTTGAAACACTTAACTGTGACGACTTCGCCCCAAAAACAGTCTTTGTTACCAAACGATTTGAACATGGGTGGGAGTAACGATAAATGTTCTGCGTATGAGTCAAATAAATCGGGCAATAGATCAAGCATTAGCGGCTCCTTGCTTTACAAGCATTAAATCATATTTGCTAGATTGACAGGTCATTCAGCTAAACCCAAGTAAATAGTTATCTTTTTATACTAAAAAAGACGTTTTTCCTTTTACAGAGTTAGATTACAAACTATAATCTTTAGCAATGTCTACTTTTGCACGTAAATCTTCCTTACCTCGGACTCCTATGAAAGAAAATCTAGATTTAGAAAATGCCATCGCTGCCTTAGACCAATACGGTTATGATAAAAAAACCAATAGCAATCTTGAGCAAGCTCGTAATAAACAACAAATGTTAAAATGTATCGATTCACTGGATTTTAATTTAAGACGTTTACTTATTTTACAAGAAGCTGTAACTGAACTTGTTGATAATGAGAAAAGATTGCTTGCCCAACAAGAAAGTATTCAAACGTATAAAACAAAAATAATTAATCTTTCTCGTCAATTCAATATCTCTTACGATGATGTCATTCAGATAATGAAGCAACAACAAGCCTCATAAAATATCGATATGTTCTTTAAGCTAATTCATTAGAAAATCAGTAATGCTGATGTCGAGTCCCAGAGGTTGCTAGGTCCATACAATCAATGTTCTCAAAACGCCTACGGATGGGCGCTAGCGAGACACGAAAACGTCTTATGATCCCAGTGAATGGCCATCGAAAGAGTACTCATCGAATACAATATATTTGTAATTACGTTCGCTGTAGTTCGAGTGTAAAATAGATGTTTAAGCAACATTTAATGAAGCTTTCATCCCTTTTATGTTTATAAGGGAGTTAGGTGTTTTCAATAGCTAACCCCATTTTAACCTAAGGATTTATGGCTGTGAATTTATTTGCCGTCCTCTTAGGCTATTTTTAATAGACAACTGTTTCCACCATCGAGTCTGTTTCAACCTTAAGCCCAGTAATAAGCCCATAATTAAAAAATACAGTATGGGTTCTATAATCTCAGATTTTACAGACCAATAAAAATGTACCGGAATAAGCAGCGCTATTAGATAAATAGCATTATGTAATTTCTGCCAACGCTTGCCCATTTTACGCATCACCGCTTTAAACGAGGTTAACGCTAGTGCCGTTAGCAACAGATAACCCGCTGCTCCCACTAGAATATAAGGACGTTTTACAACTTCTTCAAAGAAGAGTCCCCAGGCAAACAATAGGTCGAGGCTGAAAAAAGCGAGTATATGCAAGCTTGCATACGCGAATACATAAAGCCCTACTAGCCGCCTCGTTTGCAACAACAATCCTTGTTTGAACTTTTTTGCCAGCGGCGATATCAATAGGGTGGCAACCAATGCGTTTAGTGCACCCGTTCCCGTATAGTGGATAATATACTGTACTGGATCGCCGCCCGCTTTATCATTCAGCACCAATAACACTAAATAGATAATCGGTAACAAGCCAATACAATGCATTAGCCCCTTAAGCCAAAACAACGATCGAGAGGTTAATCTTAATTGTTTTTTATTCATTAAACCTCCGGCTAGAAATTTTTTCTTAAGTTTAAGCCATCATATAATCCTGAGACTAGATCACCATAGCCGTTAAAGGGCAGTGTTGGGATCCTTTTCGCTGAAAACAGGCCTCCTGCGGCGATGCGTCGCTCTGACGCTTGTGACCATCTAGGATGATCCACCTGTGGATTTACATTGGCATAAAATCCGTATTCACTAGGAGCTAATAGATTCCAAGAGGATCGAGGTTGTTTGTCGGTAACATGAATTCGAACGATAGATTTTATGCTTTTGAAACCATACTTCCAGGGCACCACTAATCTTATTGGCGCGCCATTTTGGGGGGGCAATGTTTTGCCATATAACCCCACAGACATAAAGGTCAGATCTGTCATCGCCTCCGCTAATGTTAGCCCTTCAACATAGGGATAGTTTATGCCACCACCGCTATAACGGTTCTTCTGCCCAGGCATTTGCTCAGGATCATAAAGCGTTTCAAAGGCCACATGAGTAGCATTACTTTTGACGCCAGCTTTTTTCAATAACTTGGCCAAAGAAAAGCCAACCCAGGGGATCACCATGGACCATGCCTCAACGCATCGAAAATTGTAGATCCGCTCCTCTAATGGCAACATTTTTAAAATATCGTCATAATCCAATGTTAACGGGGTATCGACTTCGCCATCGATAACTAACTGCCAAGGGTTAACAGTTAAACCCTGAGCATTATCGACAGGATCTGTCTTACTGGTGCCAAATTCATAGAAGTTGTTATGTGATATCACTTTATTTTCAGGTGTTTGCTCACCGTAAAGAAGGTGGTCGTATTCAGTCTGTTTCGCATGTGGCAGAGCGACTCGTGCAAATGCAGCCTTCTCCTCCTCACTTGAAAACAGATCAAACACGCCAGCATTGGCGCGTGAAGAAAGTAATGCACCCGCGCCAACAAACCCCATCTGCTTGAGAATACGCCTTCTGTCATGGTAAACCTCTTCTGGTGTTACATCACAATCTTTAAATTTATCCCATGCAGCTTTGTTAATTATAGTCATTGGCCGCTATCCTCTACAGTTGTTGATTTAAAACTCTTAAATACTCAGACCGCGCTATCGTGTAAAAGATTTCGTCAACCTCAATTAATTACATTTCATTAACAGTTGATTACGTCTGCAGCACTTACTTAATAGTTAATGTGCTTAAGCTTGCAGTGTTTAAAGCACCGTGCCACTCTACCGTCTCATCAACCATGTTAAGAGCCTTCTCACATGCCTTTGAATATCGCTTTTTCTACACCTGAAATTATCATCATTATCGCAATCGCCTTTCTTTCTATCCTAATCGGTGCCCTGTTTAACCAACGTAAAACACGCGTTAAATGGGAATACGTTCGACAACAGCTTACAGATGACATTGCACAAACAAAAGTTGAACTTAATGGCGAAATATTAGCGCTAAAAGAATCACTTCACCAAAAAGATTACCAATTAAATCAGTTACAAGAAAAACTAGAACAGCGCATAGAACAACTCGGAAAAGCACAAGCACAAGCAGAAAGAGCCAATGAGCTTGAACTCGCGTTAAGCGACAATCAGCGTAAACAGATGGAAACCCAACTTGCGCTGTCTAAATCAAACGCTATGACGCAAACCATGACTGCACGTTATGATGCAGAGCAGCGAGCACTTAACGACAAAATTCAATTACTAGAAGATAGCGAAATTAGACTTAATGCTCAGTTTGAAAATCTAGCAACCAAAATATTTGAAGCGAGAAGTGAGAAACTACAGAGTCAGAATAACCAACAACTCGACAGCGTACTCGCTCCCTTTAAGCAGCAGCTAGAAGGATTTAGACTCCAAGTACAAACCTCTTATTCTCATGAACAAAGTCAGCGCAGCGCGTTAAAGCATCAACTCGACTCTTTAACCGAGCTCAATCTCAAGATGAGCCAAGACGCCATTAACCTTACTAGAGCGTTAAAGGGAGATAACAAGCAACAGGGCAACTGGGGCGAGGTTATTTTAGAGCGAGTATTGCAAGAAAGTGGATTACGCGAAGGTCATGAATACGATACCCAAGCGGATCTAAAAAATGACGATGGTAAACGCTTCAAGCCAGATGTCGTTGTCCACCTGCCAGAAAACAAAGACGTTGTTATCGACGCCAAGATGTCACTTCTTGCCTATGAGCGCTATTTTAACAGTGACGACGATGCTGTTCGTGCTCAAGCAATTAAAGAGCACGTCGTATCCGTTAGGGCTCATATTAAGGGCTTAAGCCACAAGGATTATCAAAAACTTCATGGCTTAACTAGCTTAGATTACGTGCTGATGTTTATTCCTCTGGAACCTGCGTTTTTACTGGCATTAGAACATGATCCAAGCCTAGTTAACTACGCCCTTGAAAGTAACATCATGCTGGTTAGCCCCACAAATTTATTAGTGGCACTAAGAACCATAAATAATATTTGGCGATATGAGTATCAAAATCAAAATGCTCAGTTGATAGCAAAGCAGGCGGGGAAAATATACGACAAACTATGTGGCTTCCTAGAAGACATGGAAAAAATCGGCCGCGCTATTGAGTCTGCTGAAAAAAATTATAGCAATGCCATGAACAAGTTAGCCTCCGGCAAAGGCAACGTGATCCGCCAAGCTCACCAGATGCGGCAACTCGGAGTTGAAACCAGTAAAAAAGTCGATACCCAGTTGCTGGATAAAGCGCTAAGCTTATCTGATGATGAACTCATCTCGCAGTAAATAACACAACATATCTGCCAATAGGGACATTGAAAGAGGGTTTAACAGATGCACAAGCAGTTACGTGGCATTTTACTAGCGGCAATAACGTTCATCTCATCCCCAATTGCAGCTGCAACGGCATTAACACCAGAGCAGCAACTTTACCTCGATGCAAAGCAAGCACTCGATAAACAAAATCTAAATACCTACCAAAAATTACGTTCTCAATTGGGTGATTACCCTTTAGCAATTTATTTGGATTTTCACAACAATATCGAGTCTATATTGACAGAGCCCGGAAGCAAAGCCGCAGGCTCTTTTCAGCAGTTTGACGGTAGCCCTTTGTATAACACTGCGCGTTACCGCTATCTAATCCGCAGCGGAAAACAAAAGCGTTGGAATGATTTTCTCGCGGTAAGTCCCCTAAGACCTAACAACGTCTCATTACAGTGCTATTTCTTTCGTGCTCAACTGCAGAAAGGTGATAAACAGCTCGCTTACAAGGGGGCAAGCGAACTGTGGCTTTATGGCCGTTCACGTCCAAAAGAGTGTGACCCACTGTTCAGTGAGTGGAAAAAATCCGGCTTGCAAACCCAAGAGATGATCTGGTCTAGAATGCTATTAAGTTTTGAACAGGGTCAATATGGCCTGTTAAGCTATCTATCTAGAAAAATCACCACCAATAAACAAGCCGCTGAACGGTTAGTCACTGTATACAAAGATCCTCGTAGTCTGCGTCATACCTCAAGATACAGTAGTAAAGCCAAGATAAATGGCGCTATTGTCGATAGTGGCATTAGGCGATTAGCTAAAAAAGATCTGAAACAAGCCGTTAAATTATTTGCTAAATACCAAAAGGCGGACCGCTTTAGCGAGTATAAAGGACGGCAACTAAGCCGCTACCTCGTTCGAAGAGCATTGATTTACCAAACTGAAGCGTTAAAAAGCTTTGTCGATACTATGTTGCCGCTACTTGATCGTGACGATTTAGTAGAGATGCGACTTCGCTGGGCGCTGCGAACTAACGAGCGCGCTCAGTTTGAACATTTCGTTCCTTTGCTCAGTAAAGAGAAACAAAATACTGCCCGCTGGACATACTGGCGGGCAAATATTTTACAAAGTAGTGACGATAAGCAAAACCAGCAGCAAGCAAAAGCGTTATTCACAGCGCTTAGCCAACAACGTAACTTTTACGGCTTTTTAGCCGCTAATGCCATTGATGTCCCCTTTCAGATCCAGCATAAAGCAACGCTTAGTGTTACTGAACGCCAACGCCAAATCGGCGCAGATAAGGGGCTTGGCCGTGTCACTGAGTTATTGGCGTTAGATAAACAGTCAGATGCACGCGCCGAATGGGTTATGTTATTAAATCGATATGATAAAGCCATGCAAAAAGAGTACGCCGTATATGCTATGACACAAAAATGGCACAGCTTAGGGGTGCAGGCGAGTATTCAGGCCAAATTATGGAATGACATGGAGATGCGTTTCCCCTATGCCGCTCAAACCTCTTTTACCGGTGCCAGTAAAAAGTATCACGTTGATATTGATGAAATACGCGCCATTGCAAGGCGTGAAAGTGCTTATTACCCCAATGCGACCTCAGGAGTGGGTGCTAGAGGTTACATGCAGCTAATGCCAGCGACGGCTAAACAAACCGCCAAAAGAGCCAAGCTTAACTATCGAGGAAAGCGCAGCCTGTACGATGAAAAACTCAATATCGCTTTGGGCAGTGCTTATTATTCCAGTTTACTTAAACAGTTCGATCATAATAGAGTTTTAGCGACAGCATCCTATAACGCGGGTCCCCATAGGGTAAAGAGCTGGCTTAAAAAGAGTGATGCACAGCTCGATGCAATGAGTTTTATTGAGTCCATGCCGTTCACTGAAACAAGAGAGTATGTGCAAGCGGTGTTAAGTTATCGAATTATCTATCAAGTTAAGCAGGGTAAAACGCCAGAGTTGCTTTCCAAAGATGAGCTAATATACGCTTACTAAATTTAGTCATTGATTGCCAAGAGTGCTTAGTTAGTTAGATATGAGCGGCGATCCTTATGCTTCAAACACAGCGGTTCAGTCATGGACAAAGAGCACACTTATTGGTTTTATAGGCTAGTACTTTAGTATTGAGGAACCTAGCGGAACATTAATTAGCCCTTGCTTAAATAATCTTTTAACTAATCCATAAATACCTATAAATAAGTCACTTAAGTGTAATAACTATTTCGTTTAACTCAATATGTGATAGTGTTAATCATTATCATTCCACACGAAAGAGCTATGCTAGGAAATGACTATGTTTGAGCTGTCAGGACTACTTTTAAGCGCTGAGTTCCAACCACTATTAAATCCTCACACAAAAGAGATCTATGGCTACGAAGCACTTTCTCGTTTTTATTGCCCTGACGGAACGGCTATAGCTCCCAATATTGTGTTCGAAGAGTTACACGCTCACCATGAGTTACTCAGCAGTGTTGAAATGGCCGCTAAAACGTTTCAGTTTACACACGCACCTCAAGACAGCGTGCTCTTCGTCAATATTGATCCCCACGCGATTGAATTTAGTGCCACTGAAATGTTGTCTTTGCTACGGCAAAGAGACAATGTCTGCGTTGAGATTATTGAGAATACCTGTATCAATGACGCACGTCTTGCGGCAAATTTTATCAAACAGTTGGTAAAATTTGATATTCCCGTTGGTTTAGATGATGTCGGTGCGCCCCACTCCATGCTTTCAATCGATTTAGTGAGCCAAGTGAGCTGCCTAAAATTTGATAAGTACTGGTTAGAAACGGCAAAAAACCCTCAGTATCATCACCTCATCAGCGCGCTTTTAAGTTTTGCAAAGAAAACTAACAAATTGACTGTTTTAGAGGGGGTTGAAACTGAAGAGCAGCTAATCTTTGCACAGGATCTTGGCGTTGATTTAGTCCAAGGTTTTTTATTCAAGCCACTATTTATCAATGCCAAGGAGCGCGTCTTGCTCAGCCCGATGTTAACTCAGGTGTGTTAGCCGGCGACTAGAGCAGACGTGAAACCTCATCAACTGGAGATAGTTACTTATCTTTAACGTCATAATTTAGACACCTCGAATCCTATCAGAGTGGAAAGAGGCTCAGTTTTCCACCATAGTAATGACTTGCGTATCGAATTCAATTAGCTAGCTGAATATGTCGTACCAACGATTCATTGAAACATCAATTAAGGGATATTCATGGCCAATGAAAATGTGACTATTTTGGTCAATCAACTCGAGCAAGTATTGCTGGGTAAAAAGCAGCAAATCATGCTTGCACTAACGTGCATTTTTGCTAAGGGACACCTGCTTATAGAAGACCAACCAGGCATGGGTAAAACCAGTTTGTCACAGGCTATGGCACAAAGTATGAGCTTGAGTTATCAGCGTATTCAATTTACTAGTGACATGCTGCCAGCCGATATTCTCGGGGTGAGCATTTTCGACAAACAACAAACCAAGTTTGTGTTTCATCCCGGTCCCATTTTTAAACAGATGATCCTCGCCGATGAGATAAATCGCGCCAGCCCTAAGACACAGAGCTCACTTTTAGAAGCTATGGCTGAAAAACAGATCACCGTTGATGGCGAGACCTACCCACTGCCGACGCCTTTTTTTGTGATTGCGACTCAAAACCCAAGCGAGCAGTCAGGAACATTTCCGCTACCAGAATCACAACTCGACCGATTTATGATGCGGTTATCTATTGGTTACCCTAGCCCAGATGCCGAGATGGCCATGCTCAAAGGACAAGACTCAGATAACATCGTACTACCACAATGCCTAAATGCGATGACGTTAACTGATCTACAGCAAAAGGTTGATACTGTTACTGCTTCAGACTCCTTATTGAAATATATTCTGGCACTGGTTAATGTCTCCCGTGAATTGAATGAAGGCACAGGATTATCACCTCGAGCTAGCAAGGCAATCTTAAAAGCGGCTAAATCATGGGCGATGATCAACGGTCGAAATTACGTGGTGCCAGAAGATGTGCAAACCATATTTCCACTGGTTGCTGAACATCGAATGACTCAAGCAAACCCTCTACAAGGTGATGTGATATCAAGCATTATATTGAACAAGGTCAATCCAATTCTGTAAAGCAGCGTCTGCGAATGCGTTTTAGCCGCTGGTTATCACGAAGGATCCCTGCGGCCTATAAAGTCACATTAAGCCATAAAAGTATTTTCATCCTACCGACGGGGTTTGGGTTCAGCTGGTTACTCCTCATCGTTTTGCTGTTTATCTTTGGCACTAACTATCAAAACAATTTGGTTATGGGCCTCAGTTTCTTACTAGTAAGTGTATTCAATACCTGCATTATTTACAGCTATAGAAACCTTGCTGGACTCACCCTAAGCAGTACGGTTTCCCAATCTAATACCTTCGCTGGCCAACCATGCTATATACCTATCTTACTTTCTTCGGTCAATAACGCTTTTGAGATCAAACTTAATTTCCACGGTCATGGGAGTGAGGTCGTTAAAAAGGTCACTGACGACACCTCGGTGTCTAATTTGTGTGTGGACAGAACACAGCGCGGCACTCTAACACCTGGCAGAATTAAAGTTGAATCTCGCTTCCCTTTGGGCCTGTGTCGGGTTTGGTCACATGTTGACTTGGATATTACTCAAGTGATTTATCCAAAACCGATTAAGAATCAACACCAGCTGAGTTGTCACCCACAATCGAGTAATAATAGCTCCGAATTGGGTAAATTCGTTGCTGGTGTTGATGAGTTCAAGGGGCTTAAACAGTACGTTAGAGGGGAGCCGCTAAAACAGATTGCTTGGAAACAATGGGCGCAAGGTAGAGGGATGTTAACCAAAGAGTTTCAACAACCGCAAGGGGCCCCTTTGTGGCTAATGCTTGAGTCAGACAGTCGCGATCTGGAGCTAAACCTCAGTTACCTTTCTTGGCAAGCGCAGCAGCTGAGCCAGAAACAACAAATATTCGGTTTAAGCATAGGGACAACGATTATTGAACCCGCGCTGGGTGAGCAGCATAGAGTTAATGTACAAACCCATCTAGCGCTATATAAATGTCAAGATCAGGCAAATCCCAATGAGTAAGCATAAACTCAAAAAGAATCACTCCACCAGCGAATTTAGCTTATCTCGCCATACCCTAATGTGGCTGCTTATAACCAACGTTGCCATCATAACGCCTTTGTATCAACAGATTACGCTTTGGTCTTTGGCTATTTGCATTATCTGCATTATCTGGCGTTTGGGGATCTATGTTGGCAAAGTAGCCCGCCCTCCTCGCTGGTTAGTCACATCACTCGGCATTGCATCAGCAATAACCTTAACCATGGTCGTTAACCAGATAGGGGCGCTAATTGCGCTCATTAATTTACTCATATTAGGTTACGCCCTCAAGTACATAGAGATGCGAAACCGCCGCGATGTTCATATCGTGGTACTTGTAGGCTATTTCCTGATTGCCTTGACCTTTATTCAGCAGCAAGCTTTGTGGTCAACATTACATTTAATGCTGGTGACACTGATTAATACCTGCGTACTTGTCAGCCTCTATAATGATGAAGACCGCTTTCAATTTACCGCCAAATTAGCCAGTAAAATCATCTTGCAAAGCTTTCCCTTAGCCATCTTGTTATTTTTAGTCATTCCCCGTTTGCCTCCATTATGGATGGTACCCACCCAAGGAGGTGCTAAGACAGGACTTTCAAATACCGTGAGTTTTGCAAATATTACCGAGCTCACTCGCTCTGCAGAGCTCGCTTTTAGAGCGACGTTTACTGATGGACATTTACCTGAAAATAGAGACCTATATTGGCGAGCAATCGTAATGGAAGATTACGACGGTCAGCAGTGGTCACAGAGCCGTTCAATACTAGCCAGTGAACGCTCAGCTTCACTATCGCAAAGCTCTGCACAAAACCTGCGTTTAGTTGATTTTAAAGCGGGCCTAGCGAGCATAAAGCAACCCTCTCTGTCCTACTCGATTATCGCAGAACCTAGCTCGCAGCAATGGCTATTTGGCCTTGATGTCGCCACCAGTGTTGATCGGGGTATTGTCATGCTCGCGGATCACAGACTGTACGCTAGACAAGCAATAGAACAGCAAAAAATGTACAAACTGGTATCTTACCCTGCTCAAAAAATGGAACCAGTACTGCCTGCAGCGATTCATGCCATTAACTTAGTGCTACCAAAAGACAGTAACCCGAAAACGATTGCACTTGCTGATCAGTTCAAACAAAAATACCCTCAGGATCAGGAGCGCCTCGATGCAATGATGCGCTATTTTACCGAGCAACCCTATTACTACACCTTACGGCCTCCCGCCGTCGGCCGCGAGCAGATTGACGACTTTCTCTTAAACAACAAAGCAGGATTTTGCGTCCATTACGCCAGCGCTTTTGCATTCATGGCCAGAGCCACTGGGATCCCCGCCAGAATAGTCTCCGGCTATCAGGGCGGCGAGTATAACGCCGCTGCTGGTTACTACAGTATTTATCAGTATATGGCACACGCTTGGGTAGAAGTGTGGTTACCCAATAAAGGCTGGACTCGATATGACCCTACCACCATGATCGCACCCGATAGAATTGAACAAGGTTTTGATGCCTTCTTTGATCCTAGTGAAAGTTACCTATTAGATAGCCCTTTCGGCTATTTAGGCCACCGCACTGGTGAACTGTTTAATCAGCTGCGGCTTAAGTTTGCCGGTATCGATTACCTCTGGAGTGTCTGGGTGCTTGGATTTGATTCCGATAAGCAGCAAGATGTATTGCAAGATATGCTAGGAGAAGTCACCCAAACAAGACTCGCCCTGCTGATCCTCATCTCCCTGACGGTTATTGGCTTGGCTATTGCTTATAGTGCTGGTTTATTTAAGTTATCTCGCGCTAAAGATAAACATGTCCATGCTTATCTTTCTGTGTGTCATCTACTCGCTAAGCGAGCACTGCCTAGGCTACCCCATGAAGGGCCTGAACATTACAATCAGCGCGTGGCACTGTCTTTTCCAACCATTGCACTGAGCTTTGACAAACTCACACGCTATTACGTCGCGATTCAATATCAACCATTATCAAAAGCTGCACTTAAACGCATATCTAGGTTACTTATTAATCAATCAAGATGGCTAAGGATTAATATCATCAAACAGAGATTGGCACTTAATAAAACAAACACATAGAATGGATAAATTCGAGTAAGGATCCGCTTAAATATGCGCATTTTTGTCAAAGGAACGCCATGCTATATCTAGTCCAATCCAACCAAATGGAAGCCCTGTCGCAGTTATTAGCTGCAGAGTTAACCCAGCCACTGCCAGACAGTCCATTACTGATGCCAGAACACATACTGGTGCAAAGTCCGGGCATGTCGACATGGTTACGACTAGAAATCGCGCGGCAAAATAACATTGCCGCGGGTCTTGAATTTCCCCTACCGTCAAGTTTTATCTGGCAGCTTTGCCATACCTTGCTCGATGATGTGCCAAAAGAGAATGCCTTTACTAAAGCGGCTATGACATGGAAGTTAATGGAGCTGTTACCGTCGCTTATCCACCAAGATGACTTCACTCCCTTAGCTAACTACCTCAGTAATGGTAACGAAAACCTTAGCAATGATAATGACTCAGCCCCCCAGGCAGAACCCAGTCCACTTAAGCTGTATCAGCTTTGTGGCCAAATTGCGGATATCTTCGACCAATACCTCGTTTATCGCCCCGATTGGATAGCAGCGTGGGAAGCCAATGAGCCCACCCTACCCCCAAAAGGTGACAAACTTGCTGAAGCTCAAGCGTGGCAGCCAATACTGTGGCGCGCACTCATCGATTTTAACGCTAATACATTGCAGAAAAGCCAATATCATCGCGCCAATTTACATCAGGCATTATTTGATGCATTAGATGACCCAAGCACCGTAATGGATAAGCTGCCAAGGCGCTTGTTTGTATTTGGGATCTCTTCAATGGCACCACAAACATTGGATGTACTGCATTATTTGGCCAAGCGCATCGACGTCATCATGCTCAATCTGAGTCCTTGTCAGCACTATTGGGGCGACATTGTCGACCCAAGACTCAGAGCGCGTATGGCACTACAATATGCTAGCAAAAACAAGCTCGATATCGAATGGGAAGATAAACTGGAAGTCGGTAATCCACTGCTTGCCAATAACGGCAAGATGGGCCGCGAACTATTAGATCTGATGCTGGAGTTACCTGAGGAACATACTGCATTTAATCTAGACTGCTACCAAGATCCTGGCACTGACTGCATGCTACATGGCGTGCAACATGATATTTTGGAGCTTAGCACTCGCGGGCAGATCTTAGGCCCAGATGCTGCGTTATATCTCAATCTTGAAGGCAGAAGACTGTTACAACAAGACGATCAGTCCATCACCATCCGCAGCTGTCACAGTCCACTGCGCGAAGTTGAAACCTTGCATGATCATCTGCTGGAGATGTTATCCAACTCAAAGGATCATGATGGTAAACCATTAGCGCCTAAAGATATCGTGATTATGATGCCCGATGTTGCCGCATACGCGCCCTATATAGATGCGGTGTTCAGCGCTAAGAAAGGCGGCCACTATATTTCCTATGCGATAGCGGATCGCGGTGCAGTACAAGAATCACCGCTCATTGCCAGTTTTTTACATCTGCTCAATATCAATCAAAGTCGCTTCGGGCTAACCGATATTCTCAGTATTCTAGAGGTCCCTAGCGTACTAAGACGTTTTGAACTCGATGACGATGACTTAACCATTATCAAGCGTTGGTTAGAGCAAGCAGGCGTGCGTTGGGGTCGCGATGAAACCAGCCGGGTTGAACATCAACTGCCAGCTTTTGAACAAAATGCCTGGTCTCTGGGGATTAAACGGCTTATTTTGGGCTACAGCTTTGCCGATGATGCGCCGCTTTACCAGCAAACACTCGCCGTCAACGGCATCGAAGGCCAAACAGCCCAAGCCCTAGGTAAACTGCTCGATTTTATTGAAGCACTCGATGATGTGCATGCAGACTTAGCGAGCAGCTGCAGCTTAATTGAGCGTATCGGCCAATTAGAACAGTTATTAACTGCTTTCTATCTGGTTGACGATGACGAACAGGTGCAGTTGCAAGAGATCCGTGATGCTCTGGTTAAACTCGACGAGGAGCTAACTGAATCGGGACACAGTACGCCGCTGCCGATAGAAGTATTACAAAATTGGTTTAACAGTCGACTATCAGAGTCTCGTGTCGGTCAGCGCTACCTTGCAGGTAGTATCAACTTTTGTACCTTGATGCCAATGCGATCTATTCCCTTTAAAGTCGTTTGTTTACTCGGGATGAATGACGGTGTGTACCCCCGGGTACAGCATCCGGTAGGGTTTGACTTAGTGGCACAAATGGGGCCTCGCAAAGGTGACCGCTCTCGTCGATTGGACGACAGATACCTGTTCTTGGAAGCCATATTGTCCGCCAGAGAGCAGCTCTATATCAGCTACATCGGTAATAGTGAGCGAGATGATTCGGTGCGGATCCCATCGATGTTGGTCTCTGAGCTGGTTGAGTATTGTCAGTTGGTCTATCTGCCACTGGCGTTGGCATCTGAGGGATGGGACACTAATCATAATGACGACAATATTCTTAATGAAGACAATCAGGCCGCGGATAAATTGGTTGAGCAAATCGAGAAAACCATCGAACAGCAGTTAATCTGCAAACAACCGCTACAGCCTTTTGATGAACGCCTCTATCAACCCAATCAAGACTTAGGCTCGCAATCTATACAACAAAGTTATAGTGCCCAGTGGTGCCCCGCGGCGATGAATCAAGCTAATAGCGCACAGAGCAGTGAAGGCAAAAGTGAAAAGCTTAACAGCAGCGCTAACGGTTTTATTAACTTCAACCAACCGCTAGTAAGCACGATGGAGGTAACGAGTGACGATATCGAGGAGATTGAGCTATCAGCCCTGATCCGATTTTTCCGCAATCCCGCGCAGTATTTTTTCAACCGAACCTTAAAAGTAGATCTGTCGATTGAGATCCGCGCCGATGATAACGATGAACCCTTTAGTTTAAACGCATTAGAGCGCTACAAATTACAATCGACGTTAATTAGCCATGCCATTGAGAGTCAAACTGAAACCCCAGATGAAGTGTTACTTGAACGCTTAAAAGCACAAGGCAACATCCCCCTTAAGCCCTTTGATGATCTGCTCTTAGGGCAGTATTTACATGATATCACCCCACTTATAGGCCGCAGCTTATATCTAAAAGGTGAGTTTAGTCAGTCTGTTGACATTGCCATAGAGTTGCAGCCTGGCGCAAATTTGGATAATAAATCATCTCAACAGGCAGCTCAGCCCCTCAAACTGGTGGGCCGAATAGATGATTTAAGTGCCAAAGGCCTAGTCAATTATCGGCCTGGAACTGCCAATGGCCGCGACTTAATACGGGTGTATTTACGTCATCTTTGTCTGTGTGCGATGAAAGGTAAAACCGATATCACAAGGTTAAACCAGCCCATTAATAGTTACTTAGTCGATATTGGTCATTTCCATGTTTTTACACCCATTACACCAGCGCAAGCCACTAGCCAATTAACTCAATGGTTAGGCTACTTTAAGCAAGGTCAACTGCAGCCACTGATGTTTATGCCACGCACCGCATTGGCTTATGTTGAAGCCGAGGGTGATCACCTGCAAAAATTACGCGAAGCGCAATCGCAGTGGCTTGATGAACAAAGCCAATTGGGAGAAGGAATGGAACCGCATTTTCAGCGTTTATATCAATTCCCAGAGGACTTTACTGAGACGAATTTTGCATATATTGCGCATTCATTATTGTCGCCACTACTCAGCTTATATCACAAGGGTAAGTTAAGTGAATTAACCACTTACGTAGAAGCTGGGATAGAGAGTGAAAATTCAAATTCTAAGACTAAGACTAAGACCAACCTAAGTGAGGAGGGATAATATGGACCAGCATGAAACAGAGACTACTCTTAATGCCCAAATTATTACCGAAAGTATTATCACTGAGCCACTTGATACCCTCACACTCCCCTTTGGTGGCAGCAGGTTGATTGAAGCCAGTGCCGGTACCGGTAAAACCTACACTATTGCAGGTCTTTACGTTCGATTGTTACTCGGTCATGGTATTGACCATGCACTGACTTGTGAGCAAATTCTAGTGGTGACCTTCACCAATGCGGCAACGGGCGAACTCAGAGACCGTATACGCAAAAAAATCCAATTGGCCTATCGATGCTTTATCGGTTTGAGCGTTGATGACAAGCTCATCACCCAGTTGTATGCTGCAACATCTGATGACGACAAAGCTATTGCCCGAAAACGGCTAGATTTGGCATTAAAATCACTTGATGAAGCCGCGATCTACACTATTCATGGATTTTGCCAGCGTATTTTGGCTGATATGGCGTTTGAATCTTCACTGTTGTTTGAGTCAGAATTCACCTTAGATGATAGTGAATTCCTCCATCATGCAGTGCGCGATTTTTGGCGAGAAAAATGTTATCCGCTGGATGAAAGCCTAGCCGCCGTTATCCAAAAGAAGTTCGCCAACCCAGATGAACTTTCTCGTCAACTAAGGCCACTGCTGGGTGCGAGTAGCGCCATAGCCCATCCCTTACCTACAGCCTTTGATAAAGTAGAAGCCGACTTATTACAAAGTTTAAGTCGTTTAAAACTCACTTGGCCACGAGAGCGAGAGCAAACAGAAGCGCTACTACATGCTTTGCCACTGAGCGGCGTACGCTTCGGTAAAAAAGCCGATGCTTATCCTAAACTTGCCGTGATGCTAGATACTCTTGACAACTGGGTCGCTTTCGGCACTGGCTTACCACCCTTAAAAGTCCTAGAAGCGCTATCGCTTAATGGCCTTAAATTAAATAAAGGCGGTGAGATCCCAAGTGCTGACCAAGCGCCCATTTTGGCCCATATTGAACGGTTAGCGGGTCTTATTGCTGAACTGATCCCGAGCTTTCTCTATAGCGCCAGAGAAGGTATCGCTAAGCGTTTTGCCCAGCAAAAGTCAGAACGTAATTTGCTGACGCCAGACGACCTGTTGCTGACATTGGCAAAGGCGTTAACCACCTCGCAGCAGCAATTTCTTGCAACGTCAATTGCAAAACGTTTTCCGGTGGCGCTTATTGATGAGTTCCAAGACACCGATCCATTGCAGTTTGAAATTTTCAGTCAGATCTATCAACCGACAGCGGTGCTTCCTACAGAGCCAACAACAGTGTCTCAAACAGCGCTAGAGCCACAATCAGCAAAGCAACTGCCACAAGAAGAAAAAGATGAGTTAAGCTTGCTAATGATTGGTGATCCCAAGCAAGCCGTTTATGCGTTTCGTGGTGCAGATATCCACACCTACATTCACGCCAGAGAACAAACAGCTAAGCACTATAATCTCGATACTAATTACCGTTCCAATAAGCAGATGGTCGACGCCGTTAACTGCATTTTTGAGCATCGAGACGACCCTTTTATCAGCAGCTCTATCCCGTTTGAACCGGTAAAAGCTGCCAGCTTTGCAGATAAAAAAGTACTGCAAGAGTCTAAAACAGACACAAGCGCACTCAGGCTGAGAATTTTAAGTGAAGATCCTGAAAAAGGCTTAAACAAAACCACCGCCAGGCAACTACTTGCCAGTGATGTCGCCGATGAGATCACCCGCTTGCTTACCGAAGCGCAGCAAGGCTTGTGTGCCATTGCAGATATGCCGCTAAAAGCGAGAGACATTGCCGTGTTAGTGCGTGACCGACACGAAGCCAATGTGATTAAGCAGGCACTAGAACAGCGACAGGTCGGCTCGGTATTTTTAAGTCGTGACAGCGTTTTTGACACCATTGAAGCCCGTGAAATGCTGCTGATATTGTACGCCATGGCCGATCCTAAAGATGAGCGAGCACTGCGAAGCGCCCTAGCAACCTCACTACTGGGTTATAGCGCAGCAGAGATCCATGCCTTTAACCAAGATGAAGATAAGCGCCAAGTGCTGCTGGAACAATTTGCTGTACTGCAACAACAATGGCTCAAGCGCGGCATTATGCCTGCATTGCTCAATCTTGCTGGCCAAGCCAAAGTCATTGAGCGACTACTCATAAACAGTGACGGTGAACGCCGTTTGACCGATTTTAGGCACCTTGGTGAACTGCTGCAGCAAAAAGCCACCGAACTCGATGGTATGAGCGCCTTGATCAACTGGTTTGAGCAGGCGCTTATTGGTAATCAAGCCAATGAAGAATCACAACTGAAGCTCGCCAGTGAGCAAAACCTAGTGCAAATTGTTACCATCCATAAGAGTAAGGGCCTTGAATACCCTATCTGTTTTATTCCATTTGTGAGCTTAAGCCGAGGAAGCAGCAAGCGTCCCGCTCCTATGCTCTATCACGAACACAATAAATTAGTCTGGGATATCGAACAATCCGATGAAGGATGGCAGCGGCAAAAACGTGAAACCTTAGCGGAAGACTTACGTTTACTGTACGTGGCGCTCACAAGACCCGTGCTTAAATGTTACCTGTACATTGCCAACCATAGTCGTTTAACAAAAAGCAAAGGCATGACAAGCCAGTTGAACGAGACGGCCATTGGTTACCTTCTTGGTATCGAAGAAAAAATATGCGAGTACAGCGAGTTAAAAAGCAAGGCACTGCTGCTGGCGCAAAGTGATCTCAGCGCCATTAGCCTTACTGAGCTGACACCTGCGGGTTCAACGGCTTTGTCGATTGACTATTTACAGCTTCCAAACAACACGGACGAGCCAGTAGAACTAGCCCCCAAGCCGCTTAAACGCCCAGCGCAAACGCCTTGGCGAGTCGGCAGTTACTCAGGGTTAGTCAAACATCTTGCCCATGAAAAGGTGCAGCCTGGCGCCGATGATGAACAGTTCCCCGAAGTCGATATCATCATCGATGAAGTCGACACACAAGCCTCACGTTTTACTTTCGAACGCGGCGCTAATGCCGGTAGCTTTATGCACTTAGTGCTAGAACTCATTGATTTCACTAACGCCAGTCCAGACTTAGATGAGCAGTTACCCAATGCTATGAGCAAATATGGCATTGAAGAGCAGTGGACGGAGGTGTTAAAAGACTGGTACATGGACCTGCTACATGCGCCGCTAGCCACCGATAACTCATTGTCTCTTGCGCAACTAACAGAACAGCAGAAATTAGTTGAAATGGAGTTTTACCTACCGATCACTCAGCTAAACGCCAGTAAGTTGAATCAATTGCTAGCCGATTTTGGCTATAGCGGCGGCTTAGTCTTCGATGATCTGCAAGGCATGCTCAAGGGCTTTATCGATTTAACCTTCGAGCATAACCAGCAATATTTTATTGCCGATTATAAGTCTAACCATCTGGGTGATAGCCTCAATGTTTACCACTACAACAACATGAAGAGTGCTATTCGCAGTCACCGTTATGATCTGCAGTACATCATCTATACCTTAGCGCTGCACCGCTATTTGGGCCTTAGAATGGCCAATTACGATTACGACCTACATATCGGTGGTTGTTTCTACCTGTTCTTACGAGGGATGTCTGTGAGTGAGCCTCAATCGGGGGTGTTCTACGATAAGCCACCTAAAGAGCTGATTGAGAAGCTTGATCTGTTATTCGGTACTAATAACAATCAACAACACACAGTAACAGTGGAGGCTAACTCATGATAACCACGACTCAATCCATAGATACCTTATTAAAACAGTGGCAAAACGAACGGTTACTGACCTCTCTTGATAGGCATTTTGCGTTACAGATGGCGCAACTGCATCAAGAGAAATCGCCCCTTTTCCTGCTCATTTGTGCCCTACTGAGTCAAAATCTATCGAGCCAACATAGCTGTTTGCCGCTGAGCCAGCTTGATTTTAGCAATCCAGTAAAAGAAAAGAATAGCCAATGTCAGATTAACTTAAGTGTCGCGGCCTTAACCGCCGAGTTATTACGTTTTGATGCTGTCGGCACTACCGATGATGATCAATTAAAACCGTTAATTTTGGACCAAGGCAACCTGTATCTGCAGCGCTATTACCACTTTGAGTGCGAAGTTGCCGAGCACCTAATACGATTGGCCCATGCTCCAGCACTCAATGGCTCAACAGATGACGCACAGCTAACTCATGCTAAATCGTTACTGGAAAGTTTATTTCCTCCGAGTGAACAGCAATACGATTGGCAAAAAATATCCACTGCAACCGCGTTAACCCAAAAACTTGCCGTTATCACTGGCGGTCCCGGCACAGGTAAAACAACCACAGTAACTAAGTTATTGTATTTGTTAACCTCACAAACGGAGCTCACCATTCGCCTTGTGGCTCCCACCGGAAAAGCTGCTGCGCGTTTAAGTGAGTCCATTAAGGCGTCAAAACAGCGACTAGCGAGTGAGTTACAGCATCTGCCTGCCGATGATATAAAGCGAACCATGGGGCGCATTCCAGAAGACGCTGCCACCCTGCATCGATTACTCGGGGTTATCCCCAATTCTCACCAGTTTAGACACCATAAAGACAACCCATTAAGACTCGACCTATTGATTATCGATGAAGCATCTATGGTCGATCTGCCGATGATGCACAAATTACTGACCGCTTTACCCGCCCATGCCAGCATTATTTTGTTGGGCGATCAGGATCAATTGGCCTCAGTCGAAGCAGGTGCTGTACTTGCCGATATCTGTAGTGGATTAAAAGTCAGCTTAGACAATGGGGCAAGTGGCTGGCAGATGCGCTATTCGGCGCCACAAGCGCAGCGATTAAGTCAATTGACAGGTTACCCGTTAACCCATTTGGTCAGTGATAATCCACAAATTGGTGATAGCCTTTGTATGCTAATGCATAGCCATCGCTTTCAGGGAGATGCCGGTATTGGCCAACTGGCTAGCGCGGTCAATCAAGCGAACCTAACACGCATTGCCGATGTCTGGCAGACAGGTTATGAAGAGCTACTTTGGATAGAACACACGAATATAAATAATGGCATTACCAACCATGGCTTAGAGGCGCTACTCAATCAATCTGTCACACAATACAGTGCTTACCTTAGCGCTATTGGTACAAACGGTGTTAGCGCCGCTGATATTATCGAGAACTTTAATCAATACCGAATTTTGTGTGCCATGCGCGCCGGAGAATACGGCGTCGACGGCATTAACCAAGGTGTCACCCGCAGTCTTGCCGACAAAGATCTCATCAATCCAGAGCAGGAGTTTTACGCGGGCAGACCGGTAATTATCCAAAGTAATGACTACAACCTCGGACTGTTTAATGGAGATATCGGCCTCATACTGCCCGATGACATGAGTGAGTCAAAACGGTTAATGGCACACTTCATTCAAGCCGATGGTGGTTTGTTAAAGGTGCTTCCTGCCCGGTTGCCTAGCCATGAGACCTGCTTTGCCATGACAGTGCATAAGAGTCAGGGCAGCGAATTTAGCCATGTATCTTTAGTATTGCCAATAAAGCCCAGTTTGGCACAACAGCAATTGTTGTCAAAAGAGCTGGTCTATACGGCGATTACGAGGGCTAAGCACCACTTCACCTGCCTAGGTAGCCAACGTGTATTTGAACAGGCGAGTTCACGGTTAACCCAACGTGCGTCAGGCTTAGCCCAGCGGCTATGGAACAAGGTCGATAAGCTTAATAACGAACATAGTTAGCAAGTGGATTAACTTTGAATACAAAAACAGCGAATAGCGGCAAAAACACCTTGAACAGTTGCATTACCAAGTGATTCCGCCATAGTGAGTCTGCTAATTTTTATCGAGTAACAAACGGGGAATAAATGGGTACAACGAATATTTTACTTCTATGTGGTGGCGGCGGTGATGAACATGCTATTTCACTATTATCAGCTAACTACTTTGAATCTTCGTTAGCAACACAGCCTCATTTTAATGTGCTTCGTGTTGAGCTCGATGCTAAGGGTCATTATCGCACCGCAGCAGGCGAGAGCTGTGAGTTAAATAACCGCAGACAGATCCGTTTTGAAGACCAAGATAAGACCCCATGGGATGTCGATTATGCTATTCCTTGTATTCATGGTTTTCCAGGAGAAACTGGTGACATTCAATCCTATTTTGAACTAATCAATCTTCCTTACTTTGGCTGTAAAGCTGAAGCTAGTCGCAACTGTTTTAATAAAATCACCGCTAAGATGTGGTTTAGTGCGTTAAATATTCCTAATACACCCTACCTATTTTTAAGCGAACTTTCTGAGCTAACCGTAAAGCAAGTCTCAGAGGCGTTTAAGCAATGGGGCAGTGTTTTTGTTAAAGCTGCATCACAAGGGTCATCTGTAGGTTGTTACCGTGTCGATAGTCTTGATGATATTGAATCGACGTTAGCGCAAGCTTTTCACTTCTCAGATTATGTCATTGTCGAAAAAACCATTAACGCTAGAGAGCTAGAAGTCGCAGTATATGAAATTGACGGTGAGGTGGTCGCTACCGTGCCGGGTGAAGTTGTCTGCTCGAGTAATAACTTTTACAGCTTCGATGAAAAATATGCAGCGAACAGCCAAGCACAAACCCATGTCGTTGCTGACGTTCCGACTGATGTCAGCGACTTGATCCGCACATATGCCATCAGTGCCTTCAAAGGGATGAAGCTTAGACACTTGTCTCGAATAGACTTTTTCTTAACTGATGATGGTGAAGTATTATTAAATGAGATCAACACCTTTCCAGGTTTAACCCCTATTTCTATGTTTCCCAAGATGCTACAAAACCATGGACATAGCTTCTCAGCCTATCTGTCGAGTAACATTAAAGTTGATCAATCCTAGACTCTGACCCGTGATGTTGGAAGAGTCAGGTTGTACGTCGAAGCAAGATACTTAAATCAATGACATGACTTACTCTTGGAAATGTTTTTAAGTGTCAACAGACCTCAACGCGGAACTGCAGCTATAAAAAAGCCTGACTTAATTTAAGTCAGGCTTTTTTGATCCATTTGTCTTGTCCTGCAATGGTCAGTACAGCAGTATCTGACCTTAGCATCCTATTATAGTGATTTACTTATCGGTTGTTTTGGACAAAATCCAAATAGAAGCAACAGCAACCACAGAAAAACCACCTAGTATAATGACCGGCATGGCGCTGTAACCAAGGACATGCCATATAACATTCTCTAATGTACTCATAATGGCTCCTTAATTCCAACCTTCAACTTTGTGCATATCTGGCAATCTATGGGCGATACCTTTATGGCAATCCACACAGGTCTTTTCACCACTGGCAAGTGCAGTAGAGTGCTGCCTTACACTGCGTGGGCTCTGCTCGGAGAAGTCCATAAATTCAAAGTTATGACAGTTACGACACTCTAAAGAGTCGTTCTTTTTCATTCTTGCCCACTCCCTTTCGGCTAAATGAGCTCGTCGCTCTTTGAACCTCTCTGGTGTATTAATGGTTTTAGTCACAAAATATGCAAACAGCTCTTTAGAAGCCTGAACTTTACGGATGATTTTATCCGTCCAAGCATGAGGTACGTGACAATCTGAACAGATAGCACGAACACCAGAGCGGTTAGCGTAGTGAATAGTTTCTCGAATTTCCGCCACAATTGGGGCGTGGCATCCAGAGCAAAACTCTTCAGTATTTGTCGCTTCCATACCTGTGTTAAATGCACCCCAGAACATGAGTCCACCTGCAAATCCCATAAATAGAACGATACCTACGGCGGCTTTACTGGGCCGCCTCAATATGGTCCAGAAGCCTTTTAAGGCGTTAATAATCCATTTCATATTATTACCTGCCTATTTTATTTTTGCAGTGATTTAACACGTTCGAAGGAGTTACCCACTAACGGTTTAGCATCTGCTTGTGTCACGTGGCACTGCAGGCAAAAGTATCGTCTAGGAGAAACATCAGCCAACACTTCATCGTTTCGATTAGTAAAGTGAGTCACACTAATTTTAGTGGCGCCCATCTGCTTGGCATATTTCCAGCCATGGCATGATAAGCACTTATTAGCATTAAGAGAGACTTCATAGCTCCTGATGTGATGCGGGATCAGTGGTGGCTGAAACACATAACTGCTTTCAATATCCACCTGATCTCGCGGCACTTTCTTCATAGGATCTGCCGCTCTTGTGACTTCTAACTCAGCAGTGCCGCGTAAAGACTCGACACCACCGATACCACGATCCTGACTGATAGCAAAACCACTGATCAGAGTTAAGGTAATGCTCAACGTCAATAAAATTGATTTTTTCATCCTAACCCTGCCTTATGCTATTTTAGTAATTTTAACAGGACACTTTTTATAGTCTGTCTGTTTCGATAACGGATCGGTTGCATCTAAAATAAGTTTATTAATTAAGATACGTGCATCGAAGAACGGCACAAACACCAAACCTTTTGGTGGACGGTTACGGCCTCGAGTCTCGACACGCACACGAATATCACCACGTTTGTTACTCATTAGCACTTCGTCACCACGACGCACACCATGAGACTTAGCATCATCTGGATGCATGTAGCAAAGTCCATCAGGGACGGCCTTATAAAGCTCAGGTACACGACGTGTCATGGTTCCCGTATGCCAATGCTCAAGTACACGACCAGTACATAACCATAGAGGAAACTCTTCATCTGGAGACTCTGGTGGTGCCTCGTAAGGCGCTGAGATTATCCATGCTTTGCCATCTGGCTTACCATAGAATTCAAATCCTTTACCTTTGCCAACATAGGGATCATCGCCTTCTTTAAAGCGCCATTTTGTCTCTTTGCCATCGACAACAGGCCAGCGTAAACCACGCTCTTTATGGTAGCGTTCGTATGGCGCTAAATCATGGCCATGTCCACGTCCAAAGCTTGCGTACTCTTCAAATAGACCTTTTTGAACATAGTAACCTTGATCTTGTGCATCATCATTGAGCGCTTGCGCTTCTGATAATGGGAACTTATTTACTTGGCCGTTTTCAAATAACACTTCACACATATTCTTACCACGTACTTCTGGCATCTTAGCGATCAGTTCTTCGGTCCACACTTCTTCAATTTTGAAGCGTTTTGCAAACTCCATAATCTGCCATAGATCTGATTTAGATTCACCAGGCGCTTTAACCTGCTGATACCAAACCTGAGTACGACGCTCAGCATTACCGTAAGCCCCCTCTTTTTCTACCCACATAGAAGTCGGTAAGATAAGGTCAGCCGCTTGTGCTGTTGCCGTTGGGTATGGGTCTGAACAAACAATAAAGTTTTTCGGATTACGGTAGCCAGGTAAGCGCTCACCATTGATGTTAGGACCGGCCTGCATGTTGTTGTTACACATAGTCCAGTAAGCATTAAGCACACCGTCATTTAATTTACGGTCTTGCTGTACTGCATGGAATCCAGGCTTTGGTGGAATCGTGCCTGCCGGAATTTTCCATAATTTCTCAGCACGTTCACGGTGCTTAGGGTTGGCAACAACCATATCTGCGGGTAAACGATGTGAGAAAGTTCCCACTTCACGTGCTGTACCGCACGCTGATGGTTGGCCTGTTAACGAGAATGGTCCATTACCAGGAGTCGAGATTTTACCCACTAAAAGATGAATGTTATAAACCAAAGAGTTCATCCACACACCACGGGTATGTTGATTCATCCCCATAGTCCAAAGTGACATCACCTTAATCTTTGGATCGGCAAACTGCTTCGCGAGTGTGATCAGTTTCTCTTCAGTTAGACCGGTCATTTCAGCTGTTTTTTCAACCGTATATGGCGCTACTGATTTTTTATACTCTTCAAAGTCGATTGAATGTATTTTACCAACATTGGGGTTAGCTGCCTTTTGTTGTAGGGGATGCTCATCCCTTAAACCATAACCAATGTCTGTAGTGGCTTGCTTGAAATGGGTATGCTTAGTGACAAAATCCCAGTTGACTGCATCGTTTTCAATGATGTAGTGAGCAATAAAGTTGGCTATCGCAAGATCGGTTTGCGGCTTAAAGATATAGCCTTTATCAGCAAGTTCAAATGAACGGTGATAATAGGTTGATAATACGTTCACTTTCACATGGGGATGACTTAAGCGACGGTCGGTGATGCGACTCCATAAAATGGGGTGCATCTCTGCCATATTCGAGCCCCATAACACAAAGGCATCGGCTTCTTCGAAATCATCATAACAACCCATTGGCTCATCGATACCAAAGCTACGCATAAAGCCACCAACGGCTGAAGCCATACAGTGACGCGCATTAGGGTCGATGTTGTTAGAGCGAAAACCTGCTTTCATCATCTTAGATGCAGCATAGCCTTCCATTACGGTCCACTGACCAGAGCCAAACATGCCCACACTGGTAGGCCCTTTCTCTTTCAGAGCCGCTTTCCACTTATCAGCCATGATATCGAAGGCTTGATCCCAGCTTACTGGTGCAAAGTCACCATTTTTATCAAACTTTCCATTAGTTTGACGTAACAGCGGCTGAGTTAAGCGATCGTTGCCGTACATAATTTTAGAAAGGAAATAACCTTTAATACAATTAAGGCCTTTATTGACTGGCGCTTCAGGGTCGCCTTGGGTGGCAACAACTTTGCCGTCCTGAGTACCAACAAGTACAGAGCAACCTGTACCACAGAAACGGCAAGGGGCTTTATCCCAATGAATTTTTGACTCTTCACTCGATGCAATTAAATTTGTAGCAGTGGCAGGAAGAGTGATCCCTGCAAGTGCCGCAGCAGATGCCGCAGCATTTGCTTTGATAAACTCACGTCTAGACATTTTCATACTTGTTCCTCGCTAACACTATTGCTGGTATCGTGGATTAGATTGTTGTTATTCGGTTCGATATCAATTTGGTGATAAACCATGGTTGCACCAAGTACACCTGGCATATCATTTATTTTTTCAATCACGTCAGTAATAAAGCCTTCTGATTGAGTCTCTAATACCACAACGATTTTGCCGACTTCACTGACGCCATAAACTTCGGCTTCCTCAAAATCTTCTATCAGTTTTTTCGTTGTCTTTAGGTGCTCAGGGCTAACTTGTACAAGCAAGCTTGAGATATGTGCCTCAGGTAACGACATGGGTGCGTTCCTTATCTATCTGAGTAAAAAGCTGAAATGACATTCTCTGGGTAACTTCATCAAGCGACCCCTCATCCATTACAGTCGTGTCTTGCTATTGTTTTATCGTCATCAGGTCCATTTACAAAATAGATCGCTATTGGACGCTACACGCTAATACGCACTGGCTGCTATTTTGAATTCATGCTTTGCCAGCGAACATCAGCAATGGTTGGTAAATTGCTGCATTAAAAGTTGTGCGGTTAGTGACCAATAAAGAGCGACTTAAACAACGATAGCCAACAATTAAAATGGCAGTATTATTAGAGTCTGAATTAACACGCATTTAACTTGGTACAAATAATAACAGCTCACTATCTAGTTGTTACATACCTACTTTTGGTAAAGCCTGCAGCAGGTTGATCTAGATCATGCTTTTTACATGAAAAATCACTAGATCACCCTTCCTAATCAACCGGATAGATTAAAACCCAGCCGAAATGGACCTTAAACTATTAAGAACACTCTAAACAATGGGTTATGAGTGGATAAATATCAATCAGCAGATGCTATTTTTCAAACAAAATATCCACAAAGAGGTACTACGTTTTTTTCAGTGGGCACTATTTCAAATTAAAAAAGCATCACTTATGTCTCTAGTTTGTAACAATCTATGCAGAACTCTAATCTGCTTATCAAATTTCAATGCCATTAATGTCCGCTAGCCGATGTGTTATGCACAATGTTTATTTAACACAAAGTATATAACCTCAGCGTAAATTAGCAGCATTAATTGATAGAGCGATGGTGAGGCAATACACAGAGCGATAAGAAATAGATTTATTTAGTAAGCAAGATGGTGCGTGGTATTTGTCAACGTGGTAGATACAAAAACGCACGGCATAATCCGTGCGTTTTTATCATTGGGCTATGTAATGACTAAGGTTAAATTTGTGCGATTTGGTTGAGAATACGCTTTTCAGATATTGGGTAAGCAGTACCGAGTATTTGAGCAAAACAAGACACTCGATACTCTTCGACCATCCAACGTGCTTCTACCAGCACATCAGGAACCGGCATCGATTTAGGCAGTTTAACCATTTGGCCCTTTAGTACCTCTTGTACTTTATTGATACTGTGCATGTGCAAGCGGTCTCGGTTTGGATCAACAGGCAGCTTTTCTAAACGGTTCTCTATACCTTTCAAGTAACGAATGATATCGCTTAATCGATGCCATCCACACTGCTGCACAAATCCTTTAAAGACTAACTGGTCCAGTTGGCTTTGAATATCACTCATCGCAAAAGCGATATCTAAGCTAATCTTGCCTTTAAGACGCTTTTTAATGCGATTGTAGATAGTTAATACTTCTTCTACCTTCAATGCTATTTTTTCAGCAGTAGGGTTGAGCTCTTGCCTGACTAAATCTCTTGCTTGATCAAATTGAGCTTCAGAGCGTATATCGATACCCTCTTCATCAATAAGCTGTTGTACTGCTGCAGATAATATATCATCGATGAGGATCTGAACCTGACCGAATGGATTAAAGTACATCGCCAGTTTGGCTTTATTGGGTAACGATTTTTGCAAATGCTTTACCGGTGATGGAATATTGATAAGCAGCAAGCGCTGCAAGCCAATTCGATGCTGTTTCTGCGCTTCATATTCATCATCAAATAATTTGATCGAAACGCTGATTTTATCATCCACTAGCGCAGGAAAGGCTTTAACTTCAAAGTTACCTTTTTTCTGTTCAAACAGTCTTGGCAGGTCACCAAATGTCCAACTCTGCAGCCCTTTTTGTTCAATCCCCGAGTCAGCGACTTCACGAATAGCTTGCACGACTTGTCCCTGCATACTTGCTTTGAGCGGTTCGAGGATACGCCCTTGGGTCAATAATTTGCCTTTATCAGCTTCGATTTGAAAGTTAACCAATAAATGCTGTGCTAACTGGGACTCATCAAAGTCCTCAGGCGATATTCGCACGCCACTCATTCTCAGCAACTGCTTACACATGGCATCGAGAAGCGGCAGCTCAAATGGCGTAATCGCTTGTAAGCAGGCTTTAGCGTAATCAGGTGCCGGGACAAAGTTTCTACGCAGTGTTTTCGGTAAAGACCTAATCAGTGCAATACACTTTTCTTCGCGCAGGCCTGGGACTATCCAGTCAAAATCAACATCGTCGACCTGATTGATCAATGCCACTGGAATATGCACCGATACGCCGTCGTCTGCCGACGACGGTTCAAAATGGTAACTGACCTTGAGGGTCAAATTGCCTTTATGCCATTTCTCAGGAAAATCCAACGCCGACACATGATCGCTACTGCGCTGCATTAATGCTTCGCGTTCAAAATCGAGTAGATGTGGATTTTGTTGCTTGGCCTTTTTCCACCACTTTATAAACTTAGGTGCGTTGTAGGTATCGGCCGGTATTTTAGGCTCGTAGAAATGAAACAAGGCTTGCTCATCAACGAGGATATCGCGGCGACGCGATTTATGTTCAAGTGATTCAATATCTAACAATAATTTTTGATTATTGATAAAAAATGCTTCGTTGGTTCTTAACTCCCCTTCAGCAAGTGCTGAGCGGATAAAGATGTCTCGGGCTTCAACTGGCTCAATCGGGCCATATTGAACCTTACGACGATTTACGATTTGTAAGCCATAAAGAACTTGGTTCTCTAGTGCAACAACCGAACCTTGTTTAGATTCAAAATGGGGCTCAATGTAGCTTTTTTTCAGCAAATGTTCTGCCAGCGGCTCTATCCATTCAGGTTCAATTTTAGCGCAGCAACGGGCGAATAAGCGCGACGTTTCAGTCAACTCTGCCGCCATAAGCCATTTAGGCCCTTTCTTGGCTAGAGGAGAACCTGGAAAGACAAAGAATTTACTATTTCGCGCACCGAGATATTCTCTGTCTTTATCTTTAAAACCAATATGACTTAATAAACCAGTGAGCAATGACTTGTGCAATAGTTCGTAATCAACTTCAGCGTTGTTGGCATTTAGTTTCCACTTAAGCTCATGGGTCGCCTGTCTAAGCTGTGCATAGAGATCTTGCCACTCACGCACCCGCAAGTAAGCTAAAAACTCTGCCTTACATTGCTTTCTAAATTGGTTACTCGAGAGCTCTCTCTGGCTTTGTTTTAAAAAATCCCACAGGTTCAAAAAAGACACAAAATCAGAGTCTTTATCACTAAAACGATTATGAGCCTCATCAGCCGCTTGTTTCTTGTCCATAGGACGTTCACGAGGGTCTTGAATTGATAAAGCCGAGGTGATCACCAACGCTTCATGTAAGCAACCATTTTTCTGTGCTTGTATTACCATGCGTGCCAGACGCGGATCAACAGGAATATGGGCAAGTTGTCTGCCTAAAGACGTGAGATTGACCAGCCCCTTCTTCAGGCTTACGGCTTGTAGCTCTTCAAGCAGCATAAATCCATCGCGAATGTAACGCGCATCCGGTGGCTGAATAAAGGGAAAGCCTTCAATATCGCCCAGTCCAATCGCCAACATTTTTAAGATCACCGAGGCTAGATTGGTGCGTAAAATTTCGGGATCGGTAAACTCAGGGCGAGAGGTAAAATCATCCTCGCTGTAAAGCCTAATACAGATCCCTGGAGCCACACGACCACAGCGGCCTTGGCGCTGATTGGCACTCGCCTGAGAAATAGGCTCAATCGGTAAACGCTGCACCTTAGTACGATAGCTATAGCGACTAATCCGTGCCGTGCCGGGATCGATGACATAATGAATACCAGGCACCGTAAGCGAGGTTTCGGCGACGTTAGTTGCTAAAACGATCCGTCTACCAACGTGACTTTTAAACACTTTTGACTGCTCACCATAGGAGAGTCTGGCATATAAGGGCAGGATTTCGGTATCGCGATATTGACGCCGATTAAGTTGCTCTGCAACGTCACGAATTTCACGTTCGCCATTCATAAAGATAAGAATGTCACCAAGACCTTCGTTGATCAGTTCGTCGGTGGCAGCAAAAATTCCGTCCATGAGATCTAAATCTTCGTCACTGTCTTTTACTAGCGAGCAGTAACGCGTTTCAACCGGATAAGTTCGACCCGAGACTTCAATAACCGGTGCGCCGTTAAAGTGTTGTGAAAAGCGCTCAACATCAATGGTGGCTGAGGTAATAATCACTTTTAGATCGGGGCGTTTCTTTAACACATTCTTAAGGTAACCCAAAATAAAATCGATATTAAGGCTACGCTCATGGGCTTCATCGATAATAATCGTGTCATATTGGTTAAGTAATTTATCTGAGGTTAATTCCGCCAGCAAAATACCGTCAGTCATTAACTTAATGTAGGACTCTGGTTTTATTGCATCAGCAAAACGGACTTTAAAGCCTACAGCCTCACCCAATGGTGTGTTCAGCTCTTCTGCTATGCGCGTTGCAACACTGCGAGCGGCAAGTCGGCGTGGCTGAGTATGAGCAATTAGACCACGGGTGCCTAAACCAAGTTCTAAACAGATCTTTGGCAACTGTGTGGTTTTGCCCGAACCTGTCTCACCCGCAATGATGACCACTTGATTGCCAGCTATCGCCGTGGCGATTTCATCTCGTTTTTGCGATACTGGTAAATTTTCAGGAAAGGTCACTTTTGGGCGGTTCGCGAGGCGAAGCTCTACTTTCTTACGAGAGGCAAGCGCAAGCTGCTCAAGAGAATCTAACGTTGCAGTTTTCTTTTCAGAATCAGGCTCTTTACGCAGCCTAAATAGACGACGCCTAATTTGGGCGGCGTCGGCTTCATAACAGTGTTTTAAAAATGCGTTAGATAGGTGATGCTGTTGCGAACTCAAGTGCTAATTCCATGGCCAAAATCAAAGAGGTTGATCCTAACAAGGAACGCACTGCAGTGGTATAGCTGACATAAAAATACTTTTATTAAGCAGGCGTCAAATAACATTGTTGCATATAGGTATTTATCGCTGCTAATACATTGGTTCGATTAATCGTACCGACCACTTTACCATTATCAACCACCGGGTAAACTTTGGGTTTTGGGCCTAGCATCTGTTCAGCTAAAGCCAACACACTGCTATTGGGCTCTACCGACAAAACCTCAGTTCGCATGCAATCGTTAACAATCGCGATTAAATCACAATGGTAACTACTTTTAAGCATCACCGCTAAGCAATCTTGTTGAGATAGGAACCCCACTAGTTTGCCGTCGCCGTCGACGACTGGCGCACCTAACTTTTTGTTCTCTAGTAGCTTTTCTACGGCCGTCGCTATAGACATCGATGGTGTAAGCATGACTGGATGGCGATCCATATGTTCTTTTACATTTATTGAATCCATTATCTTCCCCTATTCGTTTGTTTCTATTTTAGTTTAGCTAATATTGAGCAATACGGCAGAGGATTAAAGCGATAGCATTAAACGTAAAACTCGATATCGCTAAATTAGCCATATCAAATTTGAGCAGTAGTTTGTTAACTAGTAAGCGCATATTAAGCCGATAACAGTGTGAATCTCTATGTCATTTTAGAAATGATAAGGGAGCATGCCAATGTTATTGCTTAAAATTTTGATACTTATACCAGTTACATTAAAGATGTGTTCAATTCAGAGCTCTCTCAGGGCTCTTCAATGTAAGGCGCATCGTTGAAAAAATGGTTATTCCCTTTTGAGACAATGCAACACCACAGTGAAAGTCCTGAGAAGCTCACTAGGTGCGGGTTTCAAAGCCCTGTATGCTATGTTAGATGCTCTTGATATAGAATAACTATTAGCTTCAATCATCCGCCTTGCCTACAGGACTTTGAAATCCCGCTGAATGAACAACTACTTAATGTAATTGGTATTAGATAGAGCATCGTTACGTATCAACCCTCTTCTCACATTGTTACATAGTTTGGCGAAACGACTAATATCACCTAGCTGGGGAGTTTCTCCATTTGCGATGGCACTTTCCCAATAGCACAGCTCACTATCAACCAGTTCGAGTAATTTTTTAGGGCAGCCAATACAACTCCCCACGGGGCCGCAGACAAACGTTTCAGGATCTTTTAAGGGTAACTCACGTTTGACTTGCTCGATGATGTTCTGCATTGCGGTAATACGATCAGGTTTGGGAGCCATAGTGCAATTGGGTTTTACAGTTTGGATTGACAATCAGTGTAAATGAAAATGTGTACGAATACCGATTAATCGGCTCTAGTACACATTTAACTATTCATTCACGTAGCTACAGATCAGACCAAATCATCACCTGCGCTTCTTCACCTTTCTTGCGCGTCGCGCGATACATGCCCTCGGTGTTAAACGGCGTCGCGATATTGCCTCGTTGGTCGATTGCGATTACACCACCTGTGCCACCAGCAGTAATTAAGCGTTGGTTTATCACTTCATCTGCTGCTTGAATTATCGACTTCTGCTGATACTTAACTTTGGCACAGATATCACCCGCCACATGGTAACGAATAAAAAACTCACCATGACCGGTGGCAGATACTGCACAAACGCCATTTTCTGCATAGGTGCCCGCCCCGATAACGGGAGAATCACCAATGCGTCCAAATCGTTTAGCCGTCATTCCACCGGTGGATGTGCCGGCTGCAAGGTTGCCATGTTGGTCTAAAGCCACAGCGCCAACGGTACCGAACTTATAATCCAATGCCATATAATCGAGTGCACTTTGCTTATAATTATGGCCAGTACTCACCTGATAATCGGGGGTTGACTCCGCTATTTTAATTTTATCTTTGGCGCTTTGCAGCTGTTTATAGCGGCTATCGGTATCAAAGTGATTTGCAGGAACCAGCTGGTAACCTTGGGTTAAGGCAAACTCTTCAGCACCTTGACCAGAAAGCATCACATGGGGTGACTTTTCCATTACAGTTCTGGCCAGATCAATGGGGTTTTTAATATGTCGAACACCCGCTACTGCGCCCGCATTCATGGTTTTACCATCCATGATTGAGGAGTCCATCTCATGTGCACCATCATAAGTATAAACCGCCCCAACACCTGCATTAAACAAAGGGCTATTTTCCAGTACATTAATTGATACCTGCACAGCATCAAGACTATCACCGCCATCTTCTAATACTTTATAACCCGCATCGATGGCTTGTTGTAATTTGGCGCGATATGCTTTTTGTTGCGACTCGGTCAACTTGGCTTTAGAAATCGTGCCCGCGCCGCCATGTATCGCAATCGAAAACGGCTTCTCGGCAGCAGATGAAGTTGAGCTAACAGCGACGAACGCCAGTAGGCAGGCGGCTAAAATTGAGGAATTATTCACAAACGGTATCCATTTATATTTATTTGCTCTCTTTGTAACCATTTTCGACCATAATTACAATCAGCAACTTGCTTGAGTTCGCGATTCTAGTAACAATAGGTACAAACACCCATCCTGCATCTTCAGGTAAGATGGGGATAAGCCTAAAGTTAATAATAAGAGCCTGATATTTTTTGATAAGTTTGATTCGAGCAACGACCCATTCGTTAATATTGATCAGTGTCTTACTGACTCCTTTTGCCGCTCTCGCAAATGACTTACTGACGCTCAATATTAAGGGCGTAAAAGGCAGTTTGGCACGGAACGTAAAAGCACATCTAGGCGCTTTACCTGATTCTGAGGTGCAAAGGCGCGCCTTTATTTTTAACGCTGAAGACAATATCACTGCAGCGATGCATTCAATGGGCTACTACAACAGTAAAGTTGAACAAGAGTTTATTAGCAACGACAAAGGCCCTTGGCTTCTTAATTACCTCATCACACCTGGTCTTCCTACAACGGTTCGTTGGATTGATATACAGGTGGACGGCGAACTCCGTGATGACGTTGTATTCGAACAATGGTTGGCCCAACTATCAATTCGTCCAGGGGATAGGCTTAATCATGGTGTTTATGAAGAGTTAAAAGGGCAACTGCTTACCTTGTCGCTAGCTCGTGGCTATTTTGACGGCAAATTCGAGAAAGCCGAAATTGAAGTAGACCGAGATTATAACAGTGCAAAAATAGCACTGCATTACAACTCAGGTAAACGCTATCACATCGGCCAAGTCACCTTTACGGGTCACACGCTGCAACCTGAGATCCTACAAAAACTGATCCCGTTTGATATTGATGCTCCCTATAGTACGGGCAATCTTGGTCAACTGAACAGGCAACTGCTTGATACAGGCTACTTTTCAAATATTAAAGTCTTACCCTTAGTTGAGCAGGTAGACGGATTACAGGTGCCCATTAGAGTCGACTTAAGCCCTAAACCAGATCATTCTATTGAACTGGGTTTAGGTGCTGATATTGGTAATACAGTAGATAATAGTATCGAACCACGAGTACGAGTCACTTGGCGTACTCCGCAAATTAATCGTTATGGCCACTCCCAGGAAACAACGGCAGAATGGGCTCCTGACAGACCCAAATTTTTGACGACTTATACTATACCTTTGAGTCACCCGCTCGATGACCAACTTAAACTGCGTGTTGGCATGTTGCGCGACAAATATGGTGTCACCCAAGTTTATAACACTGAAGACAAAAAGTTCAAAAACACCGGACAGCTCGAATCTTCAAAAATGCTCTTTGCAGTGATCCGCCAACAACGCTTAGGACATCAGTGGATTTTGAACTATTCTGCGGAAGTGATGAAGGAGAGTTATACCCAGTCTGGTATCGATTATGACCCCCGATTTGTTCTACTCGGTGCTAACGTGTCTAAAACATCTCGTGGAGATAATTCACTGGATCCAAAATCTGGTTTTTTGCAATACTACAGCGTTGAGTTTGCTGATCCCAGCCTTGGCTCTGAAGTCCGCTTGGCACGCCTTCAAGCAAAATTTAAGTGGATCAAAACCTTCTATGATAAACATCGCTTTGTCTCTCGTTTAGATCTAGCTGCGAACCTTACCAACGAGAATAACTTGGCAGAGATCCCTCCCTCACTGCGCTATTTTGCTGGTGGTGACCAAAGTATTCGTGGTTACAGTTATAACGAGTTGGGCCCGTCTATTGATTCTGTCAATGACGATGGAGATCTCGTGAGAGAAGTGGTTGGTGGCCGCTATTTAATGGTCGGCAGCATCGAATATCAATATTACCTCACTCCAAGTTGGCGAGTCGCCACCTTTGTCGATGCCGGTAATGCATTCGACGTCAATCAAATTGAAGCAATAACCTCTGTTGGTGCGGGCGTGCATTGGATATCACCCATTGGCCCGGTAAAGTTTGATGTGGGTGTTGGCTTAAAAGAGACGGATACTATCAGTAGACCTTGGCGGATCCATATCACCATGGGAGCCGAGTTATGAGTAAACTTAATAGCAGTAGCGCTACATCAGCGCAAACGGCTAAGTCAACGACGCCAAAACCTCAAACGATATCAACATTGTTGTGGCGTTGGTTTAAGCGCGTTAGTCGGACCATTTTTTATATCCCATTAGCGCTGCTTATCTTGTTTGCCATCATTATCGGCACCCACTTTGGCACGCATATCGCGGTAACGTTAGCCGATATACTGGTACCCGGTCTCAACGTGACTTATAAATCAGGTAAGATAAACCGCCGCTTAATGTTGGAAGTCGGTAATTGGCAGATGCCAGGTGTAAAGGTTGAAACAACGGATCTGGTATTGGATTGGAATCCAATGTGTTTAGTACAAAAACAGCTTTGTGTGAATGAACTCAACGCCAGCAAAGTCAATGTTGAGATTGATACAGCATTAATTGGCCAACCATCCTCTAGTGACAGCACAAATACTGCTACCACTAATATTGAAAATACGGCGATCAAAAATGTAGATATAGCGAGTATAGACGCCGAACAAGCCAAAAACCTTAGTCAGTCAGTCGACAACATACTCAGTGGTATCGAAGAAAACCAAGAGATCACCCTGCCCTTTGGAATAAAACTCGATATAGGCTCACTGAGCCAAGTCACAGTGCGTGTCAATGACATGGACTTTAATGCTGCGAAGCTAAATCTGAGCGCTGAGTGGCAAAGCACCGGCATTAGAGCGAGAAGTCTCTACGCCGAAGACTTATTAGTCTCCATTCCACTTGGAGAGACCCTAACAGACAAGCAAACAGATACTGTAACTCAAGTGGCAAAGCAGGCAAGCGCTATAACGACAAGTGCTGCAGCAAAAAATTTAAGCACCGATGCAAAGGATGTCGAGTGGGCGATGGCAAATTTACCTGAAGTCTTTATGCCTATTCCCGTCTATGTCGAAGCGCTAGAGATAAAAAATGGTGATCTGATTTTGGGCCCAAGAAAAGATAACTTTAAACACCTATACCTAAGTGGCAGTTATCAAACCTTTCTTATTAACATAGAAGAGTTTTCAGCAAGTCACCGTTATGGCACCGTTGATTTAGACGGGCAAATGTCGCTAGCAAAAGATTATCCGATGGACTTTGAACTTGACATCGATCTTGACCATGTCACTGAACTACCCGGATTAAGTGATCAGCGACTGCACATCATCGTCAAGCAAGGTTTTAACCAACTTAACACTGATATTCAAGGTCAGGGACAATTTGATTTTGAGCTAACTTCAAGCATTACACTGTCAAAACCTACGATACCGTACTCAATATCATTGCGGTCAAAAAAGCTACAATGGCCATTAGTTAAACCTGAGTTTATTGCCACAGATATTAACTTGGAGACAAAGGGTGATCTTAACCTACAGCAAGTCGAACTTAAGACTCTCTTTAGATCCGATTACCATCCATTGTTAAAGATTGATTCCAAATTTGAACATAAAGAAAATAGATTTGAATTTGATCAACTTGATGTAAAAAGCCTTATGGGAAATGTAGCCCTAAATGGCAGTTTAACTTATGGCGACATACTGTCATGGAACACCCATTTTATTAGTGCCGAACTCGATTTAAGCCAGTTAAATTTAGGCTTAAAGCAGCCTCTCCCCAAAAGTAATATCAATGGTTCAATGACAACAACAGGCGAGCTTGCCCTAAAGAATGCTCAATGGTCTATTGGCGTCACGGAGGCAAACCTTAATGGCGATGTCGCAGGTTATCCTTTAACGCTAGAGGGAGATTTAACACTAAATCAAAATTGGTACCTAAGCTCTCCAGGGCTTAATATTCAAGCACTGCAAAGCTCACTCTATATTAAAGGCGAAGTTGATAAACACTGGGCCTTGACTGGTGACTTAAAGGTGCCAGACTTGAGCTTATGGCATCCAGATGCTCGCGGAGAAATTAACAGTGACATTGATGTATCGGGTGAATCGAAGCACCCAAATATCAATATATCCCTGCTCGCTAATGATCTTAAATTTAGCCAGCTAGAACTTGAGGGTCTGACATTAAAAGGCCAATACAAGCCACTGGATAATCAGTCGTTTACGGCTTCACTTGATGCTAAAAACGTTAGCTACAATGATATAGATTTAGACGCTATTAACATTGAAAGCGATGGCGATCTTAATCAACAATCCTTGAGCATAGAAACTCAAGGGGAGTTAGCGCTAAAAACTGATCTTAAAAGCCAGTATGATGATAAAAATAGTCTAATTACCGCTGTTATAAGACAATTATCACTATCATCGACACTTGGCGATATCAATCTAGATAAGCCACTGAATGCTGTTTACGATCTAACTCAGGCTGAGGGCGAAGTCAGCCTCTTTTGTTTATCGCACCTTAGCGGTAAATTATGCTCTAAAACCCCCATTAAACTAGGTCTTAGCGGCGAAGCCAGAATCGAATATAGCGGCGATGTTGGGGTGTTAATTAAACCTTGGTTACCTGACAGCGTTAACTGGCAAGGTCCTGCTATCTTGGCATCTGAGTTTAAGTGGTTTAACGAGGGAAAACCCACAGGCTCGTTAAAACTTGATCTCGCACCAGGGAGCTTCGATTTCAAAGCAAAAGCAACTAACAAAAACGAAGTTTCAATCGGCTATCGCTCAGTTCAGGTGAGTAGCCTATTAAACGAGCAGCACCTTAAAACATCTGTTGCAGTAGAGTCCCATGAAATTGCCAGCTTAAATGCTGATTTAACCATAAACGTAACACCTGATAGAGCTATCGATGGCGCCCTATCGCTACAGCAAATAAACTTGCAAGCCTTGGCGCAGCTATTACCTCAATTGGAAATACTTGAGGGCATTATCTCAAGTAACTTAACTATCGGTGGGACACTCAGCGACCCACAGGCTTCAGGTGAGATATCTCTTAAGCAAGGTTCCATATTGGCAACCGCAAACCCAACCTTGGTAGAGGGTGTCGATCTGACTCTGATTTTTGCGGGCAAGAAAGCGCAAATTGACGGCGAGCTAAAAATGGGGGATGGGCTAGCCTATATTGATGGTCAGCTTAATTGGCTAGATAAGCAGATTAAAGGCAATTTTAATATCAAAGGTGATGACTTAGCCGTTATTCAGCCTCCTTTGGCTATTTTAAGTGTGGGTACAGATCTCAATATCAGCTTTACTGACCACTCTATAGATGTAAAAGGTGATATCAATGTACCATCTGGCCACATCACTATTGTTCAGCTCCCAGAGGGAGGCGTCGCAGTTTCAAAAGATGTAGTTTTTAAAGATAGCCTCACTACGCAGACGAAAAAAGCGCCCCCCTTAGCGGTCTCGGCAGAGGTCAATTTGAATATCGGCGATAATCTTAAAATTGACGGTATGGGACTCAATGGCAAACTATTAGGAAAGTTAGAGTTAAAACAGAGTCCTTTTAGACCTCCTCTGCTCTTCGGTGAAATTAAAGTCATTGATGCAACCTATAAGTTTATGGGACAAACATTACAAATTAGAGCTGGCGAAATGCAGTTCATCGGTCCAATGGATCTACCAAATTTAAATATTGAAGCTGCCCGTGAGATAAAAGAGGAGGACGTGGTTGCAGGTGTACGCATAACCGGCACACCAATGAAACCCATTGTGAACCTTTTTTCAACCCCAGCTAAAGAACAGGCAGAAATTTTAAATTATATTATCAGAGGCACTGGGCTGAACAGTAACGATGGTGATCAAAATAGTGGCCTAATGATGGGTGCGGCACTCACCCTAAGCAATCAAATTGGTGGCGGTGCGCTCGGCAATATCGGTAATACCGCAACTGGGATCATCGAAAACATTGGATTTTCAAATGTCCAGCTTGACGCCAATGACGATGGTCGATTCGCCATTAGTGGCTTTATCGGTGAAAACCTAATGGTAAAGTATGGTATTGGTGTATTTAACCCAGGTTATGAGATGACAGTGCGCTACTACCTATTGTCTCAACTCTATCTTGAGACAGTATCCGGCACTATCGAGCAATCATTAGATATCTATTACAGCTTCGACTTGTAAGTTATGCGAGACACAAAAAAAGCCATCATGTTTGATGGCTTTTTTGCGATAACAATAATGACACTACATTGTTATGAGCACACTATTTACTTATTAGAGTCACCCAGTCCCACTGGCATGTCATCTCTTAAACTTTGCCACATCATGCCGCTATTAATGCCGTAGGTCCGCATTAATGAGGCCACCTCAGTATAATTTTTATCGATTGCTAACAGCTGCAACTGCTTATAAAAATCCATTGCTAACGCTCGAGCATCTGCACTAGAAAAGTAGTAGCGACCGACACGACTATATAAGCCTTTAAATCCATTAAGGATTAATACATATAGGGGGTTGCCAGACGAAAATGCTAGTGTATGCTGTAATTCATAATCGAAATCAGCATAAGCCTGTGCAGTATCTTCAAGCTCATCAAGCTTTGATAATGCTTCAGCCGATTTTTCAGGGTTGTTACGAATGGCTCCACGGAAATAAATCGCGCTAACACTGCTACGCGCTGATAGCAGTTGGTCGACTAATTCAGGGAATCCATCTGGATTAAGTTCGGCAATCGTCTCAAGAATATTAAGTCCTGACGTTTCCCAGAAATTATTTACTTGAGTCGGCTTACCATGCTGAATGGTTAACCACCCATCACGTGCTAATCGTTGCAGCACTTCTCTTAAAGTGGTGCGGGTGACACCGATTAATTCTGACAACTCTCGTTCAGCTGGCAAAATAGAGCCGGGGGGAAACTTATTGTCCCAAATCGATCGTACAATATATTTCTCTGCAAAACTTGCAGGGCCTTTGGCATTGATGATCATCAGCCTATTTCATCCAATTGTTAGTATTATTTTAACACTGATCATACCAGAGCTAGTTAAAATGGAAACCAAAACAGCAGTATTAGATAAATACTGAGACGAGAAATCCGCAAAAGTGTTCAAAAAATACGCTAACGACGAGTTTTATATGATTTTTTTTGATTTAGGTAGCTGTTTAGGCAGACAATGCTTTTTAAGTTAGCCAAAAGGTTTTACCTTTAGCATCAACTGATTTATTAGTAACAACAAATTTAGTTAAATTTTTGTTATTATCAAACTATAAAAATACCAGAGTGAGGATTCCATGCCTGTGACAATGAGTCAGGCGTTTCTTGATAACTTCTTAGGCAATTCGCCAAAGTGGTTCAAATTCGCAATATTATCGTTTCTAGTGATCAACCCGGTCGTTTTTTATTTTAATCCGTTTGTTGCGGGTTGGCTGCTGGTCTTAGAATTTATCTTTACCCTTGCTATGGCACTCAAGTGCTACCCGTTGCAACCTGGAGGGTTGCTCGCTATCGAAGCCGTGATTATCGGCATGACTTCTCCCAGTCAAGTATTGCATGAAATAGAAGCTAATTTGGAAGTATTGCTGCTGCTAATCTTTATGGTTGCTGGCATTTACTTTATGAAGCAGCTATTGCTGTTTGCATTCACTAAAATCATCACTAAAATACGCTCTAAAATAGCCGTATCCTTAATGTTCTGTATCGCGTCGGCCTTTTTATCAGCCTTCCTTGATGCACTAACGGTTATCGCTGTAATTATTGCTGTAGGTGTAGGTTTTTACTCGATTTACCACAAGGTGGCATCAGGTAAGAACTTTAATGACAACCACGACCATACCAATGACGGTCAAAACCAGCTTTGTGAAGAGGAGTTAGAAGCATTTCGTGGATTTCTCCGTAACATCTTAATGCACGCTGGTATAGGTACCGCTCTAGGCGGTGTTTGTACTATGGTAGGTGAACCGCAGAACCTCATCATTGCAGCTCAAGCAAATTGGCAGTTTGCTGAATTCGCATTACGCATGTCTCCTGTGACCATCCCCGTTTTCTTTGCCGGTATCTTTACTTGTTATCTTGTCGAAAAATTCAAAGTTTTCGGCTATGGCCAACAACTACCCGACGCAGTTCATAAAATTTTATCTGACTATTCTGCACACGAAGATGCTCATCGAACTAAGCACGACAAGATGAAACTGGTAGTGCAAGCACTGGTTGGTATTTGGCTCATTTTCGGATTAGCATTTCACTTGGCATCTGTTGGTTTAATCGGTCTATCCGTTATTATTCTAACCACCGCATTTAATGGTGTGACCAATGAACACGCGCTAGGTAAAGCGTTTGAAGAAGCTTTACCATTTACCGCTTTATTAGCCGTTTTCTTTGCGATTGTCGGTGTGATTATCGATCAGCAACTTTTTGTTCCAGTCATTCAATGGGCGCTAAGTTATGAAGGCAACACCCAGTTGGTAATTTTCTATATCGCCAACGGACTACTTTCAATGGTGAGTGACAATGTGTTTGTGGGTACTGTCTATATCAATGAAGTAAAAGCGGTATTGCTTGATGGCCAAATCACCCGCGATCAGTTTGATCTTCTCGCTGTTGCGATTAACACAGGTACTAACCTACCGTCAGTAGCGACACCGAATGGTCAGGCTGCATTCCTGTTCCTGCTCACTTCCGCTATTGCTCCTCTCATTCGCCTGTCATACGGCCGTATGGTTTGGATGGCGCTACCTTATACAATTGTTTTATCTATCGTAGGTGTACTCACGATACAGTTTGGCGCTTTAGAACAGATGACCCAGTATTTCTACGATACAGGGATGTTGATCCATCACAGTGTTCAAGAAGCTGGCAATAGTGCAGTATCAGCGCATTGATAATGCAATAACTGAACTATTTTAATCATAGTTAGTCCTATAAAACGCCCTAATTAGGGCGTTTTATATTTGCAATGGAGACTTGTCGTTGAATGCATTAACCCGTTTTGCCCAATCACGAGCCGCTTGGCTGACCCTCACTGCTACCGCTGTTATGTTAGAGTTAGCAGCGCTGTTTTTCCAATATGTCATGAAGCTCGATCCTTGTGTGATGTGCATCTATCAAAGGTTAGCTATCTTTGGTATTTTGTTTGCTGCGGTTATAGGTTTAGCAGGTTACCAATCTCGTATTGCTAGATTGGCAGCGTTGATCATATGGGGAGTAAGCGCCGCATGGGGACTAAAACTTGCACTAGAATTAGTAGATATGCAAACCAACCCATCTCCATTTGCAACCTGTTCATTCCTCCCGGAGTTTCCAACTTGGATGCCACTGCATGAATGGTTTCCATCGGTGTTTATGCCAACAGGAATGTGTTCAGATATACCATGGGAGATGATGGGTGTAACGATGGGACAATGGATGATTGTTGCGTTTTCAGTTTACCTTGTTGCCTTGTTAATCTGTTTTGTACCCGCTTTAAGGTTAAAGAAGTAGCTAATCTTCATTTTCTAATGTCTGGTAACATCAAGTCAGCCAAGATATTTATCTTCATATACAACAAGTAACTAATCCGAGTTTTCTATAAGCTCGGATTTTATTAGCCCTCGCTTCATGACCAATTACTCAATATCCTCCTGTTAGTCCTAATCACATTTAGACAATCAAAAATAGACAATGACGATAACTCATCATTCCGCTAATTTTTTGCAAACTATAAACGTAAAAAACGGCTATTTATTAGTCTCTAATTTGAACGAATAAAGCATTATTAGCGGCTTTATCTCAACTGCAACTATTGCAATTGCAACTATTTCTTATTGTTTTTATTTGGTTTTTCATCTCATCCCTAGCAAATTAGGTCTAACCTTAATAGTAGGAGGCCACAGTTATCAGCCTCTAATTCTATTTAGGTTGTTTAGGGGGTGGTTTATGGGTATTTTCGAGCATTACCAACAGCGCTATGAAAAAAAACTTGATGAAGAGTATTCATTAGAGGAGTTTTTGAGCATATGTAAAGAGGACCGTTGCGCATTTGTATCTGCAGCCGAACGGCTATTAATCGCCATTGGTGAACCAGAATTAATTGATACTTCAAAAGAGCCAGTACTCAGTCGGCTATTTTCTAATCGTTTGATTTCCAGATATCCAGCCTTCAAAGACTTTTATGGAATGGAATCAGCCATTGAACAAATTGTGGCTTATTTGAAACATTCGGCCCAAGGACTGGAAGAGTCAAAACAGATCCTTTACCTCTTAGGGCCAGTAGGTGGTGGTAAGTCCTCCTTAGCAGAGAAACTTAAAGCATTAATGCAAAAGGTACCCATTTATGTCCTCACCGCTGACGGTGTTCGCAGCCCCGTCAATGACCATCCATTTTGCCTATTTAACCTAGATGAAGATGGTCAAATCCTTAAGCAAGAGTACAATATTCCAAAACGGTACTTGAAAAGCATTATGTCACCTTGGGCTGTTAAACGTCTGCATGAGTTTGGCGGTGATATTTCAAAGTTCAAAGTGGTCAAAGTCTACCCTTCAATCTTAGATCAGCTCGCTATTGCCAAAACAGAGCCTGGTGATGAAAACAATCAAGATATCTCATCGCTAGTCGGTAAAGTTGATATTCGACAGTTAGAGCATTTTGCACAAAATGATGCAGATGCCTATTCTTATTCAGGCGCCTTATGTCGTGCAAACCAAGGCATGATGGAGTTTGTAGAGATGTTTAAAGCACCGATTAAAGTGCTTCACCCACTATTGACTGCAACCCAAGAGGGAAATTATAACGGTACAGAGGGGCTTTCAGCCCTGCCCTTCGGTGGCATTATTCTCGCCCACTCTAATGAATCAGAGTGGACAGCCTTTAGGAATAATAAAACCAATGAAGCATTTCTGGACCGTGTTTATATCGTAAAAGTCCCTTATTGTTTACGCTTATCTGAAGAGGTACGGATTTACGAAAAACTACTCACAAACTCAGAGTTAGCCAATACCCCTTGTGCACCAGGTACGCTAGAAACTTTGGCACAATTCAGTGTACTTTCACGTGTAATCGCCCCAGAAAACTCTTCTATTTACTCCAAAATGCGGGTGTATAATGGCGAAAGCCTTAAAGATACCGACCCTAAAGCAAAATCATATCAAGAGTATCGAGACTATGCCGGTGTAGATGAAGGTATGGTGGGCTTATCAACCCGTTTTTCATTCAAAATATTGTCAAAAGTATTTAATTTCGACAATACAGAAATCGCCGCAAATCCAGTGCACCTCTTTTATGTATTAGAGCGTCAAATTGAGCAAGAGCAGTTTCCAGCAGAAACCGCTGAGCGATATTTAGAGTTCCTAAAGGGCTACCTTATTCCTAAATATGTTGAATTCATCGGTAAAGAGATCCAAACAGCTTATCTAGAGTCCTATTCCGAATATGGACAGAACATTTTTGACCGTTATGTCACCTATGCGGATTTTTGGATCCAAGATCAAGAATACAGAGACCCAGAAACAGGGCAACTTTTTGATAGATCAGCACTAAATGCTGAACTTGAAAAGATAGAAAAGCCCGCTGGGATCAGTAACCCCAAAGACTTCAGAAATGAGATTGTTAACTTTGTACTTAGGGCAAGAGCCAATAACGAAGGCACTAACCCGCTGTGGACTAGTTATGAAAAACTCAGAACCGTTATTGAGAAGAAGATGTTCTCTAACACAGAAGATCTGCTTCCCGTAATCTCTTTTAATGGCAAAACATCTACTGATGATCAACGAAAACATGATGATTTTGTTAACCGTATGATGGAAAAAGGCTATACCCAAAAGCAAGTTAGATTGCTATCAGAATGGTATCTGAGAGTCAGAAAATCTTCTTAATAAAGCCAAATGGGGGAGGTTTTTCCCTCGCTTCATAGGCTCGGAGGCGCGAATGGCCAATTTCATAGATCGAAGGCTCAATGCAAAAGGCAGGAGTACAGTTAATCGTCAGCGATTTCTTAATCGCTATAAAAAACAGATTAAAAAAGCGGTGAGTGATGCTGTTACACACCGCAGTGTCACCGATGTCGATAAAGGGGAGAAAATAAGCATTCCCACCCGTGACATAAGCGAACCTACATTTCACCAAGGCAGTGGCGGAGTCAGAGAGCGTGTTCACCCAGGAAATGATAAATTCAGCCGTGGAGATCAAATTGAAAGACCCCCTTCCGGTGGAGGTCAAGGTGCCGGACAAGGTGAAGCCTCTGATTCCGGCGAAGGTAATGACGATTTTGTATTTCAGATCTCAAAAGATGAGTATTTGGAGTTACTGTTTGAAGATTTGGAGCTGCCTAACCTGCAAAAAAATCGACTTAACAAACTCGTGGAGTATCAAGTTTATCGGGCTGGGTTTACCAATGATGGCGTGCCAGCCAATATCAATATCATTCGTTCATTACGGTCCTCTATTGCGCGCCGCATGGCAATGACATCATCAAAAAAACGTACAGTAAAAGAACTACAAAAAGAACTTATGGAGCTTGAAGGTACAGCGGGTTCTAACGCTGAGCGCATATTAGCCCTTAGAGCCGAGATTGACGATCTTCAGCGCCGAATAAAGAAAGTGCCATTTATTGACACCTTCGATTTGCGTTATAACAATTATGCTAAACGTGAAGTTCCTTCAAGCCAAGCTGTTATGTTCTGCCTTATGGACGTTTCTGGTTCGATGGACCAAGCAACAAAAGACATGGCAAAGCGTTTTTATATCTTGCTATACCTCTTTTTAACTCGCACCTATAAAAACTTGGAAGTGGTTTACATCCGCCACCATACCCAAGCAAAAGAGGTTGATGAACACGAATTTTTCTACTCACAAGAAACTGGTGGAACCATTGTTTCAAGTGCACTTAAATTAATGCATGAGATCCAACAAAAACGTTACCCGGCTAATGAGTGGAATATATATGCAGCACAAGCCTCCGATGGAGACAACTGGGCCGATGACTCACCTTCTTGTCGTCAGGTCCTCGAAAAACAGTTACTGCCTGTTGTCAGGTATTTTAGCTATATAGAAATAACCAACAGAGCGCATCAAACACTGTGGCGAGAGTACGAAACATTACAGAAAACACACGCCAACATCGCGGTTCAACACATAAAACAAGCCGAAGATATCTATCCCGTGTTTAGAGAGTTATTCAAGAAACAAGCAGTGTAAGGGGACATTATGGACAAAACAGAAAAAAGAAAACCGTTAGATGATGGACCCGATTGGAATTTTGATCTGCTACAAAGCTATTTGACCGAAATAGAGCGCGTCGCTAACCACTACCGGTTAGATTCATACCCTAATCAAGTAGAAGTAATTACTGCAGAACAGATGATGGATGCCTACGCTGGAATAGGGATGCCTATTGGCTATACTCATTGGTCCTTCGGTAAACGCTTTATCGAGACAGAGCAGGGTTATAAGCGCGGACAAATGGGGTTAGCTTATGAAATTGTCATTAATTCAGATCCCTGCATCGCCTATCTTATGGAAGAAAATACTATCACCATGCAAGCCTTAGTGATGGCCCATGCCAGTTTCGGCCACAATAGCTTTTTTAAGGGCAACTATCTATTTAAAACATGGACCGATGCAAGTTCCATAATAGATTACTTAGTGTTTGCCCGTAATTACATCAGTGAGTGTGAAGAGTTGCATGGTATTGAAAGAGTTGAAAGTATCATTGACTCATGCCATGCACTAATGAGTTTTGGTGTAGACCGATATAAACGTCCAAGTGAGATCTCCTTTAAAGAGGAGCAAATGCGTCAAAAAGATAGAGAAGCCTATCTACAAAGCCAAGTTAACGATCTCTGGCGCACGGTGCCAGAAACACCACAAGAGGAGTCAATGGCTAAAAAACAGCATTTCCCATCAGAGCCGCAAGAAAATATATTGTACTTCATTGAGAAAAATGCCCCACTTTTAGAGCCTTGGCAAAGGGAAATTGTTCGAATAGTGAGGAAAATGGGCCAATACTTCTACCCACAAAAACAAACTCAAGTGATGAACGAAGGCTGGGCTACATTTTGGCATTACACCATTCTTAACCATCTATATGATGAAGGGCTGGTGACAGATAGGTTTATGCTAGAATTTTTACAAAACCATACCAATGTTGTCATCCAACCTAGCTACAATAGCCCACACTATAGTGGCATAAACCCATACGCCCTTGGCTTCAATATGTTTATTGATATTCGTCGCATATGTGAGAAACCTACCGAAGAAGATAAAGAATGGTTTCCTGATATTGCAGGGAGTGATTGGCTAACAACGGTGCACTTTGCGATGGAAAACTTCAAAGATGAAAGTTTTATTAGCCAATACCTTTCACCCAGCATCATTCGTCAGTTTAGGCTTTTTTCAATCCTAGATGATGACAATAAAAATCACCTAGAGGTTTCAGCTATTCATGACGAGCAGGGGTACAAAGAGATAAGAGAAAAGCTATCGCAGCAATATAACTTGTCTAACCTAGAGCCAAATATACAAGTCCACAATGTGGAAGTATCAGGTGATAGGTCTTTAACATTACGTTATGTTCCAAATGCGAGGATCCCGTTAGCTGACACCCGGCATGAAGTCGTCAAACATATCCATCGTTTATGGGGGTTTGATGTAAGGATTGAACAAGGTGAAAATGGAGAGAATAAGGTGATAGCCGCCTGCCCTGAACGCAGTTAGACAACATTTAAATCACGTTTTGCCATCACAAAAAAAAGCGCCAAATTAGGCGCTTTTTCAATTCACTTAAAACTTAAGCAAATTTGAAGTCAATATGTTCAACTAAAGTCTTGTACGCATGACGTTGCATGTCTTGAACACGTACTAATACATCTTTACCATCTAAAGCGATAGTTAGGTCAGTATTGTAGAAATCGTCGTTGCCTTGGATGTTGATGATATCTTTATGATCAAAAACGATAGAGATAGCTTCTTTACCTGGACCATAGATAACAGCAGGAACTTTGTTAGCATGACGTAGGCGGCGGCTCGAACCTTTCCCGATTTCAGTGCGGATTTGTGCAGCAATAGTGTAAGACATAATAAAACTCACTTAATAGAAATAAGATATAAAAATTACAGTGACGATTTTCGACCAACCATCACTGGCTAAAAGCGGGCGGATATTAACATACAATCGTAAACTAAACAAAAAAATGTTCGAGTTCACTTATTGATAATGACGACCACTGTTACCAGCTTCTTATAGGCCCGGTATCGATATGCACGAATCCGGAATTTGGGTAGTAGCCAACACCACCTAAGTTAAGTGCAATAGCAGCACTTCTTACCTCGGCGAGGTCCACACCAAGGATTGCGATATCTAATGCCATTCCCTTCATATGATAGCTTTTCTTTGCGACACCATTACTTCTTTTAGCTAACATTTCGTTGGTTTTTGGCGAACGGTAGCCCGATATAATATGAAAATCATCATCAAAACTCAGTGATTTTTTCAATTGATATGCAAAGTCAAATAATCGTTTATCCATAGGGGCAGCTTCATTTTGACGATGATCTCTTAAAACTTGACTAAAATCTGTTAAAATATCAGTCTGATAATCACCATCAATCCAATAGCTTCCCTGCTCTCGCTCACCTGTATGGCGGTTATAAAAACCTAAACTGCGAACCCCTTTGGTTGAACGACTTGCCTGTGCCTTTGTTGGAAGCATTGAAAACATTGCAACTCCACCAAGGCCCAATAATAACTGTCTACGAGCAGAACATACTACGGTCACACTTTCACCACTGACTACTTTTCCTACAACTGGCAGGCAAATTAACCTGTTTATTTTGGGAATGCAAATAATCAGTATAAAATATCGCTATGTGTTCTATAAGTCGTTGATTTGTTCTTTTGTAGAACCAGAAACCGCCGTCATCAGCTGTTTCTGGTAGATATCGTTTCTAAATTGAGCGAGGTTGTTTTTGTCTATCCAAGCAGTCCAATACACTAGATGTACATCGAGTGTCGCATTAAGTGCAAACCACTGGGTTTTTTGCGTATCAACATGCCTGTCAACCCATGTCTGCTTATCTTTAACTAAGTTTGCAGCGATCCAGTTAGCCAATCCTTCAACATTTTCTACCCGTATGCAACCCGATGAAAGTGCTCTATTGCTACGCTGAAATAATTTTTGATCTGCAGTATCGTGTAAATAGATACTATGGTCATTTGGGAAGTAGAATTTATACCGACCTAAGGTATTATTGACTCCAGGACGTTGAACGAACCGGAATGGGAATGGACCCATCGCTAAATCACGCCACTGCTCTGCCGACTTAACAACTTGATTTCCATTGCGATCAAAAACATCAAACGCTCGCTTTTCAATATAGTTACCGTCTTTCCTCACTAGTGGTAAGAGATCATTGTATAAAATCGTTTTTGGCACTCTCCAGCTAGGATTAATCACTACGTTTGAGATTGAGCTACTGAGTAATGGGGTTTGACGGTAAGGCTTGCCGACTATCACTCTTGACGCTAACTCAACTCGGCCATTATTAAATAACTCCAATTCAAAAGCGGGAATATTAACCACAAGAAAGCTTTGCGATTGCTGTGCCATAAACTCGGCTCTTAACATAAAGTTATTGGCCAGTATTGAAACTCTCTCACTGGGCAGTATGTTTAACCATTTCAATGTTTCTGGCCCAATGATCCCATCAGGATTTAGACCATGTCTCCTCTGGAAGCTTTTTATGGACTTCACCAGCGCATCATTATAGTTATTTGGCGTTTTTGGCATCGCCAGCGGAGGCGCAGCATCTCCGAGTAACCATAAACGCTTAGCTATCTCAGCTGTGGCCGAATGATTCTTATTAGGCCTTAGAAGGCCTTCAATCTCAATAGGAGTCCATGCCACTGTCATTGATAGCCATTGTAGGTGTCGTAAACGATTCTGTAATTGTAGGTAACTTGGTAAGCTTGGCTCTATCGCCATAGCTCTTACATAAGAGTCTTTAACTGACTTGTAGGCAGGGTTGCGGATAGGTATGTGCCTACGAGTCCAAAACTCAACAATCTCATGTTCTATATTGGCAATGTCATCTCTAGAAGCAACTAACTGAGATAAGCGTTGCTTAGCAAGCTCATACCTAGGCTCAGGCTCCACAACGAACATTAGCGCCAATTGCTGAGATAGCATACGTTGAGCACTACTATCTCGCTCATTCCCTTCCGCAAAGAAGCTAACAACAAAAATAAAACAGCATAAAACACTAGTAAACCGCATATGCACACCTTACCCGCCACAACAAACTAAGTATGGCAAACAATCATGTTTTGCATATGACAGTGTTCAGAATAAAAACGAGGTTGTTAAAAATCAAAACATAACCAACTTGTTACTTTACTTTTACGCCAGACTTAAGTTGATGCTACAGGCAAGAAGGATATAAAAGAGCAAAAATAAATGGAGTGATGAACAATTTTCGGGAACAAAAAAGCCCCAACTTTCGTTGAGGCCTTTTTGCAACTCTCCGAAGAGAATTATATGGTACCGAGGCCGGACTTGAACCGGCACGAGCCCTGTTAAGAGTAGCGAGGGATTTTAAATTCCATTGGCAGGGACTTAACTGAGTTCAATAAATACTGGATACAAAAAAGCCCCGACTAGTGTCGAGGCTTGAATGATGGTACCCGAGGCCGGACTTGAACCGGCACGTGCCCTGTTAAGAGTAGCGAGGGATTTTAAATCCCATTGGCAGGGACTTAACTGAGTTCAATAAATACTGGCTACAAAAAAGCCCCGACTAGTGTCGAGGCTTGAATGATGGTACCCGAGGCCGGACTTGAACCGGCACGCCTATTAAGCGAGGGATTTTAAATCCCTTGTGTCTACCGATTCCACCACTCGGGCAAACTCGTCAGTTTTGATGATACGTGTTATCGGTAGAAACACTGCCGTTAATTGCTTAACAACTCATCAAACTCTTAATTTGTGGAGGCGCGACCCGGAGTCGAACCGAGATCGGCGGATTTGCAATCCGCAGCATAGCCATTCTGCCATCGCGCCACTATTAAATTGGAGCGACATATCGGGTTCGAACCGATGACCTATACCTTGGCAAGGTATCGCTCTACCAACTGAGCTAATGTCGCATTTCAATTTAATCTGTAATCAAGTTCTTGCTTAGTTCGCTTCCCCTTGACTACGGAATGGCATTCTACCGATTTGTGTCTGAGAGTCAACGCTATATTTATAGATAAATAACTGCTTGCGCACTAATTAATCTTATTGTTTTTTTAACGAGCTACTCGGCCGTTAAATCACCCCAAGCGGCCATTATATAGCTCATCATCGACCAAAAAGTCAGAACTGTTGCAACATAAAACAAACCAAATGCACTATAGATAATAAAATCATTTGGCTGCCAAATTAATCCTGTGATAGCAGTCATCTGTGCAGCTGTTTTATATTTACCTATCCAAGAGACAGCGACCGCGCCTCGTTTACCGATTTCAGCCATCCACTCTCTTAAAGCGGAAATAACGATCTCCCGACCAATCATAAACAATGCCGGTAAGGTCAACCAAACACTATCATATTGAGCCACAAGCAACACCAACGCTGTAGTCACCATGATTTTGTCCGCTACGGGGTCAAGGAAAGCACCAAATCGAGTTGATTGTTTTAATTTTCGAGCGGCGTACCCGTCGAGCGCATCAGTCACTGCAGCTAACCAGAAAACAAAAGCCGCGGCAAAAAGGGCCCAACTGTCAGGCATGTAAAAAAGAACAACAAACACGGGTAACAGTAATAGTCTGAACAGTGTTAACGCAATAGGGATGTTAAATGGCATCATAAAACCTAAAATTCAAAAGCAGCGCCAATCTTGCCTTAATTTTACTACCCTCGCAATGCATCATGTATTGTTTGTGCCATTTCTAAGCTGATACCGGGTACTTTTGCCAATTCTGCTACACTCGCTCCCTTAACTTCCTGTAATCCACCTAAATGTTGCAATAGTGCCTTACGCCTTTTAGGTCCGACTCCTTCAATAGATTCGAGTGAAGAGGTGTTGCGGGTTTTCTGACGCTTATTACGGTGTCCTGTTATGGCAAAACGGTGGGATTCGTCTCGTATATGCTGGATCAAATGCAAAGCACCTGAATCTGCTGGCAAAGAAAAAGACACTTCATTTTCGCCATAAATCAATGTTTCCAGACCCGGCTTGCGACCTTCGCCTTTGGCAATGCCTATCAATGTCGGCGCGTGATCTAATGAAACAAATTTCTCATCAACTATTTTTTGGGCAATGCGTAACTGCCCTAACCCACCATCAATAAACAATATATCGGGTACCTTGGCACCGGCGACCACCTTATCGAAACGGCGACTAATGGCTTGCTTCATTGCAGCATAGTCATCGCCGGGGGTAATACCATTAATATTATAACGACGATAATCGGCTTTATGGGGACCTTCTCTATTAAACACGACGCATGAAGCTACCGTACTTTCACCCATGGTATGGCTGATATCAAAACATTCCATTCGTTGTATTTTATGACTGACTTCAATAGCCTCTTCTAGTAACAAGAACCTTTGTTCAACAGTATTCTTATGAGAAAGCCTGGTATTGACCGCATTCGTCGCATTCGTTATCGCTAAACGTAAAAAACGTGCTCTCTCCCCACGAACTTGGGATTTTATTTCTACTTTTCTTTCCTGAGCTGCTTTGATGGCACTAGCAAGCTGTTCTTGCTCGTCAAAAGCGTCACTGACCAGGATCTCTTTAGGCGTTATTCGTTGGCTGTCCGAATTCAGATAAAATTGAAACATGAAGGCGCGCAGTACTTCAGACAACTCTGTATTAATAGGCACTTTGGGGTAGTAACTGCGGCTACCGAAGATCTTACCTTCTCGAATAAACAACAGATGAAAACAAGCGACTCCTGATGCAAAGTGCACGCCTATTACATCCATATCACCTGAAGAATGAGACACTTCTTGCTGCTCTGCGACTCGCCTTAGCGCGGTGATCTGATCTCGGTAACGAGCGGCGTCCTCATAATGGAGCTCAGCAACAGCTTGCTCCATCTTGCCAACAAGTGCCTTGGTGACCTGCTGATCTTTGCCCTTTAAAAATAGGGCTGCTAGTGTCACTTGTTCTTGATAGTCTGTAAGCGATACGTAGTCTACACAGGGCGCACTGCAACGACCAATTTGATACTGTAAGCAGGGACGAGACCTTGCTTTGTAATACAAGTCATCACATTGACGAATGGGAAATATTTTTTGCAGTAGATGTAAGCTCTCACGGACAGCGCCTCCATTGGGATAAGGTCCAAAATATTGGCCTTTATCTCTCTTGGGACCTCTATGATATGAGAGTCTCGGATGCTTGTGGTTACTTAACAGGATATATGGATAGGACTTGTCATCTCTAAGCAGGACATTGTATTTAGGCATGTACTGCTTAATGTAATCATTTTCTAGGATCAGAGCATCGGTTTCACTATGGGTTACAGTGACATCGATATTGGCAATTCTTGATACCAATGCTTGGGTTTTTACATTGCCTAGGTTTTTACGAAAGTAGGAAGATAACCGTTTTTTGAGGTCTTTTGCTTTACCAACATAGATAACGATATCTGCAACATCATACATTCGGTAAACACCGGGTGATGAGGTCACAGTGTTCAAAAACTCATTGGAATTAAACGCTTCTGTCATACGCTCTTTATCTATCAATTAACTCAATTAAAACTGGCCTGTATCGAGCATCTTATAGCGTATCGCTAATCGAGTGAGTTCAACATCTCCACCAATACCTAACTTTGCAAACAAACGATAGCGATAGCTGTTAACCGTTTTAGGGCTCAAGTTAAGCTGTTCAGAAATATCGCTGACCTTTTCACCATTGGTGATCATTAACATGATCTGCAGCTCTCTTTCAGAAAGTGTTTTAAATGGGTTGTCTTCAGATTGATTAAATTGACTTAGCGCCATTTGCTGCGCGATTTCAGGTGATAAGTAACGCTGTCCATGTGCGACTTGTCTAATAGCCTGCAGCACCTCTGGAGAGGTCGCCCCCTTGGTTAAATAACCAGAAGCACCTGCTTGCATCACTTTGGTGGGAAAAGGATCTTCAGTGTGTATCGTTAGTACGATAATTTTAGCATGCGCTTGAAACCTGAGTATTTTACGTGTGGCTTCTAAGCCTCCAATACCCGGCATATTCATGTCCATTAAAATGACATCAGCTTCGTTTTTACGACACCACTGTACAGCGGTCTCTCCATCACCCGCTTCACCTACGACCTTAATTCCGCGTTCGTCTTCCAAAATCCGTCGAATACCGGTGCGTACAAGCTCATGGTCATCGACCAAATATACTGATATCAAAGCTGCCCTACCTTAAATTAATCTGGCTTGAATCAAACGAGATCCGAGCTATCTTACTCAGTCTAATTTAGCCCATAAACTTCAAATTAGAAAGATAAATTTATATAAGTGCCAAGCAGACAATATAGTATATTACTCTTTATAACAACGAGTTAGATAGAAAGCAAAAAGGCAGCCTATTAGGCTGCCTTCTTTAATGTGGCGGAGAGATAGGGATTTGAACCCTAGATGGGCTATAAACCCATGCCGGTTTTCAAGACCGGTGCATTCGACCACTCTGCCATCTCTCCGAACGCCGTAGATATTAGGCGTTTAAGCTATCATTGTAAATACCAAATGCTTGAAAATTTGCCGCCAACTGCACAACTGGCTATCTTAGCAACAAATTGACGTTTCTTTATGCTCTATGCCTCCCCATGCTCAGAATATGATTACGCAAACAGCTAACACTGACATATTGATGGCTAGCAGCAATACTATGGTAATATCGGCTTAATAGAAAAACTTACATGATATATATGAACTCAAACATTATTCCCACTGCCGCACTTAAACCGCAATTTACATTACCAGCGGATATAGTTACTGAAAGTTCACCTGAGATGCGACTCATTGGTCAGTCGCGTGTTCGTGATGCATTCAAACTTTTAGGGCACACTCACAACCAACATATGTACTTAGCCGACTTCTCAGGCTGTGATCGCAAGCACATCATCAAAGCACTTGTTCATACAGAAGGCGTATTCCCTAGTAAAAGCCTTATATTACAAGACAACACGACCGCTTGGCATGAAACTGAAGTGGATAGTGAAGCCGCCGTATTAGCGAGTAAACAGACTCAATATCAATACCTTTCCGGCACCATCAAAAAGCATGACCTTATTGGTCGCTACGATGAAAAAACCAAACAATATAAAGCGGGAGCCTTTGCTAACTGCTATTACCTATTTATCTGTGCGGATTCAATTTGGAAACGTGATGCGCTTTGGGATCTACTACTGGAAGTACTCGATAAAAAAGAGTATCAAGTCCACTCTAGCCTTCCGCCTTTTGCGCTTGGCTGTAAAGTAATACTCATCGGCTCCATTAACCAGTACGGGCAGTGCTGGTTAGGTGAAGCTAGTTTTTCAAATCATTTCCCTCTTTTAGGGGAACTCATCAACGAAATAGACCGAAATGAAGTCAGCCTAGATGAGTATAACCAGTGGTTAAACTGTATTTTAAATGATCTTAATCTAACGTTGGATAGAGAAGTTAGACTGGCATTGCTTCAATACAGTGCCAGATTAGCAGATCATCAACAGCGATTAAGTTTGCTGTCAATTAACATCCAGCAGCTGTTAGTTCAAGCTAGCGCATACGCGCATCAGCCACATATCGACGTCAAGGCATTCCAACATAGTATTGACATGTTTAACCAACGCCACAACGCCTCTGAAAAGCTTTCAGAGCAGAATTTTGATGATCTATTTATCAGCCTCCCTACGCAAGATGAGATGATTGGCCAAATAAATGGCTTAACCGTCATTGAAAATGCCGAATACAGTTATGGGGAACCCGCAAGAATTACCGCATCGGTACATTACGGTGATGGTGAAGTTGCCGACATTGAGCGAAAATCTGAACTAGGCGGTAACATTCATGCCAAAGGAATGATGATCTTATCCTCCTGTTTGTATCGTATTTTTGGTAAAGATGCGCCTTTACATCTCAATGCAAATATAGTGTTCGAACAGTCTTATCAAGAGATCGATGGCGACAGTGCCTCGCTTGCAGAATATTGCAGTTTGATCTCCGCTATTTCAGAAAAACCAATAAAACAAAGTATTGCTGCAACAGGAGCAATCGATCAATTCGGCAATGTACAGGCTATTGGTGGTGTTAACGAAAAAATTGAGGGCTTCTTTAAACTGTGTCAACGACGTGGTTTAACGGGTCACCAAGGTGTCATTATTCCTTGCTCTAATATGCAGCAGCTGAACTTACACCGTTCCGTTATCGATGCGGTAGAAAAAGGACTATTCACTTTATACCAAGTTAAACACATCGATGAAGCGGCTGAGATATTAATGCAAACCCCAGCAGGCAATGCAGATCAAGACAACCAGTTTCCTGATGATTCACTTTATGGCTTAGTACAGACAAGATTAGAGGCTTTAGCCGGTTATCAAGATGAAGAAAAGTCTTTTTTTGTGAAACTGCGCGAAAAATTGTCATTTTCTAGCTGATCGGAGTTGTTTAGCGTACACGTGTTCGCTAATCTTGGCTCTCAAATTGCTGGAGAATGAAAAATAATGAGTAACGCAAACAGTTTTACCAAAGAAGACCTTGTCGCCTGTGGACTAGGTAAACTTTTCGGACCTAACTCTCCGAGATTACCGAAAGACAATATGTTAATGATGGACCGCGTACTTAAAATTAATGCAGATGGCGGTGAGTTCGGTAAAGGTGAAATTGTAGCTGAGCTAGATATCAATCCTGACCTTTGGTTTTTCGACTGCCATTTTGCGTCAGATCCAGTGATGCCAGGCTGTCTAGGTTTAGATGCTATGTGGCAACTAGTGGGTTTCTTCCTGGGTTGGGAAGGCGCTGAAGGTAAAGGACGAGCATTGGGTGTAGGCGAAGTTAAGTTTACCGGTCAAGTGCTGCCAGAAGCTAAAAAAGTAACCTATAAGCTAACGATTAAGCGTAAGGTGTATCGTAAATTGGTCATGGGCATTGCAGACGCCACTATGGAAGTCGATGGCCGTGAAATATACAGCGCAAAGGATTTAAAAGTGGGTATTTTCAAAGATACTTCAAGCTTCTAAATTTTTAATTTTAGTCGCCGAGATCGAAAACGCCCTCAAATTAGAGGGCGTTTCTGTAATACCTACTTAAGCGTTACTTGTTAAACAATCCAGTTAACCTACCATCAATACCTTCTCGCCAACCACCAAGCCATTGCGATTTTGAATCGAGTGTCGAATATGGACAAATCTCTTTAGAACGGCCCCCAACCCCAGCCTGAAACCCTTTCGAAAAAGCTCTGTCTAATCGATCTCGTTTTTGTCTCTTCATGCAAGCGTCCTCTCTTCCATAATGATAGAAGCTAATGCTTCAGTACTATGAATAAAACTATTTGCAGCAGAGATCAATCAAAAATAACTCACTCATTAGCGCCTAAATATTAAGCTGTTGAGTTATGTGGTAAAAATAAATATAAAAAAAATCGAGGCTAATTGCCTCGATTTAGTCTACTCATCTATTTCCGTCTACGTCTCAACCACACCAGTGGTAGCATTAACAACCAACCAAGGCTTGCCGCACCTTGTCTTACGTAGTCTTCACTCTCACCACTTTCATCAATACAGTTGTTAGCCGCTTTCCATTCGTCAGTCACTTCAGTGCCATCGGTCTGGATAACCATCATGCGAGGTAAAAAGGCAGTAAATGGGTTGCCATAGCCATCGAGTAAGAAAAATGGCAGTCCATTTTCACCGATGACGATATTACCGTCAGCATCAAATTCATAAGAGGGCTTACGAATAAACGCGGTACCGACGATGGTGCCACTGTCATTAATACTATTGGCTTCAACAATGACGATTTCACTGCTGTAAGTTAGCATCTTTCCAGAGCCATCTTCAACTTCAACTTCGTGACGAACCCATTTATCTGTTTCAGGGTCTTTCTCAAAACCTTTTGACTTACAGGTCAGTAGATCATTTAAGTTACTGAACTCCTCTTTATCGATATCATAAAGAAAGCCCGCTTTTGGCCGCGGCTTCTCTTTTTCATGAGTCGTTTCAATATAACCAACCACTTGACCGTTATTATTAATACTGCGGCCACGGCTACTTAAATCCGATAATGAGTTATATAAATCATTCGGGGTAACCACTTCAGCATTTGCATCATTGGTATCGATATAGAAAAACTTATCGCGAGTATAACCTTCGATGTACTTATTATAACTGCCAATCAAAATACCGTTATCATTGATGTCATAGGCTATTGATGAACGTACATCTTTAACCGTATCAACATCTACCCAGTTATAATCATAAGAACCGTCACTAGCTTCAGTCCAATAAGCGGCGTCAAAGTACAGTCTATCGCTATTACCATCACGATAAACATATGAACGACCAGCCACTACGCCATCAGCGTTTATGCCTAACCCTTGGCTGGTATAAACACTCTCGTTTGTTGGCTCTAACCCTAAGGGCAGTATCTTTGCTTCTGTAATTGCACCGTTCACATAACGCCATACATAACCACGTGTTTGATATTGAATATCACTATAACCGTAAGTATTGACGAACTGCCTATTTTGAACACAGATATCGGTTGGTGCTGTTTCACTGTCATTTGAGACACATGAATCGATGATACTTGCACTGCTTGAACTAATATCAGTACTGGCATAGCCGGTAATCAAATTGGCACTATTGACTGCTGTTGCGCTAGAGAAGCCACCAACATTAACAGTAACATCGCCATCGTCCTGCTCTGATACATACTCGAAATAGGGCGGAATTATTGCTATTTCAGTATTGTTATCATCCTTGACGAAACCACGCTGTTCATACTCACGGTAATACCAAAATTCTTGTGTGGTGCTTGAACCGGAATAAGCAAGTTGCTGTTCAGTGGCCGTCATTGCGCCGACTTTTAGCTTTGCATCGTTAATACCGTAGTAAAAAGTATCCACTGAGTTGACTGTATCTTCATCAACGAAGTTCGGTGCAGTGGTGCCATTTACGCTTTCAAATGTGGGTAACCAAGGTGTAGTGGCATCATTCTCAATAGCGGTAAAGGTAAAGTTATTGGCTAAAATTGGCAGATTAACAGAGTAGGTTATGGTTTCTGCATCGGAAACACCATCTTCGATATCGATAACACCATCATCGTCTTCATCAACTGTGAGTTTCTTTTTACCTTTTGCTGCGCCAACCGCTTCATCATTATTATTGACCGACATGCCATAGCCGTTACGGGTATTAGCAATGGTGCCATTAAGGTTAAACGTATCCGCATCTAAATTTTTGATTTCATATACGGATGCAGCTTGTGCACCTTGAAGTACGCTTAATACGCCTACAGCCACTAAGGATAGGGTTTTTTCCAACTTAAACTTCATGAACTCACTTCCCATTTTTTATTTTTAGCTTACTTCAATGATTCGAGCTCTTCCCATCGCTCGAAGTAACTCTCTAGTAGACCTTCCTTATCGGACAAAGTCTTTAGCTTCTCATTTACCGTTTTTTGCTCCTGAGCATAAAAATCAGGGCCACTAATGATACTTTGTAATGCCTCAAGTTCCTGCTCTAACTGTTCCATCATTGCAGGTAATGACGCTAATTCTCGTTGTAATTTAAACGATAATTTTTTTACCGGTTTCACGACTTCTACTGGCTTTTTCTCAGCAACTGCAGGTTGGACATTCTTTATCTCCTGAGGTTCCTCAGAATAAAATTTAGCTCCCTGAGATACGGCATCTTGGTAACCACCAACATATTCGCTCCAACCGCCATTACCCGTAAACCACCAACTGCTCGTTACCGTGTTATCTATAAATGCTCTATCGTGGCTGACCAGTAGCAAGGTCCCTTTATAGTCAGCCAGTAAAGATTCAAGCAACTCTAACGTTTCGATATCGAGATCGTTTGTTGGTTCATCGAGAATAATAAGATTTGCAGGGCGAAGCAACAAGCGAGCAAGTAATAGGCGATTTTTTTCACCACCAGACAAGGCTTTAACCGGTGTACGTGCTCGCATAGGTGAAAATAGAAAATCCTGCAAGTAGCTCAGAATATGTCTGTCTTGACCATTGATAGTGACGGTTTTCTTGCCCTCACCGACATTCTCTTCAACTGTTTTCTCTGGATCAAGTGCTTCACGATATTGGTCAAAATAAGCGATTTCGAGCTTAGTACCCACTTTCACCGTGCCTGACTGCGCTTCTAACTGGCCAATGAGCAGTTTAACTAAGGTTGATTTACCACAACCGTTAGGACCGATAAGTGCAATTCTATCGCCGCGCATGACGGTGGTATTAAAGTTCTTAACCAAATTTTTATCAGGAAGGTTGTACTCTAGGTTCTCAATGTCAAACACCAGTTTGCCAGAACGGTCGGTATCCGCGACGGCCATCTTTGCGCCACCTTGGCGGTTAAGCCGTGCCATACGTTCAACTCGAAGGTCTTTAAGTGCGCGTACGCGTCCTTCATTTCGAGTTCGACGGGCTTTTACCCCTTGGCGGATCCACACCTCTTCTTCTGCTAACTTTTTATCAAAGAGCGCATTCTGCTCTGCCTCAACCCGCAACCATTCAGCTTTACCCGTTAGGTAAGCTTGGTAACTCCCCGGCCAAGATGTTGCGATACCGCGGTCAAGATCAACGATACGCGTCGCCATTCTATCGATAAAGCCTCTATCGTGACTGATGAAAACGATAGCGCCACGGTAGCTCAGTAAAAACTTCTCCAACCATTCAATGGTATCAATATCGAGATGGTTAGTGGGTTCGTCGAGTAATAATAGATCCGGATCGCTCACCAATGAGCGCGCTAAAGCGACCTTACGTTGCCAACCACCGGATAATTCTGACAATGCAGCATCAGGATCTAAGCCTAATAGTTCGCAGTTTTGGTTAATACGACTGTCTAACTGCCAACCGTTTAAATGGTCAATATCACCTTGAAGCCTTTCCATCTGCTTCAGCATGCGGTTCATATCATCCATCGACGCCGTAGCAACATCATGAGATAACTGGTGGTAACGCTCCAGTTTTTCACCCACCTCTTTCAAGCCTGCGGCTATATAAGCATAAACAGTTCCCTGCTCTGCTTTAGGTGGATCTTGCTGTAAGCGACTGACTTTGACGTCGGTAGCAATATTAAATTCACCTTCGTCAAGCAGTACATCGCCACTAAGTACCTTCATAAGACTGGATTTACCAGTACCATTTCGGCCTACAATACAAACACGTTCACCGGGTTCAATCGTGAAATCAGCTTTTTGCAATAACGGGGTATAACCATAGGCTAAAGAGCCGTTATTTATACGTACTAAACTCAACTTACGCTCCTAAAAATTCTTCTAATGCTTCGAGGTCAAATGGCCAACTTAGTTCACTATTGCACGCTGTCTTTTTAATAACAGGAATGCGAGTGCCGTAATCTTCAGCTAATTGCTCGTTATCGCAAATATCTTGGGCAACAAAGGTTACTTGTATTTGTTGAAGTAACCCTGCTGCAAGTTCACACAGATGGCAAGCCTCGGTGTGATATAAAATAATGGCACTGGCCTTACTCGGCATGCGTAATAAGCCAGGTATTATGGATTTGAGGATTACGTTTAAAATCAAGCGGTAGCGTCTGGTTATCAATATTTTTAATAACCATACCAGCTGCTTCTAAATCCGCAATTTCCATCTTGAATTTGCGCTTATTGTTCGAGAAAACAATCTCCCCACCAGGATTAAGTATCTTAATTAGGTTACTTAATAATGGCACGTGATCACGCAGCACATCGAATGAGTCTTCCATGCGCTTTGAGTTTGAAAAGGTAGGTGGATCGACAAAAATAAGGTCGAATCGGTCGTGAGTACGCTTAATCCACTGCAAACAGTTCGCTTGCACAAACTGATACTTGTCATCATTCAAGCCATTAAGCGCAAAGTTCTCTTTCGCCCAGTTAATATAAGTATTTGACATATCAACAGTGGTTACCGACGTTGCACCGCCCATTGCGGCATGAACCGAGGCGGTTCCGGTGTAAGCAAACAGATTACACACACTGCGGCCTTTAGACTTTTCACCCACTAGCTTACGCGTTAAGCGGTGGTCTAAAAATAAGCCGGTATCAAGATACTCTTTCAGATTGAGCTTAAATTTGGCGCCATACTCGGTGGTGATCAACTCAAGTTTATTCGTGTTCATCTTTTCGTATTGTGAAATGCCCTTTTTACGCTCACGGGTTTTCAACACAATATTATTGGGATCGATACCTATCGCATGTGGTAGAGCAATAAGCACGTCCGTTAGACGACGCTTAGAAACAGATTCTGGAATTTCAGAAGGCGCTGCGTACTCATAAATCACTACGTAATCTAGGTATTTATCAATAGCCACATTGTATTCAGGTATGTCGGCATCATACAGACGGTAACTATCAATACCCTCTTTTTTGGCCCACTTTTGTAACTGCTTGAAGTTCTTTTTAACACGATTAGCAAAAGGCACCGCAATGTCACTAACATCACCATCGCGTTTAATCGTGGCAGGATCGACTCTACGAGTGTTCTCTGCGTGGACAGTATAAAGATTGAAAGCACACTCTAATGCGCCGTTATTCATCTTCATCTGTTTATCAGCTTTAAGCTTTAATGCAGATAGCAGTTCAACATCACTATTAAGAATGGCTAAGTTCCAACCGCCAAATTCAGCTTTAAATTTATCACCGAGTTGGTAATACAGCTGCAATAGAGAGGTCACATTACCGAGTCTTTCCCCGTAAGGAGGGTTAGATATTAGATAACCGCTCGATGCTGGCACTGTAATATTAAGCGCATCACCCACACTAAAATCAATAAACTCTAATACTCCAGCATTTTCGGCGTTGCGCTTAGCGAGAGCTACAATTCTCGAATCAATATCAGAACCATAAAACTTAACTTTACAGCGTGATTTACCAAGAGATGCTCTAGCATGGGCTTCATCTAACAGCTCTTGCCATACTTTGTCGTTGTGGGGTAACCACTTTTCAAAACCAAAGCGCTCTCTGTGTATGCCTGGGGCAATATCACAAGCTAACATAGCTGCTTCAATCAGTATGGTTCCACTACCACAGAAAGGGTCAAGAATGGTCACGGGTGACTTTTTCCAGCCACTACGAACCAGCATATTCGCGGCTAAGTTCTCTTTCAGCGGTGCTTCACCCGTTGTTGAACGGTAACCACGTTTGTGCAATGCAGGACCAGAAAAATTGATCCCTAAGGTAATTTCACCACGGCGGTAATGTGCATCAATTTTGTAGTCTGCATCAATTTTTTCAACATTCGGCCGAGAAAAGTCATCATCTCGAAAGCGGTCAACAATCGCATCTTTAATCTTCAAAGCACCAAATTGGGTGTTATTAATAAAACCACCCATGCCATGAAAATCAACACTGAAAGTACTGCGATTAGAGAACTGCATCTGCCAATCAATACCATAAGCAGCATTATATAATTGCTCAGGCGACTCACAGGGACCTTTATAGATCACTAAAATGATTCTGCTGGCTAGTCTCGACCACAAGGTGATCCGATAACCAAGTTCTAGCGAAGCAGTAAAATAAACCCCCGCAACACTTTCTTTGATATCTGAAGCGCCAAGCTCCGCTAATTCAAGCGATAACGCGTATTCGTAGCCCCGAGGAGCAGCAGCAAAAAAATTTAACATCGATAGATAGACACTGAATAAAAATTAGTTAGTGATTATACCCGTAAGCGCCACTAAATGATAAAAAGATCTTAGCTTAAAGTCGATATATTCTAAATGGTATAATAAAAGTACGATGTTTTATCTAATTTGTGTATCCACTTTGTTAGGGCTAACGGCAACTCAGTGGTTTATTTTGCTTGTGACAAGACGTTAGCTAAACATCAGTCAGTACTCAATTTGTTTGCACTACTGCCTGTTTACGCTGGTTAATCACACAGTTTAAGTTATTAAAAATGCGACATTTTGTAACTTTACCCTCTCCTCTCTTGATCACAATCTTTCAGCATGTACACTGCACTAAAAATACATTAACGCTACAATGTCGCTACAAAATTTCAGCAAAATTAATTCTCAACGTTGATCTGAATTACCAACATTATAATAAGGTCCAAATATGAACAAGATGCTCCCACTATTAGCCTGTCTCACTATTACCGCTTGTGGCTCAGATAGTTCAGATACACCAGAGCCTCCTAAGGTCGTACCCGCCTTAAAAGCTGATGTGTGTTATTTGATGTCGACAAATAAAGGCGATATGACGCTCGCCATTGATCTAACCAATACGCCGGCTACGGGACTCAATTTTAAGGACTATGTTGACTCAGGGTTTTACGATGCCACTCTTTTCCATCGAACCATCAACAACTTCATGATCCAAGGTGGCGGCTTCACCACCGGGCTTGTTTTTAAACCGACCAATGACCCCATCATTAACGAAGCGAGTGTCGGGATCAGTAATAAGCGCGGCACCATTGCAATGGCGCGTACTGATAACCCTGACTCAGCCACAGCGCAATTTTTTATCAATGTATTAGATAACCCACACCTAGATGCGTCGGATTCAACTGCAGGTTATGCGGTATTTGGTAAAGTCATTAGTGGTATGGATATCGCGGATCAAATCAGTATTGTACCTACTCTTGTAAATGATGTTCCGGTCGACGAAATTACTATTGATACTGTTGCCGAAGTTAGCTGCACGACAAGTTAATAGGTGAATAACCGATTTAAAGTTGCTTAGCTTTAACAATAATAAAACCGAGAGTTGACTAATATCAGCTCCCGGTTTTTTTATTGATTCGATATCAAAGAAGAATGGTTGTTGTCGCAAATAACTCAATGCTGATTAAGCCACGTTTATTTGTCTCTCAACTGCCAAAGGCGCCAAACGATTATGCATGACTTTAATTGTTTCAAATTGAGTTAACGTTTTGGAATCTGTTAAACGACACTCTTGAGACAAGATCATCACCAATGATGCTTGTAATCCGGATTCAATAACCATTGCCGGTACAGTATGCTCACAGGTTCTCAACTGGAAAATCTTGCCGATATCGCTATACACACATTCGTGTGACACTTCGAAAAACCAAGACTTAGGCATTTGGGGTTTTAATAAAAAATGTCCAGCGGTAGCATTTAATGCTATTTGGACAATAAGTGCATCGTTGAGTGAGAGTGTTTTTGATAAACGATCAACCAAAGCAATATAGAATTTAGCGTGTTCAACGCTAAACTCAGTTTTAATTTTGGCATCAGGTATTAGGGATTTTAACTTATATGGTGATAGAAATTCCATATCACTGCCTAACGAAACAGTTAATACACCGTATGTTTCATTATATCCCCATTGCCATTCCCTTGTTGGCATTAATAACATAACGTTTACCTTTATTTAGATACAAGTGGATAATAGATGATAATTTCATCAATATCAAAATAAATTTAAAACGAAATTTACGATCATATAAAACAAAAAAACGATCATTCAGATCTATCAGCAGATCTAAATGATCGTTTTCATGAGTGATATATTAACTTACGACCGCAACGCTGCTATTTTATACGATACGCTTCCACTATATCTTTTATTAACTCTGGGCCTTGATAAATAAAACCAGAATAAATTTGTACCATTTGAGCGCCAGCATCCAATTTATCTAAAGCATCCTCAGCACAGTTAATGCCACCAACCCCAATAATAGGAATTTGACCTTTGAGGCTATCTGCAAGCTGCTTTATAACCTTAGTAGACAATGAATTCAATGGCTTACCACTCAAGCCACCTGTTTCATTGGCGTTGAGCAATCCACTGACACCATCACGAGTTAAGGTGGTGTTGGTTGCAATTGCTGCATCAAATTCATTACGGATAAGTGAATCTGCAATCTTTTCAATCTCTTCCCTTGAAAGATCTGGTGCGATTTTTAATGCTATCGGTACATATTTCCCGTGTTTTTCGGCAAGATCTTTTTGCTTTTGCTTCAGTGATCCTAAAAGATCATCTAGCAGATCACCATATTGTAGCGATCGTAAACCGGGTGTATTTGGTGAAGAAATATTTATCGCGATATAGGCTGCATAGGGATAAACTTTATCCATACAGATTAGATAATCATCTTTTCCAAGCTCAACGGGTGTGTCTTTATTCTTGCCTATATTGACACCAACCATCGCAGCTGATTTTACCGTTTTCAGATTCTCGACTAAACTATCGACACCTTTATTGTTAAAGCCCATACGATTGATAATTGCTTTAGCAGGTTTAATTCTAAACAATCTTGGTTGCTCATTACCAGATTGAGGGCGTGGCGTCACCGTACCAACTTCAATGTGACCAAATCCCATCGCATAAAAAGCATCAATACATTCGCCATCTTTATCCATTCCCGCAGCTAATCCGACTGGATTTGGGAACGTCAGTCCCATCATAGTCACTGGGGCTGGTTTAATCTTTTGGGCGTAGAAACAGTTTAGCGGCGAGTGACCCGTAGCTTTTAAACTGCCAATCGCTAAATTATGGGCGACTTCTGGATCCATCTGAAACATGAACTTTTGTGCAATTTTATAAAACATGCTTTCTCCTAGACCGAAAAAAGCCCCGGCATTTGCCAGGGCCTCCGATTCATATCAGATTACTTTTGACCTTCACAATGAAGGATCAAAAGATTAAGTTCACGTAGGGCTACAGAGAACTTTGCAAACTCATGGCTTTGCGAAGTCTTGAAATCAGCCAGCATATGGAACCATCGTTCCAACAAGCCTTGATTCAATTCAATCCACTCTGAAATGATCTTGCTAGCATCACAGCTTTCAGTACAAGTTCGAAGTACCACTGAACTTAGTGAACGCTGCTGCCAATCAAGCTCTTCTCTAAATGCTGCTCTTGCCAGTGCTTGCCAGTGATTCGATACTGGTTGCGCACTAATTTGCTCAAGGAACCAATGCAGATCAACGCTCGCGCCTAACTTAAAGTAAGTTTCAGCAACCAACGGAACTGATTTGGCTTCAAGATCACAAATTTGTGCAATATCTAACGCAGAGAATAGCGTACTTACGTTAGCGACCACCATTGCCACATCTTCTGGTACACCCTCTTTAATCAGTGCATCAGACTCTGCGCGTATGCCTGCAACTTCATCGTTAACCATATATTGATGAACATTCGCTTTAAGTTCATCAAAAACAGGTCTAAAGAACTCAATTGTCTGTTCAATATTTAAATTGCGGTTACGATGACGCAAGAACCAACGGCTAGCACGACGAATATTACGTCGTAACTGATGCAGCATTTCGCACTGTACAACTGCTGGAATAATGCCATTTAGATCAGTAATAGATCGAGTTAAATCTGCTAAACCAAACACTTCGCGAGCCATAGTGTAGCAAATAGCGGCTTCTGCTACTGAGGCACCTGTCTCATCTTGCATACGTTGTACAAAATTAAGCCCCATATCATTAACGAGTTCATTGGCTAACGAAGTAGCAATAATTTCGCCGCGCAGTGGATGTGCAGCCATATTGACGGTGTACTTTTCTTGAAGTTGCTTAGGGAAATAGGCAACCAGTAACTGACTTAAGAAACTGTCTTCAGTAATTTCAGTCGTCAATAACTGCTCTTTAAGTACCATTTTAGCGTAAGCAACAAGTACAGAGAGCTCAGGACGGGTCAACGACTTACCATTCACTAAGCGTTCTGCAAGCTCATCTTCATTAGGTAAGAACTCAAGTGCTCTGTCTAACTTACCCGCTTTTTCAAGATAATGGATAAAACGGATCTGCTCTTTTAACTGCTCAGCCCCTCGCACTTGAGTCACTGAGATAGTACGGGTCTGATCTTTACAGTCTTGCAGCACGATACGACTGACTTCGTCGGTCATCTCAACCAGCAAACGGTTACGTTGCTTAATGGTCATTTCGCCATCAGCGACTAACGCATTGAGCAAAATCTTGATATTGACTTCGTTATCAGAACAATCAACACCACCAACATTATCAACAAAATCGGTATTCATACGGCCACCATTAGCGCAGTATTCAATACGACCCAATTGAGTACAACCTAAGTTGCCACCTTCACCAATAATTTTGGCTCTAACTTCGTTGCCGTTTACCCGGATAGCATCGTTAGCGCGGTCACCCACTTCTGCATGGGTTTCTTTTGTTGCCTTAACGTAAGTTCCAATGCCACCATTCCAGATCAAATCAACCTGCATTTTAAGCAGTTCTTTGAGTAACTCTAGGGGGGGCATAGAGGCCTTTTGCGTGCCTAACATCTTCTTCATTTCTGCAGATAATGGAATCGACTTAGCAGAACGCAGGAATATACCGCCGCCTTTTGAGATCAACTCAGCGTTGTAATCTTCCCAGCTTGAACGAGGCAAAACAAATAGTCGCTCACGTTCAACATGGCTAGTAGCAGCATCTGGATTTGGGTCAATAAAGATATGCATATGGTTAAATGCTGCGACTAAGCGTGTGTGCTTAGACAACAACATACCATTACCAAATACATCACCCGCCATGTCACCAACAGCAACACAGCTAAAGTCTGTCGTTTGGCAATTAACGCCCATTTCACGGAAGTGACGTTTAACCGATTCCCAAGCACCTCGAGCGGTAATCCCCATCTTCTTATGGTCATAACCGTTACTACCACCAGAAGCGAATGCATCACCAAGCCAGAAATTGTATTCTTCTGCTATTTCGTTAGCGATATCAGAGAACGTAGCGGTACCTTTATCGGCTGCAACCACTAAATATGGGTCATCTTCGTCATGTCTAACGACATTATCAGGAGCAACGACTTCGCCATCAATAATGTTATCGCTAATGTCGAGCAAGCCACGAATGAATAAGCGATAGCACTCTTGTCCTTCGGCAAAAAAGGCTTCACGCCCACCGTCTGTCGGCAGTTGTTTACAAACAAAACCACCTTTAGCACCAACGGGAACAATGACCGTATTTTTAACTTGCTGCGCTTTGACAAGACCAAGCACTTCGGTGCGGAAATCTTCTCGTCTGTCAGACCAACGCAGTCCACCACGGGCCACTTTACCGCCACGTAGATGTACGCCTTCAACACGAGGTGAATAAACGAATATTTCATACTTAGGCAGTGGTTTTGGCATCTCAGGGATAAGTGCTGGTTCGAACTTGAAAGAGATATATGATTTAGCCTTACCAGAAGCTGCAACTTGATAGAAGTTAGTACGATTAGTCGCATTGATTAAATCAAGGTAACGGCGAATAATTCTGTCATCATCTAAGCTCGAAACGTCATCGAGGCGAAGATCAATCTGCTCAATAAACTTGGTTAATGTACGTGTTTTCAACTTTGGGTTGAATTTACGAATGTACATTTTAACCAGTAAATCAGCTATTTGAGGGTAGCTAGAAAAAGTTTCTTCGATGTAAGCTTGGCTAAAAGTAGAGTCAATTTGACGCATATATTTAGCGTAGGCTCGCAGTACGGAGACTTCTCGCCCAGTCAAACCGGTTGATAATACCAAGCGGTTAAAGCCATCATCTTCAAGCTCTTTTCTCCAAACTTGCGACAATGCTGTTTGAAATCGCTCTTGGCTATCGGCCAAATTGTCGCTGGCAACAGCTTGAGTTGTCATTAAGAAGTCTAGGATCCAATAAATATCACCGTCGGCGGTAATCACTTCATATGGACGCTCGTTAATGACGCGTAAGCCAAAGTTTTCCAACATAGGTAACACGTCAGAAAGATGAATAGGCTCATCTTTATGGAATAGCTTCAAACGCACTTTGCTATTTTTAAGCGCTGTTTCCTGCGGCTGATAAAACAACATGCCTAGCTTATGATCATCATCTAACGCTTCAAGATGTTGAATATCAACGACAGAAGAACTTGGCAATACATCTTCTTTATAGCTACGAGGAAACGCATCTACGTAACGCTTAACCAGGCTTGTTCCAATTTCTTCACCTTGAGCACTAATTAAAGCACTACCCAGTTTGTCTTCCCAAGAACGAGCTGCTTCAGTCAAATTATTTTCTATCGCTGCCACATCGACATCCATATTATTGTTATCAACTTTGATAATGTAATGAGTACGAGCCAAGGTTGACTCTGAAAAATATGTTGTAAACTCAACATCTTCACTACTATTAAAATGTTGAGCTAAAATCCGCTGGGTATCTTCACGTAGCTTAGTGTTGTAACGGTCTTTAGACACATATACTAAGCAAGAGAGGAACCGACCAAAGCCATCTTTTCTGACAAACAGTTTTAGTTTGTCTCGATCTTGCATCTCAAGCACGCCATGTGCAATGCGAGCCAGCTCTTTAACATTTGCTTGGATTAATTCATCGCGTGGTAACGTCTCAAGAATATGCATTAATGCTTTATAATCGTGAGAACGAGGCGTTAGGCCTGAACGATCAAGCACGCGCTGCACTTTTTCAGCAAGCAGTGGAATTTCACGAGGACTGCGGTTATATAAGTTAGACGCGTACAACCCGATGAAGCGATCTTCACCAACGACATTGCCGTCTTCGTCAAAACGCTTAACACCAATATAATCAACATAGGCTGGACGATGAACACGGCTCTTTTCGCTACTCTTAGTCAATACCAACAAACTGCTATCAAGCGCTTCTTTGCGGGCACTTTCTGAGAAGTTAGACAGTAATAAGCCAGTTTCGGTATTGGTTTTTGCGGACTTTGTCATTAAGCCTAAACTTGTACTCTTGTCAGCAACGAGTTCTAAATCACCTTCCACTTTACGTAAATCGTAACGTCTGTAACCTAATAAGGTAAAGTGGTGGTTATTGAGGTACTCAAGAAATTGGGTCGCTTCACTTAACTCTTCTTTAGTACCTGGGTAGGGTCGAATCACCAGTTCATTAATCGTCTCACCTAACTTGGCCGACATAAGGTCCCAATCTTGGACAGATGCTGCGACGTCGGCAATAATAGACTCAATCTCTTTGGTTAACGCTTTTATGTCCGCTTCGCTACTTTGTCTATCGATTTCAATCAAAAAGACAGCAACTTTATCAACATCAGCTTTTTCATCGGCGCTATAACTAACTTGAATTACTGAGCCATCTTTACGCTCAATCGCCATGGGAGTATGGAGCATCATGTGTGCCGTAATACCCAGTCGATTAATTGCCATACCGACAGAATCGACTAAGAAGGGCATATCGGGTTGAATGATCTCAATGATCGAATGAGTTGATTCCCAACCATGTTTCGACTGGCTTGGGTTAAACACGCGAATGTGTCCTTCCCCAACGGATGTTCTATTTAGGGCGTTCCACTGACTCAAGACAGCACCATAGAGGTCACTGTCATTACGAGCATTGAGGTCGTCTTTCGACATATGCGCGTATAGGCAAGTCGCGAACTGTTCTACTTGTTTTGCTTGTGAATTGGGTACTTTAGAGTGAATAAGGTTGACTACATTTTCCAGTAGTACTGAAGGCATTGCATCTTTCAAGGCCATGTTGCTGTTTCCTTAGGGGGCTATGGCAGCGCTTTTATATTTTTATGGATGCTTAAAATCTGACCTGAGCCTATTTCTGTGACCTAGGTCATAGCGCGAAGTCTATTACTAAACCTGCCATAATTCGAGAACTATTTTAGTGGTAGTGCCTCCTTAAAAGAATGCTTCACGGCTTTTATGGCTGTCCGATGAAATAACAATCGCTGATAGCGTTTTTTTATGCAAAAAAAAGAGAAGCTTTCGCTTCTCTTTTTTCAGTCTTTATTTGGGTTGCCGCCAAAATACTGCAGCTATTGCTGGTAGGATAATGATGGCACCTAACATATTCACTAAAAACATAAATGTTAGCAAAATACCCATGTCCATTTGGAATTTAAGCGCCGAGAAGAACCAGGTACTCACGCCTATTGCAAGTGTTAAGCCGGTAAACATTACCGCGCTGCCGCGCTCGACTAATGCTTCGTAGTACGCTTGCTGTACCGGCATACCTTCTCTTAACCTCACCGCCATCGTCGACAGAATATAGATCCCGTAATCAACACCAATACCAACGCCTAGAGCAATAACTGGTAAAGTGCTCACCGCAAGACCGATATCAAGCTGTGTCATCAATGCTTGCGCTAAAGTGGATACTACATACAAAGGCAAAATAACCGCAATAGTGGCACGTAAAGAGCGGAAGCTAATCAAGCACAATACAAATACTGCACCATAGACATAAAGCATCATCGGCAGTTGCGCTTCAGCAACGGCTTCGTTAGTTGCCGCCATGACGCCAACAGGGCCAGATGCTAACTTGAACGTGAGCTGTTCATTATTCATCTGCGCTTGCAGCTGATTAACCTTGGCGATAACGACTTCTATGGTTTCTGCTTTATGATCCTTTAAGAAAAGATACACTGGCATAACAGAACAATCACTGTTCAATAAACCTGAAGTTGTCGGTACTCGCCCTACAGCTTGTACTAGACTAGCCGTATTTCTAGGCAAGACTTGCCACTTCGGATTACCTTCATTAAAGCCAGCGTTGACTCTTTTTGCTACCGAAGCCAAGCTCGCTGTCGATTCAACACCAGCGGTGTTACTCACTTGCCACTCAAATTCATCAATTTGAGCTAATACCGAATGATAAGTACACGCTTCTGGAAATGCTTCGACGATAATAGTCATTACATCGGTGGTAATTGAAAACTTATCGGTAATGAAGAAAGTATCCTGATTATATCGAGAATCTAAGTGCAGCGCAGGTGCCCCTCCTTGCAGGTCGCCGATTTTCATTTGGTTCGCTTGCTGTAACCCTACCGCATATAAACCGGCGGTGATGAGTAATACCCATACTGCATATTTAGGCGTTGCGAACTTTGATAGTTTGACCCAAATATTATTTGCTTTAACCGCTGCAGTGTTCTTTGGGGCTGGCACATTGGTATAAGAAATAACAAGTGGCAACAGAATCAGGTTGGTTAAAATAATGACCGCGACACCTAGTGAGGCAGAAATTGCCAGTTCATGAATAATGCCGATATCAATCGCTAGCAGGGTCATAAATCCTATCGTATCTGATAACAGCGCCACACCACCTGGGATCAATAAACTTCTGAATGCTAATGCTGCCGCAGCTTTAGTACTCTGACCATCACTCACTCTGCGTTTTACCGCATTAATCATCTGTACGCTATGACTGACACCTATCGCAAACACCAAAAAGGGTATCAAAATGGACATAGGGTCTAAGCCAAACCCTACTACGGTTAACAATCCAAGTTGCCAGACAACAGCAGTTAAACTACACACAAGTGGTAAAACAGTCAGCACAATCGATTTAGAGAAAAAGAACACCATGACTGCGGTGACAAGAATGGCTATTAGGAAGAAAAGCAACACCCCTTTAGCGCCATCTGCAACATCGCCAGCCATCTTGGAAAAACCAATAATATGGATTTTTATATCATCAGTTTCGTATTGGGCTCTTAGCTCCTGTTCCAACTGCTCTGCAATCGCTAACGTATCGAGAGGCTCTCCGGTTTGTGGATCGAAATCCATTAACTGAGCACTCACCATCGCAGCGGAGTAATCTTCAGCAATCAGTCGGCCGACAATACCGGCTTTTTCAATATTACCGCGCACGATGGATAAGCCTTGGTCGGTAGTGGTAAAGTCCGCTGGGATAACTGGGCCACCGGCAAAACCATCTTCGACGACTTCAGTAAAGCGAGTCGATGGGGAAAACAGTGATTTTACCTGTGCCCTATCAACACCTGGGATAAAAAACAGTTGGTCATGCACATTTTTGAGTGAATCAAAAAAATTAGCGTTAAAGATATTTCCGCTAGTGTCTTCAACCGCCACCATAATGCTATTTGCACCACCAAACTGTTTCTGGTGCTTCAAATAGGTTTTCATGTAACTATGGTTGAGTGGAATATTTTTAACAAAAGCAGCATCCATTTTCAGGTTACTTGCTTGCAAGCCTAAAAATAGCGTTGTAATAACAAATAAGAAAATTACGAAAGCGCGATGCCTGAAAAGATAGGTTTCAATGCCATTTACGAGTTTATCTAACATAAATCAGGTCCTATTATTTTTGTACTAACTTGATGAGACCTTTATTGCCAGAGATCCACAACACACCAGTGGAGTCTTTAGCAATGGCGACGAGGTTTTCGCCCTGTCGTTGTTCTACTAGCTGCGCGTCACCTTTTTCCGTGACATCGATAATCACGCCAGCATTACCAACAATACGCAACACAGCCCCCTCTAAAGGGATCCCTGCATTAATCGTAGAGTCGACAGGCAAACTAATCTCCTGCCATAGCGCTAGGTCTTCATTTGACTCAAAAAGATGCCCTCTAAGCCCCATAACATAGACACGGTTATCGACAGTCACCGCATTAAAGAGAGACCCTTCATAGGGGAAGTCTTGTTTCTGCCAATGGATCCCTCTATCGCTTGAGACAGCGACAAGGCCTAATTCCCCCACCATGATGAGCCGATCGTTCGCGATGGGTAATACCCGATTAAAATGCGGTAGCAAGCTATTACGCTCTGACAAATACAGTGCTTCGTCTTCGGCTTTTAACTCTTCAAGGTAAGCCACATCCTCTTCAAAAAGAAGTTCTTGATGGTACTCACTCTTCCAGTTTATACCACCATCAAGGGTGCGATAAAAAAGGCCATACGCTCCGATAGCAATGCCATTATCTTCATCAAAAAAGAGTAGATCCAAAAAAGGTTTTTCGATTTCTGGCGCCTGCATCTGTAACTGCCAAGTCAAACCGCCATCAAGGGTATGGATGATAGTGGCGTCATGGCCGACAGCCCAGCCTTTATCTTCAGAGATAAAAAAAGCTTTGGTTAACTGAGCTAAGGTAGGCGTGTTGACTTGTTGCCATTTTGTATCAAAAACAAATGCGTGACCACGCTCTCCAACCGCAACCAAAGTTTCACCATATTGAGCAATATCGAGAACTAAAGAGTGCGCAGCAAGAGGTTGAATTTGTTGTTCTAATGTTGTTTCTTGCGCCAATATAGCAGAAGAATTGAAAATACTGGCGACACTCAAAAATGAGATAAACCGAAGCATGCTAAACGACATACAGACTTCCTTTAAATATAAGAGGGGCAAAATGCCCCTCTATATGTGGATTAACGAATACCAGCACGTCTTAGCGCAGCGGGTGTGAAGTTACCTTCACTAAGCTTTGCATCAAAGTCATACATACGGCCTTCATTATCTAGACCCATTGCGATATAACGACGAGACTGAAGATCATGGAATACTTCCAAAGTACTCCACTGAGTGGGCACTTCGTAGTAGTTCAAGCCGTGGGCAATCGCGACACGGTAAAGTTCATCACGGTTGTCATATAGATCGGCAACCGATACCTGCCATGAATCTTCATCGATATAGAAAGTACGCGCCTTATAGATATGACGCATGCCCTCTTTCAGCGTTGCTTTAACTACCCATACACGATGTTTTTCGTAACGAACATACTCTGGATTGATATGACCTGGCGTAACAATTTGCTCATACTCAAGTTTATCGGAATGCAGCTTATAATCGTTATAGGGAATATAAAGCTCTTGCTTACCGACTAACTCCCAGTTGTAGCGCACTGGAGAGCCGTTAAACATATCAAAATCATCGGTTGTTCTTAGACCATCAGATACTGTACCAGGGGTGTCGAATGCAACATTGGGTGCTTTGCGTACGCGTCGTTGGCCAGTGTTGTAAGTCCACGCTTGGCGAGGAAGCTTTTCTTGATCCATTGTTTCTTTTACGAGCAGCGCCGTACCCGCTAAGCGAGCAGGTTGGATCACCACTTGTTTAAAGAAAAACAGCGTATTTTCTTTGGCTAGTTTATCCAATGTCATCTCTGGACGAGAATATTGAAAACGGATCTCTTCGGCAGTCTCAACGAGCGTGTAACTGCCGCCAGCCGTTGGTGCTGCTTGGCTACGAGATGTTTTAATATCTACGCCACGAAAGCGCAGTACATGGTTCCAAATCACTTCCAAACCACTTGCTGGTATTGGGAAAGGTATACCGATTGATGCCCCCGTAATACCGTTGCCACCATCAATTAACTCTGCACGTGTTGCGTTAATCATCGTTGCGTCGTATACAAACTGTGGTACTGACGCTGAACGGCGCGTTTGATAAACATTCATTTTGAAAGTATCAGGATAAAGCTCAAAAAGCTTAATTTGACCGTCAGTTAAAAATGCTTTGTATTGGTCTTTATTAGCGTTGCTAATGGTAAATTCAATTTTATCACCTGGAAATGGATCTGGGTGATGCATGCCTTTACTATAACCCGCTACAGGTTCAGTAATGCCGCCATTCCACGCTGGAATAGACCCATCTGCATTGCCCGCTTTTACAGCGCCAAGAGGTGTAAACTCAGAGCCTAATTTGGCTGCGTCTGCGTCAGATACTTTAGCCAAAGCGCTAGATGCACCTAGGGCCATAATGACTGCTGCAGACAATATCGCAAGATTCTTCATTTTTATTGTCCTTGTGACTTAGATTGAGTACTTAACGTTGAACGACACATAGTCTCGATCAGCCATTGTATTTGTCGTTCCTACACCACCAAAGAAAGTGTTGTAAGAGATATCTGCGCTCCAGCGGCTTTGGTAGTCAAAGTTAAGGCCTAAAGCGACCGATTTTTTACCTTCAGTAAACAGGAACATTGGATCTGGCGTAATACCATCAACGTCGTGAGAAAAAATCACTCTTGGCGCGATATTTATTCCACCCCATACGTTGTTATAATCCGCCTTAGCGACTAAACGATAACCCCAAGCAAAATCGGTGGGGAATGGATTCGTTTCAGGACCGTTATGCACTGCCTCAATAATACCAGGCATATCAGGGTTACCACCTGAACGCGCCGTGCCTGGTCCATTTAAGCGAAGCTCATCAAAGCTCGGCATATCATGGATCCACACGCCGCCAATTTCGGCAAGCATCACAAGGTTATCGGTACCCAGTGTTGGGCCAAATAGATGGGTAAATGTCGTTTGGGCTTGAGTCGTATCTAAACGGATAAAGCCTTCTGCATATTGACCAGGGCCATAGTTCTCAATCTGGGAGATCCCATCAAGATCTGCCCTGTAATAGGGTAGACTTGGGTCAACATTCGCCAACTGCTGTGGCATTGCGGCAAACAACAATTCAACATCATCAATCTGTAATGGCTCATCTAAACGATGGGCAATTTCACCGGCAACAGAGGTGTCACCCACTAATGTGTTAAAGCTAAAGCCCATTAATTGAATATCTTCAGGGTACACAATTTGTGCTTTTGAGAAGGTTTCTAATGCTAATAGATCTTCACGGGTCATCATTTCGCCAGACTGCGCTTTTCCACCTAGGCGTTGTAAGTCTCTACCGATCGCTTCTGCAGTGAAATTCGCTGTGGTACCACTGATCAGTGGACGACGGCTATGATAATTCATGTAGTACAAACCAAACTCGGTTTCACCCAGTTGCGGTGCGTAATAACCCACTTTAACGCCCCATTGGCCGTCATCACTCGCTGAAGCATCATCTTCAGTTAATGTAGCCTTGGTTGGATACGCTAATGCAAGGCTTGCCAGAGTATTATCGTCGACGAGTCCTGAACCGACCATGCCCACAAGCGTATTATATTCAGAAAGTAGGAAATCAAGATTCATATCAGGGTTAGAGTTAAAGCCTAGCTGAGCATTTTGGTTATAACCGCCGTAACCTGCAAAATCGTTGGTAGAGAAGATAGAACCAGGGGTTGGTACCCATACTGGCTGCCAATCATACTGATAAAAACCTTCTACTGATAAATTATCAGTTAATCCGAAAGATGCCCAAACCATGCCTTGTGGCCTAAAAGCTTCTTTAAGCTCTGCCCCGGGTGCATTCAAGATATTAAGGTCTACAGCGTTAATGACACCGATACCATGGGCAATTAAGGTACTCTCACCCCAAGAAACCACTTGATTACCGACACGAATTGTCAACGGGTTAGCACCATCATTGAAATCGAAATTGCCATAAACGAACGCATCAAGCAATCGTATGTCTTTACACTGGACTTCTGACGCCTTGCTGTCTGCGCAAGGGTCAAACTCTTTACCCGTTAGAGGGTCATTAAAGTCATAGTTACCATCATTGAGCTTACGATCATAAAAATACATACCGCGCGCAAAAACACCAAAGTTCTTATATGTTAAAGATAATTCATGCAGACCTTTAAATATCTCGGAAGTGGTGTCGCCTTGCGAGTACAGTAAATTGCTTAAATCACCGTTGCTTGAATAGGAACCTGGCTGCGCCCAAATTTCAGCAGAGCTGTATTTATTCCGTGGTTGCCCATTACTGTCTGGAAATGCAGAGTAACCAGACCAATCGAACTGTGGTTGGTTAACCTTACCTATCTGATTGTTCCAATCTCGCCCTTCTACTCGCCAACTTGCACCAGCAGTCCAGGTTGAATCGAATGTTCCTTCTACTTCGCCCCAATTAAATGAGACTGCATTGGCTGTTGTTGATATGCCAAAACCGAGCGCCGCAACTATCCCCAAAGCGAGCGTCGACTTGTTAAAGCCGTTTTTAACCTTTTTCATTTTAGCTTCTCTCCGTAACCTGCTGGATTCTTTTGTTATTGGAATTGATAGCCAACATACTGTTAGCTTACAGGTAACACCATTGTTACAGCATTTACACGAAGTGAGCAAGGATGAAATAGTGGAAATCTTTAATAGATTCAGCCATTTTAGAGGGATTTAGCCTAGTGTTTGACAGGGTGTATTTAAATCAGATTTAGATAATATTCAGAAGAGAGTTATTACAAGTTATATATTATTTAATAACAATACCTTATATAAAAATATACAAGTCCAAAGCAGTGCGTTTAAAGCAATCGACCGTTTTAAGTAATTACTCTAACTTTTATTGAGGCTGATCAAATTTCCTTGCCCATCAACCACCATTTTAAAATAGGCTCGGATCCCAGAGCGAGTGAAAAATGGCCGAAAATGTCTAGCACTTATCCATAACGTTCTTCCAGCGGTATCGACGACTTCAACTTTGGTAACTTGTCCACGATAATAGGGTAGGAAATCTTCATAGCTTATATTAAGAGGGAATTGAAATACTTGGTTAGATTGTCGCACTAGGTTTTTCTCAGATTGATGTCAACGGCTCAACTTAAACAGAGAGTAATCCTCTGAATAAGCTGAGATTTTACTTAGTCTATAATGATTATGACAGTGCTTTCGTCACCTTTTCATATAGATCTTTAGAAAGATCATTAATCGCGAGTATTTCTTGTAGCGAACTGCGCATCAATGCTTGCCTTTCTAGGTCAAATTTTTTGAACTGAATGAGCGGTGTGATGATCCTTGCGGCAACTTGTGGGTTAACGGTATTGAGCTTAATAATCGCCTTAGTCAGAAACTCATAACCCTGCCCGTCTTTACGATGAAACTCAAATGTATTGGCAGCAGCAAATACACCAATCAAAGAGCGCACTCGATTGGGATTAGACAGACTAAAAGCTTCATGTTGTAAAAGTTGTTCTAATTGGCCGATACAATCATTACTGGTAAACGTTGCGTGCAGGCTCAACCATTTATCCATCGCTAATGGGGTATCTATCCAGCGAGTTTCAAATGAGCTCATTAGTTGACTTCTAGAAGTCGAAGTTTCGCCATTGAGTGCGGTAAGCGCACCTAAGGTATCAGTCATATTGTCTGAAGACTCAAACTGCTGCTTAGCTAATTCACGATATGAGTCATCTACTTTTAAAAGTAAACTTAAGCAAACATTTTTTAAAGCGCGAGCGTCTGCACTATCGAGACGCTGTAACTGTTTTACTTTTGCTAACAGCTCATCTTCACACCCTTGTGCTATCTCCAGCACTGCAAACTGGCGTGCCAAAGCCAAACTATCTAAATCAATTGAATCCGTTTGCTCAATCAATGAACCAGCACTTGTGAGCGTAAGGATCTCTGCCATTAGCGCTTCATTAAGGTTCTCTGATAATAAAACACCCTTAAAACCATCTACCAGTCGGCCATCGATGTACATTGCCTTGCCACTTTGCAAGCTATCAACGCATTGCCATACAGCCTGACTAAATAGCGATACAGAGGCCTCCCACTTGGCAACTTCGCTACTGGCAAAACGCATCAAATGAAGTAGTTGTTCTATGGAGTATTCAAAGTTTAGCTTTACTGGAGCAGAAAAATCCTGCAGTAATGACGCAAAAGGTTTGGCCTTTAAATTATCAAAAACGAACTGCTGAGATTGCTCTTTAAAGTCTAGAACTTGATTAACTAAACTATTACCTTCGGCATCGATAAGCTCAATATCAAAAGGAATATGTTGCGGCAACTTATGAGCTTGACCAGGAGTATCTGGGGTATTTTGAGTCAAGGTTAAGCTGTATGTGCTATTTGACTCATCAAAAGACTCTGTTACCGTCACTAACGGTGTACCTGCTTGGCTATACCAACGGCGGAACTGGCCTAAATCGACTTTACTTGCATCTGCCATTGCCGCGACAAAATCATCACATGTAACAGCTTGTCCATCGTGCCTTGTAAAATACAGCGCCATACCCGCTTGGAATCTATCCTCACCTAGCAAAGTGTGGATCATTCGAATCACTTCTGCGCCCTTGTTATAGACAGTAACCGTATAGAAATTATTCATTTCAATCACTGACTCTGGACGGATGGGATGCGCCATAGGGCCAGAATCCTCAGCAAACTGCTGGTTTTTCATCACCTTAATGGCATGGATGCGGTTAACAGCACGAGAACCAATATCAGAACTAAACTCCTGATCTCGAAAAACGGTTAAACCCTCTTTTAAGCTTAACTGAAACCAATCACGACAAGTGACTCGATTTCCTGTCCAGTTATGAAAATACTCATGACCTACGACCGACTCAATACCATGATAATCATCATCAGTCGCTGACGCTTTATCAGCAAGTACATATTTAGTATTGAAAACATTAAGCCCTTTATTTTCCATAGCGCCCATATTGAAAAAATCAACGGCAACAATCATGTAAATATCGAGATCATATTCCAAGTTAAAACGTGTTTCATCCCACTTCATTGATTTTTTCAATGACGCTATCGCATGATGCGCTTTATGTAAGTTACCTTTATCGACAAATACCTGTAACTTAACAGTTCGATCACTACGGGTAATGTACTCATCCTCTAAAAGATCGAAGTCCCCTGCCACTAAAGCAAATAGATAGGCTGGCTTTGGGAAAGGGTCATGCCATTTAACGTAATGCAGGCCGCCCTCTAGGTTGCCACTTTCAACGAGATTACCGTTACTGAGTAAGAATGGAAATAAAGCCTTACTGGCTTCAATTCGAACGGTATAGATAGCCAATACATCGGGCCTATCAAGGAAATAGGTAATACGCCTGAACCCTTCTGCTTCGCATTGCGTGCAGTACGCCCCATCAGACATATAAAGTCCTTCAAGGCTGGTATTTGACTCAGGGTCCGTTACTGAAATAATTTCTAAAGTAAAGTTATCCAGCTCTGTCTCTATTATCAATTGACCTTGCTTTTCGCTGTAGCTCGCTGCAACGCCATCAATTTTAACAGAGGTAAGATTAATCTCTTCACCATCAAGAACCAAAGGCTCACTATGGGTGCCGACTCGGTTAACTTTGCTTGTGGCTATTATTGCTGTTTTATCACCAGCTAAAGAGATATCTAAATCAAGGTGAGTGATCTGAAAATGCGGTGCTTGATAGTCTTTGAGGTACTTAGCTTGAGGTTGTGTCATTGTAGGCCTACATATTCTAATTTTAAGTTAAAAAAAACGCGCTTAAAGCGCGTTTTCTAATTCATAAAGAACAACTAGTTCTGATTTTTCGCGAGTTTTTCTACGTCGGCTAAATCAAGTGTGATATAAGCTGTCTCATCAAGAAATGCATCTGTTTTTTCAGTGTCATCTTCAATATCGTCTAATGATTTAACAACCTTTAGACCTTCTCGAACTCTACGTTCGTTGACACGATCAAGTTGCTTCTTATCATTTTCGTCGCGTTCAGCAAGTCGTTCACTTTCGACCAATGAAACCGTCTTGTCGTTGTGACTCTGCTTAAATTCTGCAATATCTTGGAAGATGTAGCTGAACTCAACATCAGTTTTGATTCTTTGCTGATGCTTACCATCGAGATTTTGAATTAACTGTGGATAGATCTCAGTTAATGTACCGTATTGAGCAACAGGCACCTTATCCCATGGCAACGCATTTTCTTCTTCAGCTTCGCCATACTCCCCTGGCTCTAACGCACTAGGAAAAGGAATATCTGGCGTCACGCCTTTAAGCTGTGTACTGCCACCGTTGATTCGATAAAATTTGGCGATGGTGTACTGTACATGACCAATGGGCTTCTCATACATATCGTAGATACGGCCGAGACTCTTATGCTGCTGCACAGTGCCCTTACCAAAGGTAGATTCACCGACAATTAATGCTCGGTCATAATCTTGGAGCGCTGCGGCAAAAATCTCTGATGCTGACGCGCTGTAACGATCGACCATGACAGTTAAAGGACCGTCATAGGTGACACGTCCATCGTTGTCCCTATTTTGAGAAACACGGCCATTAGCGTCACGTATTTGCACCACTGGACCTTGCTCAATGAACAAACCCGTCAGTAAAGTGGCTTCTGTTAATGCACCACCACCATTGCCTCGAAGATCAATAATGACCCCTTCAACTTTCGCTTGTTTCAGCTCTGCAAGCTCTTTAGAAACATCCTTTGAAAGATCCATATAAAAGCCAGGAATTTGGATGACACCCACTTTACGATTGGCGTAAGGCCCATCGGTAGGCTCAACAACTTTAGATGTTGCTGCGCGGTCTTCGAGTCGAATCTTATCTCGAACAATGGTGATCTCAAAAGACTTGGCACTCGAACCGCCTTTGTTTGGCAAGATCTCTAACACAACCTTGCTGCCTTTTGGCCCCTTAATTAATTCAACAACGTCATCTAAACGCCAACCGATGACATCAACAACCTCTTCGCCATCTTGGCCAACACCAACTATTTTGTCTTCTGGTGATAACTTCTCGCTTGTAGCCGCTGGACCACCGGCGACTAAGCTCTTAATAACGGTATAATCATCATCAACTTGAAGAACAGCACCAATACCCTCTAAGCTCAGATTCATTTCCATTTGGAAACGTTCGGCATTTCTAGGAGATAAATAACTAGTGTGCGGCTCAACAGTTCTTGCAAATGCGTTCATCACCCCTTGGAAAACATCTTCACTGTGGGTTTGACTAAGACGCTTAATCGAATTGTTGTAGCGCTTTGATAAAATAGTAACGATTTCATCCCACTTTTTGCCCGTGAGTGAAAGGTTAAGCGCATCGTATTTGACTCGCTGACGCCAGAGTTCATTTAACTCGGCTTCACTTTTTGGCCAAGAGGCATCTTTACGATCAAATTCGTAAGCATCACCTGCTACATCAAATTTCATCTCTTTATCAAGCAGAGAAAGCGCATAGGAAAATCGTTCATAGCGACGCTTTTGAATGACTTCAAACATTGAGTATGCTTGCTGGAGATTGCCACTTTTCAACATTTCGTCAAATTGTGTTGAATACGCCATAAAGCCATCAACATCAGATTGCAGTAACACGTTTTTACGATAATCTAATTGCTTAAGATAACGTTCGAAAACTTGCTTTGAGAACGCATCGTCCATGTCAAAACGATGGTAATGTGATCGGGAAAATAAACCAGTGACGCGTTTACTCGCCACCTTATGCTGGGGTTCCTGTTTTAAAGCAGGTAACTCGCTGAATTGAATAGTAGGGCTAACAGCCCACGCCGAGAATCCTACAAAAATACTGGCGATAGATACAGCCAGAGACATTTTCCGCATCAACAAGTTACTCCTTTACATGCTTTTAAACCATTACAGTAGTATGTATTCAGCTTTAACTTTAATCGTTAAGCCTGAATCAAGCTGAATTTGAACATCTTCTTTTTTGATATCCAAAATAACACCAGCTACTGGCACCTTACCTAGCTTGACATTCACACGTTGATTTTTCTTCAACTCAGCCAACACCGCAGGCGTTAAAATTACTTCCGCTACTTTCTCTTTTACAGGTTTTGCGCTTGTCGCCGCTTTCGGTCTTCTCGCAACCGGTTTTTTAACTGACTTTTTAGCAGTAGCTGAAGGTGCTGGGGATTTACCAGCCTTCGCTATTCTTTTTGCTTTCGCTTTTTCCTGACTTTCTTTAAGTGTAGCTTGAGCATGGTCAACGTGCTCTTGTTCTAGCTCACCACAAGAGTTGCCCTCTAAATCGATACGGTGTGCACCGGCTTTCACACTCTTAAGGTAACGCCAGCTACTTGTGTATCTTCTTAAAGCGATTCTGAGTTGAGTCTTACTGACTTTAGAATCATCAGCTAACCTTTCCGCTAAATCTTGAAACAATCCGATTTTTAATGGCTTCGTTTCACCTTCAGCAATAAAGCATAAAGGAAATGTTTCATATAAGTACGCAAGAATAGCGTTGGTATCGGTCAACTTTTCTGTTGATTCCATCTTTACTTCCACAATTTAAAAAAGGGACACCACCAAAAGAGTTTCTACCTCTCATCGATTTATGTGTCGTTCATATTTGTCTGATTATGACCTAAAAGACAAATTAATAATGATTAACCTGTTTTTTTAGTGACAAAATCAAACCTACCTTAGCAACAGCCTATCATAAACGCTATTGATTCGCTTTAGCGAACAATCACGATTAGAGATTTCATTGCCCAAACCGCTTATTATAGAGAAGCATGAAATGATTGCGACCATCAATTAGCCATAATTGGTCGTAGATTAACCAAATAGGCAAATTTCGAGACTTTTTACCATAGTTTCTACCCCAAGCTGGTCAATTTCATCAAACCTTGATAACGAAGGGCTATCAATATCAAGTACTCCGATAACAATACCATCACGTCTAAAGGGCACCACTAGTTCTGATTTACTCGCCGAATCACAGGCTATGTGACCCGCAAATTGATGCACATCTGCAATTCTTTGTGTTTGGTTTGTTTCAACCGCAGTGCCACACACGCCCTTACCGACTAGAATACGAGAACAAGCCACTTTGCCTTGAAAGGGTCCAAGCACTAACTGGTCATTCTTTAATAGATAGAATCCAACCCAATTAAGGTCAACTAAGTTGTCATTTAGCAAAGCTGAAAAATTGGCTAAAGCCGCGACTTGATCGTCTTCACCCGTCAACAAAGCGGTAACCTGACGGTTTAATGTGTCGTAAAATGACGCAGTCATCAATATCCCCAAACAGTTTCATTGATTGAAACAAATAAATTATGCCGCATTTTATCAACAAGCCATCAACTTCAAACAGACTTTTTTTACTCTCAGTCCAGATCCGTCTTTTTTGATACTTTTTTAACGGCTTTCTTTTTCTCTGGCACACTACCTTTTAGCAAAGATTGCAGCTCATCTTTATGCTGCGCTAAATAAAAACCAATTTTTTCAATATCATTATCTTCAAGCCCTAGCTCTGACTTAGCCAAAAAAGGGATCAGGTTATCAGCGACATCAAGCATCTTATCGTAGGCATCAGCCTCCTTCTTCGATGTAAAAGTCATCTTTTCAACCCCTTCTCTAACGACGACAAATTTGGTTATAACGGCCATAATTAATCCCACACTGTTTTTATATACAGTGGAGAGTCTCACACATTGAAGTTCTTATGCAAGTTTTCTTGAAAATCTGATAGTCTTATCTATATAAGGACTCTGTAATAATCAATTGCCTACGAATGAATTGAGTTCTATTTCAGCATAAAAATTTTTCTTTAACTTAGTACGCTTTATAGAGGTTTTTATTTTTATGGCATCGGACGCGCTAGATAATAGTGTTACTTTATGTCGCTCTTGTGACCTCGTCATCCGAAAGCGTGCACTCCCGTCAGGCGTGAGGGCGCTTTGCCCGCGTTGCCACACGCAGCTGTATGACACTCCTTATTGCTCCATAAATGGCATGTTGGCGTTATGTATTACCGCGATAATATTTTTCTTCCCGGCCAATACTTACCCTGTGCTAGAGTTAGAATTTTTAGGCAGTATGCGTACTACAACGGTGCTCGAGGGCGCTATAGCTGTGTATCAACAGGGCTATTGGGTTGTCGCTGTTGCAGTAATGACAGCTGCTGTGATCGCACCGGGTATACTACTCGTGTCCATACTGGTGCAGATTGTCATCATAAAATATGGATTACAGCATTCATTATTAAGGTCAATATTGAAGCAGGCTTTAAAGCTACAAGGATTACTGACTCAACTCACCATGCTCGAAATTTATGTCATTAGCTTTTTAGTTGCCGCGTTCAACCTGGCAGATTTTGCAACCGTTTCATTTAGTTTTGGCACTTTCTGCTTTACGATGCTGTTTATTATGCATTTATTCCTTTTGAGAGAGTACGATATAGAGCATATGTGGAGTTTTCTTGAAAAGTAACCCAAACGATTCCACATTAGGTAAACAAGTGGGGCTGACGTGTTGTCCAACCTGCAATAAGGTGACCTGTGCAAAATCGGCATGCTGCAGTCGCTGCGACACCAAACTCATCATCAGAGACTACGCTAGCCTGCAAAAGAGCTGGGCCTTGTTAATTACTGCAGCCATTTTATTAATACCGGCAAATCTTTACCCAATAACCACCCTGACAAATCAAGGGAAAGTCACTCAAGACACTATTTTTTCAGGCATCGCACATCTTGTAAAAACCGATATGATCCCTATTGCAATCATATTATTCACGGCAAGTATTTTGGTTCCTTTATTAAAAATAATTGGGCTTACCATATACTTAACCGCTATAAGCTTTAAATTACCTATTTCTAAAAAGAACCTAATGATAGGTTTTCATATTATTGAATGGATAGGTCGTTGGTCTATGCTAGACCTTTTTGTTATTTCATTAACCGTAGCCGTAGTCAATATGGGCCAATTGCTAGACGCAAAGCCCGCACCAGCGGCAACTGCATTTGCCTTAGTCATCTTGCTAACGCAACTGGCAGCAAAAGTTATTGATACGCGTCTACTCTGGGACCGACTGGAATCTAAAAATGACTCAAGTACAAACACCTAAAGTCGTAAAGAAAAAACTCTTCTCTCCTATTTGGCTATTGCCAATTATTGCGCTTGCGTTGGGTGCTTGGCTCGGCGTTAAAAGCATTCGCGAATCGGGGGTTGAGGTCAGAATTCATTTCCCAAGCGCTACGGGGATAGACATAGGAAAAACCTTAGTTAAATACCAAGGCCTTACTGTCGGTAAAGTTGTCGATATTAGTATTGATGATCTACTTCAAGGTGTAAATGTCGATGTATTAATGGACTATCGCTCTGCGCCGTTTATTACTCAGGGCACTAAATTTTGGTTAGTGAAACCAAAGGCATCTATCACCGGCATTGAAGGTCTAGATACGCTATTTTCAGGTAACTACATTGGAATGTTGCCAGGCGAAGGCGAGTCACGTTCATTTTATGAAGCTGAAATTACCGCCCCCGTCATTACGCCAGGCAATGAGGGCCTTACTGTCAACATCACTTCCGATAGATTGGGTTCTTTAGATGTCGGCTCGCCTCTTTTTTATCGTCAAATACCCGTAGGGCAAGTCGTTGGATATCGCTTGGACGGCACTAAAAAAATCATTGTCACGGCTTTTGTTCAGCAACAATATGCTAAGTTGGTCAAAGTCGATTCTCAATTTTGGAATGTATCAGGGATCAGCATCGATGCCTCGTTATCTGGAATCGAAGTGCGCAGTGAAAGCCTAGCCTCTATTTTAGCCGGCGGGATCAGCTTCAGTTCTAGCGAAAGTTCGGACATAGCCCAGAATCAGCATGAGTTCTCTTTGTACGAAAGTGAAGAACAAGCATTCGGTGGTATCGAGTTCATGCTAACTGCAACGGGCTCTGAATCAGTGTCGAAACACACCGCTATTATGTTTAGAGGCATTGAAATTGGTCATGTCACTAGCAAAACACTAACCGATGACGGCGTTAATTTAGTGGCTAAAATTGACAGTCAATATAGTGAGCTACTCGCTGGCAGTTCAACATTTTGGCTTGAAGGCGCTGATATTTCTCTCAGTGGCATAAACCACCCTGAAAGATTATTAACTGGCAGCGTGATTAACTTTGCCCCAGGTTCCGGCGAACCACAGCTGCAATACTCACTATTAACAGAACGACCAGAGCCTTTAAACAGCCAAAAACTGGCGTTAACGTTACATTCCGATACCAATCCAGGCATTTCTGCCGGTGCGGAATTGCGATTTAAACAGATAACAATCGGTACTGTATTATCAAGCCAGTTAAATGCTTCGTTAACCGAAGTGGAATACGATATTGAAGTCGATGCCGATTTTAGCTCATTGATCACTAAAGGCAGTTACTTTATCGCTGAATCGGTACTCTCTGTTAAGGCTGATATTGAAGGAATTGCCGTTACAACCCGAGATTTAAATACCTTTGCCCTTGGAGCATTAAGCTTAGTCAGAAGTAGCAATGGTCAACGAATCGTTAACGGAGCTTCACTCAATGTGTTTGCCAACAATAGCGACGCTGAAAGCTACTTTAATCGTAAGAGACTAATTAACAAGCAGCTAACCAGCCAAGATGGGGCGGATGTTGCTAAAGGTTCACCTGTATATTATAAAAAAATGCAGATTGGCCAAGTAGAACAGGTTGAATGGCAGCGCAGAGAGAATAATTTCCTCATCGATATCAGCATTCAAAAATCATTTGCCAGTTTACTCACCGACAAAACCGTATTTTGGCGTAATAGCGCACTATCAATAAACGCTAGCCTAAGCGGGGTCGAAGTGGAAGTATCACCACTTCTTGGTGCTATTAAGGGGGGGATCACATTAGGCCTGCTTGAAAGTCCTGTGGCGGGTAGCGACAAACACCTATACGATTCTAAGTTTCTCGCCTTGAGCCAATCAACAGCAATCGCACTAACCTTCCCCGCCACCGTTAAATTAGCGAAGAAAGCACCCATTCGATATTTAGGTCACAAAGTCGGTGAAGTCCGCTCTGTTGTACTGAGTAAAGATCTATCTGAATTAATCGTTGATGCTTACCTGTACGGTGATTATGCCGCTAACTTTAGTCAGCAAGATGCAATCTTCTCTATCGTCGATGTAAAAGTGTCGTTAGCCGGTATAGAGGCGCCAGAAACTATCATTACAGGGCCCTACATTTCGGTATTCCCAGGCGTTAGTGCACAAACATCATCAGAGTTTGTCGGTTTAATTGAGAAACCGTTTCACAATATTGATAACGCATTAACCTTCGTTATCACCAATAGCAGTCTGGGCTCAATCAATAGGGGCACCGCGATTTTCTTCCGGGGTGTTAAGGTTGGCCAAATTGATAATTACAGACTGATAGAAGATGGTACAGGCGTTGAGATGACAGCTCATATTGAGAATTCATATCGCCACCTTATCAATAAAACCAGTGTGTTCTGGGATCTATCTGGGGTGAAAGTCGATATCGGCCTTTTCTCTGGCGCACAGATTGAGACGGGGTCTTTAGAGGCAATTCTGGCCGGAGGCATAGGCTTAGCGACTAAAGACATGACCACTACAGGCAACATGATTGAATCGAACGATCGCTTCTCTCTTAGCGCTACACTCGATCCGCTTTGGCTTGAGTGGGCTCCTAGACAAACAGCTAAATAGAGTCAGAAGCACAGAGTGCTGCTTAAATAAAAAAGACGATGCTCTTTAACATCGTCTTTTTATTTTATCATTAGTAATCCAGTTAGCCATAAAATTGGTAACAGACAATAATAGCCGCCAAAATCCCAGCGAGATCAGCGAATAGACCACATGTTAAAGCGTGCCTGCCATTACGTATGCCAACGGCGCCAAAGTAGACAGCCAACACATAGAATGTTGTCTCTGTACTTCCCTGCAAAATAGCTGCGAGTCGCCCAGCAAAAGAATCGACGCCATAATGCTGCATAGTCTCTAGCATCATCGCCCTCGCCCCTGAGCCACTAAATGGTTTCATTATCGCCGTTGGCATTGCATCAACAAAACGGGTGTCGCCGCCAGCAAAGGTAACAACCCCAGCCAAGAGATTTAAGGCGTAATCTAATGCACCAGAAGCTCGTAGCAATGCGATAGCAAGTAACATAGCGAGTAGATAGGGAATAAGCTTTATTGACTGAGAAAAGCCCTCTTTAGCGCCTTCAATGAATTCATCATATACCGCAACTTTCCGAAGGCCCGCTACCAACACAAAACTAAAAATGAGTAACAGTAAAATACCGTTGCCCATTGCGGTGCTGACGTTGCCGATAGCCGTTACCGTCAGTGTCGACAAATAGAATATTAACGCCGTTAATGTTGCTAAAATACCCGCGGCATAAGCGATAACAACGGTATTGATAATCGATAAACGCTGCACCATGGCGACCGCCAACACCCCTGCTAAAGTCGAGGCACTCGTCGCGAGTAAAATGGGTAAAAATATATCCGCGGGAGCAGCCGCCCCCTGCTGGGCACGATATAAAAAGACCGTTACAGGCACGAGTGTTATAGATGAAGTATTGAGCACTAAAAACAATATTTGTGCGTTGGTGGCGGTATGCTTGACTGGGTTTAACGTCTGCAAGTCTTGCATTGCTTTTAACCCCAACGGTGTTGCGGCATTATCGAGCCCGAGCATGTTTGCCGTTAAGTTCATGGTGACACTGCCATAAGCTGGATGCCCACGCGGTACTTCTGGCATCAATCTAGATAACAATGGCTCAAAAGCACGAGAGAAAAAAGCCACCACGCCCGCTTTTTCTCCCACTCTCATTAACCCCATCCAAAGACAAAGCACGCCGATTAGGCCTAAAGCAATCTCTGCAGCTAGTTTTGCACTTGAAAAAATGGCCTCGACACTGTGGCTAAGTACAGCAATATTTCCAGTCAACAACTGGATAAATATCGCGCCCAAAGCTATGGCAAAAAAGCCAAACCAAATCTTATTTAACACCTAGGCTTCCTCTCCAGATCCCGTACAACGCTACACAGTTCAATACATATGCTGCCACTATATCGTTGTTTAGGGTTATAATCTGAATACTTTATCGCATTATCTCAAGCATATGGCTCATTTAAATCAGAATTTTATCAGTAGCATCGAACAAGATCTTCCATCTCACCTCACCATGGAAGACTTTATCCGTTTTAGCAACAAGCCACTGCGCCCCTCTATACGTATCAATACGCTAAAGATATCAGCAGAGGATTTCATCGCATTGATGACCCCAAAAGGCTGGAGTTTTACCGAGATCCCTTGGTGTGAGCACGGCTATTGGATTGAGCTTGGCCATGACATTCAGCTCGGCAATACCATAGAGCACCTGCAAGGGCTTTTTTATATTCAAGAAGCGAGCTCAATGCTGCCACCGACTGCACTCATAACTCAAGGCGAAAACAGCGCCCAACAACATGTGCTAGACATGGCCGCAGCCCCAGGGTCAAAAACCACTCAAATTGCAGCACTGATGAACAACAAGGGGTTACTTGTTGCCAACGAGTACTCTGCTAGTCGAGTGAAAGTGTTGCATGCCAATATAGCTCGAATGGGCGTTTCCAACTGTGCATTGACCCATTTTGACGCTCGTGTGTTTGGCGAGTATATGTTTGAAGTGTTTGATTCAATATTACTTGATGCGCCATGTAGCGGTGAAGGCACCATTAGAAAGGATCCCGATGCATTAAAAAATTGGGATAACAACGATGTTAAAGGGATAGTAAACACCCAAAAAGAGTTAATCGACTCCGCATTTCAATCGCTTAAAACCGGAGGTGAATTAGTCTATTCTACCTGTGCTTTAAGTCGAAAAGAGAATCAAGAGGTATGCGCCTATTTGAAGGAACGTTATCCCGACGCGGTTGAGTTTGTTAATTTGTCATCACTATTTCCAGGTGCAGAAAAAGCTTGTACTGCAGAAGGTTTCTTACATGTATGGCCGCAAATTTACGATAGCGAGGGTTTTTTTGTCGCTAAGATAAAAAAGATATCCAGTGTAGAACGTTTATTGCCGGAGCCTAGAAAGCAAAAAAACTTCCCATTTGAGAAAGCCTCAACAAAACAGCTAGCACCGCTAGCCGAATACCTTCAGACCTCGTTCAATGTGACTCTGGCTAATGGCGGTGATATTTATGTGCGTGATGCTGAAATATGGCTTTTCCCGCTACCGTTTAAAGCGCTTATCGGCAAAATGCGTTTTCAACGCATCGGTATCAAACTGGCCGATATATTAAAAAAGGGTTTTAAAGTTAAGCACGAAGCAATATCAGCATTAAAGACACCGGTAAGCGTTACCTTAACAGATGAAGAGGCACAAACGTTTCTGATGGGTCGTGATATCCCGTTAACTGAAAAAACGACGCCACAAGGCGAAACGATTGTCAGTTATGCAGGATGTTCATTAGGTGTCGTTAAACACCTTGGCAATAAGCTAAAAAACAACCTTCCCAGAGACTTAGTAAAAGACAAAATTGCACGCTACCCTGCTTTGTAATTTTTAGTTACATATAGACTGAGGGTGTCATCAAAAAAATAGGCCTAAATACAAATGCTCTACTACACTCTAATACATTAGTTTTTACTGAGTTTGAGTAAATAGCAGATTTTAACCTAACGGTTATCAACAGTAGCGCACGGCTCCTTGAGAGCCATTCCCCTAGACCCAGAACAATTGGAATAGTTTTGGGTCTCTTTTTGTCTAAAATTTGTCGTTTAAAATCATCTAGAAAGGATGGTGAATATGATTATCTGCCGGCGATGCGTGCGGCATCTTTAAATAAGTTGAAGAAGTTTTCTGTTGTGTAATCAGCAATATCAGCATATTTCTCCCCTCTTAACTCAGCAACAAACTCTGCCACATCACGCACAAAAGCAGGTTGATTCTCTTGGCCTCGATGGGGTACCGGGGCTAAATAAGGAGAATCGGTCTCTACGAGTAATCTATCTTTCGGCACTTTTCTAATGACGCTGCGCAGTTCAGCGGCATTCTTAAAAGTGACAATACCTGACACCGAAATGTAAAAACCCATATCAATTGCCGCTTTGGCCATCTCCCAATTTTCCGTAAAGCAGTGCAATACGCCACCAACGGAATCGGCGTTGCCGCGCTTGAGAAAATCGATGGTATCTTCTCTTGCATCACGAGTATGAATAATCAGTGGTTTATTAACCTTAACGGCAAGATCTATCTGTTGTTCAAAACAAGATTGTTGTAACGCTTTTGTCTCGTTAGCATAGAAATAGTCTAATCCCGTCTCCCCGATCGCTACCACTTTTTCATCGCGGGCGAACCGTTCTATCTCTTCGACATTTAATCCGTCTTGTACATCGAGTGGATGAACACCTGCAGATAGAAAAACCTCATCAAACGAAGCCATTTTCTGCTTCATTTCAATAAAACCCTGCTGCCTAACATTCACACACAAGAAGTATGCAATATCACGCGCTTTAGCTGCATTAATAATGTTGGTTAAAGCATCTTGATCGGGGGCAGTTTTGAGGCGGTCTAGATGACAATGTGAATCGATAAGCACTGGAGAGTCCAACGAGATAAAAGGAGAGCAAGTCTACCGAGCTACATAGTGCAGGTCAAATCTGCAGATGACAGTTGGGCAGAAAGTAGCTTTTCAATATGGTGTTTGTGGATGTCTGGTTCAGAGATTATTTTCACTCCAATACCCGCTGGGCGCCCGCCTGATGCGCCTAAGGGGTTGATCCAAACTACAACGCCCTCAAACTGCATTCTTTCAGTAGAGCCCGGTAGGTGATACGCCACTGACAGTGATTGTCCAAGAAAATAACTCTCTGTACTGCCAATAAATAACCCTGCAGGCTTTATGAAAGGCATATAGGCCCTATAAAGTTGATGCACGGTATCAAAATTGACAACAAGTTTCGTCATAGTGTTTTAGTGGTCCAATAACTGAGTGTATTCTCTGATTATGCCTTCAAACAACCCCAATGTATTTACCGTTGGCATCACTGATAAGCGTATCTCTTGCTGCATGATCTTGGCTGCAAATACCGCTATTGATGCGCGTATTAAAGGATCCATCGCCTGATCTTTCACAAGCTTTCGATGCAAAACTAGGTATAAAACCTTAATTGCGTCAGAAACTTGCTTTTCATTCACATTTTGTAAGCTAGCACAGAGCTGAGCCGACGACAAACTTTGAATCCAACCTTTTCTGAAGTCTAATAGACTTTGGTAGCGGCCACTTTCAATTGCAGAGACAATCGCTAATGGTCCACCAACGACAGGTAAACACCAGCTGTAATCATCAGACGCTTTAAGCTCATCCCTAAGCCAGCTTTTTACATCAAGTCTTGAAGGTAGTTTAACTTGGAGCCTTTGGCAGCGACTGCTAATTGTCGCCATTAACCGACTCGGCGTATTGGCTTGCAGAAAAAGAATCGTGTCTTTACCCGGCTCCTCTAGCGTTTTAAGCAAAGCGTTTGCAGAGGATTGGTTGAGACGTTCACAATTAAGAATGACAGCAACTCGTCGTCTACCTTGTTGCGCGGTTGTCGTTAGTTTCTGGCATAACGTGCGTATCTGATCAACTTTGATCTGCGCGCCATCAGCTTCAATTTTATAAAAATCAGGATGACTATTGGCTTCAACTAGCTGACATGCTTTACAAAAACCACAGGCAGCAGAAACACCTACTTGGCTGCATAATGACGCTTTAGCCAGCGTCAATGCTAACGTTTCACCGCCATAACCTGCATCTAAGCCAATAAGATAAGCATGTGCGACCTGTTGACGGTTTAGCTGGGTGTTAAACGCATCATTTGCATCCTGCAACCACGGTAAGTGCTGCATACTACCAGGCCTGATCTTGCAGTACTGCAATGATATCTTTATGCACTGCGGCCATGCTCTGACTCGCATCAATGATCATAATAGAATCATCGTTGTCAGCGTAGGATAAAAACGTTGCCCGAGTTCGATTAAAGAAGGCGATCTCTTGTTGCTCTATCCTGTCCAACTCACCACGGTTAGCAGCACGAGCCAATCCAAGCTTAGGGTCAATGTCTAAGTAGAGTGTCAAATCTGGTTTAAAACCTTTTAACGTTGCATCACTAATGGCTGAAACCAATGGCATTAGGCCGCGACCTCCCCCTTGATATGCCAGCGATGAAAGGTTGTGTCTATCGCCCAAAACCCACTTCCCCTCAGCAAGAGATGGCTTAATCACATTCGCAACCAGTTGCGCCCTAGCCGCATAAAAAATGAGACATTCAGCTTCATCGCATAATGGGTCTGATTCGTTGGCAATTTTAACCAAATCACGCATCTGCTCAGCTAACGGTGTACCACCAGGCTCGCGGGTACATACAGGGATTTGGCCGGTGTGCTTTTCTATAAAATCACGTACTAATGCGATTGCGCTAGATTTTCCAGCGCCTTCAAGTCCTTCTATGACAACAAACTTGGCGTTATTAGCCACGGTTGATTCTGTATTCATCGATTTCTCTGATATTTGTTCACTGCTCGATTATGTTCCAACAGTGTTTTTGAAAATACATGGCTACCGTCATTGCGCGAGACAAAATAAAGGTAATTCACATCGGCAGGATTTGCTGCCGCATGCAAAGCCGCTAGGCTTGGCGCCGCGATAGGCGTTGGTGGTAGCCCGTTAATTCTATAGGTATTAAAAGCCGTCTGCTCTCGCAGATCTTTGCGAGTGATATTCCCTTGGTAACGGTCGCCCATGCCATAAATAACCGTAGGATCCGTTTGCAAGCGCATCCCTTTGCGTAAACGATTAATGAAGACTGCCGCTATCCAAGGTCTTTCACTGGCTTTACCCGTCTCTTTTTCAATAATAGAGGCCAGTATAAGTAGTTCATATGACGACTTAAGCGGTAAGCCTTTTTGCCTATCTTGCCAAGCTTTATCCAGCTCTGCTTGCATCTTTCGATAGCTTTCTTGCAATAATGTGTTGGCAGAACTATTCGCCCGATAATGGTAAGTATCAGGGAAAAACTTACCTTCAGCTAAACCGGAATAATCGCCGTTCTTCACTAGAATGCTGCTAAAAAGTGCGTCATCAAACGTTAGCTTTTGATGCTCTGCTAGCTGTAGCTGCCACTCCTTTATGGTTTGCCCTTCAAGTAATGTCAGTGCAAATGATTTTTCGTTTCCTGCAATCAGTTTGTCTAAAAGACTGTTAACCGTCTCTTGTGGTTCTATCTCATATAAGCCTGACTTTATATGCGCTAATTCTGGGTGTAGGCGCACTAACCATTTTAGTTTCCTACCATCTTCAATTAACTTATTCTGGGTTAATAAATGGGTGAACTGACTAAATGATGTACCTCTCTTTATCTCTAACTCTTGTGCCTGTTCAACATTAAGCTGTGACTGAGCAAATACCATTAACGTTTGGTAGCCCCAATACCCCCCAACTGCGACGACTGTTAGCAAGGTAAACCCGGTTCCGAGCATGCCGATTAAGAATTTTTTCATAATGTCAGATCAAGTCGCTCTCTTAATAAAGATGTGTAAGGCGCCATATTAAAGGCTTGTTGGTCAACTTGAGTGACATCAACAACCCCGAGTAAACTATTGGTCATAAAAATATGTTTCACTTTCGAGAGTATATCAACATTCATTTCAGTAACAGATACCGAAAACTTCATCTCTAGCAGTTGATAAATGACTTGTTCTCTCATCATACCTGCAACCCCCGCATATGCGAGCTTAGGAGTGATAATACCAGCATCCGTTTCAAAGAACAGGTTAGCCATGGATGATTCGATAATATTTCCATTACTATCAAGCACTAACCAGTCATCATAACCCACTGCAAGAGCAACAGACTTCACTAATACCTGTTCTAGTCGATTACAGTGCTTGATCCCCGCTAAACGTGGTTGCCTTGCCAACAACACTGTTGAAGATTGCAAGCTAACCCCTTCTTTTTGCCATTGTTGATAAACATCGGGGAACGGATGAACCGATACTATTTCATTAATCGAAAGACTCGAGTTTGGCGGTGTATAGCCGCGTCCACCAATACCACGAGACAAGAGTAGTTTGAGGCATGACTGAGGATTATCTTTAGCACACTGTAACAACAGCTCTCGCAGTGTGGACGTTGGCTGCCAATCAAAGCCTAAACGCCGTGCACCTTGCGCTAATCGCAAAAAGTGAGATTCAATAAATTGAATCTCACTTTTGTTGACTCGCATCGTTGCAAATAAACCATCACCGTAGGCTAATCCTCTATCAAGAGGACTAATCATGGCATCAGGTTGTCCATTTACCCAAACTTGCGCCATTAGTTATCCTGACTAATTCTGCTAGCAACTGCGTTTTGCTGATCTTTGTATTTGGCACTCTTACGGTCATTGTAAGGTCTCGTCTCAGCGCAGGGGCGAGGCTCCATAACGATAATGCCTTTATCTAAACACTCTTCAATCTCAATATCTATTAAGCGCATGATCGTTAGGGTCCCTTAAACTCACTTTTTTAGGCTACTTCTATTTAACTAAAAGATGCTGTATTCGCGCCTTTAAAATATCGGTTGCGATACGGTTTTTACCGCCGCGGGGGACAATAATATCTGCATACTGTTTAGAAGGTTCAATGAATTGTAAAAACATCGGACGTACAGTCTCGGTGTACTGCGACATCACCGATTCCATTGTTCTGCCCCGTTCAGCAACGTCACGTGAGAGTCTGCGCATGAAACAAATATCAAGCGGTGTGTCCATAAAGACACTCGCATCCATTTGCTCACGTAATGCAGGGTCTGTCAGCAATAGGATCCCTTCAAGAATAATCACTTTCTTAGGGGTTAAGGTTACTGTCTCATCGGTACGCGTATGCTCGTTATAGCTATACACAGGAACATCAACTGAATTCCCCTCTTTTAGCGCCTTTAAGTGTTCACATAGCAGTTCGTGATCTAGCGCTTTCGGGTGGTCATAATTCGTCAATACACGCTGGTCCATCGACAAATGACCTTGGTCATGATAGTAGGCATCTTCTGCAATAACACCGATTTGATCTGTGCCTAGATCACGACATAACTCTTCATAAATCGTTTTAGCAATAAGACTCTTACCTGAGGCCGATGCACCTGCTATTCCAATTACAACACATTGTTTTGAATTCATTTAAACCTACTCATCGTCCGATATGCTTATTGACACTTTAGATTGCGCTTGGCATAACGCAAGTTGAGCGCCCACTTTGCGGGCTATTTCTCGATATATATTAGCAATCTGACTCTCGCTATCAGCGACAACAGTTGGTATGCCTTTATCGCCATCTTCACGAATGTTTAGCTGCAGTGGCAGTTGTCCCAATAATGGTACATTGTAACGAGTTGCCATTTTTTTGCCGCCATCAGCGCCAAAAGGATGATCTTTATGGCCGCACTCTGGACATAAATGGAAACTCATGTTTTCTACAATACCCAGCACTGGGATATTCACCTTTTGGAACATGTTAACGCCTTTCTTAGCGTCTGCCAGGGCAATGTCTTGCGGTGTGGTCACAATGACTGCGCCACTTACCGGTACTTTTTGCGATAAGGTTAGCTGAATATCACCGGTTCCAGGTGGCATATCAATGACCATGTAATCCAGTTCAGGCCACTCGGTCTCGGTTAATAGTTGAATCAATGCACCCGCTGCCATAGGGCCGCGCCATACCGCTGCCTGGTCGCCATCGAGCATAAAACCGATTGATTGCGCAGCGATGCCATGAGCCGTTGCCGCTGTCATTATCTTTCCGTCTGGAGATGCAGGTTTAAAATCTGCAACACCCAACATCATCGGAATAGAGGGACCATAGATGTCAGCATCTAGAATACCCACTCGGGCACCTTCAGCTGCTAATGCTAATGCTAGGTTAACGGCTGTGGTTGACTTACCAACACCGCCCTTACCTGAGGCAACCGCTATAATTTGGCGTATATTTGGCAGAGGCTCCACCGCACTAATCGCTGACACCGTATCTGGCTGAAAATCGATTTCGCACTCTACTTCATCAATAGCATCCAATACCGCTAACTCTTTTGTTACCGCCATGACGATATCTTGATATTGCGTTTGACACGGGTATGAATAACACAGGCCCAGTTGCAAGCGTTTGCCTTCAATTGCAAGTTTAGTCACCATGCCTGCACTTAAAAAGCTTTTGTTTAAATATGGATCTTGGAACGCATCAAGAATGGCTAAAACAGGAACGAGAAGATCATCGCTGAGATGATAATTTGGGTGAGATGAAGACAAAATGTAGACCCCCTAAATATGATTTGCGCAATTGTAGCAGAATTCCAAGCAAACATTAGTCTAGATTTACCACAGTTACGCTAGGTTTTGATGAAACTCAGCATTGGATCGGTTAGTATCTATTCCATTGTATTTAGGTTCCCAGCGATTTCGAGAAAAGATGGCAAATTCACAACGTAAAATCTTAGTGACTAGTGCACTTCCATACGCAAATGGTCCCATTCATTTAGGCCATATGCTGGAGTATATTCAAACCGATATTTGGTCACGTTTTCAAAAATTACGTGGACATGAATGTCATTATATCTGTGCGGACGATGCTCATGGCACTCCAATTATGCTTAAAGCACAGCAGATGGGCATTGCACCAGAAGAGATGATTGCTCAAGTTCAAAAGGAGCATGAAAAAGATTTTGCTGACTTCAACATCCAATTTGATAATTTCCACAGCACTCATAGTGAAGAAAACCGTGAACTGGCCAGTGAAATTTACCTCAAGTTACGTGATGCAGGTTATATAAAAACCAAGACGATTTCACAGTTATACGACCCTGAAAAGTCAATGTTCTTGCCTGACCGTTTTGTTAAAGGCACTTGCCCAAAATGTAAGAGCGAAGACCAATACGGCGATAACTGTGACAATTGCGGTGCGACCTATAGCACTACCGACCTAATCAATCCCTACTCTGCCGTATCTGGCGCTACACCAGTGATGAAAGATAGTGAGCATTTCTTTTTCGACCTGCCAGCATTCTCAGACATGTTAAAAGAGTGGATCAACTCAGGCTCTTTACAGCAAGAGATGGCTAACAAGTTAAGCGAATGGTTTGAGCAAGGTCTGCAGCAATGGGACATCTCACGTGATTCTCCTTACTTTGGTTTTGAGATCCCTGATGCACCGGGCAAATTTTTCTATGTCTGGTTAGACGCGCCAATCGGGTATATGGGGTCATTTAAGAACTTATGTAATAAACGCGATGATCTAAACTTTGACGATTTTTGGAGCAAAGATTCCACCGCTGAGGTGTATCACTTCATTGGTAAAGATATCGTTTACTTCCACAGTCTATTTTGGCCTGCAATGCTTGAAGGTGCTGGACTGCGTAAGCCAACTAGCGTCTACGCCCACGGTTATGTCACCGTCAACGGTGCCAAGATGTCAAAATCTAAAGGGACATTCATTAAGGCGCGTACCTACCTTGATAATCTAGACCCTGAATATTTACGTTATTACTATGCTGCTAAACTCAGTAGCAAAATTGATGATTTAGATCTGAACCTAGAAGACTTTGCCCAACGTGTAAATTCAGATCTTGTCGGCAAACTGGTTAATCTGGCCTCTCGCACTGCCGGCTTTATCTCAAAACGTTTTGACGGCAAGCTCGCTAACATTGCTGATAAGAGCCTGAGTGAAAGCTTTATCGCTAAGCAAGAAACTATCGCCAACTTGTATGAAACCCGTGAATTTGGTAAAGCGATGCGTGAGATCATGGCGCTAGCGGATGTTGCTAATGCCTACGTTGCAGATGCTGCACCTTGGCAGTTGATTAAAGATGAAGCTAAGCAAGAAGAAGCGCATCAAGTATGCAGCAACGCGCTGAACCTGTTCCGCATTCTAGTGACCTATCTTAAGCCAGTATTACCAAAGCTTGCGGCAGATGTTGAAGCTTTCTTACAAATGGAGCTCACTTGGAATAATTTGGATGTTGATCTTGCCGGTCATGAAATTGCCAAATTCAAAGCGTTAATGCAACGCATTGAGATGAAGAGCATTGAAGCAATCATAGAAGCATCGACTGAGAACCTTCAAGTCACGCCAATTAAAGCGCCTAAAGTTGAAGACGTCCAAACGGAACTTGAGAAAGAACCGTTAGCAGCAGAGATCAGTTTTGATGATTTTGCTAAGATTGATCTGCGCATTGCACTCATTTCTAAAGCTGAACATATTGAAAAAGCCAACAAGCTGCTTCGCTTAGAGCTTGATTTAGGTGGCGAAACCAAACAAGTGTTCGCTGGTATAAAATCAGCTTATGCTCCTGAAGATTTGGTCGGCAAGCACACGGTAATGGTGGCTAACCTAGCACCGCGCAAAATGAAATTCGGTGAATCTGAGGGTATGGTACTTGCGGCAGGCCCAGGTGGAAAAGATATCTGGATCTTAGAGCCACATGCAGGGGCTAAACCGGGTATGCGAGTGATGTAATACTTTCTTGTTATAAAAAAGCCGCTGTTAAAATCAGCGGCTTTTTTGTATCTGTTTTACGTAAACAACCTAATACTAAACAGGATTACTGATATCAACAAACTGGTGACTTAAGCCAAATTTATCGGCTAAGTGCTTACCTAACGCTTGAATGCCATATAATTCAGTAGCATGGTGACCAGCGCCGTAATACTGAATATCTTGCTCCATTGCACAGTGAAATGTTCGCTCTGATACTTCACCACTGATAAATGCATCAATGCCTAGAGAGGCTGCAATATCTATGTAGTCCTGCGCGCCACCGGTACACCAGGCAATAGTCTCGACAAGACTCTGTTCGTCGCCAAGATGTAAACACTGGCGTGATAGCGTGTGTGATATCGCGCTGGTTAACTCTTTGGCTTGCACTGGCACACTGAGTTCGCCCCGCCATATTAAGCCTTGCGCATGGCCTTCTATCACCCGCGCATTGTCAATGCCTAGCACCTTGCCTAGTTGTGCGTTGTTGCCAACGTCAGTATGGGCATCTAACGGCAAGTGATAACCAAAGAGATTAATATCATTTACCAATAAGGCTTTGATGCGTTTCTGCTTCATCCCGGTGATAACTTCTGGCTCATTTTTCCAAAAGAAACCATGATGAACAATAATCGCATCGGCATTCAACGCTATCGCTTCATCAATCAATGCTTGGCAAGCTGTCACGCCTGTGACAATGGTTTTAATCTCTTGCTTGCCTTCAACCTGCAGTCCGTTAGGAGCATAATCTTTAAAATTGGCTATCTGTAGGTATTGTGACAAATACTGGCTTAATTCTGTCCGTGTCATGAGTTCACCTATAAAATATTCTTTTGCATGCCCTATTCTCGCTTTTTATGCCCAAACAAGCCAATTCAAGTTCCATTTAAGCTGCACACTTTATACTGGCTAGGTAAAGCCCACAGAGATTGTAATTGCCATATCCCAAATATAAGCAAATTTAACTCACTTAATGACCATGAAATGTCTAAAACATCATATAAATGAAGCCATTTGTGGTGGAAATTGGACTTTTTGGTGCATTAAACGATAAAATCACCTCAAACCTTCATGTAAACACAAAAACAAACAGGTTATTATTATGCCAAAACTGACCAAAGAAGAGGTTATCAGCACACTAGAAGCCAAACTTGCTAAGCAAGAAGGCCAAGCTGTTAAAATTGAACAGAAAGGTAGCTGGTACAAAATAGATGGTGGTAAATCATTACGCTTCAGTGAGTTAGAAGCAATGCTAGCTAACATGGGTGGCGAAAGTGCACCAGTAGAAGCTAAAGCCGTGAAACAAACAGCAGTGAAACCTGCAGCAAAAAAAGTCGCTCCGAAAAAGGCGGCTAAAAATGGTGGCAAAACACCAAAAGAACTTTGGCGTGAAAAGTTAGCAGGTAAAGGGCAACTTCCTCGCGGCTTTTAACTAAGTACTTTAGCCAAATAGAGCATTGCTCGTCATTGAGCTTGGTTCAATTGTCTGAGTATTAAAAAACTCCGTTACTGTAGCAGTAGCGGAGTTTTTTATTTTAATGCTTGCAACCTATAATCATTTTGATCAACGGCGGGTGATTAATGGCTAATCAGAGTCATCCTACAAACATTAGCAGCGGTACATCTGTGTAATCTTTGTTCATTGCTTTCCTTTTAACTAGCAAAACACAGTTGCAGCAGTTTGAGTGATTAAGTCGCTTACTTTTGAGTGAACAAGAGTTGCGAGATGACTTTAAGACAACACTTTACTGACTGTGACATGTAAATGAACTAAGCAATAGAAACAACGGTTTCCAAGAAATAGATACTTACAAATAGAGCCACTTTTTAGAATGGTTACAATAGAATTATGATTGGTTAACTATTTTTAAAACGATACTATAGAGCCGCTAAATACTTTTCATATCGCTAGTACCATCTCAATTCGATATTAAGTCAGCTAAACTAACCAGTCTTAACGGCAGTAAATCTAGCCAAATTTAAATTGGCTCCCTAGTAACACAATTCAAGCATTACCACCGAACTAGCAAGTCAGCAAGCGACACTCAAAGAGGCAGTATTGAAGAACACGTCCAGCAACACCAACCAAACAGGGATCCCCAACTTAGCGTTACTCATCCCCATGCTTGCCGCGATTGTAGCCATTACGCCATTAGCCATCGATATGTACCTGCCAGCAATGGCCACTTTAGCCAGCAGTTTTGATACCGGGATTACCTTAGTTCAACAATCCCTTAGTCTATATCTAGCCGGGTACGCTTTGGGAATGCTCAGCTTCGGTCCACTTGCAGATAGATATGGTCGCCGTAAAATGGTCATTATAGGTCTATCAGGCTTTATGCTTACTAGCTTTGCACTGGCATTTGTTCAATCAATCGAAGCCTTTTTGGCATTAAGATTCTTTCAAGCTTTCATCGGCGCCGCCGCGACGGTTGTTGTTCCTGGTTATATTAAAGAGATTTACGGACAAAATACCGCTAAAGGGATGTCCTATGTGAGCCTTATTATGATGCTAGCTCCGCTTATTGCGCCGAGTATTGGTAGCTTAATCTTGGAACTAGGCGAATGGCATTTAATCTTCTTTATTCTCGCTTTTTATGCGTTTTCGTTACTTATCCTCGTCTGCTTTAAACTGAACATGCCGAGTGACAGTGATACGAGTAGCCGTAGTGATAAGTCCTTTCTGGGTTCCTATGGCACTGTATTAACGAGACCAGGTGTAAAGTTAAACATCGCCTGTGGTGTGCTCACCTCCTTTGCATTTTTCTGTTATTTAACGGCGTCACCGTTTGTCTATATGGAGGTGTTTGGCCTCGATAAATCACTGTTTGCCGTTTTGTTTAGCACCAATGTCGGCGCACTTATGCTCGCAAATGTGATTAATAGTAAGATTGTGGGTCGTTATGGTTCTAAGAGAATGCTGCGAGTGTCGACCATCTTCGGGACAATAGCCGCCTGTGGCTTATTACTGGTTAACATGTTCGACTTACACTACATATTTACCGTTGCTATGTTACTGCCCTTAATGGCTTGTCTCGGTGTGATGTCAGTCAATGCCGATGCAATTGTATTGATGAAATTTCAACAGGAAACAGGAACGGCAACAGCCGTAATAGGAACACTTAGATTCGGATTTGGTGCCCTTGCAGGGCCTCTACTCGCGTTGTTCTATACCGGAACCGCAGTTCCCTTCTCTGCATTAATGTTAACCGCGGTCATCCTTGTCGGCTTATGCCAGCTCTTTAGTAAACATCAGCTAAGCCAATAATATTGAAAATGCAAAAAGCTAAGGGCGTTGAGATTAGCCGGCTTAGCTCGTTCCCTAATCTATAAGCCCCGCCCCCTTTTTAGTCACTGGTAACCCAGCCCTGAGCGAGGTTGTTTTTCTGCCAGAGATATTGAAAATTCTTCATATAGAACAATTTTTTTGCTTTCATCCCTTGTAATCATTTGAGGTTTTTATATTATAAAGCTGACTCCATTTGGAGTCTAAGCCGAACAGGTATTACTATCACATGTCTATCTCTGTTGAGATATATCGGCGAAACGAGAGCAAGGATCACCATCCAAGCTTAATTATTAGAGCGATTACCGTCGCTGTAGTGAGATACTGCATACCGTAGCGGTAACTTAAAAAAGGAATTATTATGGAGAAGCTATCAGGCGCCAGTATGGTCGTCCGTTCTCTAATCGATGAAGGCGTTAAACATATTTTTGGCTATCCAGGTGGATCAGTTTTAGATATTTACGATGCTCTGCACGAAAAATCCAATATTGAACATATTCTAGTGCGACATGAACAAGCAGCCGTGCACATGGCTGATGGTTATGCCCGCGCGACAGGTGATGTTGGCGTTGTCCTCGTCACCTCAGGTCCCGGTGCTACCAATACCATTACCGGTATTGCTACTGCATACATGGACTCTATCCCTTTAGTGGTTATTTCAGGTCAAGTTCATAGCCATCTCATCGGTAATGATGCATTCCAAGAATGCGACATGATCGGTATTTCAAGACCCGTTGTTAAGCATAGTTTTTTAGTCACTGACCCCCGTGACATTCCCGCAATCATCAAGAAAGCCTTTTTCATTGCTGCGAGTGGCCGCCCAGGCCCAGTGGTCGTCGATGTGCCAAAAGATTGTATGAACCCTGAAATTTTGCATGATTATCAATATCCAGAAGATATTGCAATGCGTTCATATAACCCAACCACATCAGGGCATAAAGGCCAAATTCGTAGAGGATTACAAGCGCTCTTAGCCGCTAAAAAACCTGTTTTATATGTGGGAGGCGGCGCGGTAATATCAGGCTGTGACAGCCAAATCCTCGCACTATCTGAAAAACTTGGGATCCCAGTAGTAAGCACATTGATGGGACTCGGCGCATTTCCGGGCACCCACCCTAACAGCGTAGGAATGCTCGGCATGCATGGCTGCTATGAAGCAAACATGACCATGCATAACAGTGATCTTATCTTCGGGATCGGTGTACGCTTTGATGACAGAACCACCAACAATGTTGAAAAATATTGTCCCAATGCCACTATTTTGCATATTGATATAGACCCCTCTTCAATCTCAAAAACCATTAAAGTCGATATTCCAATTGTGGGTTCTGCAGAGAAAGTATTGGATGAAATGCTCAAGCAAATTGAAGCCAATGACTACGGCATTAGCGATCCAACGGCCAATGACCATTGGTGGAGTGATATTGCCAAATGGTGTGGTCGCAAGAGTTTAGCTTACCAAAAGTCAGCAGAGAAGATTAAGCCTCAACAAGTGATCGAAGTCGTGCATAGACTGACCAACGGTGACGCCTATGTCACCTCCGATGTGGGTCAGCATCAGATGTTTGCGGCGCTGTACTATCCGTTTAATAAACCACGTCGTTGGATTAACTCTGGCGGCTTAGGCACCATGGGCTTTGGTTTGCCTGCTGCTTTAGGGGTTAAACTGGCTAAGCCCGATGATACGGTCGTTTGCATAACGGGTGACGGTTCGATTCAAATGAACATTCAAGAGCTATCAACCGCACTGCAATACGATATTCCCGTTAAAATTATCAATCTAAATAATCACTTCCTGGGCATGGTTAAGCAGTGGCAAGACATGATCTATGCCGGTCGCCATTCGCAGTCTTATATGGATTCAGTACCCGACTTTGCTAAAATCGCAGAAGCTTATGGCCATGTAGGCATAACCATTAGTGATCCTGCTCAGTTAGAAGCAGGTTTAGAGAAAGCCTTTGCCATGAAAGACAAATTGGTATTTGTCGACATTCACGTTGATGAGACTGAGCATGTATACCCGATGTTGATCCGTGGTGGTGCGATGAATGAAATGTGGTTGAGCAAAACGGAGAAAAGCTAATGCGTCGAATTATATGTGTATTACTTGAAAACCAACCTGGTGCGCTCTCTCGTGTTGTCGGATTATTCTCTCAGCGCGGTTATAACATTGAAACCTTAACCGTAGCGCCAACAGAAGATAAAACCCTATCTCGCTTAACCATCGCTGTTAAAGCCGATGAAGCGGTGCTTGAGCAAATAGAGAAGCAACTGCATAAGCTCATTGATGTACTTAAAGTGTCTAATATCACTGAATCAGCCCATGTAGAAAGAGAAGTGGCACTGATAAAAGTAAAAGCTCAAGGTGAGATTAGGGAAGAGGTAAAAAGACTGGCAGATATTTTCCGCGGGCAAATTGTTGATGTCACTCAAAGCTTATACACGGTGCAGCTAATTGGCACTAGTGAAAAGTTGGATGCTTGTATCTCTGCATTGGCTGATATCACGAAGGTGATTGAGATTTCACGCTCAGGTGTGGTGGGTCTAGCCCGCGGTGAAAAATCAATGCGTGCATAAAGTTTAAGGCACTTTTGCTATCGTTTCTAGCTGAAACGACCAATATCAGAAACTAAAAAAGGGAGTCGAAAGACTCCCTTTTTACATGCTTACTTTGTAAATACATCAGCCAGGGAAGCTATTATTTATTTACTTATTTTAGTTAGCATCCAATATTCTTGAAGTACCTATCTCAATTTTTCTCGGCTTTAACGCCTCTGGGATCTCTCTTTTAAGATCAACATTGAGTAAACCATTTTCTAGATCGGCGCCGATAACGGTGACGTAATCAGCCAGTTGGAAGGTGCGTTCAAATCCGCGTTCAGCAATACCTTGATAAAGATATTTACGTTCTTCGCTCTGCTCCGCTTTAGTCCCCTTAATCAGCAGTTTTTCACCTTCACTGGTTATCTCAAGCTCATCCATCGTAAAGCCAGCAACGGCCATAGTGATGCGGTAACGATGTTCGTTAATGAGTTCAATATTATAAGGTGGGTAACCAGAATTGCCTTTGTTCGACGCGGCATGTTCAGCAAGTTGTGCTAAACGGTCAAATCCAATGGCGCTGCGATAAAGTGGAGTTAGGTCGTAATTTCTCATGGGTATATCCTTGTATTAAGCAATATATAAAGTATGTAGCCGACATATGTCGCGCTGTGTTGACTAGCACCTACCCCGAAGGCGTAAAAGCTAGCTATGGTTTAGAGACCTCGTTGAGCGACTCTACAAATAGATATGAGGACGTCAAATTAGTTTTCAAGTCCCACTTTTCATTTTTTAGTAGAAATAAAGATAAAATAGTACTTTGCATGACAAATAAAAACAGCCTCTAAATAGAGGCTGCTTTTGATTCTAGAGCAGTTAATAAATCAACCTGATTAACGGCTAAAGATTATTGATTGTCTTCAGGTTTAATGATTGGATCATCAATTTTCAAATCAGCAGGCGCGATAAAGGTCAAGCCCGTTGGGATTTCAACCAATTGCTTTCCTTCTGCAGTTAACGCTTCTACATATTCAATCATTGATTCGTTATCAATAAAACCAGAAAGAACAACCTCAGATTGCTTCTTAGTATCAAAAATTTCATAACCATCTTTACCACCAGCAATATAGGCGTTAGTCGCTATCTTGTAGGTGGTATCGTCTTCAATAGCGGCACAGTTACCTGCAGCGACACCATCAGGACAAACATTCAAACTTTCAATTTGTTCACCAACGCTTGCCAAACCATTATATGTAAATTCAATATTAGCAAAAGTAGGGAACGAACCTGTAGAGGTGCTCATTGAGTAGTTAATCGTATCTTCAAGCAACTGAGTAATATCTGCGCCTGTCAATTCAACAATTGCTAACTCGTTACTGAAGTACAGTAATGAACCAACGACATAACCAGCAGTCAAACCTTCAGGGCCTGCAACAATGCTATTACGCACCCCACCAGTGTTGGTAATGGCCATATCTACGCCATAACCCAACTTATTTAGCTTCCATACCATAGATGCTGCAACTTGAGCACCTGCCTCTGAACCAGTAACAGGCAACGATGCGCCACTACGAGCAAAACCAGGTATACGAACATTATCTAGGCTGCCGCTATCAGTAGGATCATTAGCATCGAATACTTGACCAATAACCAAGCCTTCATATTCTTCAATAAGCGGTTTGTAATCAATATCGATAATATTACGCAGCAAAGCATCTTCTTCTGTAAACGCGATATTGTTTTGCTCATTCACAAATGCTTCAGTAGATGCTTGATCGGCTTCAGTTAGTACTACTCTATTATCACCGTCATACTTATGCTTAAAATCGTTATCAATAAGCAGGGTGTTATTACCTTCACAAGCTGTTATTTCACCATTTTCGAAACTAACATCAACTTGACCTACCGCTTGAGCAACATCGCCAGCTTGCACAATACACGTTTTAGTTGTGCCATTTGGGTTAGTAAACATTTCAGCGTAACCAGCAGTCGCTGAACCGTTACCATTACCGATATTGGTAAAGTCACCTAGTAGAGTATGAGAGTGACCACCAACGATAACGTCAACACCGTTTACGTTTGAAGCGATTAAAATGTCACGGTCTAAACCAATGTGGCTCACCATAATGACTTTATCAACACCAAGATCTTTCAATGTATCAACGGTAGCTTGAGCCGTTTCAATCTCCTTATTGAAAACAAGATCCTCACCTGGAGATGAAATACTTTCCATATCTTCTAACACTAAGCCGAAAATACCCACTTGCTCGCCATTAAACTCTTTGACCATGTAAGGCATGATATTAGTAACATCGCCCATTTGAGAATCAGCAGAAGTGTCGAGGTTTGCAGCCAAAATAGGGAAGTTAACTTTATTGGCGAATTCGATTAATGGTTCATTACCCAAATCAAATTCATGGTTACCAATCGCCATTGCATCAAGTCCCATTTCACGTAATAAAGTGGCATTACCAGCACCTTTTAATACGTTGAAATATAAAGACCCTTGAAAAGCATCACCACCATGTAAAGCTAGAAATGGTTTATCAGCATCATCTGCTGCTGCGCGAGCTGTTTTTAACGCTGTCGCGACGCGTGGATAGCCGCCGGCAGATGTACGAACGGCAAAATCAGCTGAATTTATTTGAGCGGTAAAATCGAAAGATGTTGGATCGAAGCTAGAGTGCGTATCGTTAATATGTGCGATTGTTAAGTCAAATTTATTTACAGATGAAGTATCATCATTGTCACTACCACATGCTGTTAAAGCAGTCACAACAGCCGTCGCCACTAGCCCTTTGATTAAAGTCTTTTTCATTACAATCAACCCCTTGATTATTTTTTATGTTTTTACAACATTTTATTTAGTTCGGTAGAAATAACCCTATTTCAACCGTCATTCATCTTAGCAAAGATTATGCTTTATTTGTGTCACATTCATTACATAAGATGATCTAAGCACCTATTTTTAAAGTGTTTTATTCCAAATGACGTACCAAAAACAGAACGAAGGGGGTAAGTTTAAGATTGAGGCGAGCTAGTTCTAAACTGTAGCAACATAAAGGTAAAGAACTAAAATAAAGCATTTCATGGGTTTATGAATTATAACTGTGCATAGCACATTATCCTTAAACGAGAACAAGCGTTGTAATAAATCACAACGCACAATCGTTCAAAAAATAGGCCATTAGACTATTCTAATCTTACTTTAGGACTTTTTGCAGCCATTTTGAGATGTCACGCAGCTGTTCTGGTAGCACACTGTGGCCCATGTCATAGGTTTGCCACTGATTGTCATAACCCTGCAGTTTAAGAAGTTCGAATGCCATTAACCCCGCACTTAACGCAACGACCTCATCCTGAACACCATGTTGCTGCAGTATTGGGGTCGAAACATTCGCACTCGCAAGATCATTTGGCAACTTATCAGCCGTGGGCAAATAGCACGATAACGCCATTATTCCAGCCAATTTGTGCTGCAGCCTTAAACCGGTAAACAGACTCATCACGCCGCCCTGGCTAAAACCTGCTAGCACAATATTACTAGGATCTATCCCCAAGGCTATTTGTTCATTAATAAGTGCTTTGATTTGAATCTCGCTGTCTAAAACACCCTGCATATCTGCGCGGTCATGCAGGTCCATACTTTTGATGTCATACCATGAACGCATGATATAGCCGCCATTGATGGTGACAGCTTGTTCTGGTGCATGGGGAAAGATAAATCGAATAGTGTGCTCACTTGGAAGTCCTAAAGCTGGCACAACCGGGGCAAAACCCGCACCAGAATCGCCCAAACCATGAAGCCAAATAACACAGGCTGTTGCCTCTGTGCGTGGTTCTACAGTTATTCTCTCTAACGGTTTATCTAACATGACTTTCCTTTTTCGTAGCAATAGCTGATTAACTGGCTGCAATAATATCAGTAGCGGAGCAGTCATACACATATTAAATAGAAAGGTTTTAGCGACTAAATGCGCTTTAAAGCTGGCCGCTCTCCAACTAAGCTGTGACTATTGAAAACAGATGATATGGGAACCAAACAAAATGGGCTTACTGCATAACGGTCAATGGGTCGATAAATGGTATCCAACAGAAGAAACGGCGGGCGAATTTACTCGATCAGAATCTAGTTTTAGGGATTGGATCACCCAAGATGGAAAGCCTAAACAAGCCGGTAAATGTGGCTTTAAAGCTGAAAAGAATCGCTATCATCTGTATGTGTCGTTAGCGTGTCCATGGGCGCACCGAACATTAATCTATCTACAATTGAAAAACCTACAACACATTATTGGCGTAACGGTCGTTGAACCACACATGCTCGCCAATGGCTGGGAGTTTTCTGGTGTCAACCAAAGCGAAATAGCACGTCATATCGATGGCGGGCAACACGACACCTTAAACGCTGCTGATTTTCTCTATCAAATCTATCAAAAAGCAGATGCCAATTATAATGGTCGAGTAACAGTGCCTGTATTATGGGACACCCATACCAACACTATTGTCAGTAATGAATCCGCTGAAATCATTCGTATGTTTAACAGTGAATTTGATCATCTGATTGATAGCAGCAGTGATTTTTATCCGCTACAACTGCGGACTCAAATCGATGAACTCAATGAATGGATATATAGCAGCATTAATAATGGCGTCTATAAAGCAGGTTTTGCCACCAGCCAAACTGCCTATCATGATGCATACGAGCAACTATTTACTGCGCTCGATAAACTAGAACAGCAACTTTCAACTCAGCGCTATCTCACGGGTAACGTCTTCACAGAGGCTGACATTCGTCTGTTTACGACCTTAATTCGTTTTGATGCCGTCTATGTCGGACACTTTAAAACCAATAAAAAACGGATATCGGACTACCCTAATCTGTCAGGTTATGTAAAAGAGATCTACCAAATGAAGGGCGTGGCGCAGACGGTTAATTTTGAGCATATTAAACAGCATTACTATTTCAGTCATGACATGATTAACCCAACAAGGGTTGTTCCCAATGGACCAGAACTTGATTTTAGTCAGCCTCACGGTCGACAAAACATGACATGACGGCCCAAGTTAAGCTATTGGCTTATTCGGTGTGTTGCAAGAGAGTTAGCCAATACCTAGCTCAGTTTTAATGGTTTGTAGCTGTTCATTGCTATCCAATTTAAGGCTCCAACGAACGGCGCCAGCATCGGCAACCATCATTAGCGCATCTTGGTGAAATTTAATATCTTCCACCATTGCATAGAGCTGACACTGATTATTGAGTCTGACTTGTACTTCAAATGGACTCAGTACCATTTTGCCACTGCTTAATTCTATGATCATCTTTCGTCTCTAAAGTATTGACTCATTAATTAAAAAAGCCCAAACAAGGTTGGGCTTTTTGTTGCCGATTAACTCAGCTTAGTGGTGGTGACCGCCTTTGCCATGAGCGTGGCCATGGGCAACCTCTTCAGCTGTTGCATCACGAACATCAGCCACTTCAAGATCAAACGTCAACTCACGACCAGCCAGAGGATGGTTAACATCCACTGTTGCCATAAACTTGCCCATTTTGATGATAGTCACCTGACGTTGACCGTCATCGGTGTTGATCAAAGCACGCATACCGGCTTTCCATACTTTTGCGCCTTGCAGATGCTTAACTGAAACACGCTGCTCAGCATCATCATTGCGCTCACCGTAAGTTTCGCTGGCGGGCAGCGTGACTGAAAAGGTTGCGCCAGCTTCTTTACCCACAAGCGCCTTTTCAACACCAGGCATCATGTTGTTGTGACCATGAAGATAAGCAATTGGATCTAGACCTTCATTGCTCTCTAATACTTCGCCCTGCTCGTCACGTAGTGTGTAGTTAAATTGCACTACAGAATCATCTTTAATACTCATGGTATTCCTTAACTCAAATTTTATTGCGTGAGCTTAACAAAAGTCTATCAAAGCCACTAGTGTTATCTCTGGCTACGATTTAGCACCCGGTACTATCGTCAAATGCTCTATATGTTGCAGCACATCTCGGTTAGCCAATGCCAATTGGCATACCCCTGAACCTATTTTATGCTTCGCAGAGCAATCAACGCTCCATTGACGCAGCAGGTAACCTGCTAGTGATGCTCTGCAATTTAAGGTAAGGCGTTTATTCACCATTTGGTAGTCGAGTTCTATCGCTTCGGGGTGAGCCATTGAAGGGTGAGGGATTAACTCAAGCTGCACCTCTTGCTGCCAATACTTGTCATTAGCGCAGGTCTCCACGAACTTAACACTCGTCTCAGATATCGCTGTGGTCTTAATTCGAGTAACAACAAAATCAGTAAACACTTGATTGGCCCTATCAAAAGCACGCACATGCCAACGCTGACCGTTATTGACTAAAGCATGAGGCACAATCTCTCGTGATTTTTTCCCCGATGACACCGACACGTATTCAATAGCAAGCGCCTGTTTGCCTTGTATGGCTCGCATTAACGCCGCAATAGTCTCGGTATCTGGGTGGATAAGCCCAATTGCATCGATACACACCCCACTTGGCTCTATAGGATGAGACAAGCCGTCACCAAACCCTTTGGCAAGCCCATGCAATATCGCTTCAGGTTCATGGGTAAATAGCGCTTTGAACTCGGGTAAACGGTGATAACACTTGGTTTGATGCACCAAGCGCATATTATTTGGCGCCAGGGTTCTATAACTTTGAAAATCACGAGTGGCAGCGGCAAGACCTGTGGCAAACTTACTGATTAAATCTTGGCGAGATACTTGGCCAAAATACTGTAAGCTAAAATCGATAAAAGCTAAACGTTGACGCTGTGCGTGAGAAAGATTGTCCATAGAGATAAGCATTCCAGTCGATCATTTTATTGATGAAATTTAATCTAATTCATCAATAAAAAAGATGCAATCTTTTTGATTGCATCTTCATCATTTAGAACGATAAAGTCCTTTAACCACGACTCGTTACTTTACCCCAAGAGCCTTAAACGTTACTTCGCTAGGGTAACCGTCGGCGACCAAGCCATTATCTTTCTGAAATGCTTGTAAGCCCTTTAAAGATTTGGAACCCAAAATCCCATCTGGTTTACCCACATCAAAACCTAACGTATTTAATTGATTTTGTAACTCTTTCACTCGCGCTCTGCTTAAACTCGGCATTTTAGGCGGTTTAACATTGAGCCCTGCTGCTCCATTAATCCTATCAGCAAGGTGTCCAACAGCAATGGCGTAGAAAGTAGAACGATTCCATTTCATGATCACATTGAAGTTGTCATAACCTAAAAAGGCGGGGCCTGTATGTCCTGAAGGCAGATAAAGCGCTGCGGTCATATCGGGGGTGCTAAGCGCTCGACCGTTAGTTAGCGTTAAACCGAGTTCAGCCCACTTAGTCAGCGTCTGCGCTTCAGCTCTGCCAAGGTACGCGTATGAAAAATTCTTTGGCAATGTCACTTCCCGTCCCCAGCGTTCATCTCTTTTCCAGCCCAAGTTTTGCAAAAAATGTGCGGCTGATGAAAGCGCATCATCGGTACTGTTCCACAGATCTGCCTTACCATCGCCATCACCATCTACCGCATATTTTGCATAAGCAGACGGCATAAACTGAGTATGCCCCATGGCTCCAGCCCAGGAACCGACCATTTTCTTCTCATCAAAACCATACTGCTCTTTCAGCTTTAATGCCTGCATTAGCTCTGTGGTAAAATACTGACTTCGACGAGGATCACATGCCAATGTCGCCAGTGAATTGAGCACTGACATCTTGCCTTTATAGGAGCCGAAATTAGTCTCAAGCCCCCAAAATGCTAATAAATACTGCGGCGGAACACCGTACTCTTTGGCAAGGCTTTGCAGTAGCTCTTTGTGCTTTATGTACAGCTTTCGCCCCTGTTGAACCCGCCAATCCGTGACTCGTTTAGTGAAATAGCTTTCAAACGAAGAGCTAAACTCTGGCTGTTTGTTGTCCAGTTCGATGACTCTAGCGACATACCTTACATTGGCGAGAGTGGTATCAATGGTTTGCTGCGATAAACCTTCAGATTTAGCCGTTTGCTGAAGATTTGCAACACAAGTTCCCCAGTCTGGGGAAGCCACCGATGCGATAGCGCTGGAGCTTGATAATATGAGCGTTGCTGCCAGGGGGATTGATTTAAACAATAGAAGACTCCCAAAAATGAATGACACTAACGTATTACTTTGATGTTTAGAGATTAAGCTTACCTTAATCAGCTTAGTTAAATGATGATCTTTAATTCATAAAACCGCTTAGCTACCCCGGTATATAGAGATACGAACTAAACAACATCCTGCAGCATTAATATAGACTAATTCAATGTGCTTATTACAGTTATCTTCACTTACAAGTTTAACCGCTTAATTTACGCACGCTAGGGAATAAACAGTGCCGCTAATCACGCTAGAAACATCATTAAATAACTTGCTAAAAGTACAAGGCAGTTGCAGACTATTGTCAGTGGATATAATCGATATCTTCCAATAACCAAAAGAGATTAATCATGACTGAGATGACTCCAGCATTAGAAAGCTTTATTAGCAACGTAAAGCAACACCAAGTGGTTTGGGGCCTGCAAGATGAAACAGGTGAAGGTTGGGTCGTATGTGATTCATCTGAATTCGAAGCGACTGATGTGATGCCTCTATGGTCGGAAGAAGCACAAGCAAAAAGCCATTGTACTGAAGAGTGGCAAGATTACAGCGCAGTTGCTATTACACTTGGCGAATTTTTAGAGTTTTGGGTTACGGATCTAAATGATGATGCTGTACTTGTCGGTGTTGATTGGGTAGCAGAACAAGACTGCCTTGAGATCGATCCCATCGTGCTAGCCACTTCACTGGTTAACATTGAAGCAGAGTAAATTTTCCAATATAGCTAACAAGATCTTAAAAGTAAGCGCCGATCATCAGTGATTGTGCGCTTTCTTTTTAAGTAAAATAAAAACTTTAACAGAACTATTAAGTGAGCCATTTTGTTTGAACTTGCCCCATCAATCGACATACCCTTTAATCGCAGACACCAATGTTGGTTTTGTGGCGAGCCAAGTTCCATGCAGTTGAGTTATATTAAAGAGCATTACACACCGCATCCATCACTCATGCTGCCAACCTGCAAAGAGTGTTTTAAAATTGCTAAACAGCATAAGCTAACCTCTATTTGGGATTGTAAAATGGCGGTCAAGGATGAGCTAATGCGGATCTATGAGAAACATCTTGCCATTGGTATCAACTGGACCAAACAAGAGCTTGAAGAGTCTGAATTTGAAGACAAAGTCTTTGGCGGGTTTAAAAAAAGCGCATGGATGATGTACGAGATCGCCAGGGATAGAGTTAATTATCCAGCTTGGCCACTGAGTCTTAACGGTGTCACCATTGATGATTATGGTTATGACGCTGGCTTTAGTTTTGACGGTGTTAATTACAGTTCTGTCACACAAGCGATTAAGTTTTACGCTAAACAATTTGTGCTCGATAAACGTTTTCTAGAGGATATTGTTAGTATTGTCGGTAAACAGCGCTTTAGTTTTGCTGTTCGAGTGGCACAGATCAATATCGCTGCCGCTGCAGAATTAAAGCGACAGGTCATTAATGACTTAAGACAGGAACATCAAGACTGATTTACTGCTCTACTACACCTCGACCGATACAGACTGGCGCAATTTATCTTGAACGACTTCAACCAGTAGATCGGGCTGGAATTTAGAGATAAAACGGTCACAGCCTACCTTTTCGACCATCGCATTATTAAAACTGCCACTTAATGACGTATTTAAGGTGATATAAAGGTTGCTCATACGCTTGTCCTGACGGATCTCATGGGTCAACTTATAGCCATCCATTTCTGGCATTTCGGCATCGGTGATTAACATAACGATATGTTCCGATACCTCTATTCCTTGATCACACCATTGTTTTAATTGATTTAATGCCATCAAACCGTCAGAAACTTCAATCACCTCTAAACCCAATTGTTCTAATGTTTCTCTCACTTGACGTCTTGCGGTTGCCGAGTCATCTGCAATCAACACTCTTCTGCCTTGCATTAATGGCAACAATTGCAGATCTAATACACCCTCCGATAGCTTAATATCGTATTGAATAATTTCTGCCAATACTTTTTCAACATCAATAATTGACACCAGCTCCTGCTTATCTTGATACTCGACTCGCGTGATCGCCGTCAGATAGTTATTAGGCCCTACCGTTTTAGGCGGCGGCAAAATATCGCTCCAGGTAAGATTAACAATGTGCTCTACTTTGTCTACTAAAAATCCCTGCACCGAACGATTATATTCGGTAATAATGAGGTTACTATTCTCATACACTGCCGAGGGTCTATAACCAATAGCCTTTCGAAGATCGATCACTGGAATTGCCACTCCACGCAGATTAGCGACACCGATAATACTTGGGTGACTGCCAGGTAATCTACTTAAAGGTGGCACTTTTACCACTTCTTTAACTTTGAATACGTTGATGGCGAATAGTTGCGTCACACTAATTCTGAACAACAAAAGTTCTAATCGGTTTTCACCAACAAGCTTAGTGCGCTGATCAACGCTTGCGAGCAATTCCGCCATACGACTTCCCACCTAAAGTACTATAAGAGCAACGATTATAACGATATGTAGTATAAAATCACTAGCTTAAAAGCCCACTTTTCAGTGTAGACTTGAATGCACTTAATCAATCAGATTGAGCAGGCCCACGGCCTTGCTTGATAAAGGCAGTTTAAGACGATAAAAATAAATTCCATATCTGTGATCTAGTCCCTTATGAGCAGGATAATAATAACAGCAGCAAATGACTCAACAGCATCTTCATATACCCACCTTACCTGAAGAAGCCGTCGCTTACCTTTGTACACTACATTCTCAATTAGATGTTAACTAAGCAGCTATCTCCTCTTAGTTAGCAAGAGCGATTAACTAGGCATACACTTCCCGAAAGTTCATTTTACTCTGCGGCAATAGGTACCACAGGCACAATTCGAGTACCATGCTTTACAACGGTATTCATAATACTAAAATGCAGTTCTTCAGAGACCAACTGAAACTCAGCAAAGTCTGTGGTGCCAATATAAGCAAACACGTTAAGTTGCAGTCCATGTAAGCCAAAACCTCTGAATGTTACCCTTAGCGGCGTCTCGTCGACTTTATCATGCGCTATTAGCAAAGCACGTATATCTTCAATGATGCTATGTAGCTGCTCTGTCGTCGTTTTATAATCTAAACGGATATCTGTCTTTAAACGTATTTTTTCGCGCTCCGATATGTTCTCTATGTCCATCTCCGACAAACGCGCGTTGGGCACATTTATCACTGTTCTATCAATTGTTCGAATCCGAGTACAACGCAGACCAATCTCTTCTACTGTCCCTGTTATGGTACCAAAACGACCGACATCTCCGACCCGAATGGGTGCTGACGAGTATAAGGTAATAGTTCCTATAAAATTCTCGATTGATTGCTTAGAAGCTAATGCTATGGCGACTCCACCAATACCTAAACCTGCTAAGATAGTGGACGCATCAAAACCAAGATGCTCCAGCCAAATTAAAATTGTTAGCGCAACTAAAATCACTCGAAGAAAGTTTGCTAAAGGCCGCAATAAAGATGCAGTTTGACTCTTACCCTGATTAATCCAACGCAAACGTAAACTGTTTTGCAGTACATCGGCTAAGTTCCAAATAAACCAAATTATTGCAATCACAAGTAAAAAGCCGCTATTAACGACTTCCATCACATTGGCAGAAAGCGTGGTATTGGCCATCCATGCACGGTCAAGTAGTAGTGCAAGTAAAAGACGTGATGGCCCAACGATAAGGTGTGCAACATCCTCTTTGTATTGATATTCACTGCGCAGTATTAGTTTTTTTGCAAACCAAGTTAACGGAATGACCACCAATAATGCCAAGACTAGATAACTAATCAGTAGCGCCCATTCCCACAAGTTAAGTTTAAAGAGGTGACCTGACGGAATATTTTGTACGTACCACTCCACAATAGGCCCATAACCAAGCTCACTATAGAGCATGGGTACTTTAGCCACGGTAGCATTGGATATCTTCCATATTTTACCTAACTGTTTATCCGGTACTTTTTGCAGTAACAGTGTTATCTCGTTACCTTGCACTTCAACTCGGCCAAAAGCATCTCGGTAGTTTGGCAGTTGATCATTGCTAGTACCGCTAGGCAGATCACTTATCTCTTCGAGATTAACCCAAATATTACGCTCGATAATAGCCACTAATTGCTTAGCGTATTCAGGCCCAAGCTCTTTTGACATGCCGTCTGGCAGATAGCGTAAATCTAAGTACTTTGCGGCTTTTTCAAAGTTTTGTTCAAAAGTAGCCTCAAAAAAACCTTCAATAGTGCCTCGTGGTGTATCTCTAAATAGGCTGTCTTTGTAGTCATAGGTGCTGGCTTTAACGCTGGTAGGCTGCGCTTCTTCTATAGGCTCTTCACTTGATGTGGCAGCACTCGCTAGCCCTGTAACGCTATATGCTACGGGGATATGGCTCATTAGCATTACAAGCAGCAGTAAAATAATCCTTTTCATCGAAAGACTCCATTTTGATACATCGACATTGAATAACATTGGCAAAATATTCTTACATATTAGTCAACCTAGCACCGATTACCGTATTGTTAACACTTAATTACACACTCTCTTCAACACAAGCTTTTTAATTTTATTGATTGACAAGGTTTATTAACTGGATATAATCCACACAGTTTTTAGAGATATACCCTTTTTTGATATACTTTCACCGCCTTCTGTAAAAATCCACGATTCGTCGTTTGATCCCCACATAAGCGTTATCACAACAGGTTCGATCATCTTAATAGACAGTCATCTTACTGTCATATCTTTATGCTTTACTTCATTACAGCTTGAGATTAGTTTTGTTTTTGTGATGCTAACAACACATTTATTAACAAAACTGCTAGCAAGCCACTTGTATAAGCATGAAAAGATGAGTAATCTCGAATTGAACTTAAATTCGTCTTTCGCAAAAATGCTAAGGATATCTTATTGTTATAAACAACTACCAACTTGGTAGCTTTAATTAAAGGAGTGTGACCATATGTCATACCTAGTAAATGGACACGAAATTACAGTCAACTTCCCAGTAGATTCAATTTCAGTCAACAAATCGTCAATCGCCTTCACTGACAGTCAAGGTAAAAACAGACAGACTTTTTCAAAGCGTACTGAAGCGCTTAAATTTATGAACTGGTTATTGTCTTCAAGTAAATAATTTTCAATTAAGTAACTTTCAATTAAGTAAAAATGACTTTTCGATACATCTCCTCTCACTCGTATCGATAGTTTGTCTTCATAGACAAACGAATAGGACTGAAACATATTCAGCTATTTGGTCAACTTCATTTGGTTTAGGCTTTACCTCTGCTCAGGTAACTAGCCTAACCAAGTGGAAACACCCCAGCCACTCTAAACTCACTATACTGCCGCATATTTACGTTGATAGCGTGGCAACATCGTCGCATTGCCTAATAAACCCCCTTGATGAATATAGAGGATCTCTGTATCTGGGTTATCTAATAAGTACTGCTCAACACACATCCACCCCTTAGGATCATAAAGTAACTCAAACTCAATCCCCTGTTCACCGACTTTGCGCCAGATATCATAAAACGCTTTATATAGCTTGCCGAAATGGTACTTCTTATCTGTGCTTACTATCTTGGGATGAAATGAAGTATCACTGATTAGCTCTGAAAACTGCTGCTTAAGGTAGTCTTCATCTCCAACACAGGCACATGTTGTCACTTTGATACTGTCTTTATTGAGCACAAAATATTCATTTAAGAATACCGCAGTCGTGCCTGTTCCGGATGGTAGAAAAACAGTCAGCTCATTAAGCTGACGAGTCTCGAACCAGCTAACAATCTCTTTGGCCAACTGGTGCACCCCATCCCGAGCATAGAGACAACGGCCCCCTTCAGGAACATACAAAGCAGTAGCGTCATTTGGCAGAACAACTTGCTCAATATACTCTTTACAACTTCTACCGTCTCTATCTGCGACCAAAGACAAATCGATAACATTAGCGCCATTTTCGATAGCCGCCGCATAATTACCTTTTGACGAGACTAAAACTTGCGCAGCAATATGATCAGTATAAAAATCGAGTTGCCATCCTTTTAAGATGGCTAAAGCGGACATTGAATGAAGCGAATTAGCCACCGGAGAGCCATAACCCACTAATCGGCTAACACCGGGGAAATCATTATGCAGAAAATAAGCAAATTTACGTGCCTTATTGCCAGAAAAATCTTTATGTAAAAGATCATCTCTTTTTACAAAAACGCGGCAACCGTTAAAGTCGATATGGTCAACTGGAGTGTGGGTAAACACGGGCTATTCTCTTCAATATAATGAGTTACTATTGTAACGCTTTACTTAGTGTAATTTAGACTTCGATGTCTAAAATCACTAACTTTTAGTCTATTTCATTATCCAGCAGCACCTAAACAAACATTAAACACATATAAAACAACATAATAAGAAGTGGCATGATAATCGCAGTTAAACAATGCATTAGCGCCCACAGGGCAGTAGCTTTTATAATGAGGGATCTTAAATGGCAGTTTTACGCTTAGTATTTAATATAGCTTGGTTTGTGTTGGGCGGTTTTGTAATGGGGTTAGCATGGTGGTTTGCGGGCCTACTGTGCTTTATTAGCATTATTGGCATCCCGTTCGGACGAGCGTGTTTCGTTATTGGTGAGATGACGTTTTGGCCATTCGGTCAGGACTCTATAAGCCGCCGCTCTGTAACAGGGATAGAAGATTTAGGCACAGGTGCCTTTGGTATGCTTGGTAATATTATTTGGTTTTTACTATTTGGTATTTGGCTTGCGATTGGTCATATTGTTCACGCATTTGCATGTGCTATTACTATTATTGGTATTCCGTTTGCCTTACAACATTTAAAACTTGCGATTTTAAGCTTAACGCCTATTGGACAAACCGTTGTATCAAAAGCTTAATAAAAATGGCCTTTCCCCCGCTGCGCTATTAGCGCAGCTGAACTGTCGACACGGGTCCCAGACCCGTCGTTGCAAACGCTAATCGACCCTATTGTCTTTTAATATTTTTTCGACATCAATTTTAGCTAACCCCAAATTAAACAAGTCTCGCCATTTTCTCCCTTCTTCATTGTTTTTAAACGCAATATAGAGCTCTTTTTCTGTCAAGATCCGCTTATTAAACTGGACTCGACTGGCAACAGACTCCATATCAGGTTGCGCCAATAGGTAACGCAGCACATGAGCGTCGATCACTGCTGCATCAATTCGCCCTGATACGACTTTTTTAATATTGTGCATATCAGACGCAACCACTTCAACGGGCTGAAGCCCCTGTGCAATCATTTTATCCAAGTGTTCAGTATTGACATAACCTTGCACCACACCAATATTGTACTGGTTCAGATCGCTCTGCTCAGACCAACTGATAGGGTGACGTTTTTGCTCCACCAGCCCTAACGGACTGCTTCCCATCGATGTGGAAAAAACAAATTTTTCTGTTGGATAGGCATATTCAGGCAAGTATCCAGAATATTTTGAGTCTACTCTCGACGCCATCCGCACGGCTCGACTCCATGGAAAGAAATCGACCTCTACTTTATGGCCCACTGCAGCCAGCGCCGCACGGGTGATAGCAATGCTCGCTCCCTCATTTTTGAGCGTACTGCCGGAGTATGGTGGCCAGTGTAATGACGTTAAGTACAGGGTGTCTGCACTCACTATTGGCGATGAGCACGCCACGATCAAAATTAGTATTAATCGTGTACGCGTTTGAACAATATTAATCGTTCGACGTCGATAATCCATTAAATAAAAACACATCTATATTTCACAGCCTTTAATTTAGTACGCCGTTTCAGGGTAAACTTTTTTGTTATGATCCACGTTCATTACCACTAATTTTAGTCAATAGTGACAATATCACCAAGTTCACTACACAAAGCAATGGAATCCCTATTTTAAAAGCAGGGCTGCTATTACTTGAAAGCGACCCGTAATGAGACTGCAATGAGTAGAAAAGGATTTGTTACAGTTAGGCTAAGAACTGAAGCTTAAATGCGCATATACTAAATTCTTTAAGACTAAAAATTTAACGTGCGCAAGGCACTGTGTACTGTGTTAAGCGCGAATACTTTCACCCATGGAGTCAAAGATGTTAAAAAAAGCACTGATCACCATCGTTGGCGGTTTACTCACCTTAACCGGCGCAGCGCTTATCATATTGCCAGGTCCGGCTTGGTTGCTACTGCCTATAGGCTTAGCAATATTAAGTATTGAATATTCTTGGGCACGTCGCTGGCTTAAAATCAGTCAACATCATATGAAGAAAACAGCGCATTGGCTTGATCGGAAAATCTTACTTCGTAAAATGAAACGCTAACAAGCGAAGTGTTGCTCAGCGGTTGCAAACATATCGGAAGGTGGTTGAAAGTGTAGAGCAACTAGCTACAATGGCTTTACCCTACTAACTCTTTCGTGGATATTCTGCGACCAAGGTCGCATTAAATCAATCCAAACTACCGATAGTCTCAATCGAAACAATGCGTTATCTCCTATTAAAATATTTGCTTATTATGGTCTCAACAAATAACCACAATTAAAGTAAGCTTATATGGCCCCCATGATAAAACTAACCACACTCACTATCGCTATTGCAGCAATCTGCTCTGCTTGTTCGTTTGCGGCAAGTGAGCCAATTAAAATTATCCCCGCAGCGGTGATCACCAACCCTGAAAAAGTTGAGCTCGGTAAAATGCTCTTTTTCGAGCCTAGACTGTCTAAATCTGGTTTTATCTCATGCAACTCTTGCCACAACCTCTCTCTTGGCGGCGTTGACGCACTGCCCACCTCTATTGGTCATAACTGGCAACAAGGCCCTATAAACTCACCAACAGTGTTAAACGCAGAATACGGCTTAGCGCAGTTTTGGGATGGCCGAGCTAAAGACTTGAAAGAGCAAGCGGGTGGCCCTATAGCCAACCCAAAAGAGATGGGCTTTAGCCATGATCTCGCCGTAGACACTATTCGTTCTATGCCAGCGTATCAAGCTCGCTTTGCTAGCGTATACAAAACTAATGGCATCAGCATTGATGCAATAACGGATGCCATTGCAGAGTTTGAAAAAACACTGGTGACGCCTAATGCTCCATTCGACAAATACTTAACTGGCGATAAGAGTGCCATTAATGCCGACGCGATTGCTGGCTATCAGCTTTTTAAAGACAAAGGTTGTGTCCGTTGTCATAACGGACCTGCTGTTGGCGGCACCATGTATATGAAGATGGGACTGGTAAAGCCATTCCATACCAAGAACCCTGCTGAAGGACGAAAAGGGGTTACCGGTAAAGAAGCTGACAAATTTGTCTTTAAGGTACCAACGTTGAGAAATATTGAGCTAACCTATCCTTACTTCCATGATGGCAGTGTTTGGGACTTGGCTGAAGCGGTTAATACCATGGCTGATATCCAATTAGGACAAGCATTAACAGCAACAGAAACTAAACAAATGGTCACTTTTTTGAATTCGCTTACCGGGGAGCAACCACAGATAGTGTTGCCGATCTTACCTCCTTCTACACCCAACACACCGAAACCAGTGCCTTTTGCAGACTAAATAATCTAGCACTTGTTTACGTGTACACAGCAAAAAAGCCGCTACATGCGGCTTTTTATTTTAAATCTATAACCTATTCAACTCAGTCTCGAATCTTAAAGCTTACATAAAGGGCTCGTAGGATAATGCTTTAAATCGCTCAGCTATCGCATTAAGCACCCCTTGCCTGCGCATATTACTCAATACACCTGGACTGAAGCTGTCTAGTCTCGCCATGGCGGTGACCAATAGCTGACACTCATATAATGTCGCATCGGCAATGTACTCAGGACGGTCGACCATATAACTATTGTTATACCATTCATCCCATTTAAAGCTTTCAAGGAGCAAACCTTCACTCGCTAGCTCAGCAATAAAATCTTGTAGGCGTTTGTCTGATACAAAATGGTTTCCAATCATAAGATCTTTGGCATACTCATTATATAAACCCGTAGCGTGGCTCTGTATTGTTGAGTTATTCATACTATACCTCCGTTTAGCACTGGTCTTTTTTGCTTCAGTGTTTAAAGGACAAAATATGCAGGATGTCTAAACATTAAAGTGCATAAGCCATACCAGCTTTTAATGAGGTCATTCTAATTGAAGCTAACTGAACACAAACTTAACGACGGACTACCTAGTTAAGCCACTGTTGTAAAACATAAATAAGCCTAACACCCTTAAAATTGCTACTTAAATAGTGCGCTGCCATGGTTGATGAAAGCGATAATAGTTTGCATAAACGTCTTATTTTGTCTTCTCGCTAGAGTGCCATTACAACTGCTGTCGCATAATGCCAATGCAATTTGCATTCACTATACTTGAGCCTAATTGAGCAAAAATGAGCATGTTATGAAATTTTCCATCAGCAATGCCCTGTTATTACTTTTTGCCATTATCATCAGCGCGACTCCTGCTTATGCATTGGCTAAACACGATAAAGATGGCAAGCAAAAAGGTAACAGTAAGCAACAAACACTCCCCTACGGGCTACAGAAAAAGCTAGAAAGAGCAGAGCCTCTGCCTCCGGGCTGGCAGAAGAAACTTAAAGCTGGAGATAGGTTAAGCGATGAACTATTTTCAAGAAGAAAGATAACGTCACCGATTGATACTGATGGCAACATTGTCATCGATATCGATGACATCCCTATCAAGGTTAATAACAAGAGCAGAGAGATCATCGATATTCTCATGAACAACAACTAGCATCCAAGTATGAAGCGCTAGCCTTAATCGCTAACTAAACGATCGCTGGCGTTTCTTCTGCTTTAAACTCTTCCATAATCAAATCGGTAAACAAGCGACCCGCTTTACCCAGTGGCCGCTCCATGGTCGAAACCAATTGCGGCGTGAAGCTGTAACGGTTACCCCCACTGAAATCAACTTCAACTAACTGACCGCTGGCAAGCTCCTCTGTTATTAAAAAGTCCGGCATCCATCCAAAACCCAACCCCATTAACAAGGCATTTTTCTTCATCATAAAGCCAGAAAGATAAAACACCTTGTCACCCCCAAACTGCAGCTCATCTCGGTTTTGCTTGTCCGGTGAAGAATCTTCAATGGTAAGCTCAACATGGCGTTGCAGTTCAAACAGGCTAATATTTCGCTCACAGGCCAAAGAGTGACTATCGGCAACGACCAAAATACTGGTAATTTGTGGCAACGCTTGCGGCCGATAATTGGGACCCGTTCGATAATCTTTGACTAGCATTAAATCGGCACTGTCGCGCTCAAACCGTTCCTGCACGCCACCCAAAAATTCCATATTCAACTGTACTTTGGTGGGTATTTGTTGCTCAACCATTCTTTTCAGTGCCCGCATAATCGGCTTCATTGGTAGTGCACCATCAACCACTAACTCTAGTTTTGGCTCCCAACCCTCGCTAAACCTACTGGCTAAATGCTCAATATTGGCAAGGTATTGCAACAACCTTTGCCCCTCGGCCAAGATAACTTCGCCTTCAGGGGTTAATTCTGCACGGTACTGATCGCGACAAAAAAGGTTTACACCTAGGTGTTGCTCGAGCTTTTTGACTTGATAGCTCACCGCAGACTGTGCTTTATGCAATCGCTCTGCAGCCTTAGCAAAACTGCCCTCTTCGACCAACACTTGCAGTACTTTAAAGGCATCAACATCAATACGCATTGTGCTCTCCTTGCGTAAACACAAACATACCATCTATTTTTTAGATGGAGACGGGTTAATTATTATTCTTTTTTTTGCTGAAGTTAGCAACTAAATTGATAACTAGATCACGTTATCGACTAGATAAGTGCAAAAGCACATTACAAGGAAAGCAAGAATGCCATTTTATGTGAAGCAAGGGAGTATTCCCACAAAGCGTCATATCACATTCAAAAAAGACAATGGGGAGCTTTATCGTGAAGAGCTGTTTTCGACCCATGGATTTTCCAATATCTACTCAAATAAGTATCACCATAATATGCCGACTAAGGCATTAGCTGTTGCGCCTTACAATCTATCTCATGGTAAAGAGTGGCAAGACTCATTAATACAGAATTATAAACTTGATACTAAACAAGCCGATTGTGAAGGTAACTTCTTCAACGCTCGTAATAAAATATTTTTTAACAACGACGTCGCCATGTACACCGCTAGGGTCACAGAAGATACCGATGAATTTTATCGCAATGCTTACGCTGATGAAGTGCTGTTTGTCCACGAAGGTGAAGGTACGCTTTATAGTGAATATGGCGCACTCGCCGTAAAGAAGTGGGATTATCTCGTGATCCCGAGAGGCACTACTTATCAGCTCAAATTCGATGACTACAGTGCAGCAAGACTGTTTGTTATCGAATCTTCCACCATGGTTGAAGTGCCTAAACATTTTCGTAATGAATATGGACAGATGCTGGAATCAGCACCCTATTGTGAACGAGATATTCGTACCCCAGTGCTACAAGATGCAGTCGTCGAACAGGGTAACTTTTCATTAGTGTGTAAGTTTGGCGATAAATATCAACAGACCTCTTTGGAGTGGCATCCGTTTGATCTTGTCGGTTGGGACGGTTGCGTATACCCGTGGGCGTTCAATATTGAAGAATATGCGCCAAAAGTCGGTAAGATCCATCTGCCACCATCGGACCATCTTGTCTTTACAGCGCACAACTTTGTGATCTGTAACTTTGTACCGCGTCCCTATGATTTCCACCCGCAATCGATACCAGCGCCGTACTACCACTCAAATATCGACAGTGATGAAGTGCTTTATTACGTCGATGGCGACTTTATGAGCCGAACTGGTATTGAAGCCGGCTATATGACATTGCATCAAAAAGGGGTACCCCATGGGCCTCAACCCGGTCGAACTGAAGCCTCAATCGGCAAAACAGAAACTTACGAATACGCAGTGATGGTCGATACTTTCGCCCCACTGAAATTAACTGAACATGTAAAGAACTGCATGAGCATCGACTACAACCGTTCTTGGATTGAAAGTTAACAATGACCTAAGAACACCGGCCGTCAACGTAATGGCTAGTCTGAATTGATAAAGGATATGACAATGGCAAGCGAAAAAAACCCACTAGGCCTACTCGGCATCGAATTCACTGAGTTTGCAACACCTGATCAAGATTTCATGCATCAGGTATTTATTGATTTCGGTTTTTCTTTGTTGAAAAAATCAAAGTCGAAAGAGATCTTGTACTACAAGCAAAATGACATCCACTTTTTGCTTAATACTGAGCGTAAAGGATTCTCTGCTGAATTTGCTAAGAGCCATGGTCCAGCAATCTGTTCAATGGGCTGGCGTGTTGAAGATGCTAACCTTGCCTTTGAGGGGGCTGTCGCCCGTGGTGCAAAGCCTGCCAATGAAGACGCTAAAGATATGCCATACCCAGCCATTTATGGTATTGGTGACAGCCTTATTTACTTTATCGATACCTTTGGTGAGTCAGACAATATCTATGCCACTGACTTTGCTGACTTAGACCAGCAAGTTATTACGCAAGAGAAAGGCTTTATTGAAGTCGATCATCTTACCAATAACGTCTACAAAGGCACGATGGAGCATTGGGCAAACTTCTATAAAGATATTTTTGGCTTTACCGAGGTTCGTTACTTCGATATTAAAGGCTCGCAAACAGCACTTGTGTCTTATGCGTTACGTTCGCCAGATGGCAGCTTTTGCATCCCAATTAACGAAGGTAAAGGCAGCGATAAGAACCAAATTGATGAGTATTTACGTGAATATGACGGCCCAGGTGTACAGCATTTAGCCTTCAGAAGCCGCGATATTATCGGCTCTCTGGATGCGATGGAAGGCTCATCTATCCAAACGCTGGATATCATTCCTGAATATTACGAGACTATTTTTGAGAAGTTGCCGCAAGTGACTGAAGATCATGATCGTATCAAGCATCATCAGATCTTGGTCGATGGTGATGACGATGGTTATTTGCTGCAGATTTTCACCAAAAATCTCTTTGGTCCTATTTTCATCGAGATCATTCAACGTAAAAATAATGAAGGATTTGGTGAAGGTAACTTTAAAGCACTATTTGAATCCATTGAGCGTGATCAACAACGACGTGGCGTACTGTAATAAAGAACATTTTACAGAGTAGCTAATAAACTGCTTTTAAAAAAACGTTCATAACACACCACTGCGATTTGAAAAAACCAGCTTATGCCCTATCGATTGGCTAAGCTGGTTTTTTATATCCGATAATATTCAAATTTGTATCCCGCTTTATATCCAAAGCCCGCTATCTTCTCTACAATAACGCTTCAGAAAATCCCCTATGCTTATTAACTACCGAGATTTGCAACGCCATGCCTGATATCGCACTACTCGCCGTATTTCTGCCCACCTTCTTTTTTGTCTCTATTACCCCCGGTATGTGCATGACTCTGGCCATGACACTCGGCATGAGCATTGGCGTACGCCGTACCATGTGGATGATGCTTGGCGAACTCGTCGGCGTGGCACTTGTCGCTGTCGCAGCAGTGATGGGAGTTGCCAGCATCATGCTCAACTACCCCGAAGTGTTTGCAGTGCTTAAATGGGTTGGCGGCCTTTATCTCGCCTATATTGGGGTCAACATGTGGCGCTCAAAGGGTAAAATGGCATTAGTCGAAGGCCAAACAGCACCGAGCGTTGGCTCGGTAGAGCTAATGACACAAGGCTTTATGACGGCAATAGCAAACCCGAAAGGTTGGGCTTTTATGGTGTCACTGCTGCCGCCGTTTATTAATGTAGAGCGTGAAGTCGCGCCGCAGTTACTGGCTTTACTCGGGATAATCATGTTTACCGAATTTACCAGTATGATGGCTTACGCAACGGGTGGTAAAAGTTTACGGGTCTTTTTAAGCCGCGGCGACAACATTAAGTGGATGAACCGTATCGCAGGTTCGCTAATGATAGCGGTCGGTTTTTGGTTAGCGTTAGGCTAGTCAACTTCCGCTGACTAGCGACAGCTTAATCAGCCTGTTGTCGATAAGGCAGTTTGCTGGTTAATAACTCCATGTAGGTTTTTATATTATCAGCCTCTTGAAGGGTAAAGCTTTCAATGGCTCTGCGAAATTCGGGGTGAAGCACCTCGTGAGTAGAGTATGTTGCTACTGGCTCGAAGCCGCGGGCCACTTTATGCTCTCCCTGGGCTCCAGCGTCAAACACAGCCAATTGGTGCTCAATGCAGTATTCAATGCCTTGGTAATAACAGGCTTCAAAATGCAATCCGTCGATATCAACCAAACTCCCCCAGTAGCGACCATAAAGATGGCTTTTAGACTTAAAATACAGCGCAGATGCGACCACTTGCCCCTCAATGTTACGCACCAATAACAGCAACACGTTGTCAGGCATAGTATTAGCAATCGATTCAAAAAATGCCAAATTCAGGTAACCAGCATGGCCCGATCGTTTGGCATATGTTTGCCTGTAACAGGCATAAAATGTGTGCCACATTGCGGTTGTTACCTGCTCTGCATTAACAAACTCAAAGCTCAGTTCGTGGGGCGTTAACTTGGCGCGCTCTTTGTTAATGTCTTTGCGTTTACGAGAGGTAAGCGAGTTTAGAAAACCATCGAAACTCTGATAACCTCTGTTTTTCCAATGAAACTGAGTGCTTAGTCGTTTCAAGCAAGCAGGATTATCTTCTGCTGGTTGAGACATGGCGATGAACTGCTCTTTGGGCAAGAATAAACAGTGCCAACTGGAAAAACCATGCTCGATCAAACTGCCATCAAGCGCCTGTATGATCAACTCCCACACCTGCTGCGCAGTGACATCAGTGGCGATGCCGATGCGTGCTCCGGTAACCGGGGTAAATGGGATCGCAGAAACTAACTTTGGATAATAAGGAATTTGATGCTTGTCGTAAGCTTCGGCCCACGCCCAGTCAAAAATATACTCGCCATAAGAGTGGCTTTTAATATACAGCGGCATAACAGCAACGATTCGCGTAGCTTGGCGCACGACTAGGTGTAATGGCGTCCATCCGCTTTGTTGGCTAACACAACCGCTAGCCTCTAATGCCGCTAAATAGGCGTGTTGATTAAACGGATTACCATCATCCATTAAATCATCCCAAGTGCTGGCATCCACAGCGTCTATTGCATCGACAAACGCTAAGCTTAAACTTGATCCCACCGATTGCGACTGAACTCCATCGTCCTGCTTATTATCCAAACTAAATTCCAATTCCTTTAGCCAAACGGCTTATCAATAAGTCAGTTAGCGCATAATTGCGCGCCATTGCCTGATCACTATTGCATTTAATAGCGATAAGCGTCACATTGCTAAACTCGAATTAACAGTTGAACTCAAGAGCTGCTTCACCTCGAGCAGAGCATGAGATCCAACCGCAATAGACATTACAAAAAATACAAAGGATTGAAAATGCGCATGTTTAAGAGCTTAGCATTTGCCATCACCATGGCAATTCCCCTCACAACTCTAACATTAACCGCCAGCGCCCCGCTATCGGTTAATGCTGCTGAAACATCCATATACAGCCACATGGCAACAGCTCACCCGGTATGGGCTGAGCACGGTATGGTCTCGAGCCAAGAAGCATTGGCAACAAGAGCAGGAGTTGAAATTCTTAAACAAGGAGGTAATGCAGTAGATGCAGCCGTAGCCGTAGGTTTCAGTCTCGCAGTGACTCTACCTCGAGCGGGTAATATCGGTGGTGGCGGTTTTATGTTGGTGCATCTTGCTGAGCAAAACAAAACGATTGCCATTGATTACCGTGAAATGGCGCCAGCAAGCGCTCACAAAGACATTTTCCTTGATGAGAAAGGCAATGCCGTCAACAAACTCAGTCGTGAACATGGACTAGCAATCGGTGTGCCAGGTACCGTCATGGGAATGGAGCTTGCGTTAGAAAAGTACGGCACCATGACGATGGCACAAGTCACCAAAGCGGCCATTGCAATGGCTAAAGATGGCATTGTGGTCACGCCAGATCTATCGTCATCATTAACAGGCTTAAAAAGACGTATCGCACAATGGCCGAGCTCTGCTGAAGTCTTTTACAAGCAAGATAACTCTGACTATCAAATCGGTGAAACACTTAAGCAGCCAGAGCTTGCTCACTCGCTATCGCTTATCGCAAAGCAAGGCAGCAAGGGATTTTATCAAGGTGAAACGGCTGAAAAGATAGTGACTGCCGTTAAGGCAGCCGGTGGAATAATGACCCTTGAGGATCTTAAAAACTACCAAGCTATTGAGAGAAAACCGGTATCTGGCAGTTATCGAGGCTACCAGGTCGTCTCTATGCCGCCGCCATCTTCTGGTGGCGTGCATATTATTGAAATGCTCAACATACTCGAGCAATACCCCATCGATAAGCTAGGACACAATACCGCAGCTACCTTGCACTTAATGACCGAGTCAATGAAAAGAGCCTATGCCGATCGCAGTGAGTATTTGGGCGACCCCGATTTCAACGATGTGCCTGTCGATGCATTAATTGACAAAGATTACGCAAAGTCATTAGCCAAAAAAATCGCTATCAATAAGGCAACACCAAGCAGCGAGATTAAGCCAGGTAACATCGCGCCTTATGAAAGTAATCAAACCACCCATTATTCTGTGGTCGATAAATGGGGTAATGCGGTGTCCAACACCTACACGCTCAATTTCAGTTATGGATCGGGTCTGGTCGCTAAAGGAACCGGGATTTTACTCAACAACGAGATGGATGACTTTTCCGCAAAGCCAGGAGTGCCTAACGGTTTTGGCTTGATTGGCGGTGAAGCCAATGCGGTTGAAGGCAGAAAGCGTCCTTTAAGTTCAATGAGTCCGACTATCGTCATGAAAGACGGTAAACCTTACATCGTCACCGGCAGTCCTGGCGGTTCACGCATCATTACCACCACCTTACAGGTGATAATGAACGTCATCGACCACGATTTTAATATTGCTGAAGCCACCAATGCGGCCCGTATTCACCACCAGTGGTTGCCCGATGTGCTACGAGTAGAGCACACCTTAAACCGCGATACTCAAGAGCTGTTAGAAGCTAAAGGGCATAAAATTAAGATCAATAATTCGATGGGGTCGACGCAATCTATTATGGTTACCGAGCAGGGTATTTTCGGTGCATCAGATCCTCGCAGAGTAGGCAGCGAAACCGTCGGTTATTAACGATTAGATAGTTAAAAAAGGCGCTTTAACATGCAGTAAAGCGCCTTTTTCATTGTTAACGAAAGGTAGTTTCATACAAAAAAGTTTAAAAGTCTTGCTCACCTTTTATCACTTCTGGATAACCGCTAATGGCTTTGGAGGTTTGCATTCCAGCCATTGTGGCCGCTTCCACGCAGCTGGCATTAATGCCGGTTTTGATCCAATCACCAGTGACGAAGAGGTTATCGATCCCGGTTCCATCCGTTGCGATACGATACTGGGTACTGCCTTTAACAGACATCACATAGCGCTCAGATGGGTCAACATTGGCTCGCCAGTATTGACTGTCGAATCTTGCTACGCCTGTAGCTTCAGTGTCATCATGTAACCACTGCCATGGGAATTGAGCTTGCACTTCACCATTCTCCTCTGCCGTCGGCGCTGGCACGTTACCCCACAGTTTGTAGATCTCACTATTAAGCTGGCCTATGGCCCCCTCTTTTGCCTGCGCCGTTTTGTGCTGCTGGAAATCAATATCACTCGCTGGAGGATAACTTTCGACAGCGAGAGCCGAGCAAAAATAACTGGCATTTTTAGGCTGTACAGCTGGCCAGTCTTCTTTATCGATAAGATGAGTTAATGATGCCCAGGTATCAAAAGGTTCAGTAAAGCCAGAAAGCACCGGCTCTTCACCATTATCTGGTGTTAAGGGCCAACCGATCCCGGCTAAGTCTTGATCCATCCACAGCTGATAAGCTTGTGTCGCCACGGTTTTAACTTTTTCAACACTAAGGGTTAATGCTTCACTTTGTGCCATGACTTCACTGGCAACATGCGGTACAGAGCCGATTGAAAGGCCAAATATCACTTTGTCGAAATCTTTACCTTTAAGCAGACGTTTCTTCGGCAAAGGTTTATCGTAATACGCCTGGTACACCTGCTCCCAGTTGCTCCAGAAGTGCTCCAGATTAATATCATGATCTTGCATTAACTGCGCTTGCACCGGATCGAGTTCGTCAAACTTTGGCTGACTTGGCCAGCAGTCTAACCCTTTAACATCCACCAGTGGTGAGTACGATTGTAGCCCCTCTTTTAACGCCACCTGCTCGGTTATCTCTATCGCTTCAATACTGCCATCTTGGCACTCAAGGTTTTCGACCTTGTTAAAAAAGTGGAAATTAACCCCTCTGCGCTTAAGCACTTCATAATAAGGGGTAAAGACGGTATCGCCCATGCCTGCCTGCATCTCCCACATCACCCCACCTTGGTAACAGAGTGCAATACGCATCATAGAGCGAATAATCGTGCCCGCTTCTAAGTTGGGCTTGTCAAAGTTACCTTTCTCGTAAGCAAACACCAGATCGTAAAAGCCTCGCACCGGCGCAGAATCGACAGTAAACGTCTGGTTAGCACCGTGCTTAGTGAGCCATTCACGATAGTCATAATCGTTGATAACATCAAAGCCATGCTTAAATACGTCATCAACGAACATACCTTTCAGGATCGTTAAGCCCAGATCAGCGGCAATATACAACCTGCGTAGTTCATCATTAGTCTCCAACCTATCGACGAAACGCTCCTCTAAACGTGCTCTAAAGGCATCCACCGCAGATTCAACAAAACCACCTTCATCTTCGGTATCATGATGGTGTTCTTCACAATCGCGGCCTATCATTTGATTAAAATGACATTCCAACTTATCGGCAAGTGATGACATGCTCTCTTTCGCGTCATCAATAGAGTCTTCAATCTTATCGTTTAGCTGTTCGAACCATTCACGACTAAACCAGTGTATCGGCCTTGCAGATTCTTTGGCTTGCTCATCCATCTCATCAAGCAGGTCGTCCATTTCAGTTAACCAATGGCGGATCCAGCTAAATGCTGCCTTGACTACCTTCCACAGTGTGAGCACTTCCGTACCGTCACCCGGCAAGCCACTACGCTCAGGAAATTGAATCGGCCAACTGTCAGAGTCACCGCCGACATCTTCTTGTAATACGATAAAGTTATGCGGTTTAAAGGCATCTAAGAATGTAGCGAGTGGCGCACCTGCCGGTCTATCGAGCTCTTCATAAGCTTTACGCATTAAGCTAAAGGCATTTTGATAAAAGCCAAACCAAATATGCAAACCATGCTCTTCAATACGTTGGCCTTTATCAGCATTACGCCCACTGGCACCTTTACCGCCAATACGCCAACCCATCTGATACACATCGATCTCATAACGGTTTTGCCAACCGGGTTGCTCGGTTAAGCAAACGGCAGCAGTCATTGCCGCAACGCCACCCCCTAAAATGGCTATTTTCTCTTTTTTGATAAAAGAGTTATCCACCAGAACCTCGCCTTGAGGAACCTCAAAATCAAAATTTACGTGATACGGCAACAGTACATGTTGCTCGCCAAGTTCGACGCCTAATGACTCTTTAAAAGAAAAGGAGGCATTATCGAAAATGGTCGCGAGCAGGTCATTTTCCAATAATGAGATTGAATGTACCTTATTGACCTTTGCGGGGGCCGCTGTTATCGCCTGATAAACCGCCTTATTACCCGCGCTATCAGGTAACTGCTTAAGGAAAACTTGGTCTATGGCAGGTTTAAACAACAAGCTAAACAGCTGGCTCTCACCAAGCTTATCAAGATCTGGAATAAAATCAGTTTGGGCTTTAAACAAGTCCCATGTTTTAGCAATCGCTTCAAGAGGTGATAATTGCTGCTCATCGCTGGCCTCACAATCCACACTCAACAAAGGATGAAATGCTAATTCACTGTCAGGGGAAAAAGTCTTAAAACTCTTCGCCGATAAACTCAGTTTGGTCAGCGGGGCACCCACCTCTGGCATCTCGTATTCACACATATACTTAGGATAACCAAACAGCTCACGGCCATTTATCAGTGCCATCGCATCATTGACAAAAATATGTAGCGGATGAAAATACACATGGCTAATATCTTCGCTATCACTGCTATTTTGCCGGCCGACCATCACCCAAGTCACAATATCCGTTTCTTGGATCCAACCTTTTTCTCTATCTTTTGGGTAAGCTGAATACGCTTTATCGACGCGAGTAAAACTAGTCAATACGTATGGCGATAGCACTTTGAAATACATCGCACTACCGGCCACTTGGTTAAGGCTGGTATCGATAGATTTTTGCAGGTTGGCCATCTTGCCTTTTAAGAAAAAGCCGTACATATCAGCTTTGCTTAAAATAAGTGGGGAGTGCATTAACATAGAGCCGGGGGGATAGATAAAATCAGGGCGTAGAGCGTCCATTGCTAGTTTCCTGTAGAGTCCAGAATAAAAGTAGTTAAGCTGTTATTAAAACAGTAAAAATGTTATTAAACAATCGCTGTATAGATATGATTTTTCACTTTAGATTTCGATCTTATATAACGTTAATATACAGTTTTCAGCCAATAAAAAACGCAGCTAAAAAGCTGCGTTTTTCTAGTTCAAGATGTTTTACTTTGCTTAATCACCGAAATCATCAAGTAGGATGTTTTCAGGTTCTACGCCCAAGCTTTCAAGCAGGTTGATCACCGATGAGTTCATTAGTTGATGTAGGGCCACACATAAAACTGCCCCTAATACAAAAAACAAAAAACAAAAACGCAGCTCAAAAGCTGCGTTTTCTAGTTCAAAATAGTGGACTAATTCTGAGGATCTAGGCCTTAATCACCGAAATCATCAAGTAGGATGTTTTCAGGTTCTACGCCCAAGCTTTCAAGCAGGTTGATCACCGATGAGTTCATAATCGGAGGGCCACACATGTAGAACTCACAATCTTCTGGCGCCTTATGATCGCGCAGGTAATTTTCAAACAGCACGTTATGAATAAAACCTGTGTAACCCGTCCAATTATCTTCCGGCAGTGGATCAGATAACGCCACATGCCAAACGAAGTTTTCATTTTCAGCTGCAAGCGCATCAAAATCCTCTTGATAGAACACTTCCCGTGTTGAGCGAGCACCATACCAAAAACTCATCTTACGCTGAGTCTTTTTACTCTTGAGCTGGTCGAAGATGTGCGAACGCATCGGTGCCATTCCCGCACCACCACCGACAAAAATCATCTCTGCGTCAGTCTCTTTGACAAAGAACTCACCAAATGGACCTGAAATAGTCACCATATCACCCGCTTTGAGGTTAAAGATGTACGAAGACATCTTACCCGGTGCCACTTTGTCATTCGGTGGCGTGGCAATACGCACGTTCAACATGATAGTGCCTTTCTCGTCTGGATAGTTAGCCATAGAGTATGCACGCAGTACTTCTTCATCGACTTTTGACACTAGCTTAAATAGGTCGTACTTAACCCAATCATCACGGTATTCAGCTGGAATATCAAAATCAGCATAGTTAACTTTATGTGCTGGCGCTTCAATTTGAATGTAGCCACCCGCTTTGAAGAGTACATCCTCACCTTCAGGCAATTTAAGCAGTAACTCTTTGATGAACGTCGCCGTGTTGTTATTAGAAATAACCTCACACTGCCACTTTTTAACACCGAAGATCTCCTCTTCAACCTCGAGTTCCATATCGGTTTTAACAGAGACTTGGCAAGCTAAACGGCAACCTTCCTTCGCTTCTTTCTTGCTAATATGATCGCGCTCGGTGGGCAAAATATCACCACCACCCGATTTAACGGTCACGCGGCATTGACCGCATGTTCCGCCGCCACCACAAGCTGATGGAATAAAAATATTCTTACTCGCAAGTGCGCTGAGTAACTTATCACCTGCTGCAGTTGAAATGCTTTTTTCTGCGTCATCATTAATACGGATGTTGACATCACCCGTAGATACCAGTTTACTTTTGGCGAACAAAATCACCATAACCAATATGCTTACCACGACGGTGAACATACCGATACCAATTGCCATTTCCATCGAATCTACCTTTTGTTTAATTCGTTTTCATTAAGTCGTTTTATCGCTAACGGACTTAAATAGAAATACCAGAGAAAGCCATGAAGCCTAGCGCCATCAAGCCTGTGGTAATAAATACAATACCGATACCCTGTAGGCCTTCTGGTATCGCGTGGAACTTCATCCGCTCTCGTAATCCGGCCAGCATGACAATCGCCATCGCCCAACCAAATCCAGAACCGGCTGCAAATACCACTGACTCACCCAGAGTGTAATCTCGGTTAGCCATGAAAATAACCCCAGCAAAGATCGCACAGTTCACAGTAAGTAAAGGTAAGAAAATACCTAGTGAGTCATAAAGTGCAGGAATGTACTTATCCAAGAACATCTCTAAGATTTGCACCAGTGCAGCGATAACACCAATAAAGGTGATTAACTGTAAATAGCTTAAATCCAATGCCGGATATCCTGCCCATGCAAGAGCACCAGGCGCGAGGATGTTGGCATAGATTAACTGGTTAAGCGGCACTGCTAACATCATCACAACGATAACAGCCACACCGAGTCCAAAAGATGTTGATACTTTTTTAGATACCGCTAAAAATGTACACATGCCCATGAAGAACGAGAGCGCCATGTTGTCGATAAACGCAGCCTGAATAAACAGGTTTATATAATGTTCCATATCGCTTACTACCCTCGCTTACGCTGAATGACGTTTATTGACCAGATCATTAAGCCAATTAAGAAAAACGCACTTGGCGGTAACTTGAACATTTCATTAGCGAGATACCAGCCACCGTTTTCAACGGTCTTTAGAATTTCATGTCCAAACAAGGTACCACTACCGAGCAGTTCACGTACAAACGCGACGCCTAACAAAATAACGCCATAGCCCATTGCATTACCGACGGCATCCACTACCGCTAAATGCGGTGGGTTCTTCATGGCAAACGCTTCAGCGCGTCCCATAATGATGCAGTTGGTAATAATCAGTCCCACAAATACCGACAGCTGACGTGAAAGTTCATAGGCGATATCTTGCAATACCATGTCAACGATAATCACCAATGACGCAATAATGGTCATCTGCGCAATAATACGCACGCTATTGGGAATAAGTGAACGTATGCTGGAGATAATCAGGTTTGAAAACACCAGTACAAACGTCACGGCCAGTGTCATCACCAATGCGGTTTGCATTGAGTTACTGACAGCCAGTGCTGAACAGACGCCAAGCACTTGCATAGCGACTGGGTTATTATTAAAAATGGGACTGGTTAAAATGTCACGAGTCGATGCAGTTTGAGTACTCATCAATTACCCCTCCGACGCTTTTAGCTTATTAAAGAACATTTCGAATCCTTCAGCGCCAAACCAAAATTGCACTGAACGCTGTACGCCGCGGCCGGTCATTGTTGCGCCACTCACCGCATCAACGCCATTAACGTCATCGGCTTTAGCGCCCCCTTTAACAACCTTAAAAGAGACCTTGCCCTTAGCATTGTAAATCTGTTTACCATGCCATTTGCCGGTCCAATCTGGATCGTTAAGAAAATCGCCAATACCCGGGGTTTCGCCGTGCTCATAAAACACCACATTTTCGATGGTATTGAAATCAGGTTGCACCGCGATATAGCCGTATATCATCGACCACAAGCCTTTACCGTAGATAGGAACCACAACACTGGCTAACTTGCCATTGTCGTCAAACACCTTGAAAACGCGGGCTTGATCGGCACGGCTTTTAATCTTGGCGGTATCTTTCTTTGGCTTACGCGATGTCTCAGGATTGATTGATGCCATACGCTCATCAAAATCAAGCACGTTAGCTTCAGTATCTTCCTCACCAGTATCAAGCGTCACCAACGTCGGTTTAACGTTTTTATCAAAGATGGCTCTAAAGTCTTTATCTGCGATATCGACATCAGCCGCAATTAATACATTACGCTTTAACTCATCGCGTTTTTTTACCAGCTTTCGCTCTTTCAGTAACTCTGCTGTGCCAGTGATCATAAATGAGCACAAGAGGCATAGGGTCACCGTAAAAATCATGGTGCCCACAAATGAATCTTTCTTAAACGCCATTACGCTTTATTCCTCGTATTGACCTGCTTTGCACGTGTTGGCATACGATAAAGTAAGTACTCAAATATCGTTTCCCAAAGTTTTGCTAACAACATCGCAGGCATTACCACTGCGGGTAGTTCAGCTTTCTGATCCGATTTAAAGGCCATTGCGTTTAAGTCTCCGTTTGATATTGGCTTTAGCCACAAGATAATCGAAGATAGGCGCCCATAAGTTGGCGAATAAAATTGCCAACATGATGCCTTCAGGCATTTTCGGGTTAACCACACGGATAAGCACAGTCAGAAAACCAATTAGCAGACCATAGGCCACCTTACCTTTGCGGGTATAAGATGTTGTCACCGGATCGGTTGCCATAAACATCATCGCAATCGCAAAACCACCGGTCACTAAATGCCACGTCCACGGCATAGCAAATAGTTCATTCTTAGCAGAACCGATAATATTGAACAGGGTTGCCGTTACGATCATGCCGGCTAATACGCCCGCCACGATGCGCCAATCTGCAAGGCGGGTGAGGATTAAAAAGCCGCCACCAATGAGTAATGCAAGCGTGCTGGTTTCACCAATCGCGCCAACGGTAAAGCCAAAGAAGGCATTCCACCAATTAGGGTCGGTAAATGCTTCATACCATGCGTAATCGGCAAAACTCAATTTGCCTGCTGCGGTTTGCATTAGCGTGGTTGCGCCAGAGAAACCATCTACCGCGACTAATTGAGTCACTGCGGTAACTTGCGACGGATAAGCAAAGTAGATAAAAGCGAGGCCAGCAAGCGCAGGATTAAGGAAGTTATATCCCATGCCACCAAACACCTCTTTAGCCATTATCACGCCAAAGGTAATCCCCATTGCGACTAACCAAAGCGGCGTTGCGACGGGTAAAATCAATGTAAATAGCAGTGCAGTAACAAAGAAGCCTTCGTGTAACTCTTGGCCACGTACTCTAGCAAACACCATTTCCCAAAACAGGCTCACCACCAGTGCGGTCAAATAGATAGGCGCATAAAGGCTTAAACCGTATGCGAATAAGCCAATAAGGCCTGTTTGCTCAGTCATCCCGCCAAAAACAACATTAAATGGGACCAGTTGCCAAATGTCAGAAGTCGCCAGCCCCGATGCCACAGCAATTTGTGCCTGCAAACCAATGTTATACATACCGAATAATATTGCTGGCAGTAAACACAAGCCCACAATCGTCATGGTTCTCTTTACGTCAATGGCATCGCGTACATGGACTTTACCCTTAGTACTGCGACCATGTGCCACGAGTAAAGAGTGTAAGTAGCCCTTTACTGAGCTGCCCGGTGCATAATAATCCTCTTGGATATCAGGCTTTTTATCTTGCTGACTCATCAACCTTCCCTCTCAATAATTTCTAAGCAAGCACGTAATTCTTTACCAAAATCGTACTTACCAGGACAAACAAAAGTGCAAAGCGCTAGATCTTCTTCATCGAGTTCGAGCGCGCCTAATGCTTGTGCTTCATCTGTATCTCTGACCACCAGATCGCGAACCAACAGCGTCGGCAATACATCCAGTGGCATCACTCTATCGAGTTGACCAAACGCCATCATGGCGCGAGCTGAACCACCGGTGTGAGTGGTCAAGTTGAATAGCTTTTTAGCGCCTTTCAACCGAGAGGTTACTGCTCGGGTAATTGAAAACTTCTCTGAGCCGCCTCTGACCCAAGGCATAAGCTGATGTTGTGAGTCTTCCTGCAGGACACTAATTTGATTATGGAAACGGCCAAGGTAATCGTGGGCTCCATATGCAGTGTGACCCGATAAAACAGAACCAGATACCACGCGAGAGTGTCCCTCAGTTAACTCATCAGCAACCACTTGAGATAAACAAGTACCCGTTTGAACGCGAATTAATCTAGGTTCTATTACATCAGGTCCAGCCAGAGACACGACGCGGTCGGTATAAATTTCACCGGTTAAGAATAACTTGCCGTAAGCGATGACGTCTTGATAACCCAAGTGCCACACTGGTCGCTCGATGCTAGCAGGTAAGATAAAGTGAATATGTGTACCCACTAGTCCAGCAGGGTGTACCCCAGTAAAGCAATGATTACTAACATAGGTTAAATCGCTGCCAGGCAGCTCATCGCCGGGCGCCTGACACAAATGGACTTTGCCATCGGTAAGTCGCCCCAGCACCGCTATACCGGCTGCGAATGATTCTGCTTGTTCAGCAATAACAATACGCGGGTCTGCTGCCAATGGATTACTGTCCATTGCGCTAACGAAAATACCAGAAGGCGCTGTATCTAAATGAGGGACTCGGGAAAAAGGTCGTGTACGCAGTGCTGTCCATAGACCACTACTCACTAATTTTGCTTGCACTTGGCTACGCTCGAGCCCAGCGATGTCGTCATTAATACCAAAATTAATCGCGCCACCTTGGTTACATTCAATGACAATAGATTGAAAAAGCCTGCGGTCACCACGGTTGATAGCGATGACTTTACCGCTAGCAGGAGCTGTGTACTTAACGCCAATATTCTTCTTATCTTCAAAAAGAACCTGACCTTTTTGCACTAGTTCACCCACTTCTACCAACATAGTCGGTTTTAAGCCGACATATTCCTCTCCAAGAAGGGCTACATGGGAGCAAGATTTGCTAGTACTAACAACTTGCTTCGGTTCTCCTGCAATAGGCACATTAAGGCCTTTTTTCACTGCTATAACTGGGTTTGAATAACCTGTCATCACAAACATCAACCGTTAAATAATTGGATGACTAATAGTAGTTGTTTGTTAACTAATATTCCACGTTTGACATCACACTTCGCCGCGGATCTTGTAACTTACATACAAAAATGCGTTTAGCAAAGTCGATACAAGCTAAATGATTCATATCTGGTTAACTCGAACGACTATTTATGTAAGTTTATAACAAAATTAGGCGGTGGACTTCAAAGATGAATAGCTGCTCTGACTAGCAAAAACAGCCGTCAATTTGAGGTGCAGCGTTACCTGTCATGGCAGCGAACATTAAAGGGTGCAATTTAGAACGAATGATTGGCAAAAGAGTCAACACTAGTGTATTTAACTAATGAGCAGAGTGAAGCCTATTTATATATCTCTAACAAAGTTACCTCAATTTGGCGTTTAACTATCAACGGCACTAATAATGACCTCAATGCAAAAATTACGCCTTCCTGAAGATCTAATCGTCACTTTTAGAGAGAATTAAACCCACTTAAGCTCAATGGAAAACTGCCATCACAATAGATTAATGCCTATAACTGTTTAACGCTGTTATCATTTGCAATTTGATTTACTAAAGAAGAAACCAGCTGCATCACCTCATCTGAATTTCGCGCCCCCTCTGACAAGTAATTAGGGTTTGCCGTCGTTACGATTGAAGTATCTAGTTCGGGTATATTAACGATATATTGCCCTCCATAACCTGCAGCTCTGTAGGCACCATAACCAGCAACTTCAAAGCCTTGCCATAAATATCCGTAGTGCTCATTCTCGGAGATCTTATCTTCCGGAAAGTCGCCAATTATGGAGCGTTCTATCCATTGTTGACTGACTATTTGCTGCTGCCGATATTTCCCTTTGTTTAGATAAAGTAGCCCTATCTGCATCATCTCCCTAGGCGTTAAAAACATATCGGATCCGCCCATGTAGATCCCTTTTTGCGACTTATACCAAACAACACCCCTAATATTTAAGGGGTGAAAGAGGTATAAATTGGCAAACGTTAATGTGTCCATACTAGTCGCTTTCGTCAACACGGCGGACAATAGATGAGTTTGTACTGTTCCATAATTATATTGCTCTCCGGGTTTACCTCTCATCTGCAATTCAGATATAGCGCGTACCCAGTCAATAGAGTCCCAAATAGGATGGGATCCAAAGCGATAATCAGCCATCTCGTTAAACTCTAGCCCCGCCCTCATATTGAGGAGATCACGAATGGTGATCTGATTTTTCAGTTTATCTTCCCGAAACTCTTTATGAGTTGGTAAGTATTGCGCAATTTTTTCGTCGATATTAGCGATAAATTTCTTATCTATCGCTATACCAACTAAGATTGATAATAAGCTCTTATTAACCGACTTTATATTGGCCGTTGTATTTTGATCTAACTGATTAAAATACTCTTCAACCACCAACTCACCGCCGCTATAGATAAGAATGGAGTTAAGTTGGGGAAGTTGCTTGGCCTTATTCATAACCGCTTTAAATTTAGCAGGGTGGCTAACGACTATGTTGTTAAAATCTTCAGCTAGCACGGTATTTGGTAATTTTGAGTTATAAATAGATGCAGCAGCTCGCGGCGCTTCCACAACAGGTTTCAACCTAATAGGGATTAGATCACCCTGCCAAGCAAACTCTGCTTCAATGAATTTCCCACCATAAACCAGCTTACCTTTCAGTGACGCATTGATTGAGGGCAAGTCGATATGAATATTGTTTACGTCGTAGCTGATTGATGCTGGGATCCGCATCCAGCCATCATCAGGTGCATCTAAATATGCGATTTGTTGGTAGTGCTTATTGCGCTTAATAGTAAAAACGAGTCGCTGTTCAACTCCATTGTCAACGATCACGCCTTGCCATATTCCCTCAACGAGGGTGTTGGCATGTCCATAACCGCTGAAAAGCATAAATGCTAAAAATATCAAAATTCGGTTACTAAAATAGCCCATGGTAAAGTCCCTTTGATTCAAGTCACAACTCCATTTGTATCAGTACAATTGACTCTTTTAATATCACCCGCTAAAAGCCCTGTTAATAGGTAAGGTCAGTGATAAAGCATAAGAATGGCCCTGTATATAAAAACGAAGGGGTCAATTCCATAGCCCCTCCTCTTAGTGCTTACTACAACGGTTTAACAAACCAATATACCTAGTCCCTTTGCAAAGCCACAATAGGATCCAGTTTGGCTGCTTTTTTCGCTGGATAAAGACCGAAGCCAACGCCAATGGTCATGCATACCCCTAAGGCGAGCACAATAGCAAACGGAGACCAAGCCACAGGCCAGCCTGCAGCGGAGGAGATAACCAAAGCCAATAGCAATCCAACACCGATGCCGATAATGCCCCCAGTTGCGGATATCACGATACTCTCAATCAAAAACTGACGCGCAATATCTTTACGCTTGGCGCCCAAGGCTCTTAATAGGCCTATCTCTCCTGTTCTTTCCAAAATGGTGGCTAACATAATATTCATAATACCAATGCCGCCCACCAGTAATGATATCCCTGCCACGCAAGCCATAACGATATTGAATATTTGTTGGGTTTTTTGGTGTTGCTCTAAAAGATCCGCTGGCACCACCACATCAAAATCCTTTTCGCCACCATGACGACGATTAAGCAAATGTTGTAAACTTTTTGACGCCAGCGTCGGGTCTATACCGTCAACAAGTGCAAGTTTAAATGAGTCCAGCTCGTCTTCTAAATGTTTAAATTGCATTTTCTTCAATGCTGTACTTAGAGGGATAAAGACTTGATTACGCTCGCCGCCTAGTTTAACCCCTTGAATCGTTGATGTAGTGCCCTCTTTCTCAGATAAAACCCCCACCACAGTAAACCACTGATGGTTAACTTTAACTAAGCTGCCTACTGCATTACCCTGTGGAAACAGACTTCTAGCTGCTTCAGGTCCAAGCACAGTCACTTGTTGAAAATGTGATTCATCAGCCCCATTAAGAGTGCGACCTTCTCCTAAGTCTAGTGCGCTTAAATCAAAATAACTTGGGGTCACGCCCATGACTCTAGCATCGCTTCTTCCTTTCAAACTGAACAAGCTAAATACTTTAACGTTCTTTTCAGCGCTCCAGTTTTCGACAAAAGGCAAGGTATCGGTAGCACTTTCGATATCCCTTAGGCTTAAGCCAATACTATGTTCACGTATCGACTTTAGTGCTTCACCCTCGGCGACTCTAGCGTTTACCACTAAGTTATTCACCCCCATTGATTCAATCATTTTCAACGCTTCACGCTCAGCCCCTTCACCGACACTGAGCATGGCGATGACAGCACCGACACCAAAAATCATCCCTAATAAGGTTAACAAGGTACGTAACTTATGATGACGCATCTCATCAAAGGCCTGTTTAATTCCGTCCCAGTAAATAGCCATATTCGCCTTATAATGGGTTGCTACAGCAGCTCTGTGGTCGACACGGATATTGGCCGATGGTCTATTGCCCGTCATACTCGATTCCTTTTCGGCGGTGTTGTTAGCGCGATAATATCGCCTTGAGTGAGACCGTCTGTAATGACCGTACGATTCAAACTGCGGTTACCTGGCTGTACCTGTTGCTTAATAAAACCAGCAGAGGTTTTTAAGTAGACCCAATACTCCCCTGATTTCTGGAATAACGCTTGGTTTGGCACGGTAATAACATTTTTAAGATCTAACGCATGAACATTGGCATTAACTTGTCTCCCTGGTTGCATCACTTCAACCAAGGTTTTATCAATGCTCACGCTCATCTCGAAATAATTAACTGGACTGTCTTTCTCTTTCGCTTTTGACAAAGCATCTAACTGAGACACGGTGCCCTTTATCGGCATGTCTGGGTAAGCATCAAGATATAGTGTCACTGGTTTACCTATAGCCAAACCCAGCGCTTCAGACTCAAGCACATACAGTTTTGCTTGCATCTTTGAGGTATCGGGTAAAGTGCCGATGGTCATACCTGACCACATCATATCGCCTACCACCGGCGGTACACCGCTCCAACCAGGTTGCGCTACAAAGACACCATCATGGGGGGCGATAATCTGCATCTGTTTTAGGTTATTTGAATAGCGAGTCATTTTCGCCTTATGGCCCTTCTGCTTCAGCTTTATCAACTCTTGTTCAGCTTGCGCTTGCGAACCATGTTGACCAATACCCCAGTCATAAAACATCATTTTTGCTTCCAAATAGTCTTGATTACGCATCTGGTCGATGATGTCTATCTTGGTGTACACCCGCTCGTCTTCACTAAAGAAGCGATCGGCGAGCTCAAGCTCCTGCCCGGTTAATTTAGTGTCAGTTGATAGCGTTTTATCTATGGTTTTGTCTCTCTGAGTCTGGATCTGACTATCCAAACCTAAGCGGTCAAAATCCAGTTTTTCCATGTCTAAGCGATAACTTTCACGGCTTGAGTCCATGGTTGCAACGACATCGCCCGCTTTTACATTACTAAAATTATCCATGATCCACGCCAGAGATTGTGGCCCTCTAAGCCCTGATGGCACGGATACCGTGGTCGAATTACTGGCTTCTAACTCCCCTATTGCTGGGATATCGACCTTAAAATCGGCGACTGCGATTTCAAGCGTTAATACACCATCAGTAGATTGTTGACTACAACCAACGGCACCAACCAAAAACAACATACTCACCATGCTAGCCGCGATACCAAACCCAGAGCCTTTGCGATTTACTAATACATTATTCATGGTAGCAGTACCTCATCGCCTTCATTTAAACCAGCTGCAATAACGACCTGCTCTTTTCCCAACAGTCCTAATGATACAAACTGTTTACTGTCGCTAAATAAGCCTGGCGTATAGACGTAAGCACTACCTTGCTCATAATGCACGGCGTCCAATGACAACAACAGTTCAGGCACATCATTGGCAATATCAATGCTGATTTTTGCAGTCATTCCCGGTCGCATCAACTCGGTATCTACCTCAGATATGCTCGCCACGGCATCAAAGATAACCAATGGAACATCTTGATTTTTTACCCTAAATACGGCCCCAAGCTCCTTAATTTCACCATTGAAGCTTTTTTCAGGATTGGCATCTAGGCGGATTTTTAGCTTCTGCCCAACCTTAACCCTACCCGCTTCAACTTCTGGAATCGTCATATTAACTTGCATATGTTGAAGATCTGGAATGGTTAATAGAGTGTCACCATTGAAAACATTTTGTCCTTCTGCGACTTTATTCCCTTTTTGATCGTAACCGTAAACGACCATGCCACTGCGTGGTGCGAACAGCGTAAGAGACGCAATACCTTGTTTTAGTGCGGCAACTTCAAGCTCAAATTTTTGTTTATCACCTTCGAGCATTTTTACCCTCTGCTCTGCACTCATGATCTCAAGTTCTATTTTTTTGTTGGTCAAGGTCACTCTGTCGGTTGCAATAATTGCATCACGTTCATATTTCATTTTATCGATCTCTGAAATGGTTTCGTCAGAGATCTCAACTTTAAGTTGGCTTTTTTCTTGGTTCATTTTCGCTTCTGCTAACTCAAGTTTTAACTCTTGTAACTTCTTTGCATTGCGAAGCTTTGATGTTTCCAGATCTTGTAAAGTGGTCTCTAAATTTGCCGTCTTTACAGAGAGTCGTTGCCCAAGTTCTGAAGTATCAAGTTGAGCGACTCGATCGCCTTCGCTCACATTACTACCTTCAGGTGCTAACATTTTAATTTGATACTGCCAAACTCGTCTCACCGCTGGCGGTTTCAAATTGACGGTATTTGAAGAGACAAGTTCGCCCGTCACCTCAATTTGTTGACTCAATACACCCGACTCAACGTGAGTCACTGCGATATCTGAACAGCCAACTAATACAATGCTAAGTAGAGCAACACGCAATAATGATGTTTTCATGATGCATCCCCTTTAGGTTCGACTAACACACTCATGCCCGGAATTATTTTCACTCGGTCATCACCTGAAAAAGCGATCTCGACCCTAAACCAATGACTATTGCCCCAAGCTGTTTGTTTGGTTGCTTGACGACTAATCGCTTGAATTGAGCCATTGAGTGAGATGCTTGATTGAGAATCTAATCGAAGGTTTACCGGCTCTCCAATGGTTAATCTATCAGCGTCAACCTCATTAACCCAGGCAATCACTTCTAGCTGTTTCATGGCGGGAATGGTGGCGACTTGGCGGCCAATTTGCACCGAGTCACCAACGGCAAACTTTTTATCCGACCAAGGATCCCGTGCATATAAAATAGGACCATCTATATTGGAGCTTATCTCTAACTGTTGAAGACCTTTGAGGGATTTATCGAGCTCTTTTTCAGCCCGAGTTTTATCTATCTGCAACTGTGCTAAAGAGGTTGTTCGCTTATCAATGATCTCTGCGAGTGACTGTGATTTTTTAGACAGTTCGGATATCGCTTTGAGCTCATCAAATTGATTCTCCGCATAATCCTTTGCTGGAATATAATCGGCAGGGATCCCAGCATCTAGTTGTGCTTTTTCCAGCTCCAACTGCGCTTGTTTCAGATCGAATTCGGCCTGCAATATTTGCGCATCGAGCGCTATAGACTGACTTTGTTCTTGGGCTGTCACTCGTAACAGGCTCGCTTCCAACTGCTCAATTCGATTCGCAATCGCACTTTTATCAAAAATAACCACGACTTCGCCAGCCTTGGCAATACTCCCTTCAGGTAGCATCCATTTGATCTGGTAACGCCATGCATCACCTGCTTTTGGTACCATTATCGCTTGTGAGACTATAGATGATACTTTGCCGGTTAACAGCAAAGGAGATAACGCTTGTCGGATAGATGAAAGTTGCCCAGTACTGGCAACTTCAGCAGTAGCTTTAAACAGCGATGCATTCGCTTGAGATGAGCTTGGAACCAAGGCCAACATTAAACACACGCTCGCTAATCCTAGAGTTGCATTAGGCTGCATTAGTCGCCCTCTCTTCTATCTCAACGATATCGCCATCTCTCATACGAATAATTCGCTGCGCATATGCGGCAACCTCCTCTTCGTGGGTCACCAAAATAATGGTTTGCCCCGCCTGATGTAATTCAGTGAATAACGCCATAATTTCAGCTGAGGTTTTGCTATCAAGCGCACCCGTTGGCTCGTCGGCAAGTAAGATAGCGGGTCGATTCACTAGAGAACGTGCGATGGCTACCCGCTGTCTTTGACCACCAGAAAGCTGATTGGGGCGGTGATCATGTCGAGTCCCTAACCCTACTCGCGCTAACAACTCATGGGCATAACTGCTGTCTTGATCGGGATTGTCTGAAAACCGTAACGGCAGTAATACATTCTGCAGTGCCGATAAACGCGGTAAGAGATGGAAGCTTTGAAAAACAAACCCTATTTGTTTATTCCTAACGGCGGATAATGCATCGTCATCTAAATGAGCGACTTCTTGCTGGTTCAGGCTGTAGCCCCCTGATGTTGGTTTATCTAAACAACCTATAATATTCATCAAGGTTGACTTGCCTGAGCCAGAAGGCCCCATAATCGCAACAAATTCATTTTTAGCGATACTAAAACTCACTCCATCGAGTGCTTTTACACATGTATCACCCATGGGGTATTCTTTTTTTAATTCATGGACTTCTATCATAATAAATGCTCTTTTTTAGCAAACTAACTAGCCGAACAATCGCTCTATCATACAACTAAAGTCAAAACGATATAGCCAACCCTTGGGGAGAATTTTGTAAATCATCGTGACATATACCCCTGCTACTTGAAGATGCTGGTTTCAGAGACGCTGGGTATAGACAAACAGCCCTGAAACCTAGCAAATAATAGGCTGGTAGAGTGGCTTGCAATCTTTGGGGACTACGGACTGGCTATGATGTGGGGAGGGTAAGATTCGACTTAACGTTATTTGCATTTCTCTTCCTGATAGCGCTGTTTCAATCCATTTGAAACATACTTTACTCTGCAAGTAATCTACTGATAAACATATGCAAACACAACCATTAATACAATTTTTAGTATGCAAAAAATTCAATCAAGTTAGTTATAAATCCCGCATAACGAACGATACTAAGCAGACTTAATAAGAATCGGCAGTTCAACTATCTCGACAAAGCGCCGAGTAAAGTAAATACCGCTATGGCAATAAAAAAGACCCACTGGAATAGGTGTTTAAATGGCTGTTCAAGTTCACCGGTCACACCAATATAGAGTTGCCATATCGCGAATATACCAAAATTAAGTGCAATAAAAACCAGCATACCAAAACTGTGCATTTGAGACAGCACTTCAAAAGCACAGGCCAATAGAATAAGCGTAGAAAGTAGTAGAAAAACCGATATATAGTGGAAGACACAATGCATAACAGATTTAGCGATAGGATCGAATTCAGCCTGCAGCATGGGCAGCAAAAAATGCTTTCTGCCATAGGTGAAATGTCCTACACATGTTAATGCGGCGATGATCCCAGCCAGTAAAAAGTAGATATTCATTTCTCATGCTCCAACACGATCTAACCTATCAAATACAGCAATTATAGCCGATGTTAAAGATAGCTCATTATATGACTCCAGTTAATCAGACCTGTAATATCATGCTTCTCTTACAAAAAGAGAGCTTTCGCTCTCTCAGTTTACATCGTCGCCATGGTCCAATAATCAAGCCGCTTATCGGGCTGACTAATCACCACTTTGCACTTTTCTTTATATTTCCCCATCAAGGGCCCTAAACTCTTTGAGTTAGGCATAGAGGCTTTATGTTGCTCTGTTGCTGCGATAACCGCTTGATTAACATCCTCTGTGCTTTGATATTTATTAGCTATTGCTACCGCTTGTTCGCCAGAGCGTTTTAACCTGTCACCTACCGCTTGCATCTGCGGTGCATTCATTGCTGCTATCGCACTCGACGCTATCTGATAATATGCTGCACATTCAGTTAGCTCTTTAGTCAATGCGTCTTCAGCATCGCCCGCAGTAGCATTAAAAGATAATAAACCAACGGCTATCACTAGCGTACTTGCGTAAGTGGTACCAGACATCAAATTAATCCCTTTTATATTCGTTCGATTTAACCATTTCTACTTTAGCTTTCATTGAATATCAAGCGTATCGTCAAATAACAGGTAAATAAGCTAATACAAACAAGTAGAACTCGTTAGCAAACATCCATTAATTAATATGTGTGTGCAGCCGATGAACATTGAGTTTGTTACGTAAGCCCATCTTTACCTCATCCCATTCAGAGTCAATAATCGAGTAAACCACAGTGTCTCTTATGGTGCCATTATCTAAAATTTGATGATTGCGCAAAATGCCATCTTGGTTGGCGCCCAAACGACAGATCGCCTGCCGTGACACTTCATTTTGAATGTGAGTGCGAAACTCCACCGCGATGACCGCCAAAGTTTCAAAGGCATAACTTAACAACAGTAATTTACACTCGGTATTAACCGCAGTACGTTGGACACTTTTTGCATACCAGGTATGACCGATCTCTAGACGGCGATGATGTTGCTGCCAGTGACAAATGCGGGTGCAGCCTACGATTTGGCCAGAGTGACGGTCTCGAACGGCAAATGCCAATGCCTCACCGTTTTGTTCATCTAAAAGGGCTTGGCTAACATAGTCATTCATATTGTCGGGATGCGGGGCTTTGGTAAACCACAGTTGCCAAAGTTCACCATCGCAAACCGCAATACTCAATGCTGGAGCATGCGCCAACGTCAAAGGCTCTAGAACAACGTGTTCGCCCACCAGCGTGTTGTCTTTCACTTCTTGTGCGTTCAACTCAACCTCCTATTTGATTGCTAATACCAATTCCGTTAAATATATGGTCAATTCAGAGCTCTCTCAGCGTTTTCAATGTTAGGCGCATTTTTGAAGAAATGGTTATTCCCTTTTGAGGTAATGCAACATAGCAGTGAAAGTGCTGAGAGGCTCACCTTGTGCGGGTTTAAAATCACTCTATGCTGCGTAGGTGGCTTTCGATATAGAATAACTATTAGCGACAACCCACTTACTTGCCTACAGTAATTTTAATTCCCGCTGAATGAACAACTATTCAATGGAACTGGTATAACTTAGCACGGTTAGCAAAGCAAAATATATGTCTAACATGTTCACTATTATTCAAGTTCAGTGTTAGCTAACCACTATAGATAACGAGCGAAGCCCATGCCCTCTTTCAACGACTTTGTCGGGGCCTGTAATGCAGACGTTCCTATATAGAGGAATCCAACGATTTGATCTGTTGCTTCAAGGTCGAGTAATTGATGTACATGTCTATCAAAAGCGAAAGCCCCTGTACGCCATATACCGCCAAGTCCCTGTGCAAACACCGCTTGTTGCATTGCCATAGCGGCGCAACCTGCAGCGAGCTGTTGTTCAAAAGCCGGGACTTTGGGATGTTGCTTCACTTTTGCCACCACGGTGATGACCATAGGTGCTCGCAATGGTATATTGCTGGCTTTACTGATAAAACCTTCTTCGGCATCATTCAATCTAGCGGTTTTGGCAAAAATATTTCCTAGGGTCTTAAGCCCATCGCCTGTGGCAATAATAAACTCCCAGGGGGTCAAACCAGCATGGTCGGGTACGCGAGCCGCAGCATCTAAAATATTCTTCAGCTGCTCATCTGTCGGGCCTGGTGCGATCAGGCGTGGGGAGGATTGTCTGGTCAATAAAAGTGTTAATGCATCCAACGTATTGTCCTTAATAAACTGCAATTAATGCTGACTTAAGTTGAGAGTATCAAGCCGCCAAAAAAAATCCCACCTATTTGGTGGGATTTAATAACGTCGCCATGATTCAATGGTTAAGCAATAGCGTTTTTCTTCGCGATGTAATAATCAAGACTGGTATAGCGCCCGCCGCCCATAAACACCAGTGCCAGCAACATAAAGAGATAGGTAATAGCAAATTCAATACCGTTATTGAGGACAACGAAATTACCCGAACTGGTTAGCCACTCATAGTCACCGTTTTGTTGTAACAGCTCTTTCGCGCGTTCAAGTTTCTCTGTTGAGGCCAATACTTTATCGTTGGCTAACCATGAACTGGCATCGGCAATGGCTAACCAGCCATTATCCCAATGAACGGCAAAGGCGGCAACTAACATGGTAAACGACAGTGGGATGGCGATTAGGCGAGTCGCTAAACCAATGATAAGTAGACCACCGCCAACAAACTCAGTGCCAGCCGCTAACACCACCATCAACTCTGGAAATGGCAGACCGAGCCCCCAATCAGGATTGCCGAACCAAGCGGCGGAGTCACTAAAATGGGAAAGCTTATTGTAGCCTGCCTGCATCAATACAGGGGCAAGATAGAGTCGTAATGCTAACGGTGCAATACCTTCAGCATATCGAATGATGTTTAGGAATTTTTGATATAGTTGTCCGAGTAGCATGTCGATCCCTCTTTAATTCTATTATCCCATTAGACCTTAACAAGCATCACAATCTTTCAAGTGCGGACGATTAAACTTGTCAAGCGGTATAGATGTGCGTCTAAAAGTCCTCACTCATTTCAGTAAGATCTTTAATGAGTGTATTCAACTTTTTGGTAAAGCGCTGTTTTTGTTTTGCCGATGCTAAACGATTTAACTGGATCAGAAGCTCACCAAACTGGGTGGTGTTGTCATCTAATATTGCTTGGTAGGTCTTTGATTTAAGCGCTTCTGGCTGAGTCATTAGCAAGGTTAAACTATGAGAAAGTGCAATTTTGTTCTGCCTGTTTTTTAATGCCTGTGAAAATAAACGGATCCAATCATGACGGTATTCAAGCCACATATCTAAGCTATCACCACGGGCAACATTGTAGTTATGTATTGCCGTTTTTTGAGACGGTAACAGCTTACCAATCCACTTTTTAATTCGTTTTTCAATGCGCTCATCAGCCATTTCAATTAATTGCTGCTGACTCTTACCAAGGTACTTTTTGTTAAGCTCTTTTTCCTCAACGCTAAGTTGAGCAATGACCTGCTCCACTTGTTCATCCGAGAAGGAGCTAATTAAGGGAGTCAGCGATGGTTCAATAAAGTTAAATACCCGAACCCAGTGAGATTTGGCTGTACGTACATGGCCATTCCAAGATTGCGTAGTGAAATTTTCATTGCCAATTTCAGCCGCTAGTTGGGCTAATTGATCTTTATAACGGGGTAACTCTTGTGCTCGGTGCCAAGCTAGAAAGGCATTTAATGCGACTTCAAATTGTTTGTCCTGCTTATCATCTAAGCTAACGTACTCTTCGAGTTCCCATTCGATAGCCCAGTCCAAAAAGTAGTAGCCCACTTTGGTTGAGCATCCTAATAAACTAATCGATAACAAACTCCACAAGATTACTTTTTTCATCGATGTGCTCCCCAACGGTTAATATCAACCTAGCACAGAATATCGGCAATCGTATGAACGGTTACAAAGTGTTAATAAATGGCTACTTAAGACTGGCTAAATCGCCACAAATCCTAATCAGGAGCCAAAAATAAAGCCCCATCCGAATGCCACGTTCAACCCACGATTATGGCTGGCCTATTAGATTCTGGCAATTGAATGGATAATAACTTTTATATGATAAATAAAATCTTCAATTAAAAATGAAATCGTGTACTTAACATGACACTAAGATCATTATTGTTACTTATGTTTTTAACTAACCCACCTTCAATAACCCATGTTGGATTCACCAATTGAAGGCCAATCGTGATCTGATGCGTTACTTCATTTCCCTCTTCCCATCTTCCATTAAGTTCTGTAACAGCATTTAATTCAGGCTCTATTCCCCAATCAGGGTAAAGTGACGGTGATAAACGGTACTGCCAAGAAATATCATATCGACCACTATCGAGTCGATGATCAACACCAGCTTGATAAAGAATATCAATATCAAACTCGTATCTGTCTTTAAAAAATGTATAAACCAATCCTGTTTGTACAGCTGGATTTCTATCGTTGTCACTAGGAACAATTGCCCCCGCTAATAATGCTAATCTAGAAGTCCCTGAAAAAAAGTCATTTTGTATTATTATGTGGCGATATAAGGCTGAAACATCACCCAAACCGTCTCTATCTACGGGTTTTACTTTGTAGGGGATCCCAATGAGTAAAGCTTGGTAACTACTGAAGCCGTAAGCAATACTTGTAATAAAATCAGCTCTATCACCACTTGTAAGATGTTCATAAGAAAATCTTACAACATATCCATGCTTATCAATGGGTAAGGCTACAAATGTTCTTAACCCCATACTCTTCACATTTTGCACATAAAGTAATGATATTAGTATGATACTGGCAACTGTTGTAACGCTATTTTTTATCTTTTTCATTAGTAACTACCGTTACCTTTGTTGGAGTGAATCCAGCGTCTAATATCGCTTGTTTGATCATTTCTATAGATGGTACTGTTGAATCAGTTTCTAATCGTACTTTCTTCATTTTCATGCTTATATCTACTTTTGATACACCATCCATTTTATTGAATTTACGATTTAATGTATCAACGCATAAAGCGCAGGTCATCCCATGTACTTCAACTTCGATTGTTTTTGCATTGACTGAAAATGTAATCAATAAAGTTGCAAGTAACGGTAATAATAGAAATATCTTCATTGTTTAATCCTCATTTATAGGTCAAGAATATTTCGAATTGGTAATAATAGATAACTAGTAAAAAGTCCAATAAACCAGATCATTGAACTTATCCAAAAAATTCTCTTATTCCATAGTTTTGATTTTTTACAAAGGGCTGCTAAGGCAGGTTCAGAAGGGCAGTGCTGATTAGGTCGCCAGATAACCCACGCCAGAGCCATTAGTAGTAAAGCGGCTATAGTAAGCGTCCAAATTTTATTTTCGGCAAGAAAAATAAGTCCTGGAATGTTGTAGTTTAAACTAGCAACTACAGCTCCAAAACCTAATGTAACGAGCAAAATAGGCAAGGCACAGCAGAGTAAAGTTCCACTAGCGATGAAAAGTGTTATCCATTTTAGGTAAGGTTTCTCAATAAGCTTATTGTCTGACATTCTAACCCCCACATCCTGAACATGAACCACTCTCTTGTATTGGTGGGCATGGAACTGAACCATAGGAGCAAAAGACGCAACAATCACCTTTAAGGGGTTTAAGCAGAGTTTTGCAAGCAGTACATTCATAAAACCACAGGCAAGCATCTGTTGGCATTTCAAGTACTTTTTTATGCTTACATTCAGGACATATTAGTTCTGAGTCAGTGATAATTTTAGTCATATTCGATCCCTAGTTTCTTTATGTTAGTATAGAACCTATAGTAACTACAGGTTCTATACTAACATAAAGAAACTAGGGATCGAATATGACTAAAATTATCACTGACTCAGAACTAATATGTCCTGAATGTAAGCATAAAAAA